>JBBQGC010000003.1:0-170273 GCA_038322705.1 Bryobacterales bacterium | reverse complement strand
GTGAAGCTCTGGAGCGGAGGCCTTGGGCATTCAAACGCGAAGACCGCCCGAAGGGCGCTCCAATTCCTGCGCAGTGCATGCTTCATGCTTGAGGGGCAGCAATCTGAGAATGGAAGGGGCATCCGTTGTGACCCGTTACAGCTTGCAAAACGTACGGCCCCGCGGCTCCGGCGTCCAGCGCGCGCTCAGCCAGGCCGAGACCCTCGGCGATCTGATCGCGATCCCAAAGCTTGCGATCCTGATGCTCCATGGTGACCAGTCGCCCTTCGGCACTCAAGCGCGCAGCACGCCGGGAATCGTGCAGCAGCATCAGTGCGAGCAGACCCGAATTCTCAGGCTCGCGCGGCATCAACTGGCACAGCAGACGCGCCAACCGGATCGCTTCGCGGCACAAATCAGCGCGCACGAGTCGAGCGCCCGAGGTCGACGTGTAGCCCTCGTTGAAGATGAGATAAATCACGGCTTGCACTTCGGCCAGGCGTTCGGCGATGTGCTCACGCGGCGGAACCTGATACGGGATGTTGGCGGCCTGTATCTTCCGTTTTGCGCGGACCAGGCGTTGGGCGAGCGTGGATTCGGAAGACAGAAACGCCGCCGCGATCTCGGCGGTGGTAAGTCCGCCCAAGGTTCGCAGGGTGAGAGCGACTCGCGCCTCGGGATTCAGCGCGGGATGACAGCACGTGAACATGAGGCGGAGACGGTCGTCGGGGTAGACCATTTCGGTGTCGTCGTTGATCTCCGGCGGAGGCACTATGGAGGGCGTTGTCCAGGCCAGGGCCGCGCTGTGTTTGCGCCGGGTCGCATCGCGGCGGACCGCGTCGAGCAGCTTGCGGTGTGCGGCGGCGGTGATCCAGGCGGCGGGATTATCGGGAATGCCTCGTTCCGGCCATGTCTCGAGCGCCGAGGCGAAGGCGTCCTGCAGCGCTTCCTCGGCCAGATCAAAAGAGCCGGAAAGCCGGATCAATGCCGCTGTGATCCGGCCCGACTCTTCACGGTAGACGGCCTCGGCCGCTTCGCGCGCGATCACGCCCCTGCGGCTTGCGAGAAGTCGACGACCGGCCGGACTTCGATCGATCCGTCCAGCGCGGTCGGGATTTTTGCCGCCCAGCGAATCGCCTCATCCAGGTCCTTGCACTCGAGCATGTAGAACCCTCCGAGGCACTCCTTGGTTTCGGCGAACGGACCATCGGTGGTCATCGTCTTGCCGTTGCGCAGGCGCACCGTGGTGGCCGTGGTGGTCGGGTGCAGGGCCTCTCCGGCCACGAGCACGCCTGCGTCTTCGATCTCCTTGGTAAAGGCGAAGTAGGCCTGCATCAGCTCAGCCTGTTCGGCCTCGCTCTTGCGCGCCTGCAAATTCTCATCACTGTAAATGGCTAAAACGTATTTCACGATGTTCTCCTTCCACTTTGACGACGGGCGACTTCTTTAGAATCGACAGGGGCTCACGAATATTTTTAGCCGGCGGCGGCCGCCTGTTCCTGGCGGCGCATATCCTTGATGATGGTGCGCGAGCCGGCCCACAGCACGAGCGCGAGACAAACGGCGAGGATCGGGATCATCACCATGGCCTGTTGCAGGCCGACCGCCTTCGCTGCTTCGGTGATGACGGGCGAGCCCGCTGCATCGGCCGCGCGCCGGGCCATTCGATCGCTCATGTGGCCTGTCAGATACGGGCCGAACGATGCGCCGCAGAGATACATCAGCATGAAGTACAACGCCATCGTCGTGCCGCGCATCGACGGAGGCACGATGTCCTGGATGGACGAATAGACCAGGCCGTAGTAGCAGTTCAATGCGCCGTAGGACACCGTCAACATCGCGATCGCGGCGAGCGTCCAGCCTTTCGGCAGCAGAATGCCGGCAAAGGCGAACGGGGCCGAGAGTCCGATGATGATCGCGGCCGATAGCAGCCGGCCATCCTTGCGCCGCAGCAGGACTTTGTCGCCCCAGTAACCCGCCGAGAGGCCTCCAGCCACGCCGCCGACCAGGTAAATCACGCCGGTGGATACGCCCGATTGCGCCAGCGTGAATCCGTGGATGCGGCTCATGAACGCGGGCAGGAACTGGCCGATCGCGTACATGTTGAAGTTGACGAAGACGCCCGAGGCGATGATCCACCACAGCGTGGGTATCCGCAGGACCGTCCACATAGACGCTCTTGTTTGCGGCTGGCTCGAAGCATGGCGCATTTCGGAGGCGCCGCGCTCGGGCTCGTACAGCAGGAACAGCATTGGCACGAGTAGAATCGCCGGTGCTGCAGCAATCACCATCGCTGTGCGCCATCCATAGGCTTGCGCGATGGGTCCACTGAAGAAGTAGCTGAGGGCGCCGCCGACGGGCACGCCGAGCATAAAAAACGCGAGCGCCCGGGAACGTTTTGAGGGAGGGAAGAGGTCACCCAGCCAACTGGTGGCGGTGGGCGCGGCAACCGCTTCGCCGACAGCGACACCGAGCCGCGATACGACCAACCCCGAGTAACTCGTGGCGAATCCCGCGTAGGCGGTCAACGCGCTCCAGATAAGGATGCCGTAGGCCAGGAGTTTTTTGCGGCTCCATACGTCGGCGACTTTGCCGAGCGGGACGCCGACGATCGCATACAGCCAGATGAACACGCTGCCCAAGAGGCCGATCTGGGTGTCGCTGAGGTGGAACTCCTTCCGCATCGGCTCGGCCAACGCCCCGGAGACATTCCGGTCGTAGAAATTAAGGATGTTGATCGCAACCAGAATCAGTAGGGGGAGGACGAGCCCCTCGCGGCGCATGGTATCGACGCTAGCACACACGCGCGAGCCGGTGCACAGGGCGGCGAGTGACAAGTGGTCCGATCGGGTTAAGTTAGGGCATGGCTAGCGTGTCGCAGGAAGCCGCCAAGTTCATCGTGCTCGAATTATTCCGCGAGGGAGCCGTGTCGCTGGGCCGCACCGCCGAACTATGCGCGACGCCACTTGCGGCGTTTATGGATTATGCAGCCGCTCGGGGTGTTCTGCCGCTCAACTATGGGATGGAGCAATTCGAAGAGGACCGGCTTACCCTTGCGAAGCTTCACTAGGCCCCGATGAAGAGCGTTTGCTAACGCGCGCGGCTCTGTAATTCAATGACCGACACACTCATTGGCGGAAATGAGTGATCGAAATTTGCACCATGTAACTCGCTGTGTGATTCGACCGGCACGATTGCACCCGGATGCTCCTCGTCATTCGTTGCGTACAAGCTCGATGCCGTAAGCTGCTGCTCGCGCGCGCCGGCTGCTGAGAAGCCTTTCAAATGTATCGCGGCGCGAATTTCGCGAGTCAGGTGGCGATTCACACAGAATAGAGTCAATTTACTGCCATCTTGATTGAGCGCGGCTACAACATCCAGGTAGGCAACGCCGTGAATAGTAGGAATCCGCTTGACTCCCTCATCTACATCGTACTCTTCGCTCGTGACTTTGACACCAACCATTCTCGAAGCATCGGCGCGCGAGTACATGCGGAACGCCCAATATGCAGGAACGCCATACACGCGCCCTCGCTTTTGCCAGATTCCCCCAAATTCGATGAGCCCGGTCATGTCCGAGATAGGCGTGAAGTCCGACACCCGGATCAGAGTATTCAAGAACCCGGCGGTGCATAGCGCTCCGCCCAGATTGCTGAATTGCGGGGAGCTAGCGGCGGCGCCGTGGAACAGCCACTCGGTAAACGCGATCTGGATCTTGCCTCGTGTAGCCGGGTTCGCTTCGATCTGGCTGTGCATGAGGCGTAACTGCCGCTCCAATCCCACCGGCAGCGCTAACCCGGCCGCGGCAATGAATTCCTTCGTCGGAGACGCTTTTTGAATGTCGTTGGTCCTCACTACGAAGTGCGTCGCGAGGTATTGAAAAGACACGGGCGCAAGCTGTAATTGTGCGGCATTCCACTTTTCGGAGTGATCCGGATCCTGACCTGTCGCTATCAAGCGTGCCCGAGGGTCCACGGCGCGCACAGCCGCGCTGAACTCACGCGTGCGGGCCGCCACCCGCTCTAACGTCGGGTGACCGATCTGAAAACTGCCCCATAACTCATTGCCTAATTCCCATAACAGCCCGCCCGTCCGGTTACCCCACCGGCTATCGACGTAACGTACCCAACCGGCCGCTTCCTCAGCCGTTCCGCTGCCCAGATTGAGTGCAATTTGCGGTTGAGTTCCGATCAACTTACAAAAGCGCAGAAATTCATCGGTGCCGAAGTGATTGTATTCGGGCATGCCCCAACTCTGGTTGAGCATGGTGACACGCCGGTCCATCGGGCCAATTCCGTCGCGCCAATGATAACCGGACGTGTAATTCCCACCAAATCGCACCACTGGCGTTCTCAGTTCACGGGCTAAGCCGATCATTTCCGGATTCATTCCGTCCACTTGATCGGCGGGAAACAGAAATACCTGGTCAATCAAGACGCGCGTTTCATCGGAAGCGGCAATGACAAAGTCGGCGGGCTCTAACTCGCCAAGAGCGGCTTTTGTTAACTCGAGGGCAAACTCATGCCGCGACCAGCCGGGGACGCGCATGCGCAGCGTCTGCTTGGCCAATACGTCGTCGGGCCGGTTGCGGCGGCGGAGCGAGATCTCGAGTTCGCGATGACCCGACAGTGGCCTGGCATAGAGACTGCCGGTGTACTTCAGAACGCGGTGCACTGGCAGGTACACCTGCTGACGCACGCCCGTCTGCTTGCCCGGCAGAGCCATGATCATCAACGACCGGCCGGAGTTCGCCGCTTCGCCGAACCTCGGTTCATAGCGCCAGCCCTGGCCCGGATGCAGTGGTTCCCAGGGCAGCGGCAGCCCCATGTTCGATGACTCAGCTAACTCCCGGCGCTGCGCCACCATCTGCGCAATTCGGCCCGCGCTCCATAGATTGCCTTCGAAGCTCGGGTTCTCCAGTATCTGCGCCCAAAGCCCGCCGTACGTGCTGTGTCCGATTGGCTCGAGAAATGTTCCGTAAATCGTGCGTGGGATCGTATGCCGGACATCGGCCGCGTCAACCTCGATCACCGCCGCTGGTTGCGCTTGGACACCGAAGGATAGCGCGACGAGAACTCCGGCCAGCACCCTTGGGCACATGGGATTAGAAATCGAGATGCGAGGGGAAGTACTTAGCGATCAGCCGTTCATAATACGGTCGCAGTTCCACCGGATCCGGCTTGGTCGCGCCCTTGGAATATAAATCGTAGGGATTGAACGCCTTCACCCACCCGAACATTTCGTGATCGCGATCGTTCATCAGGTAATCGTAGGCGCCCTCGCGGTGAATGGGATAACACGAGTGATACCGGATCATATACAACGCCGGCTCGGGCAAATAATCCTTGGCGATGTGGTACAGATACTCGTCGTGGCCCCATGACAGATCCACGCGATCCAGGCCGCAGTTGGCCTCGTAAACGCCGAGCCGGGTTTGGTACTCGGGCCGCTGGGAATCCGGGTTGTCGCGAAAGTAATCGCTGAAAACGATTTTGTCCGAATAGGCGCAGCCGACCGGGAACGTATCGCCCACCACGGCCCATTGCGGTTCGCCATACAGGCACAGCACCTTGCCCAGATCGTGGACCAAGCCGGTGAGAACGAACCAGTCCGGATGACCATCGCGGCGAATCGCCTCGGCCGTCTGCAGATTGTGCTCGATCTGACTGAGATCCGTATCGGGATCGCTGTCGTCCACCAGAGTATTGAGATATTCGAGAGCTTCCCAGACGCCCATTTTGCGGCGGTTCAACGAGCCGTACTGGCGCTTCTTTTCCAGCACGAAGTCGCGGGTCTGCAGCGTGTGATTCAGGCGGTAGAATTCGCGCACGCCCGGTGTCGTGTGCTCGTAATCGCGAAACTGTTCCTGCTTCTTGCCGGGATCGTAACGCGCCGACACAAAATCGTCCCACTGCTCCAGGCTTTGTAATGGACCGTTCATGAAACCCTCCGGCTTTGCTTCAGATTAGCAGGCCCAACGCCACAGGTTGGCGCCGGCAGTGAAACCGGCTCCAACGGCCGCGAACAACACGATATCGCCTTTCTGGAGTTTGCCTTGCTCGATCGCATCGCGCGTCGCGAGGGGGATCGTTCCGGATGTCGTGTTCCCATACCGGTCGATGTTGATGAGGATTCGATCGCACGGCAAGCCTAGCCGTTCCGCAGCGGCGGTAATGATGCGCCGGTTCGCCTGGTGCGGAATCATGATCTTGACGTCGTCGGCGGTCATGCCGTGCGCGGCGAGAAGATCGCGGCAGATCTCGTACATCTTGCGAACGGCGTATTTGAACACCTGCTGGCCGTCCTGTTTCACGTAATGCAGACGATTTTGTACCGTCTCCACGCTGGCGGGCATGCGGCTGCCGCCGGCGGGCATTTTGAGATAATCGCCGCCTGAGCCATCGATCTCGTTCAAAAAGCCGATGAATCCCTCGCCATCCTCGCCCGGCTCGACGAGCATCGCGCCCGCTCCGTCGCCAAACAGGACGCAGGTTGCGCGGTCGGTATAGTCGATGATGCGCGACATCGTGTCGGCGCCGATCACCAGAACCTTCTTGTGCGAGCCGGCTTGGACGAAGTGTGCCGCGGTGGTCAGGCCGTACACGAATCCGGAACAGGCGGCCACCAGATCGAAGCCCCACGCGCCCTTCGCGCCCAGCCGATTCTGCACCAGACAAGCGGTTGCCGGAAACATCATGTCGGGAGTTACGGTGCACACGATAATGGCGTCCACGTCGCTCGGATTGGTTCCGTTTTGCTCGAGAGCAATTTTAGCCGCCTCGTACGCCAGGTCGGAGGTGGCTATACCCGGGTCCGCGATGTGCCGCTCGCGGATCCCGGTTCGTTCCAGAATCCACTGATCGGTGGTTTGCACTATGCTTTCGAGGTCCTGATTGGTCAGTACCCTGGGCGGCGTATAACACCCCAGCGCGGTAATCTTCGGTGTCGGCAAAAATCCTCCAAAGAGATCAGAATACAGGACTACCCGGAGCGATGAAAGTTGAGGCCTCTGATAAGATCGGGTCAGGTGTCCGGAACGGGGCTGGAGACGGCGTTATTTTTCGAAACGCAAGTTGAAATATGCGCTCGCGTGTTCAAGCAGCTCCGGCCGCGCACGCCGCTACCGCCTATTGAAATCCGCTACTGCGAATTTGCAAATGCGAATTCATTTATCCGGATTAAAGAGAACGGACTGGAATTGCGCATTACCGACCTGCTTCAGAACGCTCCCGCTCCGGTGTTCGAAGCGCTGGCGTTTATCCTGATTGCCAAGCTGTTTCGTAAATCGGTTTCGGCGGAGTATTCGGAGCGCTACCGGCGTTATCTGAACCGGCGCGACATTCGCGGCAATCTCGCCGAACTCCAGCGCCAGCGCGGGCGCAAGCTGATCCTGCCGCCCAAAGGCGAGGTCTACGATCTCGACACTATTTTTCAGGAATTGAATTTCCGCTACTTTTTAGGCCTGATGGCGGCCCCGAGCCTCGGCTGGAGCCTGCGGGTGTCTCGCGCGACGCTCGGCCATTACGATCCGTCGCATCACGCGATCGTGATCAACCGCGCGCTCGACCGGCCGGAAGTTCCCCGGTTAGCGGTGGAATATGTCATGTATCACGAGATGCTGCACCTGAGGCACCCTGTGGAACACCGCGGAAAGAGACGGTGCGTGCATACCCAGGAGTTCAAGGAAGCGGAGAGGCAGTTTGACCGCCTCTCCGAAGCCAAAGCTCTGCTGAAGAAACTGTGAGGGCGGGCTTAGTATGCTGGCGGGACGGGCCGCAGCATGCGCACGGCTTCGCCCATCTGCTCGACCGCGCTCACCAGTCCCTGTACATCCACCGTACCCAAACCCAGTGCGTGCATGGTTAACCGCAACTCGACCACTCCGATTGCGAAATAGAACAACAGGCGCTGGCGCAGTAGAACGTTGAGTAAGGCCGACGCGTCGGAATCGCTATAGAGAATGGAATGCTTCGCGGATCTGTAAAGACGATCGAAATCGCGGCATAAAGCGTTCAAATACGACCGGAACACCCGGCGCCGCTCCCGGCGAAGAGTCTTGCAGAGCGAGGGATGATAGCCCGGCTGGCTCTTCAGAAACACTACGTCGTCGTCGCGGAGAAGGCGAGCCATTGGCCCGTACTTTCTCACGGAAAAGTTTTCAACCCAGTCCGGGTCCACTTCCGCCTGGTCCGAGGCCCCGTGCCTTCTGAGCAGCAGCAGAGTCCACGAGCCGAGCAGGATGGCCACTGAGGCCGCCGATACCAACCAGAAAGTGTTCACAGAAGTAAACCTCCATCTATCGGTGTCAGAATACCCGACAATTCAGATAAATGCAAACCGAATGTTATCGGAATTAATTCGCGGGGCGAGCGAATGCGTTTTAGACGTCGCGCAAAGCCGCAAGCGGATCCAGCGTGGCGGCGCGGCGGGCGGAATCAGCGCCGCTATTAACGCTGTCGCGGCGACTCCAATCCCGACCGCGGAAAAGATCACGGGATCGCCGGCGTGCACGCCAAACAGCATGCCGGACAGCACACGAGCGAGCGCGTATGCGGCCAGAACGCCCGCCAAGAGCCCGCCCCCGATGGGCACGGATTGCCGCATCACCATCCCGAAAACGTCGGCGCCGTGGGCCCCCAGCGCCATGCGAACGCCGATCTCGCGAGTCCGGCCGGCGACGATGAACGAAATGATGGCGTAAATTTTAACAATCGCGAGCAGTAGCGCAATCGCGGCGAAGCACGAGATCAACATCATCGAAGCGCGCGGCTGCCACGTAACGTCGCGAATAACCTGCTCCATGCTGAGCACTTGCGGTACGGATATGTTGCGGTCAATGGAGGAAAGTCTCGCGAAAATCTCCGGGAGTGACGGGCTGATCGCTGCCGCCTTTTTCGCTGGCGGCGAGGATCACGGCGATGCGCGCGGGATCGGTGTAGGGAAGCGGGCGCAGCAGTACCGGGAACACGACCGTAAGCACGGCGGAGTTTGCACCCAAGCCCAGGGCAAGGACGAGGACGGCCATCCAGGTGAAGCGCGGACTCTTGGATAGCGTGCGGAGGGCGTAGCGGAAATCGCGGAGCATGCCTGATTGGACGGCACGCTCCACGTGGCAGTTAGGGCGCTATTTCAAGGGGTTTGCGGTGAGCTCCAGTTGGATCTGGCGCTTGGAAGCCGGGTCGTCGGAGGAAAACAATATCGTCGCCTTACGCAGGGGGACCTCTACGCTGGAGTCCCATCTGTTCTGGCGGATCACGGGAGGTGTACTGCCGGGTTCCGGTGTGCTGCCGGAGATCTCGACGACGATGGAGAGCGACAAATTGTTGCCGATTTCCTGTACCTGCCTGATATCGATATTCACGCCGACCTCGACGTAATTGAATTGCGCTGGATCCTTTGATGACGGAACCGGAATCTTGCTGCCCGATCGGAGCGACGACCGGGGAGCAGTTTTGTCGGCCGCAACAATCATCGAATATGCGCGGCTGTTCAGAACCTTGCCGGCGTCCACCTCTTTCACCAGAAAGTCCAGCTTGTAATATTTGTAAGCGTCGGGACTTTGCGCAAAGCACGCGCCCATTACAAGCAACGGTGCTAGGATGCGGGTTCCAACCCGGAAATGATTCGTCATGCTGTCTGTCTCCTTCTATCGTTCGGAGCCGTCGCTGGGCAAGGGCTCGATATCTAATGCGGGAAAGCTGAGTTCGGCCGCGCTATCGCGCAGTGCGTCCGCCAGGCCCCCAGCCTGATCGGGGTGCACGGTGATGAACGCCAGCAAGCTTCGTTCTTCGGCCGTCAACGCCGCGGGTGAAGGCAATTGCGGCAGGCGGGGACGTTCGATAAGGCGACGCGGCCGGGTGCGGGCGGCGCGAACTGGCCTCATGCGCGCGCTTGTTTCCGTGATTGCGGCGCGCGGTTGAATGACACCCGCGACCCTGGGCGGGCCTGTTTGAGCACGCTCGTCAGCATGGATTACCAGGATGATCGCGGCCGCCAACGCTGCAGCACTAGCGAGAGCGATGTGCCATCCGCGCCATCGTGACTGCCGGGAGCCAGACACGCGCCCGAGAACGCGCTGCTCCAACCCATCGAGCGGCGCGGCTGCGGTGTACTGTGTCAACGCGCCCTCGATCAGCCGGTCCAATTCCTGCTCATCGCCCATAGGAACCCGCATCTAATGCGATCAGTTTCTGTCTCAACACCTGGCGCGCGCGGCTCAGGCGCGAGCGCACGGTTCCCTCGGGAATCCCCATCACTGCTGCAATTTCGTGTGACTTCATTTCGTCGACTGTCGACAATGCGAGTGGCAGCCGAAGCTCATCCGGCAGCGCATCGATCAGGCCGTGCACTGCCTCGATGCGATTCGCAGCGATAGCGGCATGTTCCGGATCCGCTTCGCCGGACTGCAGGTCGAGCACGGGCTCGGCCGGGTTCCTCCGCGGCCGCCGGTCCACCGCGATGCGCCATGCCACGCGCGCCAGAAAGGCACGTTCGTTTTCGACATCAATCCACTTTCGTCCCCGATACAGTTTCAGGAACGTTTCCTGAACGGCGTCCTCGGCATCGTGCGTGTTGCGTAGAACAGAATAGGCGACCCGAAAAACGAACCGCGATTGCCGCGTGACTAGGGCCGCGAAGCTCTGCTCGAAAGCGGCATCGCTGCGGTCTTCCAAAGCCCACTCCTCGAACGCGATCTGTCTCGGGAGTCCTGTCATCATCGCGCCACGTTCACATGCTAAGACCGGGCGAGTGCTGCGGGCGTTCAGATTTTATTTCGTGCGTGGCCGGGAAGTCGTGCACCTTAACCCGCCAGGCATTGAGCAGTACTGAACCGACAAGCACCAGGGCAAGACACAGTCCCACCCACAATCCCGCCGCGCCGCGGTGCGCCCGGAAGCACAACCAGCAGCCGATAGGCAGTCCGATGAACCAATAGAAAACGAGGTTGGCGAACATCGGGGTGCGTGTATCGCCCGCGCCCCGCAGCGCGCCGGAAGCCACCACCTGAACCCCGTCGAAGAGCTGAAACACGGCCGCAATCGACAGGATGACTACGCTCGCTTCGATGACCTCGCGCTCCGTAGTGTACAGGCCGGCGATGGCGCGAGGCAGTGTGAGGAACGTGATGGCGGCGCAGCTCATGAATGCCGCACCTAAGCCAATGGCGGTCCAACCAGCCCGCGCTGCTCCCGCCGAATCTCCCCGTCCGAGCGCCTGGCCCACGCGAACTGCGGCGGCCGAGCTGATGCCGAGCGGCACCATGAACGTCACGCTTGCCAGATTCAGCGCAACCTCATGCGCGGCGAGCGACACCGGGTCGAGTCGCGCGATCAGGGCCGTTGCCGCCGCGAATACTCCGATCTCCAATCCGATATGGGTGGCCACCGGCAATCCGAGTTGCAGCAGACGCCGTGCCCGCCCGGCGTCCCACGCAACGCCGTTACGAAACAGGCCAAGCGACCTCGCCCGGTTGTAGAACAAAACGAAGCCGACCGTCATCAGGGCGAGATATGCGCGCGCTCCGACACTCGACCACGCCGACCCATCCGTTCCCATCGCCGGCGCGCCCCAATGGCCGTAGATGAAGATCCAATTGGCGGCAAGGTTGATTAAATTCGCCGTTACGAGCATATACATGATCGGCTTCGTGATGGAGATCGCCTGCAGATAACGGCGGGGCACGAAGTACAACATCAGCGCCGGGCTGCTCCAGTTCAATATCCGAAGGTAGGGTCCGGCAACGGAGGCGACTGCGGGATGAACTTTCATGATCGGCAGGCTCGCCGCCACGCCCGCGTTCACCAGCATCAGCACTGGAGTCAGCCCCAGCGCCAGAAGCAGCGCGGTCCACAGCGAGCGATTACAATCGTCGATTTTTCCTGCGCCGAAGGATTGCGATACCAGCGTATCGAGGCCCATCATCATCGCGCCGAAGCACGCCGTCGTGATTGCGAACGCGATGCTCGCCAGCCCGACCCCGCCGATGGCTACGGCGCCATCCGGCAAACGGCCCACCATTCCGATATCGACCACGCCCATGGCCACCCAGCCCAACTCCGCCACGACGAGCGGATAGGCCAGCGCCAGCATCGGCCCGATTTCCAGGCGCACAGAGTCGCGCAGACGCACTGACTCAGGATCGCAGCTAACCGCCCCGCGCTTCCCGGATGCAACCGGCGGCTTTGCTTAGGATGGAAACGGAGGGGCGTCGACTCGATGTCATCGCCATTCCAGAGAGCGCTTCCAAGAGACGGAAGACATCATCGGAGGAATCGCCTACCCGGCCAACAAGTACGGACGGATCCTCTATGCCGGTGCCTGTTAACCTGAGACCGTGGATGGAGCTTTGATCGTCGACAAGCCGGCGGGGTGGACATCGCACGACGTGGTTGCCCGCATGCGCCGCCTTGCGCAAACCAGGCGGATCGGCCACCTCGGCACGCTCGACCCGATGGCCACGGGCGTTCTTCCGCTCGTGATTGGCCGCGCCACTCGTCTCGCGCAATTCTACGGGCGCGATCGCAAAACTTACGAAGGCACCATCCGGTTCGGCCATTCCACAAACACCTACGATCGCGAAGGCCAACCTACGTCCGAGGCCGTCGTGCCGGATATCGATCTGCCGCAATTGGAGCAGGCTCTCGGCAACTTCACCGGCACGTTTCAGCAGAGGCCGCCTCCCGTCTCCGCCAAAAAGATAGGCGGCGTGCCTGCGTACCGGCTGGCTCGCAAGAATCAGGAAGTCGAGTTGAAGCCCGTCGAGGTCACCGTTTCCAGCCTGGAGCTGCTCGCTTTCACTGGCGACACCGCGACGGTGCGCATGTTGTGCTCGGCGGGAACGTATCTTCGCAGCATCGCGCACGACCTCGGTAACGCGCTCGGCTGCGGGGGATACCTGGATTCGCTGCGCCGCACCGCATCCGGCGAGTTCACGATCGGCGCGGCTCACACGCTCCCCGAATTGGAGGAGCTTGCCGGGGCCGGCCGCATCGAGGAAGCCATGATCCCTGCGTCCGAATTGCTGCCCGCGTTTCCAAACGAATTGGTGGATCCGTTCACCGCCGGTCAGATCCGGCAAGGAAGGGATTTTCGAGTGTCGCCGTTTCGCACGCGCCTGTTCAATCAGTACGTCAAGGCTGTTACCGCGGACGGGGAATTGATCGCGGTCGGGCAGGCCACCGTTCCGAATGTGTACCATCCGGTGCTGGTTTTCCATGGCGGGGAATGAACAAAGTTTAACTGTTACTTTAGCGCTGCTTCATGCGCATCTACTATCGTGTTATCAGTGCCTCTAGTGTTGATCTGCTTGCTGCTCGGCGCCGTACTTCCCAGTGCGGGGTTCGCCCAGGATGACCCAGCCAAGACTGATAGCGACGCGTTCTTCTCCGGGACCGTGATGGAGATAGCGGCTGACCACGTCACGGTGTCGCGTACGATTCTCGGCAAACCCGCCGAAAGACGCACATTCAAGATTACGGAGCAGACGAAGGTTGAAGGCAAGCTGAAAGCTAAGAGCCGCGTCACCGTGCGCTACGCCGCAACCGATGAAGGCGACGTGGCGCTTTCGATACTCGTGCGCGAACGCGATCAGAAGAGCGAACTTCGAAAACGCTGACTACTTCTTCTCTTCCTTCCGCCGTCTGACCCAGCCTTCCTTCACAACCTGGCGTCCGCGCCCGAGCGCGAGAGCTTCGGCGGGTACCGGCTTGGTGATCACCGACCCCGCTCCGACATAGCTGTTCTCGCCGATCTCAACGGGAGCCACCAGCGTCGAGTTGCTGCCGATAAAAGCGCCGGCGCCGATCGTGGTCGGATGTTTGCTCTGACCGTCGTAGTTGCACGTGATCGTGCCTGCCCCGATGTTCACCTTCTCGCCGATCGTGGAATCGCCGAGATACGCGAGATGTTGAGCCTTTGCGCCACGCCCCATGCGGGTCTTTTTCAGTTCGACAAAATTGCCGACGCGGACGTCCGGCTCCAACTGCGCTCCCATCCGCAAACGCGCAAACGGACCCGCATGCGCCCCATTCTCGATGCGGCAATCGGCGACGCTGGTGAACGGGTGTATGTGTACCGAATCGCCGAGCGTCGAATCGGCAACGATCGCGCAGGAGCCGATCACGCAATCCTCGCCGATAGTCGTTCGCCCCAGAATGCGCGCGAATGGTTCTATGACAGTGTCGCGGCCGACCGTCACCGCCGCATCTACCGTTACGGTCTCCGGCTTCTCTATAGTCACTCCACCCAGCATCAGCTCGCGCACTTTCCGCTCACGCAGAACGCGATCAACGGCCGCCAATTCCAGGCGGGTATTGATGCCCAGCAGTTCCGCCGGATCCTGCACCTCCATGTGGCCCACGCTGTAGCCTGCGCGCGAGAAGATCGCCGCGAGATCGGTCAAATAATATTCATTCGCAGAATTGTCGGGACGTAACTCGTCGATGTGTTTCCACAACAGATCCGACCGGAAGCAATAGATCCCGGAGTTAATGAGATCGATGGCCAACTCCGCCGGCGTCGCTGACTTCTGCTCGACGATCGCGCGAACGTTGCCCCGTTGGTCCAGCACCACGCGTCCATAACCCGTCGGATCGGCGAGGCGCGTCGTGATCACCGTAGCCGCATGTTCGGAGGCAGCCTGCGATTCGACCAAACGCCGGAGCGTCGCGGCGGAAAGCAGCGGCACATCGCCGTAGGTGACCACCAGGAGTCCGTCCGCGGGCGCCTGATCGCGGCACATCTGCACCGCGTGGCCGGTCCCCTTCTGTTCCGTCTGCAGCGCGAAACGCACACCGGTATTGCGCAGCACCGCTTCCACTTCAGCCGCCTGATGCCCCAGGACGGCGATGATGCGATCGGCCGGCGCGACGCCGAGCGCCGAGTTCACGGCATGTTCGATCAGCGTGAGGCCGCCCGCGCGATGCAGCACCTTGGCTCGCTTCGATTTCATGCGAGTGCCCAGACCCGCGGCAAGGATAACAACGTTCGTGTTCATGAAATTTCAGTGCCCGGCAGGTTGCTTCTTGTGGCTCCGCATGCGCGCCCGGCTTTCCATGGCGAGCCGGATCGCAATCGAGGCTGCCCGGTCGGGATCGTGGCGCACCAATTGACGCTCGCTGGCCAGCGGCGCCTCGACAACGGTGAACCCGGCGGCTTTCATCTCTGCGACATCGTTCACCACAGGCCGCGCGCGGCGACGTTCGTACTTGCGCAACATTGGCGGACGAATCTCCGCGCTGTTCACAATGACGTAATCGATCAGCGGCACGCCCGCGTGTTCGTTGATCGCCTTGGCGTGGTCCGAAGCCAGCAGACCGTTGGTCTCGCCGGGCTGCCACATCAGGTTACAGAAGTACGCGCGAATGGCTCGCGACGCCGCGATGGCTTGCGGAATTCCCTCCACCAGAACATTCGGAATGATGCTGGTGAACAGCGAGCCCGGGCCGAACGTGATCAGATCGGCCGCGGCGATCGCATCCAATGTCTCCTGCACCGGCACGCAGGGGTGAGGACGCAGCCGGATCGACAGGATGCGCGTGCGGCTGCGGCTGATGCGCGTTTCCCCGGTCACGACGGTGCCGTTATCGAGGGTGGCTTCCAGCGCGACGTTGGCCGCGGTCGCCGGATAGATGTGTCCGGCAATGGCGAGAATCTCCGACGACACTTTCACGGCCTGCGCGAAATCGCCCGTAAGGTCGGTGAGCGCGGTGAGAAAAAGATTGCCGAAGCTGTGGCCTTTCAAACCGCGCCCGCTCGCAAACCGGTACTGGAATAATTTCGAGAGCAAAGCCTCGTCCTCAGACAGGGCCACCATGCAATTGCGGATATCGCCGGGCGGCAGTATGGCGAAGTCGCGGCGTAACCTGCCCGAGCTTCCTCCGTCGTCAGTGACAGTGACCACCGCGGTGATCTCGGCAAACGGCTCGAGATCCCCGTCCGGGAGCGAGTAGCGCTTTAGACCGCGAAGTAAAGTGGAGAGCCCTGTTCCGCCGCCGATGGCGACGATGCGGAGCGGGTCGACGTGCAAATGCTGCGTCAGAAACTCAGATCTCCAGGAGCCCGGCCGCGGCCTGACAGGGCGGCACACTGCACCTTCATGCGAAGTATAGCGGTTTTATAGCGGGATTTTAGGATTGTTCTTCTTCGTCGTAAACGCTCACCGGTTCCAGATCTTCCGCTTCGAAGACCTGATCGCATTCCAGACACCGGACGTAATCGACGCCGTCACGCCTTGCCAGCATCTCAGTCTTTTTGTGGTCGCAGGGCTGCATACCTGTGCGGATATTTCACTATTCTAATCACGTGCAATCGGATGTCAAGCTTTTAAATCGTTCTCTTACACTCCCACACAATCCGCGAGCCCGCTTCGGATAAACTAAAGGTGACCGCGCCAGCATTGTGAAACTGCTCGAAACCGAACGCGATCAGGAGCAGATCCGGCATCACGCCGAAGCCCGACGCTCACTCCAGGACGACACTAAATTTGCGTCCGGAAAGATCGCCGTCTTTCAATATCTCACTGTCGCTATCTTTGTTTTTCTGATTGCGAGCTTCTGGGACTTGCAGGTCCGCAACCCCGACGTCTACAGCGAAGCGGCTATGCGCAACAGCATCAAGTCGCTGCCGATCCTTGCGCCGCGCGGCAAGATTCTCGATCGCGACGGCCGCATCATCGTCGACAACCACTCTTCCTACACGCTCATTCTCAATCGGCAGATGCTCAAGACCGAGCATCTGGCGCCGATTGCCGAGGGGCTCGGCATGGAGTACGAAGATCTCGCCGCGCGCGTAAACCGTTTCACCGCGCGTCCCAAATACGACCCCATCATCATCAAGCAGGAGCTTACCTCCGCTGACCTGGCGTTTGTCGAGGCGCATCGCGACGCCGGATCCTTCCCGGAGATGGAACTGATCCAGGCTCAACGCCGGCTCTATCCGCACAACGGAATGGCGGCGCACGTGATCGGCTACGTTGGCGAGGTCAGCGAACCGGAGTTGAATTCACCTGACTTCGTGAAGTACGGTCAAGGCGACATCATCGGCAAGGCAGGCTTGGAGCGTCAGTACAACGAGACGCTGATTGGCCGCGACGGCCAGCTCCAGGTATGGGTAGATAACCTGGGGCGCGAGCACGGGCAGGTTGGTTTGAAAGAGGCCACGGCCGGCAAAACGCTGCAGCTCACGCTCGATCTGGATTTGCAAGCGGTGGCTGAGTTGGCGATGGAGGACAAGCGCGGCGCGGTGGTGGCGCTCGACCCGCGGACCGGCGAAGTGCTGGCGATGGTGAGCCGTCCGGCGTACGATCCTAACGTTTTTGCCGGGCGCATCAAGGCGAGCGACTGGAAGGAAATCGCGAACAACCCATACAACCCCCTGCTCAACCGCGCAATTCAGGCGCAGCAGGCGCCGGGATCCACGTTCAAGCCGATCATGGCTCTGGCAGGTCTTGAAACCGGTGTCATCGACGACAATTTCCAGGTGCACTGCCCCGGTGGCGCTTCGTTCTACGGGCACTATTTCAGTTGCCACTTGAAGCGCGGGCACGGCACTGTCGATCTGCATAAGGGCATCATGCAGTCGTGCGACGTGTTCTTCTATAACGTCGGCAACCGGCTCGGCATCGATCGGATTGCGCAATACGCGGAAGCTGTGGGCCTGGGCCGTAAAACCGGGATCGATCTTCCGCACGAGGCCGAAGGACTGGTTCCGTCAACGAAGTGGAAACTGCGCACCACGCGCCAGAAATGGTATGCCGGCGAAACCATCTCCGTTGCCATCGGCCAGGGCGCGACCATCGTCACCCCGCTCCAACTCGCGTCGGCGATCGGCGGCATCTCGGTTGGCGGCGTGTGGCATCGTCCTCATCTGGTGAAGGAGAAGCCGGAGCCCGGCCGCAAGGTTTCGTTGAACCAGGACAATATCGCGAAGGTGATCTACGGAATGTGGGGCGTGGTGAACGACGGGGGAACCGGTGGGCGTGCACGTCTGCCCGGCTTGGACGTCTGCGGCAAGACCGGCACGGCGCAGCTCGCCTCTAACCAATATTTGAAGGGCACCAAAGCCGGTCGGGGAATGAAGGACAACGCCTGGTTCGTCGGATTCGCGCCACGCAACGCTCCTGAGATCATCGTGGTCGCATTTTTCGAAAACGGCGAGCACGGCCCCAACGCGGCCCCGATCGTACGCGATGTTCTGAAGGCGTATTTCGACAAGAAAGCGCGCGTGCAGCACATTGAATCCGCGGGAAGGGAAGGCCCTCCGATGTTGTTGCCCCGGCCCCCGGTTGCCGTGCCCGCGGTTCTTCCAGGACCCGCCCCCACAGATCAGGAGCCACAGCAATGACAGCCCAATACCGCTCATTGCGCGACATGGACTGGGCGCTGCTGCTGATCGCGCTCGCCATCTGCGCGGCGGGGGTTCTTCAGATTTTCAGCGCCACTCACGACACCCCGGGGTGGGAGGATCGCTGGTGGAAGCAGATCGTCTGGATCGGCATCGGCCTGGTGCTGATGTGGCTCGTCACGCAGGTGGATTATCACACGCTGATGGGGCAGGTGTTCCTGTTATACGGCCTCACGGTGACGGCGCTGCTGGGGACATTTCTGATCGCGGCGACCGTATTCGGCGCGCGGCGCTGGATCGGGGTCGGAGGCGCGAAACTGCAGGTCTCGGAATTCGCCAAATTAGTGATAATCTTGCTAGTAGCCCGGTTCCTCTCGGAACTCAAGAACGAGCAATTAGAGGCCGGTGAACTGTTGAAGCTTGCGGGCTTGATTGGGGTTCCTCTAATCCTGGTTTTGAAACAGCCCGATCTCGGTACGGCGCTCACCTATCTTCCGGTGCTCGCCGCCGGAGTTTTTCTCGCGGGTTTGCGGTGGAAATATATCGCGATCATCGCCGTGACCATCTCCCTGGCCGTCCCGGTCAGTTGGTATTTCTTGAAAGACTATCAGAAGGCCCGGCTGGTCAGTTTTCGCGATCCATCCAAGGATCCCAAGGGCTCCGGTTATCAGGTAATACAGTCCAAGATTGCCGTCGGACAGGGCGGCATGTGGGGTCAGGGCGTCACCAAGGGGACTCAGACTCAGTTGCGGTTCCTGCCGGTGCCCCATACCGATTTCATTTTCTCGGCGTTTGCCGAAGAGCACGGTTTCGTAGGTGTAGTGGTCATTCTAGGTCTGTATTTTTTGTTATTGATGCAGATCGTTCAGAACGCTCAGTTGGCCCCCGACCGCGCGGGCCTGTATATATGCATGGGCATTGCCGCCCTCATCCTGTTTCACGTGTTGGTAAACGTCGGGATGGTGGTGGGACGCATGCCCGTGACCGGTATCCCGCTTCCGCTGATGAGTTCGGGCGGGTCCAATACATTGTCGATCTTTCTAATGCTGGGGCTGGTGAATAACGTGCGGCTCCGGCGATTTGTGAATTAAGATTTCAGACCAGCATTGGTCTGGCGGCGGTTTCGAGAATAGAGCAGCGATTGGCGCTCTGCAACGATTTTCGCCGGCCGGATGTGACGCAGGTGGCCGCGGACTTCGCCTTATTAAGGCGGCGCAGGCAATCACCAGTTCTGTCCGGTTGGCCGGTTTTGCGAAGGTGCCGGTACATCCACCTTCAACAGTTGAGGCCAGTTTCGCATTTCCTTTTCCCGCGGCTTACCCGCCCGGCCATGCGATGGGAGCATACGCATGAGCAAAGAACTGGTGATTTCCGCCAATCGCCACGAGACGAAAGTGGCAATTCTCGAGGACGACCAGCTCGTCGAGATTTATTTCCAGCGATCGAATGAATACTCGCTGGCGGGTAGCATTCACAAAGGGCGGGTGACGCGCGTGCTGCCAGGCATGCAATCCGCTTTCGTCGACCTCGGCCTCGAGCGCGACACCTTCCTCTATGTCTCCGACTTTTTCGAGGAGAACGGCGACGACATCGATCGAATTTCGCTGCCCGAGGAACGGCCGGTTGTAGCCCGTGCTCCGCAGCCAGCCCGCATTGAGGAGCCTCCGCCCGCTCCGCCCGTAAGACCAAGCGAAGAGCCTGCCGATGCCGCTGAGGCCGTCGCAGCCGCGCCGCCGGTTACCGCCGGGGGGCAGCCTGCCGACCGCGGCCAGGACCGGGGCCGCCGCTCGCGCCGCCGCCGCAATCGTGGCCGCGGATTCCCCGATTCGAAATACGCCGCTGCGGGCGACGCTCCGGGCGAATCCGAACGTGAGCCGGTCGTCGAAGAGCCCGCGCCGGCCATCGTGAGTGAGAGCTCCTCGTTTTCGGTGTTGCCCGGCGAATCGCTCGCCAAGTATCGCAGCCCGTCGTCCGCGCAGGAGCCGGAAGCCGACGAAGAGGACGAGGCGCCAGTAGAGGACTTCTTATCGACCGCCGCTGAACCGGAGGCGTCGCTGCCGCCCGATCTCGCGGCCATTCCAAACGACAACCCCGAAGAGGAACCGCCCGCCAACGCCATTCCCGACGCCCCGCAACATGCGGTGGCTCCGCAGGTCGAAGAAGAGCCGGAGCCCGAGCCGGCGCCCGTTGAGCAGCATGAACCGGCTCCGGAACCGGACGTCGAAGCGACGGCGGCCGGGGATCGCGATGACGAAGATCCGGAAATTCAGGCGCTGATCCTGGACAGCGTGCATGGCGACGACGAGCACTCGCAGACCGTTGCGGAGCCCGAAGACGAAGAGCCGGTCGAAGCCTCCGAAGCTGCTAGTGGACCCGCGTCGGCCAACGTTCGAGAACAGGGTCCCCGCTACATGCATCGCATGGGCGGCCGCCGTATGCGCCGCCGCCGCGGTCCGGAAGGGGACGGTCCCCCAGCCGCACAACCACCGCGTCCGGAGCCGCGCATCGAAGCTCGTCCGGAGCCGCCCGTCGAAGTCCGCGCCGAGCAACGCGCTCCTGCCGCGCGTCCTGAGAAGGGGCCGCTGCCCTCGATCACCGACCTGCTAAAAGAAGGGCAGGAGATTCTGGTTCAGATCGCGAAGGAGCCGCTCGGCCAGAAGGGCGCGCGCATTACGTCGCACATCGCGCTCCCGGGCCGCTACGTCGTTTATATGCCTACGCTCGACCACATGGGCGTGTCGCGCAAAATCGCCAGCGACGACGAACGGCTGCGATTGAAGAAGACTCTGCAGAAACATCGCGCCGGTCTCGTCGGCGGGTTCATCATTCGAACCGCGGGCGAGGGCAAGACCGAAGAGGACATCGCGAGCGACATGAATTTCCTCGCGAATTTGTGGCTGGATATCCGCCAAAAGGCCGAGAAGCGCCCCGCGCCCGCACTCCTACATCACGACCTGGACTTAGTGCAGCGGATCCTGCGCGATCAGGTGAACGATGCATTCAAGTCGATCTGGGTGGACAGCGAAGACGCCTACGAGAGCATTCTTCGCTTCCTGCAGCGCTTTCAACCCGCCGCTGTCTCGCGCGTCAAGTTGTATACGCGGCCGGCGCCGGTGTTCGATGCATTCGGAGTCAGCTCTGAACTGGAAAAAGCGTTGCGCCCGAAGGTGTGGCTCAAGTCCGGCGGCTATATCGTCATCAACCAGACCGAGGCTCTGGTGGCTATTGACGTCAATACGGGCAAGTACGTGGGCAAATCCAACCGCCTTGAAGACACAATCGTCAAGACCAACACCGAGGCGGTGAAGGAGATCGTTCGTCAGGTTCGCCTGCGCGATTTGGGCGGCATCATCGTGATCGACTTCATCGACATGGATGAGCGCAAGAACCGGCAGAAGGTGATGCAGGCGCTCGAAGAGGCGATGCACTCCGACCGCGCGCCGTTCAAGATTCTCCAGTTCAACGATTTTGGCCTGGTGGCGATCACTCGCAAGCGGGTCAAGCAGAGTCTCGAGCGGACGCTCTGCGCCCCGTGTCCGCATTGCGAGGGCGCGGGTTATGTAAAGAGCGTGCAGACAATTGTCGGCGAGATTCTGCAGGAGGCGCACAAAATCGCCCGCGCGGTGGAAGGGCAGAACGTGATGTTACGCGTTCATCCCGATGTAGCGAAGGTTCTGAAATCGAATCAGAACAAATATCTCGAGGAGTTAGAAGAGATTCTCAAACGCCCCGTACTGGTAACCGGGGATCCGGCGCTGCACCACGAGAAATTCGACTTGGCCTGAGCGGATAGAGCCGCAGATGAACGCGAATGAAGGCCGATGCGCGGCCTGCCCATCGTCCGACCCGCTGCGGCAACAATGGAGAGGGACTTCCATTGTACCCGCGAGCGGAACCACGCTCACTCTTTCGTGTCATTGGCCATGCTTGTGCTAGCGGGCAAGGCGCTGGCCTACGATGGAGAGAACCGGCTGACGACGGTGATGGAGCCGGCGCCGGGGGCTTCAACCTCGACGTACACCTATGATGGCAGCGGGCGGCGAGTTATGAAGTCGGTGGACGGGGTAAGCACGGTGTATGCGTATGATGCGAGCGGGACCGCCGGTTCGGAATTCAGACTGAATCCATTCCGGCGCCGCGTTTTAGAGCGAACCCATCCTTGAATCCCTGAACTCCGGCAACTGATACACTCGAATTCTTGCGCTCGTGATCATTACTGACTTGCGAATTCACTCGGTCGCCGTGGCCGATCCGCCGTTGCGCAGTTCCTATGGGCTGCACGCGCCATACGCGCTCCGAACCATCCTCGAATTGCGGTCCACCGACGGGCTCACCGGCATCAGCGAGACTTACGGCGGCGACCAGCAGTTAGCCACCTTCGAAGCGCTGCGCTCGCGCGTCGTGGGGATGGACCCTTTCCAACTCACGCAACTCTGGCGCGACTTGACCGCCATCGAGACCGCGGGTGAGCGCAGTCAAACTTATCTGGTGCCCGGCGAAAATCCGGCCGATCGCGGCACACGCGCTTTCGCTGCCATCGAAGTTGCTTGTCTCGATCTGATCGGGCGTGCGCTAGGGAAACCGCTCTGCGATGTTGTTGGCGGCCGCGCCCGTGACGCTGTTCCTTTCTCGGCCTATCTTTTCTATAAACACGCGGGCGGCGGCGGCACAGGCGGCGATGCTCGCGAGGATGAGTATGGCGAAGGATTAACGCCTGAGGCGATGGTGCGTCAAGCCAGGCAGATGATCTCCCAATATGGTTTCCGCGAGATCAAACTCAAGGGCGGCGTGCTCGATCCTGACCAGGAAATCGCGACAATTCAAGCGCTATTCACCGAGTTCGGCTCCGAGTATCCGCTGCGCATCGATCCCAACTCGGCGTGGACCGTCGACACTTCGGTGCGAGTGGGACGCGTGCTGCAGCGCGAGTTGAGCAACGGCGGATATTTGGAGGACCCAACCGCGGGAATGGACGGCATGGCGGAAGTGCGCCGGCTGTTGTTGGCCGAAGGGAACACTGTTCCGCTCGCCAGCAACGTCGCGGTGACCAACTTCGCCCACGTCCCCGAGGCCTGGCGCAAGGACGCTGTCCAGATTGTCTTGTCCGATCCGCACTACTGGGGTGGAATCCGCAAACAGCAGCAACTCTCGTCGTTGTGTGAAGTGCTCGGCATGGGTTTGTCGATGCACTCGAACAATCACCTCGGAGTGAGCATGATGACGATGGCCCACGCCGCGGCTGCGAGTCCGCTATTGACGCATGCCTGCGACACGCACTATCCCTGGCAGACCCAGCGCGACGAAGTCGTGTCCGGCGGGCGCGTCCCCATCGTGAACGGCTTCGTTCACATTCCCGATCGTCCCGGGCTGGGAGTGGATCTGGATTACGATCAACTGGCCCGCGGCGTCGAGCGCTATCGCAAACTACCCTACCGCAAGCGAGACGACGAGGCCGAGATGCGCAAGCACGTCGACCCGGATTGGAAACGCATTCTGCCCCGGTGGTGAGTAAGCTGGAGAGATCCGACACGCGGTCCGCTCTCTCTGGCTCAGGCCGGCTTTTGCAGTAGCCGCGATCGTTACCGTCGCGCTCGGCATCGGCGCCCACACGACACATCCGGCTCTGCCCAAGGAACATTGCCGCGCCCGATCATAGGCCTGGAAGAAGCGCGCGCATTGCTTAGAACAGATCGCCGCGTACACGCTGTTGCAATCCCGCGATATGTCCTGAGTCTGTTCTTCAATTACACGATCAAGCAGGCCTCGCTATTGCGCGGAACGAAATTCCGGGTGGGAATCAATCATTTGTTTGACCGGCACAATATCGTGGGCGTCGCTCCCTCCACAGCGAGTTCCCGCACCGGCGCCTGGCGACTTCCTGACTTTGATGGCTGGCCGCAGTATCGCCGTTTCGATGACTTTCGGGTACGCGCCGCGCAGGTGAGACGCGGCTATGTTAAACGTTCACGCTTATGGCCGCGGCGCCGGCTCTTTCGCGTAACGAGCGTACCGCCACCTCACTACCGCTGTATCCTGTGTCTATGGCCAAAAAAAGCTCCGGCCTGATCACGGTCGCATGCCCCTGCTGCCAAGCCGAACTGCAGGTAGATCCCCAAACGCAAGCCGTCATCAGCCACAAGGAGCACGAAAAACCACGCACCATGGCCGACCTTGAAGCTGCCGTCACCCGCTTCAAAGGCGAAGCCGACCGCCGCGAAGACGCCTTCCAGAAATCCGTGCAGGAACACAAACAGCACAAGGCCGTACTGGATCGCAAATTCGACGAGCTCCTGAAGCAGGCCAAGGAGAATCCAAACGAGCCCCCGCCCAAGCGCGACATCGATTGGGATTAGACCATGACGTCCGAACAGATCTTCCTGCGGTATTCGGCCGCCAAGTTATCCCAAATGGCCGAGCACATCGCAACCTGCCTGGACACGCTCACGCCGGAGCAGGTTTGGAGCCGCAACTCGGATAACGAAAATGCGGCCGGCAACCTCGTTCTGCACCTGTGCGGCAACCTGCGCCAGTGGATCGGATTCGGAGTCGCCGGCCAGCCCGATATCCGCAAGCGCGATGAAGAGTTCGCGGCGCGCGGCGGAGTTGCTCCCGCGGGACTGAAGCAGCACCTGCTCGCGGCCGTTCGCGACGCCGCTGCGATCATCGCCGCGCTGCCCGTGCAACGTCTCACCAAAATCACCCACGTGCAGTCCTACGAGATGACCGTCCTCGAAGCGATCTATCACGTTGTCGAGCATTTCAGCGGGCATACCGGCCAGATAATTTTCGCCTCCAAATTGTGGACCGGCGCGGATCTCGGCTTCTATGCACATCTGAAGTCGAACACCCACTCAGAACGCGTCCCGTGAATCCGGTGGACGGCCGCATCCTCGCCATGGATCTTGGCAAACGGCGAATCGGCCTGGCGGTCAGCGATCCCCTGGGCATCACTGCTCAGGGATTAGCGACCTTCCAGCGCACGCGTATTCGCGACGACCTGGATTCCCTTGCCGAAACATTTTTGGAGTACGATGTTCGATTGGTGCTGATGGGGAATCCGATGCACATGAGCGGCGATGAGAGCCGCCAATCCGAGTACACGCGTGAGTTCGCCGCACGCCTGATCGAGCGTACCGGTGTCCCGGTGAAGTTTTGGGATGAGCGTTGGACCAGCGTTCAGGCCGGACGTGTTCTGCGCCAGAGCGGAATCGGCATCGAAAAACGCGCTCGCGCGGTGGATCGCATGTCAGCCGTCATTCTGCTCGAGAGCTATCTGGATTCACTGCCCGCGCGCGCGGACGATGTCACTCAAGAGGACGTGCCCTCGTGAAGATCGTTCGCATACTGGCGGGTTTGATCGTGCTGGCGATCGTTCTCGCCGTTGCCGCGCTGTATATGCCCTACAAAGGGTTCTCCGGCGAGGTGTTTCTCGATTTTCCAAAAGGCACGGGCACTCGCCCCATGGGCGATCAGCTCGCCAAGGCTGGTGTCATCCGCTATCCCTGGCAATTCCTGATCGCGCGCGCCATGCGTCCTTCGGCGACGCTGCAAGCCGGCGAGTACCGCTTCACGGAAGCAGCTTCGGTGCCGGATGTGTACGGCCGCATCGCTCGCGGCGACGTTTTCTATTACGAGGTGACCGTGCCGGAAGGCCGCAATATCTTCGATATCGTAGCGATCGTCGATCGGTCCGGCATCATGAAAGGCGAAGCCTTCCTGCGCGCGGCGGCCAATCACCGTTCGATACAGGATCTTGACCCTGCCGCGCAGACACTCGAGGGCTATCTCTTTCCCTCCACGTACCGCATCACCCGCCGCACAACCGCCGATCAGTTGGCGCGCCAGATGGTGGATCAATTCCGCAAGGAGTGGAAGACTCTGGCCGCCAACCGCCAGCCGCCGCCCGATCCCCACGACACGGTGACGCTGGCGTCGCTCGTAGAGAAGGAGACTGCGAATCCCGCCGAGCGGCCGGAGGTGGCATCGGTCTACAGCAACCGGCTGCGCATCGGCATGAAGCTCGATTGCGACCCGACTGCGATCTACGCGGCGATGCTCGACGACCGTTACCGCGGCACGATCCACCGCTCCGACCTGGCCAGCACCAACGCTTACAACACGTACCGTCACGCCGGGCTGCCCCCCGGTCCGATCACGAATCCGGGTCTTGCGTCGTTGAAAGCGGTGTTGGCGCCCGCCGAAACAAACTACCTGTATTTTGTTGCGAAGCCGGACGGCTCAGGATCGCACCAATTCTCCTCCGATTACGCCGCCCACGAGCGTGCCGTGGCACAGTACCGGCGCGCTCAGGTGAAATAGCGGTGGATCCGGACGAACCCGTCGAGATCCCCATCACCGATACATTCGACCTGCACACCGTCCCGCCGCGCGACGTGAAGGGCATCGTCGAAGCGTATCTGGAGGAAGCGCACGCCCGCGGCTTCACGGCGATCCGGATCATTCACGGGCGCGGCATCGGCGTTCAACGCGCGACCGTGCGAGCCATTCTGGAGCGCACTTCCTTCGTCTTCTCGTTCAGCGATGCGCCGCTAGAAGCAGGTGGGTGGGGAGCCACAATCGCCACCTTGCGACCGTTGTGTAAGGTGACTCCAGATGCGTGAAGACACGCACCCCGAATAGCGGACGTCGGCTGTAACTACGCATGAGCGCACGGCCTCGTAGTGGGTACCGGATTGCACATAATGATGGCGGGAGTGGATCTTCAGATGTTCAAATCTCTTATTGCATGCCTTGCTCTTGCCGCAGTCGCTGTTTTGGGCGCGGCAAAGGATCCCAAAGACGAAGGCTGGAAACCGACACCGTTGATGCGCACGGTCGCACCGGATACCGCGAAAGCCGGCGACACGGTGACTGTCGCGGGAGAGTATCTGGATAAAGGTCGCGTCTCCGACGTCTTCCTTACGGATGGGAAATCGGAGGTCAAGCTGGTCATCGTCGAGCAGTCGGAAAAACAGATGACGGTGAAGATCCCGGCCGGCGTAAAAACAGGACGTTTGCGCCTGATGGTGCTCACCAAAGGCGCGGAACCGCAGTTTTTGGAGCAGCCCGTCAGCCTGGTGATCGAATAGCGAGTCTTTTTACCGGAAGGTGGCCGCCGCGCGCTCAGTTCCCGCCGCGCGCCGTGTAGTGGGACACTGGATGTAGGGAAACGCAGTGACTGATCATTCGCATGGGTTGGCGGCTCTGCTGGATTCCGCGCGGCGCCGGCAGCTTGGCCAACTCATTGCCGAGCAGAGCGGCGTAGCGCTTGGCGCAGCACTGGCGGGGGCCGTCTTGTTGCTGCTGCTCGGCACGCAAATTCTGGACTGGTATTGGCTCGCGGCGTTGTTCCTGGTCAGCCTCGCGATCGGCTTGTGGCGGACTCTGCGCCGCGTCCCCTCGCGCTACCGTTTGGCTCAGATAATCGACGATCGCCTGAACCTGCACGACACCCTTTCTACAGCGTTCTTCTATCAAACTGGACAGCGCGCCGGCGATCCTTCCGTGGTCCAGGCGCAACGCCGCAAGGCGGAGATTATGGCCACCAGCCTGAGCGCCGCCCAAGTGTTCCCGCTGCGTATGCCACGCGTGCTGTACGCCGTCGGCGGTATCGCGCTCGTAGCGTTCGGCATGTTCGCCATACGCTACGGCGTGACGCGCAGCCTCGATTTGAAGCCGTCCCTCGTCAAGATCGCCTTCGATACATTTTGGAAGCAGGATGTTCCAGCAACGGCCCAGAAAAAGCCGCCGTTGCAGCGCGCCATCGAAGAACAGTTGAAGAAGCTCGGCATCAATGCGGGATCGCAGGAAAACGAAGCGAAGCAGCAGGAATCCATTCCCGAATCGGCGATGAATACGGTCAGCGTGCCGGAAGCCAACGCCGAGGCAGGCGATAACGCGCAAGCCAAGGTGAATAGCGCGGCCAGCGAAAAGGATCCGGGCGATGGGGAATCGCCGGCAAAGGGTGAGAAAGCCTCGGGGAGCGAGGATCCGAACGGGAACGATCAGGACGCCGATGGCGCCGCTCAGGGCAAACAGGACGCGGGACAGAAGAATGCCGACGACTCGAAGAACGACAAGTCGGGCATGATGGATCGCATGCGCGACGCCCTGTCGAATCTGCTGAACAAGCTCAAGACGCAGCCCAAGGCCGGCGAGAACCAGCAGATGGCGAAGGATTCCAAGGGCGGCGCCAAGGGTCAGCAATCGCAGAAGGGGGCGCCATCGCCGGGCAAGCCGGACTCCTCCGATCGCTCCGGTTCGCCGGATCAACAGGGCGAGCAGCAGGCGCAGGGTGAGAAGACCTCGAGCACCCAAGGCAAGGGCGGCGACAAGAGCGCCGACCGTCAATCGCAAGACGCCAAGAGTGGCATCGGCAAAGACGACGGGGACAAGAGCGCGCGCGAAGCCGAACAGTTGGCGGCGATGGGCAAGATCAGCGAGATCCTCGGCAAACGCCAGCAAAACCTCAGCGGCGAACTGATGGTGGAAGTGGTGGGCGGGAATCAGCAGCTCAAGACCGCGTATTCGAGTAACACCGGCAAGCACGCCGAAGCCGGCGGCGAGATCACCCGCGACGAAGTTCCGCTCATCTATCGCGATTTCGTGCAGCAGTATTTCGCGCAGATTCGGAAAGCGCCCGCTGCAAGCGCCGGCAAGAGTAAGATTGAAGCCGCGCCCGCTCCCGCAAAGAAAACGGAATAGCGGCCATGAAGCTCACTATCGATCTGGGTCGCATCGCCCATGGAGAGGGCTCGGCGCCCGCGTCGAAGTTGTCCTTTGTGGGCGTAAAATCGAAGACATGGGAAACTGGAGAGATCGCGTAACGGTCAACCCCGCTGTGTGTCACGGCAGAGCTTGCATACGTGGGACGAGGATCATGGTCTAAGTGATTCTCGACAACATCGCTACCGGCGTAGATAGCGCTGAGATTCTAGCCAGCTACCCGCCGCTCCAGCCGGCCGATATCGACGCGTCGCTTGCGTACGCGGCCGAACTGGCGCGAGAAGGCAGCATGGACCTGCCGCTCGAAGTGAGCACGTGAAGTTCAAGATCGACGAGAACCTTCCTATCGAAGCAGCCGCAACCCTGCGTCACGCCGGCTTCGATGCAGAGACTGTATTGGATGAAACCTGTCGGGTGCTGGAGATTCAAGCCTGGCGGCCCGAGTACGGAGCGAAGAGCGAGTTCTGGTCACACTGGATCTGGATTTCTCCGACATTCGAGAGTACCCGCCCGACCAGCATGCCGGCATCGTAGTGCTCAGAGTCAAGACCCGGGACAAAGCGACTGTGCTCGCTTTACATACGCAAGCTCGCGCTGGCCAGTTAAACTCGTCGATTGACGTCGAACGCCCTATCTCACACCAGCTTCCACTTTGCCCGCGGCTCCCGCCCCAATAAACGGTTCGCCTCCGCCGAGTTCGTAAACTGCTCACCCTCGGCATCCCACTCCAACTTGACCCCGGTCTTCAACGCAATATTCCCCAAGTGACCGATCAGCGTCGCGCGATGTCCAATCTCCACGTCCGCATTCGAAGGCTTCCGGCTCCGCACCGACTCGATAAACTTGCGCGTGTGCTCCGGCACTGCGTCCTTCGAGTTCTCATGCCGGCGCGCAATCTTCTCATTGTCCGGGTAAATCTCGAACCCGATCCGATCGCAAAACAGCGCACCGTTCGTGCCGTAGAACGCCTCTCCGTGCGGCCGGTCTTCGGGACCCACAGCATGGTAATACTGCATTCCCGGCGTGCGTCCCCCAAGTCCGTGCGCGCTGATATTACTACTCTCGTAGCTCATCACAAAGCCCGGATATTCGAACGTCGCCTGCAAAATATCCGGCATCTCGCCGGCGTCGTTCAGCTCGAAACGTCCACCGCTCGCCGCCACCTTCAAGGGCCGGTCGACTCCCATGATCTGATGCACCGTATCGAACCGGTGCGTGCCGAAGTCCGTGATGGTTCCACCCGCGTAGTCCCAGAAATTCCGGAACGTGACCTTGAACCGTTTGACGTTGTATGGCCGCAGCGGCGCGGGTCCGCAATACATATCCCAATCAAGTCCCGGCGGCGGAGCGCTGTCGGGCGCGCGTCCGATTCCGTTGGGCAGAATGTTCGAGTAATTCCACACCCGCACGAAATGCACGCGGCCCAGCGCTCCGCCTTGAATGATGCGCGCGACCTCGGCGTAGTGCGGCGCCGAGCGATGCTGCGTGCCGACCTGCACGATCCGGTTGTATCGCCGCGCGGCCGTCACCATCGCCCGGCCTTCGCGGACATTGTGCGCCAGCGGCTTCTCCGCGTAAACATCCTTGCCCGCCTGGCACGCCAGTATCGTCGCAATCGAGTGCCAGTGATCGGGCGTTGACACCATCACGGCATCGACATCGGGCATCTCGAGCAATCGCCGGAAATCCTGAAACGCTTTCGCCGCAGGCCCCGCCCACTCGCGAGCCGCGTCCGCCGAAGGTTGATGCACGTCCGCGCACGCGACAAATTCGACCCCCGGCACTTCGCGCATGTACCGCGCGACATAGCGCCCGCGCCCCCCGCATCCGATCAGCCCGACACGCACGCGGTCATTCGCGCCCATCACGCGCGACAAGGACACCGCCGTACTGCCGACGAAAGCTCGCCGGTTCACTTACCGCTCCAGTAAGTTCACGCACGGCTCATGACGGCTCGCCCCGCCATCGTTCACCGCGAACATCGCCCCGCGCTGCCGGCCCTTCCACAGCGTCGCGCCCGCGTAAACACCGTCCTTGCGCAAAGCGTAAAAGTTGATGTCGAACTTCGCCAGCCGCTCCTGGTCGTTGTCGTAATTGCGCGCGATCCGTTTCAACGCATCGAGACAAGCCTCGCGCGGAGCCATGCCATGCCGCATATTCTCGACGATCGTGTGCGCACCCGCGACTCGAATGTTCTCCTCGCCCCGTCCCGTCGATCCCGCGCCCCCCACTTCCTGATCCACGTAAACGCCCGCGCCAACGATCGGCGAATCGCCCACGCGGCCCGGAATCTTCCACGCCAGCCCACTCGTCGTCGTCACCCCCGACATCTCCCCTTTCGAGTTCAACGCCAGGCAGTTGATCGTGCCCTTCGGCGGATTCACCGCCACCCGCCACGCCCACTCGAGCATCGCGTCGTCGGCCTTCGGAAACATCTTGCGCAGATGCGCGCCGGGCTTCTTCGGCGGAGCATCCAGTCCGTCGGTCCAATTGTTATGCCCCGATGCATCGCGTAACGACTGCTTCCAGACCATCCACGCCAGCCGCGACTTTTCCGTCAATAGATCTTCTTTCGGAAATCCCCACGCTTGCGCGAATCGCCACGCGCCCTCGCCCACCAGCATCACGTGATCGGTCTGCTCCATTACGAGTTTGGCGACCTTCGACGGACACTTCACGTTTTGAATTCCCGCTACCGCCCCGCACCGCCGCGTCGGCCCGTGCATCACGCTCGCGTCCAATTCGACGACGCCTTCTTCATTGGGCAATCCGCCATAGCCCACCGAGTTGTCGTTCGGATCTAACTCGACAATGTTCACGCCCGCCACAACCGCGTCCAGCGTGTCGGCCCCGCTCTTCAACATCTCTATCGCCTTGGCCGTTGCGGCCATGCCGTTAGCGCTCGATATAACGATGTTCTTCGGCCCCGAGCCCTGTGCCATTCCCGATTGCGCCCCTGCCAGTGCGGCCGCCCCAGCCATCAATTCGCGCCTGTTGATCATGCGCGTACTACTATAACTCTTCTCGAGCATCAGCCTGCGATTGCGCGCCGGGTTGCGGCTTTGTAACCATGGAAACCATGGGAAACCGGGTCGTATTCTCGCTATTTCTAATCGGCTTGAGCGCGCTGGCGCAGTCGCCTTTGGGCACCGTCACGGGTGTCGCTATCGATCCGAGTGGCGCTCCGATCCCGAACGCCAAAGTAGCAATCGCCAATCAGGACACCGGGGTCAAACACAATATTGAAACCAACCCATCTGGCGTTTACTCCCTCCCGAATCTGCCGCCCGGCACCTACAAACTCAGCGCGGAGACTCCCGGATTCCGCGTCTTCGAATCGGTGCCTTTCCGCGTCGCCGCGTTTCAAACCATTCGTCAGGATTTACGTTTCGAGGTCGCCGGCGCCGCAACGGAGATCACCGTCAGCGATTCCGCCGCAACCGTGCTCCAGACCGATACTCCGGCGGTGAGTCAAAATCTTTCTCGCAAACAGATTCTCGAACTGCCCACCAATCTGCGCAGCGTCTACAACAACTCGGGCGATTCCGGACTCACCGCGCAGGTGATGCCGCTCACCGTGCCGGGAGTCGTACAGGTGGGTTCCGGCGCGGCTTGGCTTGCTCCGGGCGGACGTGCCAATGGCGTGAAACTGCGCGTTGACGGCATCGATACCACCTTCGGCAACTTCGGTCTGCCCGATCCCGTTTCGCAACCCTCCATGGAATCGGTGCAGGAGTTCAGTGCCAACGTCGCCACCACGCGCGCTGAGTTCGGTGGTCAGGCTACCATCACTACGGTCACGCGCGCCGGAACGAACGCCTATCACGCCGACATTTTCTATTACGTCCGCAACAGCTTTCTCGACGCGCGCAATTCGTTTCTGAACGCGAAGCAGTTCACCAATCTGCACGATTACGGGATCAGCGGCGGCGGTCCGATCATCAAGAACCGCACCTTCGGCTTCTTCACCTTCGAAGGCATCCGCGGACTCCGCTCCTATCCCTTCCCGCCCATCACGGCCAGCGTGCCGTCGTTAGCCTACCGGCAGGGCAACTTCACGGGCGCGGCGGCGCTGATCAATCCGTTTCCGAATGCCTCGCCATTCTCGGGCAACACGTTCCTGCCCCAGTTCCTCAGCCCGCAGGCCCTGAAGGCGCAGCAACTCTTCTTCCCCGCGCCGAATTTCGGTTCGCCCAACGCGACCGCGGCCAACTACCGCGCCTCGTACAACGGTCCCGAGATACACAGCATCGTCGAAGGCCGTATCGATCACAACTTCGTCGAGGGCCACTCCGCGTTCATCCGCTATCAATGGAAGAAGTCCGACTACCGGATTCCCGGCGCGCGCACCCAACTGCCACCGGAGTCGGTCGGAACGTCCACCAACATTCGCCGGGTCAATTTCTTCACCCTGGGTGATGTGTTCACCCTGCGTCCCAATGTCATCAATGAGTTTCGCGCGGGTGTTGTCATTCTTGTCTCCCAATCGGACGCCGATCTCAAGGGTCAACCGTTGCTCGATCAGTTAGGCATTCAAGGGTTGCCCTCGCGTGCTGGAATCAAAGGCATTCCTAACTTCAATATCACCGGTTTCAGCCCGGTATCTCAGATTCTGCTGAATCCGGTGAACGATGGCCACTGGCAACTGTCGGATAACATCTCTTGGGTGTTGGGCAAGCACTCGTTCAAGTTCGGCGGGGAGTATGTCAACTGGTTTGTGAACCGCTATCTCACCACCAATGCCGCTTTATTCGGCAATTACTCCTTTACCGGCCAATACACCGGTGTTCCCTACGCCGACTTTCTGCTCGGCCTGCCCACGTCGGTAACTCGGCTCGATCCATTCCCGACACAATATTACCGGTTCTGGGATTCTGCCTTGTTTGCCCAGGATGACTGGAAGCTAACTCCGCGGCTCACTCTGAATTACGGACTGCGCTATGAGTACAGCGACCCGGCCCGGACCAGGGATGGCAACCTGTATAACTTCGACATCGCCACCGGCGCTGTTGTTGTGCCGAACGATAAGTCGAGGACTCAGTTCAGCCCCTACTTCCCAGCAAACGTCCCAATAGAGACCGCTAGCGCCGCGGGAATGCCGGAAAGCCTGCGCCGGCCCGATAAGAACAACTTCGCACCCAGGTTCGGCTTCTCCTATCAGGTGGACCACAGCGCCAAAACCGTCGTGCGCGGAGGTTGGGGCATCTACTACGGACACTACTCCGCGTCCGCGGGAGGTTTCCTGGCGGGAGGGCCTTACTCGTTCTCGACCACGATCAACAATCCCGCCCGTCCTGCGGCGCCCGCCTTTACGCTCGCCAATCCGTTCACTACCGCTGGAACGACCGGCGCAGTTACGTTGAACGCGATAAATCCGAATCTCCGGAATAACTACTCGATGGAATACACTCTATCCGTCGAGCGTGAGTTATTCAAAGACCTCGGCATCCGTGTCAGTTATCTGGGCACCAAAGGCACTCAGCTTGTCTATCAACGTAATATCAACCAGCCTGCCCCATCCACTACTGCGTTCGCGCAATCGCGGCGGCCCTATCCCTTGTATAACAACATTCAATATGCCGACAATGGCGCTAACTCCTCGTACAATGCGCTCCAGACAACTGTGTTCAAGCGCATGTCCCACGGCCTGTTATTCAACTCCTCCTGGACCTGGGCCAAGGAGCTGAGCGAAATCGACGACACCGGCGACGCCGAGTTGAACACCACGATCGAGAACGCTTTTGACCGCCGCCGCGATCGTGGCAACGTCTACTCGGTTCCGCGGCATCAGTGGATGAATAACTTGATTTACGAGTTACCCTTCGGCCGGAACAAGATCATCGGTGGATGGCAGTTGAATTCTTTGATCAACTTAGCAAGCGGCAACTGGCTCAATCCGCAGTTCTCTGGCATCGATCCTTCGAACACGCGTACGGTCGGGGGCCGTCCCGACGTGGTCGCGGCGCTGACTTACCCGCAGACTCTTGCGCAGTGGTTCAGCCCGAGCGCATTCGCCGCTCCGCCGGCGAACTCAGGCAGGTTCGGCACCGCCGGCCGCAACATCATCGAAGGGCCCGGTTACGTGCTGGTGAACTTCGGGCTTGCAAAGAACATCCGCTTCGAGCGCATCGGCCAACTGCAGTTCGGCATCTCCTTCCAGAACGTGATTAATCACGTGAACTACGGCCAGCCTCTTGCCGCGACGTCTCCGACTCCGAACGGCCAATCGGTGCTGGCCGTGGGAACCAACTCGGGCGTAATCGCGGGCACGCACATCTTCCCGCCCGCTGGTTCGCCGCGCACGGGCCAGTTGAATTTCCGATGGTCTTTCTAAAGAGGAGCGTTGAGCGAGTTATGGCGCTGGTAAAGCCCGGTTCGCAACCACGTAGGGCAGGTCCCTCGAACTCACGAGCTTGCCGTCGACGTACAGCTTGAACGTCGAAAGGCGCGACGGGAACGGGCCGTACGGGACCTGAACGATCCCTCCGAATTTCGAAAGGTTGCTAAGGCTTTGATCGTTGATGACAAACCGGGACCCGCCGAGAGTCTCTGAAGCTCGCACTAACCCATTGGGCGTCGGCGTCGCCGGCGCATTCGGCAACGGCAACATCTGGGCAGCTCTTACCCAGTAAGGGGTCATCCTGCTTGCGGGAACAATGCTGGCCGGAAACGGCTGGCAGACCGCACTGATCAGGCCGCAGGAGGCGTAGTCCCAAAGCCGACTGATCGAACTGGAGAAATCCCCCGCGCGGGCGGCTGCCGTGAGTGTCGTAATGGATGCCGTATACGTGCCGGACCTCGGGTCGATAGTGATAATCGCGCCGCCGGCCTCCCCTACCGCCGCCACATCAAAGGGACTGGCCGAAGGCAGAATGTCAAAGCCCACCGTGAAGCTGCCGGCGTGCAAAATGTTCGAGAACGACTCCCCGCTGGCACCGCATGGACCCGGGTCATCCTCATTCACGCAGGGCCTTTGGGGGACGCTGGGAAATCCGGGATCGCTCGAAGGAAACAGTCCGTCGATTGTGCCGCTTACGTTAGCGGTGTTCATGCCGCTCCGGATGCCGGCGTCAGCGATGTTGCTCTGCCATCCTCCAGAACGGAGATAAACCCGGTCGGTCGCGGGAACGGGCGCGACCACGTTCAATTGATATACGCCAGGAAGCCCCGGTGCCAAGCCTGCGAACAACACCTCGGCGCTTCGTTCACCGATAAACACCTCAACGGTGTCCACCACTCGACCCGAACTGTCCGTCGGGCCGAGCCCCGTCGCGTAAAGAATGACAACATCCTGAGGCCCTACCGTGTCGAGGGTCTGGAATTTCGAGTCGAACACGAACGCCCGGCCGGTTTCGTTACCGGTCCGCGTAAAGATCGCCGGGGCGTCCCGAGTCAGGCGGATGTTGTACGTGCTGCTGCCGCCCGGCGAGTTAACGACGAGTGGTACGACGGTGTTCGCAGGAATCGCGACCTCGATCGGGATGAGGGCGTTGATTTGATTTGGGGACACATAAAGCAATGGAGCTGTTAGTCCACCTACGCTGATCGACACCCCGCCCAGCATGTCGGGTAGTGGAACCAATTGTGCGCTCGCAGGGACGGCTGCCAGGTTGGTGCCAAAGATGGCGACCCAACAGCCCGGCGACACGATCGCGCTATAGGACGCGCCGTTCAATACCGCCGAGACCACCGGTTGCGCCGACGCGATGCACCCTGGCAGGCAGGCTGAGGCGAGCATCAAAGCAGCCCTTTTGATAATCCTCATATCACCTCCTCGTTGAGCCCGTCACCACAACGCCGTAGCGCACTTCGTGGCCGCCCTGAGAGTTACCCGTCTGTGTGGCGCGGGGCGTTGAACGCGGCCTGCGTTCCGCGCTTCCAATCTTCCAGCGCCGGCCCGGACAGACGTTGTGCGCGCTTCTGCAATGCCCCGCGCGCGCTCTCGTCCATTGGCTGGAACGTTTGCGCGATGCGGACGTCGTCTTCCAACTGGCCAATGGTGGTGCACCCCAACGCGAGGCAGTGGACCGGCAAGCTAAGTGTGTAGCGCACGCAATCGGCGACGCTGAAACTCTGTAGCAGTTTCGCGTTCGCCGTGCTCTTCATCGCTTGAATGCCGAGCCCGCGCTCGATCGCCACCGGCAGCACGAGTTTCTCGAAGCTCAAATACGACGGGTCGGCCATGTTCAACGGCATGAGAATGGTGTCGTACTTGTCGTACCGCTTGAGCATCTCGAGATGAACCTGCGGATCGTGGTGGCCGGTGAAGCCGATGAACCGGCACTTGCCCGCCTTCTTCGCAGCCTCGAATGCTTCGACCGCGCCCCCCGGAGCGAAGATCTTGTCGACCTCAGCCATCTCGCTCACCTGGTGCATCTGCCACAAGTCGACGTAGTCGGTTCTGAGCCGCCGTAGGGACGCGTCCAACTGCGCTTCGGCTTCCTTACGAGTGCGCCCGGCCGCTTTGGTCGTCAGGAAAACTTTTTTGCGCAGGGGCGGCAGAACCGCGCCGTAAACCTCTTCCGAGCGCCCGTTCCAATACAGCGCCGCAGTATCGAAGTAGTTGATCCCGAGATCGAAGGCTCGCTGCGTGATCGCCTTGGCCTGCTCGAAATCGATCATGCCGAACCGGCCGCCCGCCTGACCGATGATTGTCAGTTTTTCGCCGGTCTTGCCGAAGGTACGCTTTGGGATTTCGGCGATTTTCGCCGTTGCAGCACTTCCGCGCACGGCCCCGATCGCCAGGCTGCCTGCCAGAAAACTCCGTCTCCGCATGTGCTCCATCATCTCACCTGAGACTATCGGGATGGCGTACCCGGATGAGAAGAGTCTGTCCATGACCGGGATCGAGGGACTCACCCTGGACCGCTAGAAGGGCTCTCAAGACCGGACGTGGCATGCTCGCCAAATACGGTCCCGCGCCTTCCGCCGGGAAAATTGACGAGAACCGCAAAGACATTTTCCGCGGTCTCGCGCAAGGAATTGGTGCCAACTGACCACTGCCAACTGCCAACTGCCAACTGACAACTGCCCTCACTTCCGCGCGGCCAGCGAATGCACCACCTCGTACTGAAACCGCACAAAACGATGCAGCTCCGATTCGAGTAGACGCTCTTGATCGGAGTGCGCGCCGAAGCCCTTCGGCCCATCCTCTTCATCGATCGCCGGACCAACGCCGTAGCACTGCACGCCCTTGGCACGCAGATAGGCCATATCCGTCGCCCCGGTACTCATCGTCGGCAGCGTAATCGTGTTGTATACCGATCGCGCGGCACTCTCGAGCGCATGAAACGCGTCGTTGTCCAACCGCGACGCTGGAGCCTTGGGCCGCGTATTGCGTGCCTCTCGTATCACCTCCACCGCCGGATCGTTGACGATCTTCGTGATCTGCGCCAGAAACGCAGTCATGTCCTCGTCGGGCAGCGCGCGTACGTCCAACGTCGCCTCGGCTTCGGACGGAATCACGTTCACTTGATAGCCGGCTTTGATGATGGTCGGTGAGATCGAGGTCCGCATCACGGAGTAGTACCCGGGCTCTTTCTCGGCGAAGTACTCTTCAATCGCAGCGCGCTTGGCCGCGTCGCCGACACCGTTGTAACGCGCCGCTTCCTCGGGCGAGCTGATGGTCGCCAGGCGCTCGAAGTAGTACCGCGTCGTGTCGTTCAAACGCGCGGGCGGATTCCAACTCGCAACACGGTCCACCGCGCGCGCCAGGTGCAGCACCGCGTTCGTGCGCAGAGGGCGCGACCCATGACCCGCCGGGCCGTGCGCGATCAGCTTCACGGCGTAAGGAATCTTCTCGGCGGTCTGCACCCCCGCGTAGCGAACCTTTCCACCGCGCCGGTTTACTCCGCCACCCTCGGCGAGACAAATCTCCGCGCCAATCTTGTCCCAATGCTTCTCGACCAGGAAGTTGATTCCGACCCGCGTGGACGCCTCCTCGCCCGCCTCGGCGACAAAGATCACGTCCCGATCGAGCGGCACCTTCATGCGTTTCAACATCAGCATGGCCATGAGACATGCGGTCAAATTATCTTTGTCGTCGACAGAGCCCCGCCCGTACACGTACCCGCCGTCGCGCGTCGCTGAAAACGGCGGAAACGTCCACTTCGCCGGGTCAACGCGAACCGTATCGGTGTGGCCCATGATCAGAATGGGCTTCTTTGCGCCAGTGCCTTTCAAACGCGCGACCAGATTGGCTCGATCGGGCTCGAGCGCCAGAATCTGGTTGGGAATGCCCTCCGCATCCAGAATGCGCTTTACGTAATCCACCGCGCGCGTCTCGTGTCCAGGAGGGTTCGTCGTATCGAGGCGTATCAAAGCCTGATAGTGGCGTAGTGTCTCCTCCTCGATCTTCGACCAATCGGGCGCGGTCTGGCCGGTCAATGCCAGCGCCGCTGCAAATAGAATCACGATCGCGCGCATGCAGGTTATCGTACTTCAATTCCCCGGAGTCAGTTGCCGGAACTCGTGTGATCGTGAATGATGCGCCAACCGTTTGCGCCGCGCCGCAGCACCAGCGTAAAAAGGCCGGTCGAGCGCCCGCCCGCTTCGGCGGTCCGCTCGAGCGTAAATCGACCCGTAACGATGGCGAGTGTGTCGCTCAACGTGCGCGGCTGTAACTCGGAAAACGTCAGCGTTCCCATGCGCGCGCGATCCGGATAGTTCCGCTGGTAGCGCGCCAGAATGCCGCCGGTCCCGTGAGTGATCGCCGCGCTCACAAACGTTGTCTCCGGCGATGTTTCATACGACTCGACAAAGGCTGCCAGGTCGCCGCGATTCCAATCCTCCGCCGATTTCTGAATTACCGCCACGCGGGGGTCGGCCGCCGTTTGCGCCAGCGCGGAACTCGCGGCCACGCAGGTCAATGCTACCTTCAAGAAAGCGATGCCGTACAAGCAGCTACTTTGCATTCTCTCCAGCTTAGTCCTCGCGCTCCAGTCTTCGACCGCTGCCGGTCAACAGGCTGCTTCCAAATCGGAGATCGAGCAGATCGTGAAGGACTACATTCTGAAGCACCCTGAGGTGTTGATGGAATCGGTGCGCTCCTATCAGGAGCGTGAACGCGCCGCTCAGAAACAGAAAGCCAAAGATGCGGCCTCAGCGCGGGAAGATCAACTGGTGAACGACGCCAGTTCGCCGGCCACCAAGCCCGCCAATCCTGGACAGGTCAATATCGTCGAGTTCTTTGATTATCGTTGCGGCTATTGCAAGCGTGTCAATCCAACGGTCAGCAAGTTCCTGGCGGACCATCCGAATGTCCGTCTCGTCTTCAAGGAATTCCCCATCCTGGGTCCTGAATCGGTGATTGCTTCTAAAGCAGCGCTGGCCGCCCAGAAGCAGGGGAAGTATCTGGCTTTTCATCAGGCGATGATGACGTCCACGGCGACGGTGAATGCGTCGATGATCGAGCAGACCGCGAAGGATCTGGGCATGGATCTCAAGAAGCTGAAGGCCGACATGGAGTCGCCCGAAATAGCTGCAATCATCGCAAAGAACACCGACCTGGCCAGCGCTCTGGATATTAACGCCACGCCAAGCTTCGTGGTCGGCTCCGAAGTAGTTTCCGGAGCGATCGATCAAGCCGGCTTTGAAGATTTGATCTCGAAAGCCCCAAACCACAGGTAGCGCGCAATTCTGACCAGTCAGGAGACAGGAGACAGGAGACAGGAGACAGGAGACAGAATGCAGAAGGCTTCTGCCTCCTAGCCTGTGACTTCTCCGGAACGCCATCGGCGGCATCTTGCTCGCAGCTCAGTTTACGTAACGCCGCGCAGCGTCGGCCCCGGCCGACTTCTGTCTTCTGACTTCTGTCTTCTGTCTTCTGTCTTCTCGAATTCCTGACTCCTGCCGCTCCCCTAAAACACATACCCCAACTCAACCCTATAACTCCGCGGCGACACAAAATGAGTCCCGCTAAACGTCGACAGGAAGTTATACAATGCCGCCGTGTTCGTCAGATTGATTGCCGACAATTGCAACGTCCACCGCGGGACCTCTTTCTTATGAAACAGGTTGTCCGTGCCGACCGCCAGGTCAAACAAGTTGCGCGGCGAAACGCGTGGAGGATTGGTGTCCGGGTTTGCCGTCCCTTCCGGTGGTATGCGGACCAGTTTCGCTCCAAAGCTCTGGTTCGGCGCACACGAAGTCAAAGCTGCACCGGGACGGGCGATCTGGCTCCCGCAATACAATCCGATTGTCGTCTGTTCAAAGGCGGTGAGACCTAAAGCGTCGGCTCGATTGCTCACCGCGCCTGCCACGCCCCCGCTGTCGTAGCGCCACGTGAACGCGATCCAAGCCCCCTCTTTCCCATGTTGATAGCGGGCCTGCGTTGTCTGCTGGAACGCCTGGTCATGATCGATGCGGAACACGCTCGTCTCCACCGGCGAGTTGAAAATGATTCCGCCATTCTCCGGTCCGAAGAAGCGCGCGCGCGTATGGCCCAGCACCAGAAACGCACTCAGTCCATGGATCGGCGCAAGGTTCAGCCGCGCCGACACGCCATCGATTTTTGACTTACGCCACTCGATGGGAAATTGTATCGGTGTATTGAACAGAGTGTCAAAATCGAACGCGTTTCTGGTGTATTTCCAGAAATAGTCGGTGTCCAGAGACAGATAACGTCCCAAGCCCTGTTGTAGCCCGGCATTGTATTGATTGCGCGTGCCCGGACGGAGAGGAGCAACTTCGGACGCTCCGAACGCGTTCGATGCCAGACCGCCTACTCCGGTGGAGCTGGAAAGAATCAGGTTCTCGTTATACGGTGTTTCGAAGAAACGCGCATAAGAGACGCGGAGAACAGTCGCCGTCGGCTTATATAGGTAAGACACGCCGAAGCGCGGCTGAATTCCTTCAGCGCTACTGAGTCCGCGATAAATATCTCCACGAAGCCCGGCCATGATCGTCAAATGCCCGAGCGTTAAGGAGTCTTGAATGAAAAAGGCGGCTTGGTCGATGTCCGCCACGCCGCGATAATTGAGACTGCGGCCGCCACGGCTCAAATCGAAGGGGACCAGGCCCGGCTGTAAATCGGGATTGATCCGGAAGCCCGCGCCCGCGCACGCAGCCGGTTTGATGATTCCCGGAGCGCTGACTGGCGAATTGCCGGAATCAAGACATACCGGATTGAATGCCGGGTCCGTGATACCCAGGTTGAAGGTCTCATTCAAGTGATAACGCATGATTTGAGTGCCGATCTTGAAATTGTGAATTCCCTTCACATAAGCAAGATCGGCCTTCACCCCGAAGTTGCGCAGTTGGCGGCTCTGATCCACCGTTGCCGGTAGGTCGGCGAATGGATTGCGGCTGGGGCGATAACGGACGTCATCCTCACGATAAAATGGCGAGACAGTCAAAGCGATCGAGGGGCTGAATAAGTGAACCCAGCCCGGCGCGATGTTCACCGTGCGGACTAACTGGCGTTGATCCTGCCCTGCCGCGGCTTGATCGTACGTGTTCGGGATCTGAAACCACGAGCGTCCGAAGAACAGGTTGACGTGGGTCGTGTCTTTCTCGCTGGGCGCCCAATCCATACGATCGAAGATCTGTTGATTGTTTCCCACGTCGTGGAGCACCGCAAACTCGGGCGAGTCCAAATAGCGTCCTGATCGGGTCACATTGGCCACCAGAAAGTTGCCCCATTTCTCGCCTCCGAATCCGATGCCTAGATTCTCCGCGGCCGTGCCGAATGAGCCGTAGGATGCGGTGATATTTCCCGTGGTCTTCTTCACCCCCAGCCCCGACCGCGTGATGGCGCTCACCACCATGCTCGCCTTATCGCCATATTCGGCCGGGGCCGCGCCCGACATCACTTCGAACGACCCGATCGCGTTCAATGGAAGTTGGTTTGTGAACTGCTTGCTTTGCTGGTCGCTGATCGGCTGATTATCCACGGAGAATCCGGTTTCGGCGTGGTCTCCCAACGGGTGAAAGAAGCCATTCGAGTCGGCCACGACACCGGGCGAGGCGAGCGTAATGACGTCGCTCATGCCGCCCGCCGGGGTTTGTCGCGGGAGCTTCGAAAACAACTCGCGATCGATATCGACGTGCGCAGTGGGAACGCTCTCGATCAGGTCGGTCGCGTCCGAATGAACATCCACACTCTCTTTCTCTTCCAGGATGGGCATGGCGAACTTGACAGTGACCGGGACAGAGGTCCTGATGTTTACGTCCTGGCGTTGCGTTTGAAATCCCGGCAATGACACTTCGACGTGATACGGATTGGGCGGCACGCTGGAAAATCGCGCGATTCCGTTTGCATCCGTCTTCATCTCGCGCAGAAATCGCGAGGCGCGATTCTCCATCTTGGCGGTCGCATTCGCGATCACCGCGCCGGTCTGATCGCTCACTGTCACCTCTACGGTCCCAGCGTTGCCACTGGACGCCTGTGGGGGCTCAATCGCGGAGTAGGCGGAGACGGAACATACAGCTACGATTACTGAAATAGGCAGGAGTTTCAACGGAATCCTCGCTAATCAAGTCAACAAGAGTCATTCAAATTGGTAACGAGGATTTCATAGGAGGAGCGCGCGAGCTGGTAGGGCCGGAATCGACCTCAGCAGGAATCGCGGTAACAACCGGAGCCGGCTGCCAAACGGTGATAATTGGCGACGCAACGGTGACGACTGAGACCGCCGGATGCAGTGCGAGATGGGCGGAGACGCAGACGTCGCAGTGTTGCTGTTGGTGGCCGTGGTACGGCGTCAGCGCTACAGCGGTCAGCACAAGGCTGCACACGATGGCCACCATGGCCATCGAAATTCGCCAGTTCGGAATAGCGCGCGGACGCGGCACTAATCCGATTATCCCGTATGAGCCGTATAACATCAACAAGTGTGGCAACGCGGCTGTAGCGCCGCCTACTTGAATCGACGGCGCGCGGCATGGGTGGGTTGCAGCTCAGTGCAGCCGTATGGAAGGGCCGGCGCCCACCGAAAACTCATAACGTCACGTCGTCGATCTCGGGCCTACCCACCGGCAGCAGCACGCCCGCTTGGACGCCAGACGTCGAGAAAGAGGCGAGAACGATGCCGTCCTCGCCTCTCACTTCATATGACCTCTACGTCAGAAACTGACGCGCAGGGAAACCTGAATGATCCGCGGATCGGCCGTGGATGAGATTTGTCCGAACGTGCCGCTGGTGAAGGTCGTTGACGGATCGCTGAACTCCGCGTGATTAAAGATATTGAAGAAGTCGCCGCGGAGCTCGGCATTGAAGCGTTCGGTGAAGAGCATCTTTTTGGCGAGCGACAGATCGAGGTTCGTGCGCGACGGTCCGCGCATCGAATTGCGGCCCAGTGTGCCGTAGGTCCGTTGAGACGGATTGTTGACCGGATCGAATCCGGGAGCCGAGAACGCCGCCGAAGAGAAGGCGCTCGGATCCAAATAGAAGTTCCCTGTGTGGTTGTTGAACGTGTTCACCCTGTGCGGATCGAAATACTGCACCGGGGCGACCAGGTTCGGGTGAACCAGGTTTGGATCGCCTGCCGCCGATGGGCCAGTGCGAGTGCGCGAGCGGCTGATAAAGCCGCGGATATCCAGAACGTCGCCTGTCCGGAAAGTGGCGATCGGTGATAATGTCCATCCGCCCGCCAGGAGACGCGCGCCACGCGACCAGGAGCGGCTGTACGGCAGATCCCAGCCACCGCTGAACACCACGTAATGCCGCAGGTCGAAATCGGAGTCGGCACGGAACTGATTCCAGTTGTAATACGGGACGCGGCCGCTTCCCGTGCGGTAGCCGGAAGCGTTATCGATGGAGTGACCGTAAGTCCAGGACAAGGTAAAGTAGGTCGTACCCAGGAAATGCGTCTCGCCCGGCCGCTTGGTCAAGCTCGCCTGCATGCTGTTGTAGTTTGCAGAACCCACGTTCGTGAACGTGTCGAGATAGCTGAATGAAGAGGAGGATTGAACGCCCGGTTGAGCGTTGAAAATCCGCTTGGTCGTACCCAGGATAAACGGGTTGGTATCCACCAAACCGGTCAGTTTATGCGAGTCGGAGCCGACATAGGCGACTTCGGCAACCATATTCTTGACCAGTTCGCGCTGGACACTCAGGTTGTACTGATAAATGTAAGGCGTGCGCAAATGCGGATCGACGAAATAGACCGCGCTTCCACCGAACGGTAGGAACCCGCTCGCGCCGAAATCGATATTTTTGGCAGGCGTTCTCGACGGGAAGGGATTGGCTTGACCAGCGGCGGTAAAAGGGTTGGATAGGTAATTGGTTGCCCCCTGGGTCGTGATGGGGTCGAACAGCAGATCCGCAAAACCAAAGAACGGGGCTTGGCCGTTGTACTGCAAGTTGTCCTCGGCTTTCAGCACATCGTAAAAGACGCCGAACCCGCCGCGGATACTGGTTTTGCCCGAGTTGCCTGGGCTATACGCGAAGCCGAATCGCGGACCCCAATCGTTCTTATCGGGGAAGTTAGATCCGGCAGGCGCGCCTTTGTCACCGGGGAACAGGAGACCGAGTGGCGCGTTGGGGAAGCGCGTCGATTGCTGACCCAGCGCCAGTGAGAACGATCGGCCCTGCAAGTCAAGCTTGGGAGAGCTGTATTCGTAACGCAGTCCGAAAGTCAAGGTCAAGTTACGCTTGACACGCCATTCATCCTGCCAGAAGAAGCCGAGATTGTGACTCCGGATGTTGCTCGGAGCCTCGCCGTATTGCAGGAACTCATCTGGCAGTCCCAATAAAAAGTCCGCACGGTCATTGGAAGTTCCGATCCCGCCGTTTGCCGTCGTTCCACTGAAGTAGAACGTGCCGTTGACGTAGAAGTCGTACTTGGTATTGTTCTGATATGGGGTGTACCAGAATCCCATCTTCTGTGTGTGCTTGCCCTTCACCCATGTGAACACGTCATTCCAGGTATAGGTGTTGTCGATCAGGTTGGTGGGGCCCTGGGGGCTGAAGCCCACCGTAGCTCCGCTGGCAAACGAGAGCCGCGGCGGACCGGTCGGATTGTCCGGCGTGATTGCGATTCCGAGATCGTTGGCTAACGGGGCCTTTCTTCCGGGCACGGCCTGCAGGCCATTGTTGCGTTGCGCCGTGAAACGGAATTCGTTAATCATCGACGGATTCAGTGTCTTGGTGTACGTGGCTGAACCGAAGTAGCGGTTTGAGTCTCCCGTGATCGGATAGCCGGGGACGTTCGCCGAAGAGAATGGCGTGAGCGTGGTGAGGCGGTTCGAGGTCAACGTGACTGCCAAATGATCGCTGCTCGTTATGTAATAGTCGGTCTTACCCGTGAACTCGTTGTAGTCATTCTTTTGCGAGCCTTGAGATACCAGGAACCCGTTGGTGGATGAAGGAAGCAAACCGGCCTTGATGTAACTTGTCGCGATGGAATTGATCCGGCTCGGGTCAATGATCGCCTGAGCGGCCAGCGCGGGGTTCGGTTGAAAGTACGGATTCGCTTGGAGGTACTTGGCGACGTTCGGGTCGGGACCGCCGTTAACAGTATGCGAGAAGTCTCCATTCAACTCCGCGGGTGTGAATGTTGTAATCTTCGAGGTTGTGTTGAGCGCCGAGAGCCGCTGGCCTTGATAACCGAAGAAGAAGAAGAACTTGTCCTTGCCGTTAATGATCTTGGGAAGCACCACCGGGCCGCCAACCGTGCCGCCGAACTGGTTGCGCTTCAGAATGTCTTTGGGCAGCCCGTTCGCGTTGTTAAAGAAAGCATTCGCGTTGAGGGCGTCGTTGCGCAAAAAGTCGTACACGGTGCCATGCAATTGATTGGTGCCCGACTTGGTGACCACACTTACGACGCCGCCGGCGTTGCGGCCGTACTCGGCGTTGTAGTTACTCGTCAGAATGCGGAATTCCTGAATGGTATCGGGGTTCGGGTTCACTACTGCGCTGTTGTCCAGCAGGTTGTTATTGACTCCGCCGTCGAGTAGATACGTCACCGAATCCTGACGCCCGCCCGCAATACTGAAGGTTCCCGCGCCGCCTGCGTTGGAAGGAATCACGCCTGGTTGCAGTAGCGCGAGTTGCAGAACGTTGCGTCCATTCAGCGGCATCTCCACGATGGGCCGGCTGGTTACCGAACTGCCGAGCGTAGCGTTGATCGTCTCCACGCCCGTGGCGTCGGCCTCAACTTGAACCACGTCGGTGGTGGCGCCAACCTCCAACTTCACGTCGACGCGCAGGCTCTCATTGATGCGCAAAGGGGAATCGCTGGTTACCACACGCCGGAAGCCGGGAGCTTCGACCGCAACCTTGTAATTCCCGATAGGAACCTGGAGGACCTGAAATACTCCGTCGTTGCCCGTCACGGTGTCGCGGGTGACGCCTGTTGCAACCTCGGTGACCAAGACTTTCGCGCCCACCACGATCGCTCCCGAAGGATCGGTTACGGTCCCGACCACGCGTCCTGTCGCGTCCTGGGCCGCGGCCCCAAACGTGAATGAGGCGGCCAAAAGCAAAACTGACAAGAATGTTTTCATAGTAAATACACCCCGAGCGAAGGCTTGATCCGGGTTGGGATATCAGCGATTGTTGCAGAATCCTGACTGGCGGTCAATAAAAAGACTGAATCGATGCTATGCAAGCCTCAGGCCGAACTGCGCCCTCGATCCTAATTTGAAATCGCGGGCCGGACTCGATAGACTCGAAGGTATACCCTCGAAGGAGATCCCCGCACAATGCCCAGCAACGATGATCTGACCCGGCGCGATGTCGTAAAAATGGCCGGCGCCGCGGGTGTCGCGGCGGCCGCGATATCCCGGATCGACGGTTTCCCCGCGATTCAGACTGTGAAGGCCGCCAACGACCAGGTGCAGTTCGGCATGATCGGTACCGGCAGCCGTGGTTCCTACCTGTTGAAACACCTTGCCTCGATCGACAACGGCCGGTGCGTGGCATTGTGTGATCTGAAAGACGAAGCGCTCGACAAGGGCGTGAAGACCATCGGCGGCAGCCCGAAGCGATTCAAGGACTACCGCGAGTTGCTGGCGCAGAAGGATGTCGAAGCGGTCTTCGTCACCACGCCGCTGTTCATGCATTATCCGATTACCAGCGATGCCCTGCAGGCGGGCAAACACGTATTCTGCGAGAAGGCGCTCGTATTCAAACCCGAGGAAGTGCACGGTCTCCGCGCGCTGGTCGCGCAGCATCCACAGCAGATTTTGCAGACGGGTTTGCAGCGGCGCTACAGCAAGTTCTACCAGACCGTGAAGGACATGGTGGACAAGGGCGTGCTCGGACAGGTGAAGTACATTCACGCGCAGTGGCATCGCAACATGGTGAACAAGCCCAGTTCTCTATGGACGATGAAGCCCGGCGGCGACACCAATCCCGCTAACTGGCGGCTGTACCGCAAGTATTCCGGCGGCTTGGTGGCTGAGCTGACATCGCACCAGGTCGATGTTGCGGATTGGATGTTCGGGTCGTCGCCCGATTGGGTGATGGGTTATGGCAGCCTGAACGATCTCCGCGATGGACGCAATGTCTACGACAACGTCCAACTCATCTATCACTACCCCAAGGGCCAGCAACTGACGTGGTCGGGGATCAGCACCAACCAGCATTTGGCGTTGTTCAACGCCGGCCGCTCCGAGATGGGTGAGATCATCATGGGCACCGAAGGTACGATTCACCTTACCGTTGGCGAGGATGTGCATCACGCAGTGGCTTGGTGGTATCGTGAGCCTCCGAAGGAAAGCACGGTCCAAGCGGGCGCGAAGAAAGAGGCAGCCGTCGCCGGCGCAACGATGGTGGCGGGAGGCGCGAGCCGCCCGGTGCCCCTGATGTTCGACGATCTGAGCTTCAGCAAAAACGACAGCTTCATCGAGAAGGAAATGAAGTTCGCCCGGCGGTGGTTGTACTCCAAGGGCGTGATGGTGCAGGAGGAGGACACGAATCCCGTCGACACCGAACTGATCTCCTTCTTTACCAACTGCCGCGACGGGAAGCGGCCGCGCGCCGATCTCGAAGTCGGGATGGCGGATTCGATCGCGGTCATGCTGTCCAACAAAGCGATGGACGAGAATCGCCGCGTGTACTTCAGTGAGATCGAGAAGATGGGAACGGGCGCGGCAGCCGCGGCGGGAGCGAAGGCTGCTGGCAAGTCGTAGCCCGCGGGCGCTGGCCGCCGGCCTCACCGCGCGGCAGCGTTCGATCCTGCTCGTTCTCAGTTGCACCGTCTTCGGCGCTGCAGCTCAGATGTTGATCAAGGCTGGCGCGAATACTTTGCCGCACGTGCATGGTGTCCTGCCCAACCTGCTCGCCATGGCGGCGAGCGCGAAACTCGTGGCGGGTTACGCGCTTTATGGGATCAGCACGGTGCTCCTGGTGATTGCGCTTCGGCACGGTGAGCTATCGCTGCTCTATCCCGTGATCGCTCTGACTTATGTCTGGGTCGCCATTTTGTCGGTACTCGTGTTCCATGAGGTGTTGAACCCTTTGCGAATCGCCGGTGTCGTTGTGATCGTCGCTGGAGTCGCGCTACTCGGACGGGCAGGTTCCTGATGGCGACGCCAGTTAGTTCCATGGCGCTCGTGTCGTTCGGCTCGTTCATCGGCTCGTTCGGCGCGGTGTTTCTCAAGGCCGGCGCGACGCGCATCAAATTCGAGTTGCGGAGCTTGTTGCGCAATTGGCAACTGGCTGCCGGGGTATTCTTCTTCTGTATATCGTCGATATTCTTCGTGCTCGGATTACGTGAAGGGGAGTTGAGTGTTCTTTATCCGATGGTGTCGCTGGGCTATGTTTGGACTCTCCTCTGGTCCCGCCTGTTCTTCGGCGAACGCCTGACCGCCGTTAAATTCGCCGGCGTCGGATTGATACTGGCCGGCGTTGTGATGGTCGGGCTCGGCACGGCAACACCGGCTGCACGCTAACTTCGAGCTAACCTGGAAAGACACGCATGAAAACCTTCTACATCGAGACGTTCGGCTGTCAGATGAACGTACACGATTCCGAAAAGGTGATCGGCACCTTGGCTTCAGAAGGCTACTCGCAGGTCGAGACGCCCGAGTCCGCTGACCTCGTGTTGTACAACACGTGCAGCATCCGCGACAAAGCTGAGCAGAAGGTGTTCAGCCGACTGCAGCAGTTCAAGAAAGATCACGGACACGGCAAAGTGTTCGGCGTGTTGGGATGTGTTGCGCAGCAGGAAGGCGAGCGCGTGTTCGACAAGGCGCCGCATGTCGGGCTGGTGTGCGGATCGGCGAGTTACAACCAACTGCCGCAGATGCTGGTTCAGCTCGAACATGGCAACCGGCACGTAACCGGGCTGAGTCTCGACACCGAGGACAGCTTCGAGACGCCTTTCGCCCGCCGCGACAATCCGCATCGCGCTTACATCACCATTATCGAAGGCTGTAACAAGTCGTGCGCGTACTGCGTGGTCCCGTTCACGCGCGGGCCGGAGCGCAGCCGCGTGGGCGCGGGCATTGTGAAAGAGGCGGAGTCGCTGGCCGCGGCGGGCTACACCGAGATCCAATTGCTGGGGCAGAACGTCAACAGCTATCGCGATCCGTCGCCCGCCGGTTGGAACTTCGCGCACCTTCTGCGTGAGATGGCCGCGGTGCCGGGCATTCGCCGTGTGCGCTTCACCACTTCGCATCCGCGCGATTTCGGGAAAGACATCATCGACGCGATGGACGAATCGGACGTGCTCTGCAACCATGTCCATCTGCCCGTGCAGTCCGGTTCCACGCGGCTGCTGGGACGCATGCAACGCCAGTACACGCGCGACGAGTACATGCGCCGGATCGAGTGGATGAAGAACTCCGCGCGCAACATCGCGATCACCACGGATATCATCACCGGCTTCCCCGGCGAGACCGATGAAGACTTCGAGCAGACGCTGTCGCTACTCGATCAGGTGGAGTACGACTCGGTGTTCAGCTTCAAGTACTCGCGGCGGCCGAACACGCCGGCGTTGCAGTATGACGATCATTTGAGTGAAGACGAGAAAGGCCGGCGTCTGACGGTCGTGCAGGAGAGGCAGCGCGCGATTCAGATTCGGAACAACGCGCGCGCGGTCGGCACGGTCCAGCAGGTGCTGGTCGAAGGTTTCAACAAGGCGACCGGTCAATGGATCGGGCGCACATCGCAGAACAAGACGCTGAATTTCATCCGGCCGCGCGAGAGCGGGGAATCGTTGCTGGGCGCGTATATGGATGTCGAGGTCAAGCGCGCCGGTCCCAACTCGCTGGCCGGTGAAAGCGTAAACTAAAGGCCAGTGGAGGCGGTACAAGAGGGGTGATATGGAAGTCGAAATGAAGATCCGGGGTCTGATGATGGACCCGGTCACCAATATGCCGATCGTGGTCTTGAAGGATCTCGGGGGAAACGCCATTTTACCGATTTGGGTCGGCATCTACGAGGCAAACGCGATCGCTCTGGAAATCGAGAAGGTGTCGACTCCGCGCCCGATGACGCACGACCTGATCAAGATTCTGCTGCTCGGGATGGAGATGGGGATCCGCAAAGTGGTCGTGAACGAGCTGAAGGACGATACGTTCTACGCGGTGATCTGGTTGGACAAAGGCGGCGAGTTGATCAGCGTAGATTCGCGTCCGAGCGATGCGCTGGCCTTGGCTCTGCGCCTGGACTGCCCGATCTACGTGGACGATTCGGTGTTGAAGTCGTCCAAGACGGCCGCTTCGGTCAGCGACAAAGTGAGCAACGAAGAGATGCGCAAGTGGCTCGAGAATCTCAATGACGAGGATCTCGGGCGCTATAAGATGTAGGCGCTGTTTCCGTTGCACGAGCTCATCATTGTTCCGGGCGGGGGTGTGCGCCCGGACGGTACACTTCCGCCATGGGCACGCAGCCGCTTCGACCGCGCGCTCGAACTGCGCGCCGATCAGCCCATTCTGTGTCTCAGCGCCGGAACGGTACACAAGCCGGCGACTATGATGGAGGCGTCTGCAGGCGCGCGCTACTTGTTGCATCGCGGCGTCGAGCCCGATTCGATTCTGATGGAGATGGGGTCGTGGGACACGATCGGCAACGCGTTCTTCGCTCGAACGATTCACACTGACTTGCGCGAGTGGCGCCGGTTGCTGATCGTGAACTCGGCATTCCACATGGTGCGAACTAAGGCGATCTTCCGGTGGGTGTTCGCGCTGGCCCCTGAGCGCGGCTACTTGCTCGAGTTCGACACGGTGGACGATGTGGGGATGCCTGATGAGGTCTTGCAATTCCGGCGCGCGCACGAGCGTGCTGGGGTAGAGCGTCTACGGAAGGTGATCGAGCGGGTGCACACGATGACAGAGCTGCACCGGTTCCTCTTCACTGAGCACGATGCGTATTCGGCGGAGGGCCTCCGCAAGGTGCGTAAAACGGACGAGCGGCTTCAGCGCGTGTATTAGTCGTCGTCGTCGCCTGGACGCTTGCCGGGGAGCCCGGCGGGGTTCTCGTGAACCCGTTCCCGGAATCGCGCGCTCAGTCCGGCGCCCATCGATACGCTGCTTTCTCCGAAGCGGTCGCGCATACGATCCGCCGCGGTCAGAGCTTTGCGCCACCGTTCGGCGCGTCCTTCGTCGAGTAGGTTCAACTGTCCTTCATCGCGCTCGAGCGAGCCGGCATGAACACCCAACAATCGAACTGCGCGCCGGTCCCACGCATAGCGGAATAACTGGCGCACTGCTTCGAGCACCTCGATGTCGAGTTGCGTGCCATGGTCGAGCGTATGTGCGCGAGTGTAGGTCGTGAAATCGGAGTACCGTAGTTTCAACTGCACGGTGCGGGTAAACAACGAGTGCTCGCGCAGACGCCGCGCCACCATCTCCGACAGCCGCGCCAGCATGGACTCGAGCGCGCCTTGATCCGCCGTGTCCTGATTAAATGTATGCTCGTGGCTGATCGACTTCGGATCCTCGCGCTCGCCGATCTCGCGATCGAACCACGCACCGGCATCGAGGCCGCGCGACTTGCCGGCGAGCGCCAGTCCCCATTTGCCGAACTTGCGTTCGAGCAGCGCCGCGTCGAGCTTCGCGAGATCGCCGACCTTGCGGATTCCGCACTCGGCCAACCGCTGCTCGCCCGCTTTGCCGACGCCCGGAATCTTTCGGATATCGAGCGGCGCCAGATACTCGGCTTCCAGTCCGGGGTAAACCCATAAGACGCCGTTCGGCTTGGCCTGATCGGAGGCGACTTTCGCTACCATCTGCGTAGTCGCGATTCCGATCGAGCAGTTCAATTGCGTCGTTGACTTCATCTCCTGGTGCAGCTTGTGCGCGGCCATTAGCGGCGGCCCATGCAGCCTTTCGGTGCCCGTCAGATCGAGATAGGCTTCGTCGATGGAAGCCATCTGCACTTGCGGCGAAAACCGTCGCAATACCTGGTACACCTTCCCCGAGTATTCGCGATATCGCTCGGGGTGTCCTTCGACGAAGATCGCTTGGGGGCAGTGCTTGTACGCGGTGCGTAGCGGCATGGCCGAGTGCACACCGAACTTGCGGGCCGCGTAGGAAGCCGCGGAGACCACGCCACGCTGGTCCGACTTCCCGCCTACGACGACCGGTTTGCCTTTTAGGGATGGGTCGAACAGTTCCTCGACGGAGACGAAGAACGCGTCCATGTCCACGTGGAAGTAGGTGCGCAATTCAGCCAATTGAACTCGACACGCTTCATCCGACGACAAGCTCGGCAATGCTACGGACGCCGGGAATCTCCCCACTCGTCAAATCGCGGTACAAGTCACGGAGGTTCTCTTCGAGGTCGTTCAACGATTCGCCTTGCGTGAGATAGTCGGGAAATTGCTCAAAATAGCCGAGCCACGTCTCTCCATCTTGCCAGCGCACGTAACGCGCGGTACTCATGAGAACGATTGTACAGCTTGGATTCGGGCAGTCTTCATCCCGGCAATCTCGCGGCGACAACGCGGGGCAGACCGGCGAGATCGGTGCGCATCTCGACATCGCTAAATGATTGGGCGAGCATCGCGCGGACGGCTGTTTCCGCGTTGTACGCCACCTCCATCACGATCCAACCGCCGCGGCACAGGACGCGCGGCGCGTCGCCGATCAGGCGGCGGTAGATGTCGAGTCCATCGGGGCCGCCGAATAGCGCGACGGCTGGTTCGTAGTCGCGAACTTCGCGCTGCAATACCGAACGATCCACGGCGGGGACGTAGGGCGGATTCGATACAACCAATGCCATCGTGTGATCTGCGATGGCCGACAGCAGATCGCATTGCGCGAGAGCCACGGGAGCGTGGAGCTTGTCGCGATTCTTCGCCGCGATGCGTAGCGCTTCGGCCGAGATGTCGGTAGCCGAGCAATGGCGGCCGGCTTCGAGGGCGACCGTGATGGCGATGGCTCCCGATCCGCAGCCGACGTCTACGACAGCGCCCTCGCGCGTGCCCGCCAGCTTTTCGAGGGCGGTCTCGACAACATGCTCTGTCTCAGGGCGCGGGATCAGCACGCCCGGACCGACCACGAACTCGCGCCCGTAGAACTCCTGTTTGCGCGTGATGTACTGGGTCGGCTTGCCGTTCATCCGCTCGTTGAGGTAGCGGCCGTAGTGAATCCACCAGACCTCGCGAAGTTCATCGGTCGAGTGCGCGTAGAGCCAGGCGCGGTCGCCGTGGGTGGCGTGTGCGAGTAGAACCTCAGCGGTCAGACGCGGCGCTGAGACAGCCGCTTCTTCGAGCAGCTTCGTCCCTTGTTCGAGGGCGGCGGCGATCGTCAGCACAGCAGCATCGATACTTGCCGGCCTGGTGATTCAGGCGGCGGCGGTCTCGCCGGTGCTCTTCAACTTCTGACTTTGATAGTAGGCGGTCAGTGCATCGACCAGCATGCCCAAGCGCCCGTCCATCACCTGGTCGAGTTGATGCAGGGTCAAGCCGATGCGGTGATCGGTAACGCGGTTTTGCGGGAAGTTATATGTTCGAATCTTCTCGCTGCGATCGCCGGTACCCACCATGCTGCGGCGCTCGGCCCCGATGGCTTCGCGCTGCTTCTGGAGTTCGATCTCGTACAACCGGCTGCGCAACACGCGCAGACCTTTGGCGCGATTCTTGATTTGCGATTTCTCGTCCTGGCACGATACCACGGTGCCGGTGGGCAGGTGCGTGATGCGCACCGCCGAGTACGTCGTGTTCACCGACTGGCCGCCCGGACCGGATGAACAGAACGTATCGATGCGCAGATCCTTCGCGTCGATCTGAATGTCGACCTCTTCGGCTTCGGGAAGGATCGCAACGGTGATGGCGGAGGTGTGGACACGCCCTTGCTGTTCCGTTTCGGGGACACGCTGCACGCGATGCACGCCGCTCTCGTATTTCAACCGGCTGAATACCCGATCACCGCTGACGAGCGCAATGACTTCTTTCAAGCCGCCGACGCTCGACTCGCTCGCCGAGGTGATCTCGACGCGCCAGCGTTGATCTTCGGCGTAACGCGTGTACATGCGTAAGATTTCGGCCGCGAACAGAGTCGCCTCATCGCCGCCTGTACCCGCGCGGATTTCGAGCACGACGTTCTTTTCGTCGTTCGGATCCTTGGGCAGTAAAAGAACGGTCAACTCGCTCTCGATTTCGGCCAACCGCGGCTCGAGCGACTGCAGTTCGTCCTGCGCCATCTGCCGGAGCTCGGGGTCGGTTTCCGCAAGCATCGGACGAGCTTCGTCGAGGTTTTGCTTGACGCGCTTCCACTCGCGATACTTGCCCACCAACTCGGACAAATCGCTCTGTTCCTTGGTCACCTTCCGATACTGGTCGCCGTCGTTGATGACGGCGTGATCGGCCATCATCCGAGTTAACTCTTCAAAGCGTGACTCGGACGAAGCGAGTCTCTGTGCGAATTCCATGTTCAACCAATCAGGCGATGACGAGTTGACCGCCCTGGGATTTCTCGAGGTTCATCGCGCCGTCGAGGGCGATGATGGCGACCTCGGTCTGCTCGGCCGAGGGCGGCTGCGTGGTGATGCGTTGCAGCCAGAGGCCGGGCATGGTGAGCGCAGCCATGAAACTGCCTTGCCGCTTCGCCGCAAATCGAATGAGTTCGTAACTAAGCCCCGCGATGAGCGGCAGCAGCGCGATGCGCACGGCGAATTTGGCCGCGAAACCGTCTACGGGGATGAACGCGTACAGCACCATCGAGATCACCATCACGACCATGAGAAAGCTGGTGCCGCAACGCGGATGGTACGTCGTGAAGCGGCTCGCGTTGGCCACCGATACTGGTTGGCCCGATTCATAGTTGAACACCACGCGATGCTCCGCGCCGTGATATTCGAAGACGCGGCGGATGTCCTTCATGCGCGAAATCAGGAACAGGAACGCGAGGAAGATCGCGATGCGGATGACGCCATCGACCATGTTGATCGCAATGCGGCTGCTGGCCGGATGATAGATGTTACCGAACCTTGTGGCGAGCCACAGCGGGAGGAACTTGTACATGAAGATGAAGAAGCCGAACGAGAAGAGCAGGTTCAGCCCCATCGCCCAACCTGACAGTTCGGTGGGCTTCTTTCCCGGATCGCCTTCGTCGAGCGCGGCGTTGGCGGAGAACCGGAGCGCGCGAATACCGAGACCCATCGCCTGGCCCAACGTGCCCAGACCGCGCAGCACCGGGTACTTGAAAATCGGATGCTTCTCGGACACCTTCGCCAGCGGACGTTCTTCCGTCACCATCTGGCCGTCCGGTCTGCGGACCGCCACGCAATAGCTGTGGGGCGCGCGCATCATTACGCCCTCCATGACAGCCTGTCCACCAACCAGCGTCTCTTCCCCGGTCTCGAGGATGGGCAGCATTTGGACATGGGCCGCCATGCGGAAAAAGGTACGTATCGACAAGGTTGAGGGGGAACTCCTTTCATTATTATACCTGGACATCGTGTTTCCCCGATTACATCTCGCCGATCGGCTGACCGGGCGGTACGGCGACAGGCTTGGGGGCAGGGAACTGTTTCGGGTCCTGCTGGAAGCGGTTGATCTGAGTGACGGCGGCGAACGCGTGGGCTTGATCGCTATCACCGGTCCAAACGCGCTGTTCGATCCAGTGCTTCAACTCCTCGAGTTTGAACGCCGCGATGGCTCTCGATTGCGGGCTCGCGGTGTCGGTGTTGGCGAGCGCGATCATTTGCGACAAGGCGAGTTGATCGACGGTTCGTTTCAGCTCGGCGGCATAAATAGTGGCGGGCGTCAGACGCCAAGTGGCTTTGATCAGCTCGTCGATGACTTCGCCGAGTCCCGGTGAATTGGCGTCGCGCGCGTGAAATTCGACGAGGCGCGCGGCTCGTTGCGGGTCGAGAATTTGGGCGATGGTGATGGATGCCGCGGATTCGGCGGCCGCGATGGGATCGAAGGTCAGACCGGTGCGCGCGGGAAGCGATTCGCGAGTGCGTGCGTATCCGAGCGGGTGCGGCGGGAAGATGGCGAGCAAACGCTCGGGTATCGCGAGCGCATCGGGGGTGATGGTGGCCAGCAGCGCTTTCAATGCACGCCGCTGTTCTTCGGGGGGAACCTTTGCGGTGGGCTTTTGACCGTCGCCGCGCAACGCGTAGGTGTACGACAAGCCGCCCAACACCTTGGATGCGGCCTCCACCTGATAACGATGGGACAAGTAGACCGGCACGAGCGTCTCTTCGAGTGAGGCGAGCGGCTCGCCCTCGGGGATGTTGTTTTCGGAAAAACGGGCCATGGCACGTGCGCGGACTTCCATCCAGCGGTTCAATTCGTCGACCGCATTCGGGCCGTTGTCCCACAGATGAACTTGCGGATGCGCGCTGCCCGGGGGACGCGCGTCCTGATCGGAGAGGAACGTCAGGTGGCGGTCCATCGCGTCCTTTATGATGCGGGCGAGCGCGGTCTTCTCATCCGCGCCGGCTGGGAAATCCTGATAGCCGTATGTAATCGCGACTTTGTCCCACTCACCGATGCCGCGGCTGTACGCATGGGACAGATCGAGCGAGCCATCCGCGGCTAACTCGACTGCAGGATGGGGATAATCCATGACTGACGCGTTCTTTTGCGCGCTGGCGATGTAGTTGTGAGCGAGGCCCAGTGTGTGGCCGACTTCGTGCGCCGCCAACTGACGCATGCGGGCGAGCACCATTTCGCGCATGGCGTCCGGAATTTGGGTTCCTTTTGTATAGGGCGCCAGCAGGGCTTCGGCGATCAGGTAATCCTGGCGCGCGCGCAACGAGCCGAGGGTCACCTTGCCCTTGATGATCTCGCCTGTGCGTGGATCGCTGATGGCCGCGCCGTACGACCAGCCGCGAGTGGAGCGATGAACCCACTGGATGACGTTATAGCGAATGTCCATGGGATCCATGCCTTCGGGCATCAGCTCCACGCGAAAGGCGTCCTTGTATCCGGCGGCTTCGAATGCCTGATTCCACCAGCGTGCGCCTTCGAGCAGCGCACTGCGAATGGGCTCGGGAGCGCCGCGATCGAGATAGTAGACGATGGGCTGGACGGGCTCGCTCAGGCGCGCCGACGGATCCTTCTTATGAAGACGGTGGCGTTCGATGAGACGCTGCATTGGCTGAGCGCCCAGCGGGGCCGTGAGATCGGCGTAACTGGTGAAGAAGTAACCAGCGCGAGGATCGAAGGCGCGAGGCGTGTAACCGGGGCCGGGCAGTTCGATCAGCGAGTGGTGCTCGCGGACCGTGACGGAGTCGGACGCGGGCGTCACGGATTGAAGGAATGCTCCGGCGGGACCGCCTGTGAAGGTCAGGGTGACCTCCACCTCAGTATTTTTGGGGAAGTTTTTGGTCGCGGGCAGATAGAAGGCGGAACGCGACAGATCGAGCGTGTATGCGCCGTGCGATTTCAGCGCTCGAGTGACGTGATGGGCGTCGCGGAGAAAGAAACCGGTCGCGTCCACCAGCGCGCGTGTTCCATCTTCGGCCGCGACTTCGAAACCCCACAGCACGGAGCGGGCGAACGATTCTTCGACGGCGATGCGTTGCGCCGGATCCGCACTCCCCGAGCGGTAGTCGTAGTTGTTGGCGATGAGAAGGACCTTGGGTCCGCTGCGTTCGAAATGCACGATGTGCGAGGCGCCAAGCTGGCCGCGATCGAGTCCAATGTCGTTGGAGCCGATTCCAGCGGGCAGCGATTCGAGGTAGAGGAACTCGCTATCCCACTTGCTGATTTCGAGCCAGACCTTGCCTGTTTTCGAATCCTGGTAATACGGGAAGAAGCCATCCGATTTCTGAGCGCCCTCGGTCTTTTTGGCGATGGTGTCCTGACCGCGCGCCAGGATTTGAACGATCGCACAGGCGAGTAAAACGATAGAAGGTCGCATTCGAAGATTATGGCGCACAGGTGCGGCTGGCGGCGGGCGCGGGGTGATTCATTGCTTGGGTGCCGTACTGGCAAGCGGGTTCGTCGTAAGCGGGGTGAGTTGGGACCGGGCCTTTCACGATGCGATCGGTGACCGGGTCGGGCGATGAATCGAATTTGCGGACGGCGTTGGCTTCGTTTTGAATTTGCTTGGCGAGTTTGAGCTCGCGATAGGCCTTGTAGTAGGACCGCTCGGCTTGGGCGGAGTAACGCTGGAGGGTGGTCAGCGCGCTTGGGTTCGATTTGAACAGAGCGGCGACAATGCGTGCGTCGGGGTCGTCTTCCGGTTCTTCGATGAAGCCGGCCAGGTGTTCAAAGGCTTTGGCTTCGAGACGCTGGGCGCGGGCGAGCAGCCACCAGGTTTTGGCGAGCTGTTGGGTGAGAAAGGTCTGGTGATTGTTGACGGGCTGGTGCTCGGCGCGTACGTCTTCGATGAGCTCGTCGAACTCCTGCTGGTTCTCGTGGGGGAGGACGGCGAAGGCGGCGGACAGGCCGTGTTTGGTGGCGTTCCTGCTGGATGCGGCTTTGCCGGCGTCGGTGCGCGGGCCGGTGGAAGCTTGTGCGTTGCGGGCGTTGGCTTCGAGTTGAGCTTCGGTCGACATGGTTTTGTTCTCCTGCCTCAGATTTAGCAGGTGCGTGGTGAGTGGCTGTTCGGGCGGATCGCGAATTTGGCGGTAAGTAGTTGAGGGTGCGAGGTAAGAAAAATTTTGGCACTTTGGGAAATGGACCACGGAGGGTCTCAAGTCCCGAAGGCTCTGGCCGACGCCGGACGGTAGAAAGAGGTAAATAAGGAGCGCGGGAACTGGCGCAGGCGGCGGGAGAAACTATGACCGAAGCCGTGGATCGGGCCATCACGGAGGGCCTCGAACGGAACAAGCGCAACCGGCAGGCAGTTGTAAAAAGGCTGCTTGAGACCGGCCATGAGTGCGCGGCAATGCCAGTACTGGATTCGCGGAGCCCCGACGATATGCTGTACGACGGCAACGGGCTGCCGCGATGATCGTCGTCGATGCGCGGGCGCTGATCGCCATTCTGGATGAGGAGCCCGACGCGGCTGCTTATGCCAAGGCCATGGCGGACGCGGACCCGCCTCTGGTGCCGGCGGCGACGGCGCTTGAGACGGGTCTTGTGATGGTGCACCGGCAGGGCTCAAAAGCGATCAGGAAGGTGAACGGACTTATTCAAGAGGCAGGGTTTCAAATCGCTCCCTCGGGGACTTCCGAACGAGGTCTGACAGAGACGGATGGATCAATAAGTGGTTCATTCCACCACGTGGAATGTAAACATCTTTCCGTATTGCGATGAGACCGCGTTGGTGGTGGAACTGCCTCCGGCACCCGGCGGCAGGAAGCCGTATTCGCCAGCTCCGATGCTGGCTGGGACGACGATGAGATAGTTGCGGCTGGATATTTTCTTCGCCTCGAAAGGAATCAAATCGCGCATGGCGCCGCCGCGCTGATTGAGAATCCCGCCGGTTACTGAACGAAATTCGCGGTAGTCTTTGTTCACGCGCAGCCTTAGAAACTGGTACTCTTCGGCCGCGACACCTTCGGGCGTGATGATCAAAACTTCGAGCGGAGTTTTGACTGAACTTCTGCTGCTCGGTCCTTCGATGTTGCCGTTCAGGTCTTTCTTGACAACGCCCGCACTCGCCAGACTCTTGATTGTCCCGCCGGTTTTCCAATTTACGATTTCTGGGCGCAATTCCATCCAATCAGTACCTTTCTTTATATACACGCCGATTTCCAACGGTGACGCAGGACCGCTGGTCGGTGGCGCACTTGCCGCGGTTGGAGCCGGTTTTGGATCGGGGACGGGAGTCGCGGACGGGGCTGCTGGAGGCGTGTAAGATTTGGACGGGTCGGTGAGTACGTCCATCAGGCCGTCACTCGCGCCCGCTTTCTTCAGAGCGATCAGTTCATCGGGAGTGGGATCGAAAGCCACGTTGTTCCTTCTGATTTTCGCGGCAATCATGTTTTCGGAGACCTTCGCTTCAAGCATCTTGATGACGTCGCTGATTGCCAGGCCGGGTGCGGTAGTTGCCGCTGCGTTGGCTGCCGCTGGAGCGGGACGCGGGGCCTTGTCGGCACCGGTCTTCCTGGTTGTTTGTGTCGCGGTCTTTCTCTGCGGGCTCGCGACTTGGGCTGCGGTCAATGCCTGAGCCACTGTCATGGAAAGCGCCAGTAACAGGCCGGTGCGAAGGCGAAAGTTCAACGAACTCATGATTGCTCCTGAACTGCTGTCGAAAAGAAATCGGATTATATCACCGAGCCCTGATGCGGCGCTTCCGGAACAAGTCCAATTAGAACTGCAACCGACTGAAGGAGTCCGATGTCGAATCGGATAGCTTGGCAGACAGCCTCGCGCGGTTTGGACTACCGAAGCTGTAATCATGCGCGGTTCAAAGAGAGATCCGCAGGCGAGTTCTTCGGCACCACTCTAATCCAGCCCGCCCGGCGCACATCCTCCGCTTCCGGGGAGAGCTCTCCCGGCCACCGAAACTTCATGATGTACTTTGGGCGGGATCAGCATGCGATCGTAGAATGAGGCAAGAAGGTTAAGTCGATCAATGCGGGCGGGAGACATCAGCGGCGACGAATTGGAAACGCCAATTACAAGCCGAGCCTTTCCGATCTTCGGCGATCCTGCCCCAGTTCATCGGAGCCGTAATGCAGCGGAACGTTGTGCCGGCCGGCGAAGTTCATGAACTGCTCGAGCGGTGTATGACAAAGTTCGGCGGCACGCCCCAGCGAGATCTTGTCCTCCCGGTAGAGTTCCAGTGCCGGTCTCTACTGAAACATTGACGGCGTCGCATCCTGCCGCCGTGACAAGTTCGGCCGGGAAGTGTTTGCATGCTTTCAAAGTACAGCATTGATACTCCTGGGGCGGCCGGCTGTTAAGGTGCGAGCCGCGCGAGAAAAAAATAGGACGGCTCTCCTGCGAGGAACGGGCTGGATCGGCTATTCTTCCACTGTGCCGACGTTTTCTGCGTCTGAGAAGCTCGTGATTTTCACTCTTCCATCCGGAAAGCGAGCCACGAGTTCAAGCTCGCCGCCCAGCGCGGACACGAAGTGTTTCAAGGTGCTCACGTACACGTCGGTGCGACGTTCGATTTTTGAGACGCGGCTTTGATCGATGTGCATCGTTTCGGCCATTTGCTTTTGGGTAAGGCGACGAGCTTCGCGCAAACGCTGCAGTGGCATTTCCTTCAACGCCTGCGCCACGTTCCGGTCCGTTGCCTCTCGCCGCCCGGCAGGAATCCGGGATCGCAATTCGCTCCACTTCTTCATGGAATCAGCCCCTCTTTCTTCAGTTCTCTCAAGTACTCGGCATAGATGGTTTCGGCGCGGGTTACGTTCACTTCGTACCACCGCTTGTCGCCCGTCTTGTCGCCTCCTATAAGGAGCACGGCATGGCGCCGAGGATCGAACACATATAGGACGCGATACGGCTTCCCCTGATGCTGAATTCGGAGCTCTCGAATGTCGTACTTCCTAGCGCCCGAAATATCAGAACTGTACGGGTACGGCAGCATTGGCCCTTCTCTGACGAGCAACTCGACGACGAAGTCTACGCTGTCTTGTTCGCTGGCGTCGAGGCCGTTCCACCAGCCCTCGAACTCGTCAGTTACCTCCACCTCCCACACGCTTCCGATTATGACACCTACAGACTAGTCCGTCAAGGGAATAGCTCTGGCTCGCAGCGGGCGACGGTTCTGGATGGGCGCCGCGACTTTGAACAGTCTGTTGGAGCCGCACATTGGAGCAAATGTGACAATTCAGTGAGTTAAGTCACTTGCTTACGCGCGTGGCTCTGAACTTCGGTGATTTGCGGCGGGGGTAGTCGATCACAGCGCGCGGACGTCGTCTTCCACTTGTCTGGCTAGGGCGGCGTAATCATCGCCAGTCAAGTACAGCGGCTTGCCAAACTTGACTACACCCCGTCCGGGGGTTGCCATTTTGGCTGACTGATTGAGGATGCGCTCAAATCCACAAAGACGAACTGGCACGAGGGGAACGCGGAGTTTCGAAGCGATCATCCCCACTCCTGGTTGAAACGGGTAGATCTCGCCCGCGTTCGTCCGTTTGCCCTCAGGGAAGATGAGAATGCACCATTTCTCTTCGACCAGTTCGCCAACATAGCGCAATGTGTCCAGCGCGCCCGCTTCCCGTTGCGGTAAAGGGAACGCGTTGAAGAAGAGCGTCGAGAGATAGTAATTCAAACCGTTGGTGAAGCGCTTGCCGAACCCGTAGCGCTCCGGGTGGAAGTGCGCATCGAAGAACTCCTTGGCCATGGCTGGAGCTACACGGCGCCGCCATTTCCAGGGCAGCGCCATCAGCACGGCCGGCACATCGAGATGGCTCTGATGATTGGGGGCGAAGATGACGGGCGGCTCCAGTCCATCCAGGTTCTGGAGCCCTTCGGCGCGCACCCACGCGAAGATGCGACCGATGGGCAGGATCCACGTAGCCAGGCTGATGTTGCGGAGAAGTTGCGCGGCCCGGCTGCGATTCCAACGGGGGAATTCGAATGGCTGAGAGAGCGCCAAGGGTTGCGCGGTGGACGCCGAACGCAGCAGATCGCCGGCGGTGCGCGCCCCTGTGAATTGCGGCTCGTCGATGTCGAGTTCCAACATGAGGCCAACGCGTTCGAGCGAACTCAGTCCGAGGTCATCGAGCGTTGTCTCTGGTGAGACCGAGCGGCCGCCGGCGTATCGCTGTAGGATTTCGAGCGCGGAACTCGTGGGAGCCGCGCCGGTCCTCCCAGTTGCGCCGTCCTGGGTGCGGCGCGCGATCTCGTGGCGTTTGAGCTTACCCGTGCCCTCGGTCCGGGGCAGCTCGGCGGCGGGCCATACGCTGACTTCGCGAATGCGCTGGTGTTCTTCGAGGTTTGAATTGGCTTGGCGCACGATCGGTTCGACGGAGGAGGCAGCATCTTCCAACACGAGGACGGCATGCACTCGATCGGTCCCGATGACGGCCGAGTCGCGCACGCCGGCAATCCGGTTCAGGACGCGCTCGACATCCTCGGGGAAGATGTTGAGACCTTCGGGCGTGACGATCATTTCCTTTTTGCGGCCGCGAATGGTGAGCCGCCGCCCGGAGTCCAACTCGCCGATGTCGCCGGTGTGCAGCCAGCCTTCGGGATCGAGCGCGGTGTCCTGCTCGCCGCCGCCGAAGTATCCCCTGGTGACGTTGTCGCCACGCACGAGGATTTCGCCGTCGGGCGCAATCTTCACTTCCACTCCGGCGATCGGCTGGCCAACGGAACCTTTGCGTGCGTGAAACGGATGGTTCAGCGTTACGATAGGCGCGGTTTCCGTGAGGCCGTAGCCTTGGATGATGACGTAGCCCAAGCGCGACCAGAACTCCTCGACATCGGCGGCCAGAGGAGCTGCGCCCGCGATAAAAGCCCAGAACTTCCAACCAAAGTATCGATGCACGCGACGGTAGCGCCACCAGCGGCGCACCCAATGAATACGGCCCGGATCCTGGGAGGTTTCGGGAAAGCGGCGCAGCACGTCGTCGCGCAGAATTTCGAGAATGCGCGGCACAGAGACCAGCACGGAGATGCGGCGCTTGCGGATCTGGCTCGCAATGGCGGCCGGGTTGTAGCCGCGCATGAAGACGGCGATGCCGGGCAGCATGGGCGGGATGAAGGTCGCCATCGCCTGTCCGAACATATGGCTCAGCGGCAACATGTTCAGGAACCGGATGGGGAAGAAAGGCCTGCCGTAGCGGCGATACTTCGACACCTCGCGTTCGACCGGAACAATATTGGCTAAAATGTTTCGGTGTGAAATGAGCACGCCTTTGGGATCGGAGGTAGCGCCGGAGGTGAAGATGATTTCGGCCAAGTCGTCGCGGGTGACTGGAACGGGGGTGGGCTGCGCGGCGCCGTCCCATTCGATTTCGCTAAGAAGCCAGACGGGGGGACCGCCGCCCGAATACTTCACTTCGTTGCCGAGCAGGACGATGCGCGCCTCCACCTTGTCCCGAATGCGCGCGAGCATTTCGAAGGATGCGCGGGAATCGATGGGCACCAGGACGGCGCCGGCGAGCAAACAGCCCCACAAGGCGACGACCCATTCCGAGCGATTCTCGCTCCAGACGATGACGCGATCGCCTTTGCGCAGGCCCGCGGTTTGAAGGCGGGCGGCGAAGGCGCGGGCAGCGCGGCCCACCTCGGAGTAGCTGCGAGTGGAGCTGCGAAACCCGTCGTCGTCGATCAGAAATGGCGCGTCGTGGGCTCTGAGATCGGAGAAGTAATCGAGGAGAGTATCGCGCTGCATGGAGGACGCGAGTGGCAGGAGCAATCTCAGCGTAGCAGCACGCGCGTGCAAACGTATACTGAAGGAAATCGATGCTGAAATCGTGGGTTCTGGTGATGGCGGCGTCGCTCGCCTTCGCCTCTGCCGTGGGTGCAGCGCAGCGCAAACCGGCCGTGGATTCGCGGGTGGAGCGCTTGCTGGCGCACGCGAAATCGGAATATGCGGCAGGCAAATACGCCGATGCGGTTCGCGACCTGACGTGGGCGCTGGAGTATCGCGGGCCTTCGCTCGACATCTATAAGTTGCGCGCCGAAGCGTACCGCCAAGTGGGCGATTGGAAGAGCGCGGTGAACGATTACGATCGCGTGCTGGCGATGGGTGGCACGAGTGCGGCCATCTACAACGCGCGCGCGGAGGCGATGGCGCGACTGGGCCTGTTCGATAAGGCTGCCGAGAGCTATTCCCAAGCTTCGACGATCGACCCGAGCGATGCGGCTTCGTGGATGGGACGGGCTCAATCGAACTTGTCCCTGCACCGGTACAGCGCTGCGATCGAGGCATTCGGCGAGGCGTTGCGCATCAATCCGAATCTGGCTGCGGCGCTGGTTGGGCGCGGGGCCGCGTACGGCGAGTCGGGCGATTTCGAACGTGCCGTTCAAGATCTGACGAAGGCGATCGGATTAGAGCCGCGCAGTGCCGATGCATACGGATTGCGAGGCGGAGCGCTGGGACGGCTGGGACGCTTCGATCAGGCCATCGCCGATTACACGAAGGCGCTCGATCTTGAACTGGGCAATGTCAGGCTGTATCTGGCGCGCTCGGCTGCATTCGTGGCGATGGGGAAGTATGAGAATGCGCTGGCGGACCGCGATAAGGCTGTACGGCTGGCGCCCGAAAAGGCGGAGACGTGGCTGGCGCGGGGTGGGACCTACCACCAGTTAGGTCAGCACGAGAAGGGTTTGGCAGACCGAACCGAAGCGATCCGGTTGGAGCCGAATTTGGCGCAGGCGTGGCTGGCTCGGGGCAGCGCGTATTATTTGTTGGGCATGTTTCGGAAGGCGCTATCGGACCTGGCGCGGGCGCTCGAACTGCAGCCGGATTATGGCGAGGCCAAGGAGGTATTCGAGAAGGCGAAGGACAAGTTTATTGCCGAAGCGATCCGGGAGGAGCGGGCGAGCCAGCAGGGGGTGATTGCGCCGGCTCCAACGCCTGTTCCCGCGCCGCGTGCGCCTGCACCTTCGCCTTCGGCGCCGGCGATCGTGGCGGAAGCGCCCGCACCGGCTGCGCGTGTTCCGGAAAAGATCGTGCCGCGCGGGCCCTCGACTTCGCCGACTGTGCACAACGATCGCGGCCGTGCGTTAACGCGGGCAAGGAAGTATCAGGCGGCGGTGATCGAATTGACCGAGGCGGTGATGCTGAAGCCGGATTATGCGCTGGCGCTGAACGCGCGCGGGTACGCGTATTATCTGCTGCATGATTATCAGCGTGCGATCGCGGATTTCAATGAAGCGATCCGTTTGAATCCGAAGTATACGAACGCGTATCAGAACCGGGCGAATGCGCGGCGGGCGGCGGGTGATCGGGCGGGCGCGGCGGCCGATGTGGCTCAGGCGCGGGCGTTGAAGCGCTGAGTTCGAGACGCGGCGAAGAAAGAAGATTGGTAGCCGCAGATGAGCGCGGATGCACGCCGATAAAACCAAAAATGATTGACTCTAATTTTCTGCGTTGCTCTGGAAGCGCCGGTAAACGAAGACGGGCTCCAGCGGTTGCTACACAACGGACTGCTGCAAGGGTTCCCGTCCTGATGATACGGCAGACAGGCTCGACGTTATTCCGGGGCCCACTTGGATCGGAACTCCCACCAGGTAGAGGACGGGAAACGGTATCGGCTTGCCGCGCACCGCGCCGGCGGACCAGCGGTAACCGTCCAGACCTGACGTCAATTCGCGCAACTCCTCAGCGTTGTACATTCGCAGCATCGAGATGATCGAATCGATTAGCAGGACTATGGGCAGAACAGGGAGCAGGTAGGTCCACAACAGAGTCGACCAACGGAATGGCCGAATGAAGGGGACTGCGAGGAGCAACCGGACCGGGACAGGAAGCACAGCCAAGAGCATCAGAATACTGCGCTGGCCGCTCTCAAATACTGCGATGCCCTGTCCCTGCGCGACTGCGTCCGCCAGCGCGGCGCGGGCTTCGCGTGGATCGAGATGGTGGAACGCCGAAAACATCGTGCGGAAGCCGGGCAAACCGGCGGGAACCTGCGTAGCGTCTACGGGCTCGGCATGATACAGGATGGCATGCCGGGAAAGGCGTTGCGCTCGTTTGAACGCGACCACGTCCGGATTGTGGTCGCTCAAGCAGACGGTCACGTCCATACCCATCTTGCGTAGAAGCGGTTGCAGCCGGATCCAAGGCCCCGCAGCTCCGGACCCCAGGTCGAGAACAAGCCGGCTGCCGGTCCGCTCCAGGGCGTCGATCAGCAGCGGTGCGACCGCGTTGTAAACCCCGCTCAGTTCCGTGACAAAGCGGCAGTAATCGGTGACCGCGGACCGAATACCCCGCGGGCACCAGGGTTCGTCTGAAATTTCAATCCACTGTCTTCTTTTCATGTCCCAGGGTGGCCGAAGGCCATGCGAGATTCATCTGAGTTTAGCTGTGGCGTAACTGCCGCGGATTCGGCAGCTACCGGCTATGCGATGCGAGTGCCGATGGCTTCGCCCATCGAGACACGCATGATGTTGCCGGGTGTATTCAGATTGAAGACTACGATGGGCAGGCTGTTGTCGCGGCACATGGCGACGGCAGAGGCGTCCATCACGCGCAGGGCTTTGGCCAGCACCTGGAGATAGTCGATCTCGCGGTACATGACCGCGTCGCTGTGCAGCATAGGATCCTTGTCGTAGACGCCATCGACGCGCGTGGCTTTGGCGATGATGTCGGCGTGGATCTCGAGGGCGCGCAGGACGGCGGCGGTGTCGGTGGAGAAGTAAGGATTGGAAGTGCCGGCGGCGAATACGACGATGCGGCCTTTTTCCATGTGCCGGATCGCGCGCCGGCGGATGTAGGGTTCGGCCACCTGATGCATTTCGATGGCGGTCATCACTCGCGTGGGGACGCCCTGCTTCTCGAGCGCATCCTGTAAGGCGAGCGAGTTGATCACGGTGGCGAGCATGCCCATGTGATCGGCGGTGACGCGATCGAGATTACGCGAGGCTGCGGCAACCCCGCGGAAGAAGTTGCCGCCTCCGACTACCAGCCCGATCTGGACTCCGGTACGCGCAACTTCCGCGACTTCGGAGGCAAGCGCGATGACTCTCTCGGGGTCGACTCCGAACGACTCCTTACCGGCCATTACTTCGCCGCTGAGCTTCAGAAGAATGCGCCGGTATGGAGTGGTCATGACGCGCCTGTTACTCGGCGGCCGGGGTTTCCGATTCGCCGGTTGCGCCGCTTGCCCCGGTGTCGCCTACCTTGAAGCGCACGAACCGCGCGATGCCGATGTTCTCGCCCAGCTTGGCGATTTTCTGTTTTACGAGATCGCCGATGGTGATTGAGTTTTCCTTGATGAAGGGCTGCTCGAGCAAGCAGACTTCCTCATAGAACTTCTGCATGCGGCCTTCGACGATCTTGTCCAACATCTTCTCCGGCTTGCCCTCGCTGCGGACGCGCGATTTTTGAATATCCTTCTCGCGTTCGAGAGCCTCGGTGGTGACGTCTTCCTTGCGGACAAACTGCGGATCGGCCGCGGCGATCTGCATCGCCACATCGTGGACCAACGATTGAAAGTCGTCGGTGCGGGCAACGAAGTCCGACTCACAGTTGACTTCAACGAGGACACCGATCTGGCTCCCCGAGTGGATGTAGCTTCCGATGACGCCCTGCTTGGTGGTGCGCGACGCTTTCTTGGCCGCGCTGGAGATTCCGCGCTTTCGAAGCACGACTTCAGCGTCGCCCAAATCGCCGTTGGCCTCCACGAGAGCGCTCTTGCACTCCATCATACCGGCCCCGGTTCGGTCGCGAAGCTGCTTGACTAATGATGCGTTGATTTCAGGCATATGATTTCTCGTAATGAGGCGGGCGAACCGGTCCTGTTTGCGAGCCGGTTCGCACGCCGTTTGTCGCTTGAATACTTACTGTTCCTTGGCTGTCGAACCGGTGTCCTGCGCAGCCGGAGATTCCGACACCGGGCCCTTGCGCGGTAGCGACATAGAGGGCAGATCCTCCTCGGAGAGCGTTTCGGACATGAGCTGTTCGGCGTACTTTGCGTCGAAGTACGGCGTGTCCACCGGAAGCTCGTCGCTCGCGCCTTCCTCACCGACGATCTTGTCGCTGGTGAACTCATGTTCAGTGGCCAGCGCGCGTCCTTCGACGACCGCGTCGGCTACCTTGGTGGTGAAGAGACGGATCGCGCGGAGTGCGTCGTCATTGCCGGGGATCACGTAATCGACTTCGTCGGGATCGCAATTGGTGTCGACCACGGCCACTACGGGAATGCCCAATTTGCGTGCTTCCTTGACGGCGATCGCTTCCTTGTTGGAGTCGATGACGAAGAGCAGATCCGGCAAACCCTGCATGTCCTTGATGCCGGCGAGATTCTGTTCGAGGTGCTTGCGTTCGCGGTCCAGGCGGCCGATTTCCTTTTTGGCGCGGCCTTCCCACGACCCTTCGGCGGCGAGAGCGTCCAGCTCCTTGAGGCGCTTGATGGACTTCTGAACCGTGGTCATGTTGGTGAGCAGCCCGCCCAGCCAGCGCTGGTTGACGTAGTACTGATTGCACCGCGTGGCTTCTTCGGCCACCGCGTCCTGTGCCTGGCGCTTGGTGCCGACGAAGAGCACCGATTTGCCCTGCGACGCCATTTCACCGACGTACCGCATCGCGTCCTTGAAGAGCTTGAGGGTCTTCTGAAGATCGATGATGTAAATGCCGTTGCGTTCGCCGAAGATGTATTCTTTCATCTTCGGATTCCAGCGCTTGGTCTGGTGCCCGAAATGAACGCCTGCTTCGAGCAACTCCTTCATGCTGATTTGTGGCAAAAAGCCTCCTATGTGGCGACCTCGCGCGGACGGTCCAAAGCGAGATTTGTCCGCGCAAGGGGATTATGGGGTGTGGACGGTAGCTGTCCGGAGACTGCCACCGCCCAATGGTGCTGCGAAAAATCCGGGCGGGGGTTCGTGCGGGCGTGGTTAGCGCTTGGAGAACTGGAACCGCTTGCGAGCGCCCTTCTGTCCGTACTTCTTGCGCTCGTGCGCGCGCGGATCGCGGGTCAGAAAACCTGCCTGCTTCAACCTGCCGCGCAGTTCGGAGTTAAACTCGATCAACGCGCGGGCAATTCCCAAACGCGCGGCTCCGGCCTGTCCGGTGAGACCTCCGCCGTTGGTGAGAATGACAACGTCGAACTTGTCGGCGGTCTCGGTGGCCAGCAACGGCTGGCGCACGATGTACCGCGCGGCCTCGTTCATGAAATAGTGTTCGAAGCCGCGCCCGTTCACTTGAATCTTGCCACTGCCTGGACGGAGGAAGATCCGTGCCACCGACGTCTTGCGCCGGCCCGTACCCAAATGTTGAACTGAACCTGCCACTTTCCCTCGCTTACCTTACGTCCAGCGCGACAGGCTTCTGAGCCTGGTGCGGATGCCGGTCGCCCGGATAGACTTTCAACTTGCGATACATCTGCTTGCCCAGTTTGGTTTTGGGCAGCATACCCGCGATCGCGTCTTCGACCATTTTGGCGGGACGCGTGGCACGCATTTTGCGCGCCTGGATTTCGACCAGTCCGCCCGGGTAGCCACTGTGGCGGCGGTACATTTTCTGTTCTTCTTTCCGGCCGGTGAGCCGGACTTTCTGCGCGTTGATCACGATGACGTGATCGCCTGTGTCCAGGAACGGAGTGTAGGTGGGCTTGGTTTTGCCCATCAGCAGCATGGCCGCTTTGCTCGCAAGACGGCCGAGCACGGCGCCTTGGGCGTCGATTACATGCCACTGGCGCTCAATCGCGTTCTTGGACGGAAATTCGGTTTTCATCAAGACAGACCTTCTCCGTTCGAGACTTACGTCTATTGATTGTAGCCAGGGGGCGCGCGGGGTGTCAAACCGAATGGGGTGGAGTGGTGCGCGACAGATTCGTTGGACCGAGCCGCGATTGCTAGCGAGGGGTTCTTAAAGTACTGCGACGGGCAGTGGTGCTGGCGCAATCCCGAGCCACCGCGCACCGCGGATGGAACCGGCTGGCTCGCTCACGGAAGGTCCAGCCATGTGCACGTCGTTTTAGAGGCAGAGCCCCGGAACGAAAGAATTCTGAACGAGTTTCAATCGTACCAAAGCCGCGAGCTGAACGAATGGAAGCGACGGAGCCGATCGAATACGCTGGGGCGAATGTGAAGCACGCGCACTTCAATCCGTTTGAGCAGCTTTGCAGTCGCGGCTCTGATCGCTTGCTTGCGGCGCGCGGCTCTGATGGCTTGCTTGCGGCGCGCGGCTCTGATCGCTTGCTTACGGCGCGCGGCTCTGATGGCTTGCTTGCTGCCGCGGAGGCTCGGGCCGGCTGTTAACGGTTATGCTCGTCAGAAGGGATGCTGTTCGAAGTTGCGGGGCTTTCCAAGAGATTTGGAGACCTTGCCGCGTTGTCGGACGTAAGCTTTCATGTCCGCGCCGGCGAGGTGCTGGGGCTGATTGGTCCGAACGGGGCGGGGAAGTCCACGCTGTTCGAGTGCATTGCTGGAGTGCTGGCGTCCAATAGCGGCTCCGTACGCGCGCAGGGCCGGCCTATGGGGCGGCGTGAGCGTTCGGAATTGCTGTTTTACGTTCCCGATGCGATCGCTCCGTGGAGCGCGCAACCTCTGCGGTGGGCTCTGAATTATACGACGGGCTTCTTCGGCGGGCGGGCGGACCTGGGCGAGGAAGTGATTGATCAACTCGACCTGCGCGCTCTGCTGAGCCGGCCTGTCGGCGAGCTGTCCAAGGGCCAGCGGAAGCGTGCGCTTCTTGCCATCGGACTCCTGACTCCGCAACCGGTGTTGTTGATCGACGAGCCTTTCGATGGCTTGGATCTTCGTCAAACGCGGGAAGCCGCTGCCGGTTTGCGCGCGCATGCGGCTCGCGGGCGGACCCTGTTTCTCTCGATACATCAGATCAGCGATGCGGCACGCCTGTGCGACCGTTTTGTGCTGCTCAGCGACGGGCGCGTGAAAGGCGAGGGCACGATGGCAGAGCTGGCCGCACAGGCCTCCGCGCGCGATCCCGCGGGTGAATTCGCGAGTCTGGACGAGGTTTTTCTTGCGCTCACGTAAGGCGGCATTTGTATGGCTGCTAGAGAAGGAGGCACGCGAACTCGCCGTTTCACGCGCCTGGTGGGTCCTGCTTCTGGGCATGGGTCCACTGGTGGGCGTAGCGTTCATCGGCGCGGTCCGGACGTACGCGGAGGTCAGCGGCTTGAACGGCACATCCGCCGGCGTGGGCGAGGCGCTGGCGCCGCTGACTGGAGTATGGGCGCCAGCGTTCAGCGCGTGCGAACTGGCGGCTGTATTCCTGCTCCCGTTCGTGGCGATCCGGCTGGTGGGCGGCGACCGGCAGAACGGCGCACTCAAACTGGAACTCCAACAGGGAATGTCCGCGGGTGTGCTGATTGCGGCCAAGGCGATAGTGCTGCTTGCCGGTTGGCTGATCGCGATGTTGCCGCCTGTGAGCGCGATTCTGCTTTGGAGGATTTACGGGGGCAGCGTGTACACGCCGGAGCTGGCCGCGTTAATATCTGGCCACGTGGTCAATGCGGGTTTGACGATCGCTCTGGCCGCCGCGATGGCCGCCGTGTCCGAGCATCCATCCACCGCCGCGATACTGACGCTGAGCGTGACGGTGGGCACGTGGATCATCAGCTTTATCGGCGCTGTGCAGGGCGGCTGGTGGGAGCGCGCCGCGGGGTACGCGCCTGCTGCAATGGTGGGCGATTTCCAACATGGACTGGTGCGGTTCGATTCCGTTCTGATCGCACTGATCCTGATACTGACGGGGTTTGCGGTCGCGGCAGAGTGGACGCGGCTGGGAACGCGGTTACGCCGGCGCATGATTGACTCGACCGGCATCGTTGCGCTCTCGGCAGTCGCGATCTTCGGCTGTGCGCTGGTGCGCGGAAGCTGGGACGCGTCGGAAAGCAGAAGCAACTCGTTCTCGATCGCGGATGAACGCGCGCTGCAGCAGATTCACGGCACGCTTCAACTCGACGTCCATTTAGCGCCGGAAGATCCACGCCGGCTGGATCTGGAGCGTCACGCGCTTCTGAAACTGCGCCGCATTCTGCCGGATGTGCGAGTTACTTACCAATCCGCTACTTCCATCGGGCTGTTTGAACAGACGAGCGCTGGATACGGTGAGATCCGCTATCAGCTTGGCGGGCATAGCACAACGAGCCGCGTGACGACTGAGGCCGGAGTGCTGGAGGTAATCTATTCGATGGCCGGCATTGCTCCACCCAGTGCGGCACAAGATCCGGTGTACCGTGGACGTCCACTGGCAATCGAGCCAAGGGGTGCCGGCGTGATTTTCTTCGGCATTTGGCCGGGCGTGGTGTTCATAAGTGCGATGCTGGTGCGAAGGAATCTTCGATGAAACTACTGGCGATTTCGTTAGCCGTTGCCGTTCTCGCAGGCGCTGAATTGAGGGTCGATCTCAGCAAGGAACAGATTGGGCGGCCGCCGGCTACGTTCGAGCCGGTAGTGGGGACGTGGGTGGTTGCGCAGGACGGGCCGGATAGGGTGATTGTGATCGACGGCAGGCCATGGGTTGCCAGCAAAGACAATCCCACGAAGTTGCTGTTGCAGTCGGCTCGCAAGCTGTACGGGACCACGAACGAGGAACTGATGGACAACGCGAAACAATTCGCTTATTTTCCCGTTGCGGTGCTCAAGGGCGTAGACAGTTTTTCGAACGGCACCATCAGCATGAAGTTCAAGACCGTGTCGGGTGAATCGGATCGTTGTTCCGGTATTCTCTTCAATGTCAAAGCAAATGGAGATTGGCTGGCGGTTCGTTACAACGATACGGAGAACAACGTCGCGCTTTGGGAATTTCACAATGGCCTTCGCCGTAACGTCAAATTTAGCGAACGGTCCACACCGTTTTTGCTCGACCGCGGCGCGTGGCACGAATTGAAGCTCGCTGTGGATGGCGCCAATCTCAAGTCGTGGCTCGACGGTGTCCTGGCACTCGAGTACACGCTGGGCAGCGAACCGGCGGCGGGAAGGCGAGGCGCGCCGAATCCGGATCTCTATCCCGCAAACAACCCGGTGCTGCGGCCTCCCGTCGCCGGAAAAGTTGGGCTCTGGTCAAAGACCGACAGTACGAGTTATTTCAAGGACTACACAGTCAATTCGCGTTAGTGAGCCGCTACACCACGTAGGGCTTGCGATAATCGCGAGTCAGCAGTTTGTTCGCTTCCTCGTCGTTGGCGAACTTCGGTCCGGGAGTCAGAGTCAGTTTGCGGCCGGTGCGATAACTGATGTTGGCGAGATGGCAGAGTGACGCACTCAGATAAGCGTTGCCGATCTCGTCATGCAGATCCTTGTAGTTTCTGGACCGGCACGCGGCCAGGAAATTCTGCATGTGAAGGCTGGTGGCATCGCCGCCCGCGAGCCGCTCGGGCCGCTCCTCCATCACCATCTCATTGCTTTCGCCCTTGAATGCCTGGAAGCCCTGGTCGCTCATGGCTGCCCAGCCTTCGGTGCCATAGAACAGATTTCCGACCATGACGTTGATCGGCGCTCCGGAGCGGGGCGCGGTGGAGGTTGGCGCGGGCGATGAGGGAGGCGCAACCGCTCCCGCGGCAGGCGGACCACCGCGGCGTCGGACCGGGGCACCCTCGGCTCCAGTCAGCAGTCCGCGAACCTCGAAAACGATTTCGCGCTGACCGTAGTCGTAACTCGACAGCAGTGTGTTGGGCGTCTCCTGGTCGTCGGTGTAGGCGTATTTGCCGCCTTGCGCGTTAGCCGTGCGGGGCCACTCGGGATCGGCCAGACCCCAGCGGCAAATGCCGATCTCGTGGACGCCCTGGTTGCCGATGTCCCCGTTGCCAGTGTCCCAAAACCAGTGCCAGTTGTATTTGAAACGCAGTTCGTTGAAGGGCCGCATCTTAGCGGGGCCGAGGAACAGATCCCAATTGACTCCCGGCGGCGTCGGGCTATCTGGCTTGTGCCCGATCGAGGCGCGCCGCTTGAAGCACAGGCCCTTGGCCATGTAGATGTTTCCGATGAGACCGCCGTGCATGGCCTCCATGGCTTTCATCTTGAAAGGAGTGCTGCGGTGCTGCGAGCCGATCTGCAACATGCGCTTGGTCTCGCGGCACACCTGAAGCATACGCTGGCCTTCGTAGATGTTGTAGCAGGCGGGCTTCTCGCCGTAGACATCTTTCCCCGCCTTCATGGCCCAGATCGCCGCGAGCGCGTGCCAGTGGTTGGGCGTGGCGATAGAGACAGCGTCGATGCTCGGGTCGGCGAAAGCTTGGCGCATATCCTCGAATTCCTTGGCCTTCTCGCCCGTGTTCTTAAGCAGCGTGGCCTGCGCGCGTTCGAGAGCCGCCTGGTTCACGTCGCACAGAGCCGCGACGCGAACTTCGGGGAGTCTCGAGTAGACGCTCAAGTGGTTGGAGCCGCGGCCCCCGAGTCCTACGATGGCTACGCTGATCCGGTCGTTGGCGCCCCACACGCGGGTTGCCGCCGCAGCGGTCGCCGCTCCGAGAAAGAATCGCCGGGTCGTATTGTTGTGCATAATTGGTCGCTCCTGTCGCTGGCCTCACTTTATCGCGCCGGAGCAGTAGCCGACAACTGCCCGATTTGTTCGGGCTTATAATATGACGCTGCGCAGCAGAACGATGCGTTTGAAAGCAGGCTCTGGCCGCAATGTGGATGCTGTCGTTATCAGTGTCCGCGGCTTCGCTGCCCACGGTGCTGACCAAGGCGGGAGCGGTCGAGCGCGGCGATTTTGTGCTGAAGGGGCTCGCGGCGGATAGTCAAGATAGCCTGCTGTATTGGGTGAGCCCGATCCGAGCTTTGGGCGAGCAAGGGCGCATCACGATTTGTTCGACGGAAGTTGGAGCACGGTGAAGAATGTTGTCGACGGCGCCGATCCGGAGAACAGCCTGATCTTGCGGAAGCCGACGTCAAGCTCTGAAACCGAAGGGATCGCCGGATCGAAGACGCTGGCGCACGGCGGCGGCATCCGCTTCAGCAAAGAATCGCCTGAGTATTTGACTATTCTGCAGTGGATCCAAGGCGCAAAGGAATAGCGAGCTCGCGCGCGAGGCTACTCGGGGGCAAGGACGCTCTGCATGGCGTGATCCTCAAGGTGGTCACCACAAGTATTTGCGGGTCCGATCAGCACGTGGTGCGAGGACGGACGACAGCACCGCCGGTACTGATTCTCGCCTCGAGATTACGGGAGAAATGCTGTCCGACCTTTTCCCGACCGGTTATCACGGCGGTAACAGCGGGCGTGGGTCCGGGCTCGACCGTGTATATCGCGGGAGCCGGTCCTGTCGGTCTTGCGTGTGCGGCGTCGTGTCATCTGTTGGGCGCGGCGGTGGTGATTGTCGGCGACATGATTCCCGAGCGTCTGGAACAGGCGAAGAGCTTCGGGTGTGAGGTGGTGGATCTTCGGAAAGACGCGACTCTGGCGCAGCAGCTCGAGTAGATTCTGGGCGAGCCGGCATAGGATTCCGCGGTGGATTGCGTGGTCTTCGAGACGCATGGCCACGGCAAGGAAGCCGGGGAAGAAAGCCTGGCAACGGTGCTTGCGCTATAACCGCCAGCTCATGATGGCGATTCTCCACGACAAGGTGCATCCCGCGCGTGCGGTGAATGCGGCGATGATCTCCCTGGATGAAGCCCCGCAGGGTTACAAGGACTTCGATCAAGGGGCTGCGAAAAAGTTCGTGATCGATCCGCACGGCGAGGTGCGGAAAGCCGCCGCATAGACTGTTCCGATTTTCGTTGAACACGACCAACGCATCATAATTGGGCCCGCAGTGGGCCGCTGCCCATTTCTGGTAACGGCCGGGAGAGAAGACGCGTCCCTCGTTCAGCCAATCGGTTCCTGAGTCTCTGAGTGAAGGCCGGCTAAGGTGTATTCTGTCTAATCTGCTCCTTGCAGTACTATCGTTCGCGCTCACATCGCAAGCCTTGGCTTCATTGGCCAGCGTCGCAGTGACCGTCCTGGACGGCCAGAACCTGCCAATCCAGGGAGCGAGGGTCCGCCTAAGGAGCGGAGCGTGCGAGATCGCTTCTGAGCTGTCGGATGGCCAGGGCCGCGTCACTTTTAACGACCTGGCGCCAGCTCACTATGAGATCCAGGCATCCAAGGACGGCTACGATGCGGTCCGCGCGGCCGATCTCGAATTGGCCTCGGGCGCGATATCTCCTGTCGACGTGTCGCTCGTTCTCTCCCCGGTGCACAAAGACAGCGTCGAAGTCCATGAGACCGTCAGTCCCGTTGACCAAAGCGCATCCGCGCCGGCCAATGTTCCGATCCAGATCGCGAAGGATCTTCCGGGTCGCCCAGCAACCGTTTCCGACGTTCTGCCGCTTGTGCCTGGCGTTGCTCGTTCACCCGGCGGAGGACTACAACTCTCGGGTGGCGGCGAGCATCGTAGCGCCCTCATCGTGAACTCCGCCGATGTCACCGATCCGGCCACCGGACAATTCGGCCTCACCGTGCCCATCGACGCGGTTCAGACCCTGAATTTCTACCAAACGCCGTTTTTGGCGGAGTTTGGGCGATTCAGCGCGGGAGTTGTTTCCGTGGAGACACGGCGTGGGGGAGATAAATGGAAATGGGATCTGAACGACCCATTCCCCGAGTTCTTCATCCGCAGTTACCAGGTGCGCGGTTTGCGGACAGCCACGCCGCGGCTGAACGTTGAGGGGCCTCTTTTGCCGGGAAAGCTCTTTTTCTCGGAAGGAATCGAGTATCAGGTGCGGAAGACTCCGGTGTACACTCTTCCGTTTCCCTATAATTTGAAGAAACAGGAGGGAGTCAACGGCTTCGCGCAGTTCGATTGGATTGCGTCCCAGAAACAACTGGTCACTGCCACCGTCCATGTCGCGCCCCAGCGCCTGGGAAACGTCAATATGGATTTTTTCAACCCCCAGTCCACTGCGCCCGACGCCGCCACGCACAACTACACGGTCACCATCGCCGACCGTCTCACCATTGGCGGCGGCCTCCTCGAGAACACGCTTTCCGGAACACAATTCGACGCACGGGTCTGGGGCCAGGGATTGCAGGATCTGAATATCGCCCCGGGCGGTAATACTGGCAATTACTTTGCCCAGCAGAACCGACGGGCCTCGCGTCTCGGCTTGTCCTCGGTTTTCTCGCTGGCTCCGGCGAGAGTGCTCGGGACACACAACGTGAGAATTGGCTCCTATGTAGCCGAGAGCGCCGAACACGGCCAGGCGCTCGAGCGCCCCGTCAACATTCTTGATTCCGCAAATCAACTTATTGAGCGCACCACCTTCACAGGTGGCCAGCCGTTTCGAGTGTCCGACACGGAATTCGCACTGTTCGGACAGGACCACTGGATCGTCTCTCCGAAGCTGGCCTTCGATCTGGGTTTACGGGCCGAGTCGCAGAGAGTTTCCGAGACGCTCCGCCTGGCCCCTCGCGCGGGCGTTGTTTGGAGTCCGTTCGGTAGTTCCGCCACGGTTGTCCGGGCCGGGGCCGGGGTGTTCTACGACCGCGTCCCTCTCAACGTTTACTCCTTTCGTCAATTCCCCGAACAGATGGTCACGATGTACGACGGCGCTGGGCACATCGTCTCCGGTCCGTTCCTGTACACGAATGGCCTGGGCGAAGTCAGCGCCCGCCCGCCGTTCGTTTTTCAGGAACTCAGGGCGGGGAACTTCTCGCCGCGCGGCGCCACCTGGAGCGCGCAGGTGGAGCAACAGGTTTCACCATCTTTGAAGCTCCGTGCCGGGTACATGCAGAATCGATCCGTCGGGCTGATTATCCTGAACCGCATCGCGCCAGATCCGGCGACCGGCGCGGGGGCGAATCTTCTGTCCGGGGCCGGGCAGTCCCGTTACCACCAGTTCGAGGCCACCGCGAAGATCCGGATGAAGAACGACGGCCAGCTTTTCCTCTCCTACGTACGCAGCACGGCGCGCGGAGACTTGAACGACTTCGCTGGCTTCCTGGGTAGTTTTCCCTCTCCGATCATACGTCCCAATCAGTACTCCAACCTGCCCACCGATCTTCCCAACCGTTTTCTAGCCTGGGGTCTCATCCGGCTTCCGATGGGCTTCCGGATTGGCCCGAGTATCGAATATCGAAACGGGTTCGCCTATGCCGTGACCAACGTGTTACAGGACTACGCGGGCCTGCCGTATCAGTCCCGGTTCCCGCATTTCTTGTCCGTGGATTCGAAGTTTTCCAAGGACTTCCAGGTGAATCCGAAATATACTGTTCGGCTTTCATTGAGCTCTTACAACTTGACCAACCACTTCAATCCCGAGGCGGTTCATTCCAACATCGCCGATCCTGCCAGTGGACTGTTCTTCGGGCATCGGGGCAGGCGATTTACAGCCGATTTTGACATCGTCTTCTGATAAGGGGAATTCCGGGATCAATGGTCACCGCCTCGCAACGACAGTACGCCGGCCTGCTGATGCTCACCTTTGTTGCGGTGGCTGTCCACGGCTATCACCTCGGATCCGACGACGCCGCTATCTACGTGCCGGCCATTAAGCAGGTGGCCGATCCCAGCCTCTACCCGTTTGGCTCGGAGTTCTTCCTGTCCCATGCCCATCTGTCGCTGTTTCCCGACTTGGTGGGCCAGACATCGCGGATCGCGCATCTCCCAGTCGATTCCGCCATTTTCCTGTGGCATGTCGCGGGCGTATTTCTGCTGCTTTTGGCGGCCTGGCAGTTGACCGGCGCATGCTTCCGGACCCGGCCCGCGCAATGGGGTGGTGCCGCACTGATGGCTGCGTTTCTGACTGTGCCCATCGCGGGGACGGCGCTTGTCGTGATGGACCCCTATCTCACCGCGCGTTCGCTTTCGGCTCCCGCCACCCTGTTCGCCGTCGCCTCCTACACGGCCGGGAAGCCGTGGCGCGCCGCCATATGGCTGTTGGTGACGGCCGTGGTCCACCCTCAAATGGCGATGTACGGCGTGATCTTCCTGGTCTGCCTCGCGTTCCTTGCGGCCCGGAAGTCCGAACCGAAACTTACCCCCGCGTACGCGTTATCGATGCCGGCGCTACCGCTGCTATTCAGTTTCGACCCGGCGAGCGGACCGGCGCGCGAAGCTCTGCTGTCGCGCTCGTTTTTCCTGGTGACGAACTGGACTTGGTACGAGTGGATCGGAGTGTTCGCTCCACTGGCGCTCTGCTGGTGGTTTTCACGCCGGAACACTCCAGGGACGAAGCCTGTTCTCAGCCTCCTTCTGCGCACCCTTCCCCCCTTCGGGCTCCTCTTCACCGCCGCCGGGCTGCTTCTGGCGTCCTCTTCCCGTTTGGACAACCTCACCCGGCTCCAGCCCATGAGAGCTTTCCATCTGGTGTACCTGGTCTTTTTCGCAATCCTGGGAGGACTTCTGGGCGAGTATCTTCTGCAGCACAGGACTTGGCGCTGGGCTGCTCTGTTCCTGCCCCTGGCATTCTCCATGTATCTGGTTCAGCGCGCCGCCTATCCCGCCAGCTTGCACGTCGAATGGCCCGGCGCCAGCGAGGTGAACTCGTGGGACGCGGCGTTCTACTGGATCCGGAACAATACTCCGAAGGACGCCGTATTTGCGCTCGACCCGGATTACATGCTGCGCAAGGGAGAAGACCAGCACGGTTTCAGGGCCGTCGCCGAACGCAGTATGCTCGCCGATGCCGTCAAGGACAGTGGGGCTGTGTCTCTGTTCCCAGGTCTGGCGGAGCATTGGAAGCAGCAGGTAGACGCGCAGCAAGGGCTGGAGCAGTTCCAGCCCGGGGAATTTCAGAAGCTAGCCACTCTCTACCCGGTCACGTGGATCCTCATGCGGCAGTCGGCTCCGGCTGGCTTAACTTGTCCGTACCGGAATAACGGATTGTCAGTCTGCCGGATCGATACCGGTCTATTCACTAGCCGCGAGCGCGTATCGGCGGCGCCACGGTAGTCGATTGCAGGGCCGAAAGACTGGGTCTTGTAACGGTATTTTTCTGCTTTCGATCATACTGGTCGCGGCTTAGCGCATCCGGCGGTGCGGAAACCCGCTGTCGCGCTGGTGGAGTTCAGCTCCGCGATTACTGAACTGGCCGCGAATGCCAGTCCAGCGGTGGTGCTGATCACGTTGAGAGTGCGCGTGCCCCTGGAGTCCGGGGACAAGCGGCGGGCAGGATTCGTTCCGAACAGCTCGCGTCCGGTTCAGGCGCGAGTATCGATCCGGACCCCGCGCCTCGTGCGCGAACTGGGAATCCTGGCGCTTACGTTGGACGCAAGGGTAACCCGGATCCTGGCTGACCTGCGACGTCTTTAAGGTGTCGCCGTTGCGGGCATTCCGTGATTTACGAGATGAACTGCAAGCAGATCCTTAATTAACCTACAGGCGCTGGAGTCGGAGATAATTAAGCTCGCGGAAGACAGGCGATCCAGTGGCGCTCCTTGTGGAACGCGAAGGGCGACTGATCTTCGTCAGCTTCGAGTTGGAGTGAGACTTCAGCCAGGCCGTTGACTTTCTTGGTGCGGATGATTGCGGCGCAAAGAATCACTTGCTTACGCGCGTGGCTCTGATCACGAAGATCACTTGCTTACGCGCGTGGCTCTGATCACGAGGATCACTTGCTTACGCGCGTGGCTCTGATACTGGTTGTTGCGGCGGTCAACCTTGGTTGTATGGCGCGCGATATTGGTAACTCAAGAGCCGGTTTGCCGCTTCGTTGTTGGTGAAGCGCTCGGCGTTGCCGTCCCACTCGAGTAAGCTGCCGGTCTTGAGCGCGATGTTTGCGATCAATGTCGTTGACGTCGATATGTGGCCGATGAGAATGTCGGCATTGCATTTTGGCGCGGCTCTTTACGCAGTCCAAAAAATTGCGCGCGTGAGAGGGCGTGCTCTCCACGCCTTTTCCGTCGCCGGCAGGCTGGATCAGACGCTTGCGCCCGGTCTTGTACGCGCGTTCGCCGGCTCTATCCAGCGGCGTGCGGGCGAAGAATTCGAGATCGGTGACCTGTTCCGGGACGACTTGCCACGCGCCCCCCGTCATGTACATCGTCCCCTTGGTTCCGCGCAGTTCAATGTCGGCGTGAGGCGGGTTGGCGGGCGCGGCGTTGGCGTTGTACTGAGAAAACGTCATCAGTGTGCCGCCGTCAAACTCCCAGATGACTTCGAGCGTGTCCGGAATTTCGCGATTGTCCTCCATCACGTACTTGCCGCCCAACGCTGTCACACGGCGCGGATATTCCTTGCCCACACACCAGCGCATCATGTCCATGTAGTGCACGCCGAAGTTGGTGAGTTGTCCGCCCGAGTAGTTATAGAACCAGCGGAACTTGTAGAATTCCCGGTTCTTGTTATATGGCACCATCGGCGCGGGGCCCAGCCACTGATCCCATTCCTTTTCGCTGGGGGGCGCGGAGTTAGGCGGATTCCCGATGCCATGCGGCCACTCATTTTGAATGTGAAAGGACTTGGCCACCGTGACATGCCCGATGCCGCCAGATCGAACGAATTCCGCCGCTTCAATAAGTGACTTCGTGGAACGCCGTTGCGTGCCCACCTGGGTGACGCGCCTGGTTCGTGCCGCGGTATCCACCATCCTGCGTCCCTCAGTGACAGTCAAGGACAGCGGCTTTTCGACATACACGTCCTTGCCTGCATTGCACGCTGCAATAAACATCAGGGCGTGCCAATGGTCGGGCGTGGCGATGACAACCGCGTCGATGTCTTTCGCATCGAGCAGAGCGCGGTAGTCGGTGTACTTCTTCGGTTGCGCACGCGACTTGCGGATGGCGAAATCCATGTAGTCGGCGCGCAGATCGCACACCGCAACGGTTTCATTGTCTGCGTATTCAAGGAACGCATCGTGGTCCTGATCGCCCCGGTTTCCCAGGCCGATGTAGCCCATGCGCACCTTGTCATTTGCGCCGAGGATGCGGGAGTAACTCGCGGCAGTGGCGAGCGCGGCGCCCTTGGCGAACTCCCTTCGATTCCATGTGCTCATACTGAACCCACCATTCTATGACAGGCACTTTCAGGGTTGAACGCGAGGATAGGAGCCGAGAACGCGGAGGAAGTCGGCGATCTCCTCCAGGTGGCCGATGGCCTTGGTGAGTTTCTGTTCGCCTACAGTGCCGGTCAGATCCACGTAGAACAGGTATTCCCACGGCTTGCCGCGCAAGGGCCGCGATTCGATTTTGGTGAGGTTCAAATCGCGGAGGGCGAACGCGCTGAGGGCACGGAAGAGCGCGCCGGGAATATTGCGCGTGCTGAAGACGATGGAGGTTTTGCATTCGGAACTGGGTGTTCCGGCCAATTCCGGCCGCGCGGCTCCCCGTGGATGGAGCAGGAAAAAGCGCGTGTAGTTGCGGCGATCGTCTTCGATGGAGCGGCGGAGAATTTTCGCGCCGTAGGTTTCAGCGGCAATGACAGAGGCGATCGCAGCCGCATCCGTCAGACCTTGCTCGACGATCATCTTCACGCTGCCGGCGGTGTCGTAGAACGGCACGCGCTCGACATCCGGATGCTGCGCGAAGAAATCCAGACACTGATTGATGGCGACCGGATGCGAGAAGACACGGCGCACCTGCTTGAAGCGCACATCGCGCGGCGCGATCAGGTTGTGAACAATGCGCACGTCGGTTTCGGCTACAATTTCGAAATCGAAGTGCAGCAGGTGATCGTAGTTCTCATGGACAGAGCCGTGGAGTGTATTTTCGATTGGTATCGCTGCTGCACACGCCCGTTGCGAAGCGACCGCCTCGAACGCCTGGTCGAAGCGCTGGCACGGCAGGATTTCCACCTCGCCCAGGAATTGACGTATGGCTTGCTGGCTGAACGCGCCGGGTTCGCCTTGGAAAGCAACGGGCAGATTCATGGATTCACCTTGGGCGTCCGTGCGCCTTGCCAGCGGCGCGCCTCGGGCGAGGGGAGGCCGATGAGGTCTAGGACACGATCTACGCTGTGATTCACAATATCATCGACGGTTTCCGGCTTTGTGTAGAAAGCGGGGACAGGCGGCGCGACGATGGCTCCCATTTCGGCAAGCGCAGTCATGCTGCGCAGATGGCCCAAGTGAAACGGCATCTCGCGGATCAGCAGCACCAGCTTACGGCGCTCTTTTAAAGTGACGTCGGCGGCACGAGTCAGTAGGTTGGATGTGATTCCGGTAGCGATTGCGGACATTGTGTGGATGGAGCATGGGGCAATGATCATGGCGTCCATCAAGGCGGATCCGCTGGCGACCGCTCCGCCGATGTCTTCGACGGGATAAGAAAAGTTGGCGAGCGATTTGAAATCGGCGGAGGTTTTTCCCATCTCGAGAAAAGCGGTCCGTTCGCCCGCCCGGCTTAGAATCAAGTGGGTCTCGACGGATGGAATAGAGCTCAGCTTTTCTAATAATCGCCAGCCATATATTGCACCGCTAGCGCCGGATATGCCGATGATGATTCTCATGAGCGCTCCCGATCAGAATTCTGTTCTGAATTCAGAACAGTAAATTTAAGTTTCATGTTGCCGGTACTCCCGAGCCGCCGTTACAATGAGAACTGGCACCCGCCAGTTGCTGATTATGAAGGAGATGCTCAGTTGGCCCACAGCTCCTGCCGTCAGGAACACTACCATGGATGAAGCCGGCCAAAAGCTCAAACGGGTGCGCGAAAAGTTGAATCTGCGGTATCGCGACGTTGAAGAAGCGAGCTTGCGCATCGCTGCCCGCCACGAAAACGAGGAGTTCACGATCCTGATCAGCCGCTTGGCTGACATAGAAAATAAGGGTACCGTCCCCTCGATTTTCAAGATCTATTCTTTGTGCGCAATCTACCGCCTGGCCCCCGCGGAGGTTTTCGGCTGGTACGGAGTACAGATGGGAAACCTTGCTATCGACGCAAACGCCGTCGAAGTGGAGCGGACCCATCTGGTGGGTTTCGGCGAAGGCGATGCGCAGGTAAACGTTCCGATTTCGCTCGACCCGGGCATCGACATCCGCCGCACGACATTTCTGAGCCGCGTGATTCAACGCTGGGGCAAGCTTCCGCTTTCCATGCTCGGAACCTTCGATATGCGGGGCCTCTGTTACGGCTTCATCGGAACCGCGGATTGGATGATGTATCCAATTCTGCAGCCGGGCTCGTTTGTTCTGATCGATCAGAGTAGGCGCAAGCTCATCACCTCGGGGTGGACAAACGAGTTCGACCGTCCGATTTATTTTCTCGAGCACCGCCAAGGGTACGCCTGCTCCTGGTGCAGTCTTAACGGGGACAAACTCATGTTGCAGCCCCATCCGGCCTCCGACTGCGCTATGGAAGTATACGATTATCCCACCGAAATTGATGTTGTGGGGCAGGTGATCGGCGTAGCTATGCGTTTGGATCCAGGCCGCCGGCGCCGTACTCGTTCTTGAGCAGTTCGAGCAGAATGCGAAAGTCCGAGCTGTAGAGCTGCAGCTCCGCCTTGGTGGCTGAGCCCGGCACCAGCGTCCGGAATGGTTCGAGGCGCAGCCATGTATCGATGATTCGCCGGCGCTCTCCGGATAACGCGGACAGGTACAGATCGAGGTCGGCTTTTTGCTGCTCGAGGTTGAAGCACAGCCACTCCGAGAAGGTCTGGCTGTGGCTGCGGCGCAGGGCACGATCGGCTTCCTGAGCGCCAAACACCAGGGCCAGACCGTGATGTTCGTAATGGCCCGAATTGGTGTCCCGCAGAGCCGCCAGGTACACCAGGCGCCCAAACACCGCCGGAATCTGCGAGAGCGTGTTGCGCCACAGGTCGGAGACGGCATCGCGCTCCAATGCGCCGTGGGGCCTGACTGCCTTCATCGCGCGCTTCCCCTCACAGACATAATTAACACAAATCGGACGTCGTTTGTTCCGCAGAACGTTTAGAGCCGGACTGCGGGGGCCACTGTTAGTTCCTGGATAGTAAGAAACCTCCCGGCGCAAGTTCTTATTAAATTCTGAGCGTAATTAAAGTCAAGCGACTTGTTTATCGAAGGTACACAGGTTTTCTGTTCCAAAAATAGAAAATATTCAGGCACTTTTGTTCCAGTACGTCCAGCCCGCTTATTCTGTTCCTGCCAGTTCAAATCTCAGACAGGAGCTAACCTACCATGTTGAAAAAGATCGTATTCGCCGCCATCCTGGCCCTCCAGTTCGCCGCCGTGACCAGCGTTGCGTCCGCGGATCTGCCTTGGCCCATTTGCGGACCCTGCCCGGGCGATAACAAGTAGTTAACCTCCGCTGAAGGATGTGTGCTGGGCCGATGTTCTCTGGCCTGAATTATCCGCGCTGGTAACCGGTGCCCGTTGCGTGCACGCCAGCGCGGTCCATCCGCCGCGAACGGAGTGATAGAATCAAAACCGCCATTATGGCTTTCAGCCTGGCCGAGGCGGAACACGCGCTTTCCTTTGCAAGTCCAGTCCTTGCAGCGCTCCTTCTGGTCCGGATGTACATGGCCGGCCTGATTGGGCGATACCGCAGCTTCACGTTGTTTCTGGCGTGTCTGGTTGCCGAAGAGCTTGTAGCAGTGGGGATTCACTTTCCGCGCGCCAGCAGCCATTACCTGGACCTGTACATTACCACGGAGTCAATTCTCTGGCTGGCGCAGATTTTGGCTGTCATCGAGATCTTCTCGATGGCAGTGCGGGGTTATGAAGGAATAGCGCGCTCGGGCAAGGCGTTTCTGTGGACAGCAGTTGTTCTCGCCGTCGTCACATCGCTTGGATTGACGGTGCTGGATCGTGGAACCGCGTTGGCTCAATTTCCAGCGTTAGAACAGTACCTGAGCATCACACGGATAGTGGCCACCATGGTACTTGTGTTTCTGGTACTCACGCTGGCCTTCCTCTTCTGGTTCCCGGTTCCACTGAGCAGAAACGCTATGTCGTACGCGATTGGTTTCTCCATTTATTTTACCTGCCGGGCCGTAACGCGCCTGTTCGCGACCTTCGCCGGTCAGGAAAGTTTGTTTGTGCTGAGCACGATTTCGTTAAGTGTTCTAGTAATTTGTCTTATATTCTGGACGATTTTCCTGTCGCGCGAGGGTGAGAAGGTGGACATTGTTCTTGGCCCGCGCCGTGCGGCGGCTGACACACGAGCACTGCTGGATCGTCTTGAATCAATTAACTCGACTTTGCTAGGCGCGGGGCGGCGTTAAACCGGTAGCTACGCTGGTAACAGCGCCGGACGCACGCGGTCCCGGTAAGCCAAGGCTTGATGCATTACCTGGCGGAACTCATCGACCTCGACGTCGCGCTCCGAGCAGGCGAGCAGCAGCGCGCCCTCGTCGGTGAAGTTGCCGTCCCACTCAATTACCTGTTCATCGCTCCAGGCGGGCTGGTACTCGCGCAATTTCTCGTCGGGCACGCGATCGAAATACGCGCGCAGGTTGACGCTGGTCTCATCGTGGGGCGCGTCCCACGGTTCCTGCTCAAAATTCCAGATCGGTTGTTCGATAGGCATATTAAGTGTTCGGCTCCACAGGTAACACACTTGCTTGCAGGCGGCGCATACCGCGCAGCCAGCGGTCGTAGTCGTTCGCCTTCCGGCGGAAATATTCGGCCACCTCGGGGTGGGGAAGAATCAGGAATGTCTCGCGCTCCATGCCGTCGATCGCGGCAGCGGCCACCTGTTCGGGAGTAACCGCCGTGGAGGTAAGAAAATGTTCCGGCCGGTTACCGTCGCCGAGCAGCATCGCGGTGCGCACTCCCTGCGGGCAAATTGCGGAGACTCTGATTCCGCGATCGGCGTAGGTGATGGACAACCACTCGGCGAAGGCGAGCGCGGCGTGCTTGGTGACAGAGTAGGGCGCGGATCCGATCTGGCTCAACAGGCCAGCCGCCGATACGGTTTGCAGCAAGTAACCATCGCCTTGCGCGAGCATCTGCGGTAGCACAGCCCGTGCTGCGTAAATGTGGGCCATCACGTTTACGCCGAAGATGCGCTGCCAATCGGCATCGGGGGTTTCGGGGCCGCCTTCGACCATGATGCCGGCGTTCGAGCAGAACACGTCGATGCGGCCGAATTCGCTAGTGGCCGCTTCGACCAGACGCGCAACATCGGCTTCCACGGCGCAATCGGCGCGCATAGCGGAAGCGCCAATCTCTCTCGCGACTCGCATTGCGACGTCGCCGTCAATGTCGGCGATCATGACGCGCGCATCTTCGCGGCGGAATCGGCGGGCCAACGCCGCCCCGATGCCGTTTCCTGCCCCAGTGATAACCGCAACCTTTCCGGCCAGTCGCATCAGCTTCAACGATACCTGTCTTTTGAGCGAGCGTGCAGAAGCGGCTCTCCCGCTACTCACTAGGCCGATACTCGGCTATAATGCTTCAAACCGTTCCTATCGTAAGGGGATCTCAATGCCTCGTCGCATTTCGTTCGTTATCGCGTTCGCCGCGGTCGCGTCGTTCGCCCAGGAATATCGCGCTACCCTTACCGGTCGCGTTACCGATCAGCAGGACGCCGTCGTCCCTGGCGCCAAAATCGTCGCCACCCACGTCGAAACCGGAGTTCATTCCGAAACTGTTTCGGCCGCCGACGGTCAATATACCCTGCCGTTTCTTCCGCCAGGGCAGTACCGGCTCAGCGCCGAAGCGCCCGGGTTCAAAAAGTATTTGCGCGAGGCTTTCACCGTCAGCGCCGGGGAACGCATTCCTCTGGACATCAAACTCGAAGTCGGTCAGGCTGCCGAAAGCGTGACTGTAACCGGCGAAGCGCCGATGCTCGATACGGCGACCGCCACCACCGGACAGGTGATCGGCTCGCGGCAGGTCGAGAACATGCCTCTGAACGGGCGAACGCCTCTCGTGCTCGCTCAGCTTGCGATGGGCGTGGTGCCGAGTTCCGATCCGAAATTTAACCGGCCTTTCGATAACGCGGGCCCGGCCGGATTTTCCATGGGCGGTGCGCCGGCGCAGCAGAACGAGCTTCTGATCGACGGCTCGCCCGATACCACTCGCAACTCGCGCACCGCTTACAACCCGCCGGTCGATTCCGTCGAGGAAGTGCGCGTCCACGCTTTCGAGGCCGATGCCGCCTATGGACATACGGGCGGGGGCACCGTGAACGTTGTGCTAAAGAGCGGTACCAACCAGATCCACGGCACTGCCTACGAGTTCAACCAGGTGTCGGCGCTCGCCGCCACTCCGTTTTTCACCAATAAGGCCGGGCAGAAGAAGCCGGTGACGCGCTATAACCAGTTCGGCGTGAATGCAGGCGGCCCCATCTGGATTCCCAAAATGTTCGATGGCCGCAATCGTGTGTTCTGGTATTTCGCTTGGGAAGGCATTAACGATTCGTTCCCCGAACCGCTGACCACCACCGTGCCCACCGCCGCCGAACGCCAGGGCGATTTTTCCGCGCTGCTCAAGGTCGGGCCCCAATATCAGATTTACGATCCCTCAACGGGAGTTGTGCAAGGGTCGCGAATCCAGCGGCAGGCGTTCGCGAATAACATTATTCCCAAGGAGCGCTTGAATTCGATCGCCCTCGCCGCGATGCAGCTCTGGCCGTTGCCCAACCAGCCGGGCGGCGTCGACGGGCGCGACAACTACCTGGCCAACTCCGTCCGCACGGACACGTTTAACAACGAGCTCGGGCGCGTGGACTTCAACATCAACGACCGCAATAAGCTGTTTTGGAATTACCGCCACAACGACCGCATCGAAAACCGCGGCAATAAGTTCAACAACATCGCTACGGGTAATTTCCTCAGCCGGATCAACTGGGGATCGATGATGGATTACGTCGCAACTATCACGCCCACCACCGTTGCGAACGTACGCTTCAATTGGACGCGCTTCATAGAGGGCAACACGCGCCCGAGCGACGGCTTCGATTTCACGACGCTCGGTCTTCCGGCTGGTCTGAAGAGCATCGCGCCGCACCTGGCCCTGCCGCGCTTCGACTTCAGCGGGAGCTACGAGCCCTTGGGCGATACGGCCGGCGACGTTACTCCATACGATAGTTTTCAGATCTTCGGCGATGTCGTAAAGACTCGCGGTTCGCATACATTGAAGGGCGGCGCCGATCTGCGTCTTCTGCGTGAAAGCGCCGTCTCCTATGGAAACTCGTCGGGGCGCTACGAATTCCGATCCGATTGGACCCGGGGACCCTTGGATAACTCCACCTCCGCGCCCATCGGGCAGGATCTCGCCGGTTTCCTGCTCGGGCTTCCTACTGGGGGTCAATTCGATCTGAACACCACCCGCACCAATCAGACCAAGTACATGTCCTTCTTCGTTCAGGATGACTGGCGTGCGCGCGCGAATCTCACGCTCAACCTCGGCCTTCGCTACGAGCGCGACTTCGGCGAAACGGAGCGCTACAACCGCTCCATTGCCGGATTCAATCCGACCGCTGCGCAACCGATCGCCGCGGCAGCCATGGCCGCTTATGCCCAGAACCCGCTCGCGCAGCTTCCGGCCGCGCAGTTCAAAGTCGCCGGCGGGTATACATTCGCCGGCCCCGACAATCGGTACATCTACAACACATCGTCCGGCTACTTCAGCCCGCGCGTGGGCTATGCGTGGACGCCCGCCCGGCTCGGCGGCAAAACCGTTTTCCGCGGCGGCTTCGGAATGTTCGTGTTCCCGCTCGGGGTGCCCAGCATCTTCCAGGATGGCTTCAGCCAATCGACGTCGTTCGTCGCCAGCCAGAACAGCCTGCTAACACCGTTTTCGACACTCTCGGCGCCATTCCCTACAGGCATCGCGGTGCCCACCGGTTCGAGTCTCGGCGCGGCAACGTTTCTTGGCAAGAGCCTGAATATCCAGGCCACGAATCCGCAGAATCCTTATTCGCTGCGTTGGAACTTCGGCTTCCAGCATCAGCTTCCCGGCCAGATCGTATTCGAAGCGGCTTACATCGGCAACCATGCCGTCCATCTTGCCGTCGATCGCGTCCGTACCGACTTCGTGCCGAGGCAGTATCTCAGCACGTCGACCACGCGGGATCAGGCCACCATCGATTTCCTCACGGCCAACGTTCCCAATCCATTCGCAGGTTTAATACCAGGGACTAACTTGAACGGCTCCACCGTTCAGCGCCAGCAACTTCTGCGTCCGTTCCCGCAGTTCACCGATGTCGACATCCGCGGCGACACCGCGGGCAGCTCCTATTACCACAGCCTGAACGTTCGCTTCGAGAAGCGCTACTCGAAAGGCTTCAACCTGCTTGCCAACTACATCTACTCCAAGTTGATCGAGCGAGTCACCCGCCTCAACGACTCCGATCCGTATCTGGAAAAGCGCGTCTCAGCCGACGACCGTCCCAACCGCATCGTGCTCAGCTCCAGCTACGAGCTGCCGTTCGGCCGCGGGAAGGCCATTTCCTCGTCGCACACCTTCGTCAACCGCATCATCGGCGGCTTTATGATCAATGGCATCTACACGTGGCAAATCGGCGCTCCAGCCAACGACTGGGGCAACGTGATTTACTACGGCGGACCGTTGAACTGGAACCCCCGAAACATCAATCAGGCCTTCGATGTCACGCAGTTCAATCGCAACTCCCAACAGCAACTCGGCAGCAACATCCGTACGTTCCCGACGCGTTTCGGTAACTTGCGCGCGGATGGTTCGAACAACTTCGATGCATCGCTCATCAAGAACACGTTTCTGAGCGAGCGTATTAATTTGCAGTTGCGCTTCGAGGCGTTCAACGCGCTGAATCATCCGGAGTTCGATAGGCCGGATCTGAGTCCCACAAGCTCCACCTTCGGGCGGATCACCAATCAGCCCAACTTGGCGCGATCGATCCAGATCGGCGCACGGCTGGTTTGGTAGGCGGTTCATCGAGGACCGTCTAAGCCCAAGCTCATGATGGCGGCGGGCATCTCCTCATCGAAAGAGAGCCCGCCGAGCTCTTCTTTCACGGCGTGGCGCATTCGCCACCACGCAACGCCACAGGTGGCGGCCACCAATGCGATGAAGAAAACATCAGTGACAGGGAACGCTTTGGCGAGTTCGTTCGTCTAATTGAGTACGTGGTGGGGAGGCGACCCATGAGCCCTTTTGGGCCGGGTCGCCTTTTAAATTTCAGCCGCCCGGAACCGCTCTCAAGCTTAGCGTAAAGAACGTTAAAGCCCGCAACTAGCACGCCGCGTGCCACATCTTAATGAGTGAAAAGAGGTGGCTAGAATGATTGGGACAATCAAGAAAATTGCGGTTACGGTCGCGGCGACCGCACTGCTGGCTGTGCCTGCTCTGCCCGCGTCGATCTCCAACCACGGCGACTTGCAAAATCAGGTGCGGCACGAACTGGTGATGCTGCCATATTTCAGCATCTTCGACAATTTGTCGTTCCGCGTTGACGGCGATGTGATCACACTATTCGGACAGGTGACGCGGCCTGTACTGAAATCGGACGCCGCAAGCGTCATAAAGAGCATTGAAGGTGTCAGCCGGGTGGACAACCGGATCGAAGTGCTCCCGCTCTCGCCGATGGACGACCGCATTCGGATTGCGACCGCTCGCGCGATCTACGGTTACCCGGCGATGCAGCGATACGCGATGGGCGCGCAGCCCCCAATTCATATTATCGTGAACAACGGTAACGTGACCCTGGAGGGCATAGTCGCGAACCAGGCTGATAAAAATATTGCGAATATTCGCGCCAGCGGCGTGGCAGGCGTGTTCTCGGTGACGAATGACCTGCGCGTAGAAAACAAGCGCGGTTAGGTTTCCTTCCGTGCCACACTTGGACGCAGTCAGGGGTACTCCTCCGGCCCCGGCTGGTCTCGTTGGGAACGGCGGCGGCTTGCTTACTCCTGGGCAAGCCGCCGTTTTTTTGTCTAGTCACTGAGACCAAACTGTTTTGAAACCTCCCCCAATCTCCGGTCGGCGGTCCAAAATCCCAAATGGCCCACAACGGCCGAGGCCAGAAGGTGCACGTCGATCCAACCCAGGCCGAGTCCGTGCAATCGGCGTTCTCGGACGAATTGGACGACCTCACGGTGCGAAACTACCTCCGCGTACCAGAGCAGTTCGTATGTGGACAAGAACTTCGCCCGGCCACCCAGGTCTCCGACCAGAAGCTCGCCCATAACGAGATCATGACCAGCCACCTCATCGCCATCTAACAAGCTGTCGAGTTTGGATGCATACGGGCTATTGCCGGCGAGATAGCGGATCCAAACCGATGTATCGATGAGTGTCACCCGCGCCCTTCGCGACGTCTTGGCACATCCCTTGCCGACGGTTCCGATCCCTTCAGCGCTCGTAACCTCTGATAAGCTGCATGACGGACTAAAGCTTCAAGACCCAAGCGGACGGTTTGCGTTTCAGTAGCTGACCCCGATACCAATTTCGCTTCGTTCAGAAGGTCTTGATCGACGTGGATGGTCTTCTTCATACATTCTAGTATGCCATACTTGTACGGCATCTGGAGATGTACGATCCGGATCAAAACGTCAATCTCATCTGCAACTCTAGCCGGCGGTTATTCGCCGACTCCAAAAAGTTCGTACCGCCCAGCGAAGTCGCACCCGCGCTTTGATTCGCCAATCCGAACAGCGGCGACGTGATATTTCCGATGATGGGGCCGGGGTTCGTATGGTTCAGCAGATTGCGGATCTGCATCGAAACAGCCAGATTGTAACGCCGCTTGGTGTTCACGGCCGATGAAGCCTGGCTTCCGAATACGCCCACGCTGCCTCGATTCACGCCTCCCGCGGCGATCGAGCCCTCGCCCTTTGGCCCGAAAGCGAATACTTTGCCGATCCGGCCGTTCAGCATCACCGACCCAGGGCCCCGGCCAAAATTGCGAGGCAGCAGCATTTCGCCGGCCGAAGGGTTTGGATCGAGCAGACCGTAGCGTGTCGAAATCAGCCCGGCCTTGCCCGCACTGGTCAAGATGCCAGGACGCGCCGTGAACAATGTGTCGCCATAGAGATCGCTGCCCGTCGTGATGTCGAAAGGCGGTCCCGATGCCGCCGTGAGCAGCGGACTCACTCGTAGATCCCACTTGGTCGATATCGTTCCGCCAAATACTACTCGTTGACGAATGTCCGTGGAAGCGGGGCCGTACTCGCCGGTGAAATCGTATGGGTTCGCGGGATAAGTCGAAAGTCCGTCGGTGTTGGCGAACGCGCGGTTCAACACGTAGTTGCCGAATAGCGAGATACTCTTGTTCACCCGTGTGTTGACGTTTACAATTAACTGATTCTGGTTGTACAAGCCGGATGACTCCATTAGCAGAATGGGCCCGCGTCCCGCGAACGGAATCAGTCCGTGGGGGCCTCTAGGCGCATTGATATTGTTCGACCGGAGATGGTGAAGGCCGTGAGAATTCGCCCACGTTAGAGCGACCGTCGTATTTCCTGGTAACTGACGCTCCAGCCCAAGTGCCGACTGCATGATATACGGCGCTCGCAACGTGGAACTCAGTTGCCGTACAGTTTGCGCAGAGCCTGCGAGTGAAGTTGCAGCCGGAATCTTGGGAAAGAATAGCGGATCGGTAACTACGAATTGCTGTTGTAACACACCGTTGTATCGCTCGGCTGTCAACACGTTATTCAGGACAAAGCGGTCATAAAACATTCCGAATCCCGCTCGTATGACGAGTTTTGCGGCCTTGCGCGCAGGAGCCCACGCCAGTCCTAACCGCGGTGCGATTTCCCGCCAATCGCCGAGGTTCGTCTGCAACTCATAACGAACGCCAAGGCTTAGCGTGAGATTCGGGCGAACGCGCCAGTCATCTCCTGCAAACAGACCAGCATCAAACTGGCCGGCGGATAGACCGGGCGTTCCTGCATTCAGAGTGAATTGTGTTGGCACTCCTCCCAAGGCCCGTGCTTCGGCTGGTGTCAGCCCGAGCCGCTGAAACAGAAGTGTGCGCCGGTATCTCTCAATCGACGTGATCTGGACTTGAACCGGATTGCCGGAGCCGTCGAGCAACGGTTGATTGTTGGCGTCGAGCTCCGGCGCAAGCCCGCCAGCAAATGTGAAGGCGCCGCCGAAGTTAGCGGGTGAGATGCTGGTTTCGAGCGTACCGCGCAGCCGCGCTCCGAGCTTCCAGGCATGCGCCCCAGCGGCGATCGTGGTGTAGTTCTGTAACTCGTAATTATCCTGAACATCTGACGAGTTGCCGGTCTGCGCTCCACCGCCGTTGAATGCTCCCAACACCTGAATGGCGGCGGCGGGGTCGTTGGACATCAGCGAAGAGCCAGCCCGGAAGTACTGAAATCTTGTCTCATTCACGGTTCTTGTGCCAAGAACAGCCGTCTCGGTCGCTTGAATTGTATGCATGTTACTGTGGCCGTGCTCACCCCGCGAGACAAGATTGAATGACCCGATCCCGGAATTCGGAATGTCTGCTTGTATCCATTGATATCTGAGCGACAGGGTATGCGCCGGAGTTAACTGGTAATCGACTCTCGGACTTACGATGGTCCGGCGCTGCTCAACGCGAAACACGTCCGTGAACGGGCCCACCGTCAGCAGAGCCGGATCGACAGTGGTCGCATTGATAATCGCACCATTGTCAATTGCGTGGCGCTGAATGTCTACAAAGAAGGATGACTTCGAAGTAAGTGGCCCGCTCAGGTTGCCGCCATACTCCTTCAGTAGAAATGGGGCCTTGTGCGCCGCGTACGGGTCCCGCGAATTCCAGAAACTATCGCCGAAGTTGTATGACACGGTTCCCTTGAACTTGTCGGTACCGGGCTTCGTGAAGATCTCGATGCGTCCGAAGCCGAGTTTGTCGTATTCCGGCGAAAACGGGTTTTGATTGATCCGTATTTCGCGGATCGACTCCTTGGAGGGAAGCTGGCCCCCGCTGAATCCATCGATGAAGACGGCCCCTCCCGCTGGTCCCGCCGAAGGACCGGCAAGCGCCTGAAGGTCGGCGGCAAGGTCGTCCGGATTGTCTGCCAGCGCGTCCAGATCCGCACCGCGCAGCACCAGTGCTCCCGCGTTCGCTGAAGGATCCGTCGTCACCGCCGGGCCAAGGTTGTCCTGCACCGTGACCTGCTGTGCCATGCTCGCTACTTTCAACTGCAGGTTGAGAGTCTGCACGCCCGCTCTCAGCGACACCTTCGCAGGTTGAGGCAGCACCAGTTCAGGCGCCGTCACGTGAACCGTATATTCACCACCCGGCAACCCCGTGAAGGCGTACTTTCCGTCGCTGGCCGATGTCGTCTTCACGACACCGGGTGGGCCGGTCAACGTAACGGCCGCGCCAGGAATTACCGCTCCGCTCTCATCGGTAATCACGCCGCGCAAAGAAGCGCTTTGGGCCGATGCGAATGCCTGCACCAGCAGTGCGGCAACCAGAATCCTCATCAACCCCATCTTGCATGAGACGAGCCGCCCGCTGTGGGTATACTCATCTTTGGCCCACCGGATCTCGCGCCGAACTCTGCTTGGCAGCGCCGCTCTCGCCGCCGGATTAGCGCAGCAGCGCCCCGCTGTTCAGGCAAAGCCGAACGTCATCATCATTCTCTTTGACGATCTGGGAGTGACCGACCTCGGCTATCTCGGCGCAAGCGATCTGAAGACGCCGAACATCGACCGTTTGGCCGCGGGTGGAACGGTGTGCCGCAACTGGTACTCCAACGCGCCCGTTTGCGCGCCCGCGCGTTCCGCGTTGATGACTGGCCGACACCCCATCCGCTGTGGCGTTCCCACCAACGGTCTCGCGCTCCGTCCGTCGGAGGAGACCATCGCTACGGCGCTCAAACGGAGCGGCTATGAAACCGCGCTCACCGGCAAGTGGCACCTGGGCGCCACTCCTGAAACCGTTCCGAACGCGCATGGGTTCGACTACTTCTATGGCTTTCACGAGGGCTGTGTCGATTTCTACTCGCACCGCTTTTACTGGGGCGAGCCGCGGCGCGCCAACTTTCACGACCTGTGGCGTAACCGCGAAGAGATCTTCGAAGACGGCAAGTATCTGACCGAGCGCATCGGCGAGGAAGCGGTGAGCTTCATCTCGAAGAAGCGCAGTGCGCCGTTTTTTCTGTACACGCCCTTTAACGCCGTGCACTATCCGATGCACGCGCCCCAGGTCTACGTATCTCGCTTTGCGGGCTTGTCGCCCGAACGCAGGATGTATGCGGCGATGCTCGCGGCAGCCGATGACATGATCGGCAATATGGTGCGCGCTCTGGAACAGACCGGCCAGCGCGACAACACGCTGATCTTTCTGCTGGGCGATAACGGCGCCACAACGGAGCGGCGCGCCGGGCTCAATCAACAACCTGCCACCGCGGGCAGGAACAAGCCGTATCGCGGCTACAAGTTCAGCACCTTCGATGGCGGCATGCATGTGCCCGCGCTGGTGAATTGGCCCGGACACGTTCCAGCGGGTAAGTTCAGCGATCAGGTACTGATGTCCGCCGACATCATGCCGACGCGTTGCTATGTCACGGGGGCGAGCCCGCCGGCGGAGCGAGCGATCGACGGCCGCAATATCTGGCCCGTGATCACGCAACAGGCGCCCTCGCCGCACGAGTTCATCGCGTGGGCCGAGGGTCCACAGCTCGCGGTGCGCAAGGGCAAATGGAAACTCGTGCTGAACGGGATCGTGCACGATTCCACTCCCGAAGGAGAGAAACCGCTTACGGGGGAGGATGCCGTCTTTCTCTCCGATCTCGAGCGCGATCCCGGCGAGACCCGCAACCTGCGGCGAGTCCATCCTGAAATTGCGGATGAGTTGCAAACTCTCATCCACAAGTGGCGTTCCGAGGTGGAAGCGAACTAGGCGAGCGTCCGAACCTGGATCGGTTTTTTGCCCGGAGGCGCGGGACGGAAGAATTGGCCGGGGGTCAGGCCGAGCTTGCGATAGGTCTGTACGCAATACTCGATATCCCCGATGCCCTCGGCCGTGTGCATGTTCGAGCCGAATGAGAACTTCAAGCCCGCCCCTTTCGCCATCTCGAGAAAAGGCAGGCGCGGCACTTTGTAGCGCGAATTGATCTCGATAGCGACTCCATACTTCACTGCCGCGTCGACGACGGTCTGCATACGCCGGCGTGTCCACAGCTCGTCGTATCGCGGCTCCAGAATTTCGGGGAGAAACGCCGGGTTCGCGAGAATGTCGATGGGCTCCCGGGTCATCACCTTCACGTGGAAATCGACATACCGGTCCATGAATTCCTGCGCGTCATCGCAACGGAACGCGGGCGTCCAGAGTTTCACGAGCGCACCGGATTTGTCGGGCATGGTCAACGCATCCGACAGGACGTAGTCGAGGCGCGCCACAACATCCTTTGAGAACGCGCTCATCCAGTTGAGCCCTTCGGCCTGGATTCCGGCGAATACGGGCTGGTTTCGGACCGAAGCGATCCATGCGTTCAACTCGTCATCGTTGCCGCAGAGCTTCGATGATGCATTCGGTTTCACTCCTGCGTGCTCCACGAGTCCGAACTTAACGCCGCGCTGCTCGGAGAGAGCCACAGCGCGTTCGACGGTGAGTCCTTCCTCGGGATGGGCGTGATAGTCGACGCGCGGCACGCCGTCGCGCACAGGGATTGCGGAGTCGTAGGCGCGCGAGGCGACAGCGGCCGCGGCAGTGAGTAGCAGATTTCGGCGCGTGAGCATGACGATTGCGATTATAAGCTCGCCGGGCTGACCCGCACCGATACAATGGGGTTTGCGATGCGCATCGCTCTAGGCCAAATCAATTCGACGGTGGGCGCTCTGGGCGCGAACACCGATAAAATGATCGAGCTATCCAAACGAGCGGCGGACGCCGGAGCGGAAACGATTGTGTTTCCCGAACTGGCGTTGAACGGGTATCCGCCGCGAGATTTGGTGGAGAAGCCGACGTTCATCGAACGCACGCAGAACGAACTGGACCGGCTCGCCGCCGAAACCGCATCGCTCGACATCTCCGTGATCTGCGGATACGTGGGCCGAGCTGCGCTCGAAAGTGGCAAGCGGGCTACCAACAGCGCCGCCGTGCTGGAGCATGGCAAGCAGGTCTTCCGCCAGGACAAGATGCTGCTGCCCACCTACGACGTCTTTGACGAGGCGCGCTATTTCGCACCCGCGCCGGGCCAGATCGTGGCAGGGTTGGAGGGCTGCCGGGTCGCACTCACCATCTGCGAAGATGCGTGGAACGACAAGCAGTATTGGGAGCGGCGCCTGTACCAGCGCGACCCCGTCGAGGAACTGGCGCAATCCGGAGCGCAGATCCTGATCACCATCAATGCGTCGCCGTATCACATGCATAAGCGTGAACTGCGCCGCGAGATTTTCACTTCGGCTGCGCGCCGCTACGCGATGCCGGTGGTGTACGTGAATCAGGTGGGCGGCAACGATCAGCTCGTGTTCGATGGTTCGAGTTTTGTGATGAACGCCCAGGGCGAGATCATCGCCAGCGCGTGCTCCTTCGATGAGGATTTCGTGCTGTGCGATACGGCGGCGAACAGAGGCGACCGCCACGCGAACTTCGCCCATGAATGCGAGGCCGTGTACGAAGCTTTGGTGCTTGGCACGCGCGATTACATCCGGAAGTGCGGTTTTTCGAAGGTGCTGATCGGGCTGAGCGGCGGCATCGATTCTTCGCTAACGGCCGTGATTGCCGTCGACGCGATCGGCAAAGAGAACGTCACGGGCATCGGCATGCCCGGCCCTTACTCCTCCGATCACAGCGTGCGCGATGCGCGCGATATGGCCGAAAGGCTGGGCATCCGCTTCGAGATCGTCCCCATCACTCCGGTTTACGACTCGTTCGTCGCTACGCTCGATCCGCTGTTCGCGGGTCTTCCGAAAGACGTCACGGAGGAGAATCTGCAAGCCCGGCTGCGCGGCGCCACATTGATGGCGTTATCGAATAAGTGGGGCTCGCTGGTGCTTACCACCGGGAACAAGAGTGAGCTCGCGGTAGGCTATTGCACGTTGTACGGCGACATGTGCGGGGGACTCGCGGTGATCAGCGATGTTCCGAAGACTCTAGTCTACACATTGTCGCGTGTAGGCAACCGGCGGCATCCGGGCGCGATTCCCGAGAGCGTTTTCACAAAGCCGCCGTCGGCAGAGTTGCGGCCCGATCAAAAAGACAGCGATAACCTACCGGACTACGACGTTCTGGATCGCATCCTGCGCTCCTATGTGGAGCGGGACGAGGCGCCGCTGCAAATAGCGCACGAATACGATTTGCCGCTGGCGCTGGTGCGCGGCATCATCAACAAGGTGGATCGCAACGAGTACAAGCGCCAGCAAGCTGCGCCGGGGCTCAAGGTGACCACGAAGGCGTTCGGCATCGGCCGCCGTTTCCCGATTGCACAAAGGTTCACTGAATGAAACCACTCATCGCCCTCGGCCTGCTGGCAGGGGCCGCGTCCTTTCTGATTTCGCAGTCCGCGCCAGCGCCGCAGAGGGTGGGGCCGCTATCGGCGAATCGTTTTCTGTTGAATAACGGGTGGACGCTGGAGCCTGCCGGTCAGCAGATTCCACTCGATACGCTGCCGATGTCGTCGGCTCTCTCTCGCGATGGCAAGTATCTGCTGGTTCTGAATGGCGGATACAGGCCGCCGTCGATTTCCGTGCTGAGCGTGGCTGACTCGCGCGAGTTGAGCCGGGTGCCCGTCGAGGATGGCTGGCTCGGGCTCGCGTTTGCGCCCGATGGCAAGACGGTTTATGTTGGCGGCGGTTCGCGGGCAGCGGTGTACGAGTTCACGTTCGACGATGGCCAACTCACACCCGCTCGCAAGTTCGAGATCACGCCACAAGCCGAACGCACGTGGTCCGACTTTGCCGGCGATGTCGCGGTGTCGCCGGATGGACGCTTGATTTACGTCGCGCAACTGTATCGCGACACAATCGCGGTCATCAATCCGCAGAGTGGGCGCGTGATTGAGCGCTACAAAACGGGCCGCCGGCCGTATCGCATTCTGTTTCATCCGGACGGCAAAACGTTCTTTGTTTCGAGCTGGGCCGATGGCTCCGTATATCACCATCAGACAAGCGATGGCGCGATACTCAAGCGTCTCGGCTTGGGCGCGCACCCGGCCGACATGGCCTGGAGCGATCGCAAACCGGCGCTGGAAGAAGGCCAGGAAGCGCCGAAGTACGCCGCGCGCCTGTTCGTTGCCGCATCGAATACCAACAGCGTGTATGTGGTCGGCGTGTCGGCATCGAACGATCTGCAACTGGCCGAGGTGATCAACGTGGCGATGACGCCGCGGCATCCGCTCGGTATGACCCCGTCGGCCTTGGCGTTGAGTGCGGATCAGACGCGCCTCTATGTGGTTTGCTCGGATGCGAACGCAGTGGCGGTGGCCGACGTGTCGGGTCTGCGAACTCGCGTGCAGGGTTTCATTCCAACGGGATGGTATCCGACTGCGGCGCGATCGCTCGCCGACGGGCGGCTGCTGGTTTTGAACGGGCGCGGATTGCGAAGCTATGCGAATCCAAACGGGCCCGGTCCCGTTCGCCGGACCGCTCCCGTGCACGAAGGCCCGGCGGTGATGAACGAGTATGTCGGCTATATGCAGACCGGAACCGCGTCGGTGATTGCGCCATTCGACGAAGACCAACTGGACCAGTACACCAAAACTGCGCTCGCCAATTCGCCGTACCGCGATGCAATGCTCGACGGCGTTGAAACAGGGCCGAATAGTCCGATTCCGGGCCGCCCTGGCGCATCATCGCCCATTCAACACGTCATCTATATCGTCAAAGAGAACCGGAGCTACGATCAGGTTTTTGGCGACTTAGGCAAAGGTAACGGCGATCCCAAGCTGACTCTGTTCACAGCCGGCACGACGCCCAACCAGCGGAAGATCGCGAACGAGTTTGTGCTGCTGGACAACTTCTACGTCAACTCGGACGTCAGCGCGGACGGGCACAACTGGGCGACGGCGGCGATTGCAACCGATTACACCGTGAAGCTGTGGCCCAACAGCTACGCGGGCCGCCGCAAGCGCTACGACTACGAAGGCGGCGAGCCGGGGAATGCTCCACCAGCCGGCTACATCTGGACGAATGCGCTCGCGGCTGGAGTGTCGATGCGCAACTACGGCTATTTCTGCACCAACCGGAAGACGGCCGCGGAAGACGGCGCGCAGGTGGAGACAATCCGAGATCCCGCGTTGAATCCGGTAACGAACCGCAAATACCGCGGCTTCGATCTGGAGTATCCCGACGTGGAGCGCGCCAAAACATTTCTGGCCGATCTTGCTCAATTCGAGGCTGCGGGCCAGATGCCGCGATTCATCATCATGCGGCTGGGGAACGATCACACGTCAGGGTCGACGCCGGGCAGGATATCGCCGTTGTCCTCGATGGCGGACAACGATTACGGTTTGGGGTTGATCGTCGAGGGTGTTTCGAAGAGTCGCTTCTGGCCGTCGACGGCGATTTTCGTGGTCGAGGACGACGCGCAGAATGGTCCGGATCACGTGGACTCACATCGCTCGCCCGTGCTGATCGCTTCGCCTTACATACGCCGCGGCGCGATCGACAGCACGATGTACAACCAGACGTCGGTTCTGCGCACGATCGAGTTGATCCTGGGTTTGCGGCCGATGACCCACTTCGACGCCGGCGCGCGTCCCTTGTCGTCGGCGTTTCAGAGCACGCCCGATGTGCGTCCGTTTGAAGCGGTGAAGCCACAGTACAAGCTCGGCGAGCGCAATCCAGCCGCGGCTCCGACGGCCGCGCGGAGCCAGCAGATGGACTTCAGCGAAGCCGATCAGATCGATGACGATGAGCTGAACGATATTCTCTGGCGTGCGATTCGCGGGACGAATCCGCCGGCTCCGGTCCGAAGCTATTTCAGTGACCGCCGGACGCTACGCGCGGGCCGTCCACTTTCTTCAGAGCGACCGTGAAGCGGCCCGGTTTGTCCTCGGTATCGCGAAATACGATGTAATACGCTTCGGCATCGGGACCTTTTTCGGGCACCGTAAACGCGAGCCGCGTGGTTGCGCTGGCCAGTTGTTTCAACTCGCCGTTCGCAATGGCGACGAACGCTTTCCGGTCCTCACCCTTAAAGGTGACCTCGATTTTGTCTCCGCCCATCGCGGTGAACACAAACGCGCGATAGCGTGGCGTTGATGAGTACTCCACGGGCGGACTGCTCTGCCCATAGTCAATGTCGCCGATGATCTGGACGTCATCCGGCGAGAATGTGTCCGCCAGGAGCAACGCGGCCAGGGCCAGACAACACGCCGATGCACGATAAACCCGCATATCGGATGAGATGCCGCCCCGCCGCAAAGCGTGACGCTTATTCGCGATCGGTCCAATTTGCCGGATTGGGCGGAGGTTTGAACTCGTCGGTGCTGAATACGCGGAGCTGCTGGCCAGGACCGGCAATGCGTAGAATGAGCGCGACGTGAAAGCGCGGGCCCTGGAAGTAAGACAAACGCAACCGGTGGATTCCGGCAGTAAGGCCCACGGTTCCCGTTCTCTCTTCGGGCGGGTGAAGGCCATCGTTATCGATCACGAGCTGGTCATCGATGTATAAATTCGCGCCATCGTCGGCCGTAAGCTCGAAGCGGTAGTCGCCTGGATTCTCGATCCAAAACCGGCCGGTGTAGTCAATAGCAAACCATTCGAATCGCGTGGTAATTCCCGGGAAACCCTGGCGGAAATCCTGCGCCGGAACATTGATCGACGCCGTATAAATAGCACCGGACGGTTTCAACTTATCGAAGTCGGGCAGGTGCTTGGTCCGATGGCCGATGTGATACACCAGACCACGCAAACCACTGGGGATGACTACTGTTGTCCCGAACGTAATAGCCGGCGGAGGATCGTCCGCAAGCAGCACGACAGCGCTACAGGCGAGCACGGTCCAAAAGCCAGCGTTCACGTCGTGACTCTATCACAGCGGTTCCAAAAAAAGCGCTTGCTAATTTAAGTTCCGAATATTTCTCTTGACTCAACTTAACATTCATGGAACTCTAGCAGATCGGAGGCGACGTGTTCAGACTTTCCAGCTCTGGGATTTGCATTCTCTTATTTTCAGCCGCGGCGATCCAGCCGGCCGGCGCGCAAGTGGTCACCGAGGGGACTATCATTTCGGCCGGGACGAACTCGATTCCTACGGGATTCGGCGCGCCCATCAACGGCCCACTGCCGGTGAACGACGTTGGCAAAACGCCCCCGAAGCCGGACCTGGTGTCGGCACGGCGCGGCTCCGTGCGTGGGTTCGCTCCGTCGATGGCAGCATTGAAAACGCCGGATCCAACTCCCAAGACCGTTGTCGGACCCGATCCGAACTTCTTTGGGTTCGCCGGTCTAACTCATGCGGACCAGCGCCTGGCGAGCAGCGGCAACCAATTCAGTACCGAGCCACCCGACCAGGGCTTGGGCGTGGGGAATGGATACGTCGTCGAAGCTGTCAATCTTGCCATCACCATCTACGACACCAGTGGCAACCGCCTGGTGCCCGTGATCGGTTTGAACCAGTTCTTCGGCCTGGCACCCAGTCTCGACCGGAGGGCTACCCCGGGTCCAATTTTCGGGCCTTCCCTGAGCGACCCGCGGGTCTATTTCGACCACCAATTGCAACGCTGGTTCATTACTGTGTTCGAAGAAGACGTTGATCGCCTGACAGGCAACGCTACGGGCCGGACCTCGATCTATATCGCGGTGAGCACGACGTCGAATCCCACACAGCCATACCGCATTTACCGCATCGACACCGCCGACGATGGCAGCCGCGGAACGCAGTTTCATCCAGGCTGTCCGTGCTTCCCGGACCAGCCGTTAATTGGAGCCGACGCCTACGGGTTCTACGTGTCGACCAACGAGTTCTCGCTGTTCCAGAGCGGTTTTAACGGCGCCCAAATCTATGCCATGTCGAAGTTCGGACTTGCGACGGGCTCGCCGGGAACGCTGTTACACTTCAGCGGAATCCCTCTGGCTGAGGGCGTCGCTTACTCGGTGCAGCCCGCGATGTCGCTCGGTTTTGGCGGCGAGCCGAGCTCGGGCGTCGAGTATTTCCTGAGCGCCCTGGACTTCGCCGGTCCGCTCGACAACCGCATCGCTGTTTGGGCGCTTCTCAATACAGCCACGCTGAACAACCCGCATCCCAACCTGACATTGGTGAACAAGGTGATGACGAGTGAAGCGTACGGAGTGCCGCCGCCCGCCGTCCAGCGGAATGGAGGCCTGCCGTACGGCAACACGTTGTTCGACGTCGCGGGGCACAAGCCGCCGCTGGCACTCCTCGATTCCAATGACGACCGCATGCAGCAGGTGGTATACGAGAACGGCGACTTGTGGTCTGCGCTCGACACCGTTGTGGGAACGGGCACTAAGCAGCGCGCCGGAATCGCGTACTTCATCGTGCATCCGACCGTAGCCAACGGCAGACTGAACGCGACGATGGTGAAACAAGGCTATGTCGCAGCCCCGGCGATCGACAGTTTGTTGTACCCCTCAATCGGCGTCACAGCTTCGGGCAAAGCCGCAATGGCGTTCACGCTGGTAGGACCGACTCCCGCTGGAGCGTTCCTGTTCTCCCCGGTATTTTTCCCGAGCATGGCCTTCACCAGGCTGAACGCGAATAGCGGGGCAGGAGAAATCCAACTGGGAGCGGCCGGGGTTGCGCCGGAGGATGGATTCAGCGGTTACGCCCAGGACGCGATGCACCACTGGGTTCAGGGCACCGCGCGCTGGGGCGACTATTCGGCAGCCGTCGCCGACACGGATGGCTCGATCTGGATGGCTGTGGAGTGGATTCCAGGGACGCCCCGAACCTTGCTTGCGAATTGGGGCACGTTCATCGGGCGCATCTACTGATTGGCTCTTTGATGGTGAGCGCCGGCGGTGGGTTCGCAGACGCCGCTGGCCTCACCCCCTTCACACGCGATATCCTCTACCAGTGGTTCTACACACCCTCGACTGGATCATCGTCGCAGTTTCCATCCTGATTTGTTTCGTGCCCGCGCTGTTTTTCGGGAAGCGTTCCGGAAAAAGCACGGCCGAGTTCTTCGCCTCGGGACGCTCCGTGCCATGGTGGCTGGCGGGCATCTCGATGGTGGCCACCACGTTTTCGAGCGATACGCCGAACCTTGTCGCCAACTTCGTTCGCACGCAGGGCGTGGCTGGCAACTGGCAATGGTGGGCCTTCACCCTAACCGGCATGTCGACCGTGTTCTTCTTCGCGCGATTGTGGCGCCGCTCCGGCGTGATGACCGATCTCGAGTTTTACGAGCTGCGCTACTCGGGCAAGGCCGCGCGGGCGGTCCGCGGATTCCGCGCCGTGTATCTTGGACTGTTTTTCAATTGCATCATCATGGCGTCGGTGAATCTTGCCGCGTGCAAGATCGCCAATGTCCTGTTCGGCCTCAGCCGCTGGCAGACCCTGGCGGGCGTCGGCATCCTGAATGTCGTGTTCGCGGCGCACTCTGGATTATGGGGCGTGCTCGTGATCGACATGGTCCAGTTCTTTATCAAAATGGCAGCGGTGATTGCGGCCGCCTACTTCGCGGTCGCGCTGCCTCAGGTAGGTGGGTTGAGCGGGCTCGTGGAGAAGCTCTCGCATCGAACCGGGCCGGGCGGATTGAATTACCTGAACATGCTGCCCGATTTCACGAGCAACTGGGATCTGGCGGTCGCGATATTCATCATGCCTCTCGCAGTTCAGTGGTGGGCGGTATGGTATCCCGGCGCGGAGCCGGGAGGCGGCAGTTACATCGCCCAGCGCATGCTCGCGTCGAAATCCGAAAAAGATTCGCTCGGCGGGACGTTGTTCTTCAACCTCGCGCATTACGTGCTGCGTCCCTGGCCGTGGATCCTGACGGGTCTCGCTTCGCTGATCGTGTTTCCCGAACTGGCCGACATACGGCGCGCATTCCCGAATGTCGACCCTTCGCTGGTGGGCCACGATATGGCATTCCCGGCCATGCTGAAATTCCTGCCGACGGGATGGATCGGCCTGATGGTGGGCGGCTTGATCGCGGCCAATTCGTCGACGATCCTGACGCATCTGAACTGGGGCGCGTCGTATCTGGTGCACGATTTTTACCGGCGTTTCCTGCATCAAGGCGATACGGAAAAGCACTACGTCATGGCGGGACGGCTGGCGACGATTCTGTTATTTGTACTCTCCTCGGCGACAGTATTTGTTCTGCAAACGGCCCAAGACAATTTCAACATCATGCTCCAGGTGGGCGCCGGGACGGGGCTGCTGTATCTGTTGCGCTGGTTCTGGTGGCGCGTTACCGCATGGTGCGAAATTGTCGCCATGGTGAGCTCGTTCGCCGTGTCCATTATCCTGCTGTTCGTACATCGCGCCGGCACGAACTTCGGTACCGCGAAGGAGCTGCTGCTGACGGTGATCGTGACGACGATCTGCTGGATCATCACCGCCTACGTGGGACCGCAAACCGCGCGTGAGACGCTGGTCGATTTCTATCACAAAGTGCGCCCGTTCGGACCGGGGTGGCAGAGAATCAGGATCCAGGCGGGCGTCTCGGCCGAGGAAGCCGCATCGTATGCGCGAGAGGACAACATCCCGCTTGCGATGCTGGGCTGGGTGGCCGGTACGGCGCTGGTATGGTCGGCGCTCTTCGCGGTCGGCAACTTCCTGTACGGGCGTATGGGCTATGCCTGGGGCTTGTTCGCGATCGTGCTGGTGAGCGGCTTCGCGGTAATTCGCGTGACTCAGAGGTTGTGGCGGTGATTCATGGCTTCGAGGTCCGCGGGCGCTCCCACATCGCGCCACTCATCTTCAATCGCGGCGATGCGCAGGTGTTTGCCATCGGCCAGCATCATGTCGAAAATCGATGTCAGCTCGTACTCGTTGCGAGGCGAGAGCTGGATGCGATCGAGATACGGGAAAATCGCGGCTTGCATGGCATACAGGCCGGCGCTGTTCCAACGCGTTGTTGAGGTGCCCACCGGGGGCTTCTCGATAATTCTGGTGATGAGCCCATTCTCGACATACACCGCCGCTCCGCGCCACGGGTCGTCGACATCCTTGACGCCGAGCACGGCCTGCGTCTCGGGGTTATCGAGAAGCACCTGGGCGCAGCGCTGGTATCCCGATGGATGGCAGAGAATATCTCCGTAACCAAGATGGAACGCATCGCCGGCCACGAATTCGCGCGCCAACCGGGCAGCGGTGCCCGTTCCGTTAACTGGCTCCTGGGTAGCGAATTCGATCCCGCTCCAACCTGCGAAATGGCGCTGAATCATTTCTCCGTGGTAACCCGTCACCACGAAGAACCGGTCCACACCGGTCACGGCCAGCGCCTCCAATACGTGCTGTAGAAGCGGCTTCCCCTCGACGAGCAGCATGGGTTTCGGAGTCTCCGCGGTGAGTCCTCCCATGCGCGTGCCGCGGCCCGCCGCGAGTACGACCGCTTTACGCAACAAAGCGTCAGGCATTCAGCGCTCCAGCCGAGGGCTCGATCGGGATCAAATGTTTATCGCGGTCGAAGCTGCTGCGCTGTGCGTAGTAACGGGTCACCAGTTCATTGGCGATGCGCTCGCGTTCATTCTCGTGGCACGCAATCACGGCACAGCCTCCAAAGCCCGCACCCGTGAGCCGCGCGCCGAACGCCCCGGCACTCCTGGCGACCTCGACGAGTTCGTCCAGTTCCGGGCAACTGACGCGCAGCAGGTAACGCAGGCTCTCGTGAGACGCGTTTAGAAGGCGGCCGAAGGTGTCAGCATCGGCATCGCGCAGGGCCGCCACCGCCGCACCCACCCGAAACGTTTCTCCGGTCACGTGTAGAAAGCAGCGAAGCTCCTCGCCATCCAGCCGTTCGGCAGCGATGGTCTTGAGTTCCTCGAACGAGTTGTGCTCGACGGCTTGTTGGTACGACTCGTAGCCCAACTCTTCGATGGCCTTGGCGCCGGCCGAGCGCCGCGAGTTGTACTGGGCCCGCAGCGCGCCCGATTTTTCCGCTTCCACGAGACTGTGGGCGACAAGAAAGTTCCAACCCGCAGGTATCGGAATGGGCAGGGCGGACAGCGGCTCGAAATGAACCAGAAGCGCGCAGCCCGATTCGGCAGCGAGAACCGCCGCATGGTCCATACCGCCGCCTCGTGTGCCGACGAAGTACTCGGCCTCAGGCAGAATCTCCATGAGTTCTTCAAATGTTGCGCGAACGTTGTTGGCTTCAAGCAGCGCGAGAGTGAACCCGACCAAAAGCGCCGATGATGACGAGAGGCCCGCGGCGGCTGGAAGGTCGGACGCGACGGCGGCATCGATTCCGTGCTCGAGGGGCCAACGCGCGCCAGCCGCCTGCGCCGCAGCCATCACGTAGTTAGCCCAATTGCCGGAAGCAACCGGTTGCAACACACCGTCCCAGTGAAATTCGCATTTCCCATATTGTTCACTGACAGCGTGAATCCAGCGGTCAACGCGCGGGCGGAAGGCGATTCGCACACGTCTTTGGATTGCCATCGGCATGACGGGAAGGCCGTGATAGTCGATGTGTTCACCGATGAGATTGACGCGTCCGGGGACAGATACCATGGACGGCGCGGGAGTGGAAGCGAAGTGACGGGTGAAGAGAGCTACAGGGTCGTCCAACTCTCGACGATAGCAAACGGATTGCGCGCTAGGGCTAGTGTATGGGTAGCGCACCGGCACCGTGACCGAGCCTCATTCCGCTTCTTCTACCCATCCCTCGCTAGAAACCCAGCGAATGGGCGTACTCGCCGCGCCGTTCACCAAGGCCTCGGTATCTTCGTCGGGCAAACCCCGAGACCAGTCGGCCAGACCCTGCTCGGCGAGTTCCACACTTTCGGGGTGCGGATTGTGCAGGGAACGCCGAAGTTCGTCGCGAAGCGTCATCGTCACACGTTCAAAGCTCGCCATATTACACTCTGCGTATCATCATACCGGACTACCGCTCAAACGACGCGACGGTCGACGTCACCAGGTATACCGCACCGAATAGGAAACGCTCTTCTACTCACCTGGCTGCAACTGAAGCCGGAACTCGGTTGTGTCCGAATCGCGCTTCGTGTACGGAATGGAACTGACCGGAATCTCCCAGGTATTCCAACGATACAGGTGCTACACGACGCGCACCTCGGCTTGTTCGGTCTTGCGGTTGCGAACCTGAATCTTGGGATGCGAAACTTGGCGCGCAACTCGCACTTCGTTGTGGAAGCGCTCAAGCAGGGTTTGGTGAGCGGCTGCCTCGAGCGGCAGGAATTTCAGCGCGACGCTTTGAGCGAGTGTGAGATCGGTAGCGCGATACACTTCGCCCATGCCGCCCCGGCCGAGTAGCGTGATGATGCGGTAACGTCAAGCGACCAGCGTTCCTGGCACAAAGCGGCCTTCGCCGGCGGATGCAATGGAATGGGGACCAGTTTGCGGATGCGCGGGCAGCGCGACGGTGTCATCCGGGGTCATGCACGCGTCACTCGCAAGCGCGCGAGTTCATCCATTATTTTCTGCCGCACCAGATCGCGCAGCTCGGCGCTTTGCTTCACGGTGAGGCCTTCGGAAGAGACCGCGTCCAGCACGCGCAGATAAATGTCGGAGGTGCCGCCGAACATCCAGGATGCGCGCGGCAATGCTGCGCCGGAGCCATCGACCACCACTGGCAACACCGGTACGCCTTCGCGGATCGCGAGTTGGAAGGGGCCGTCGTTGAAGGGGAGGAGTTCGCCGTCCTTGGATCGCGTGCCTTCGGGGAAGAACACGACGGAGACGCGTTGGCGCAGGTAGCGGGCGCACTGCAATAGAGCGTGCGCGGCCTTGCGGCGGTCGGAGCGCTCCACGGGGACATCGCCCGACATGCGCATCATCCACCCAACTACGGGGACGCGGAAGAGAGCGGCTTTACCCAACCACTTGGTGTCGAGCTTCAGGTGTGAAACGAGCGGGATGTCGGCCAGCGACTGATGGTTGCTGACGACCACATAGACTTGGCCTTCGTGGATATTTTCACGGCCGGAAATATGCAGCCGCCACGGGTTGACCTTGGCCAGAACCAGACCCAGGCGGCGGAACCAGCGCGCGGTGCGGAGCCGCAGCGGTTCGCGGTCGAACAGGCGCACTACGCCCACCAGCGGCAGCCAGAACAGAATGAGCGCCCCGCTTGCGCTCCAGATCCAAATGGACCGCAACGCGCGTATCATCCTGGCTCACCACCGCCGGTCACGAGGATCAGGGTACCTCAAGCTCCGTCGAGCGGAGAGCTAAACGGCGATCGCGCGGTCCGCGTATGCAGAACTGCGCCGGGTGAGTTGGACGTTGAGAGCTTTCTCGATCCGGCGGACATCGGCGCGCTGCGAACGCGTTCCGAATGTGCTCGCTTTGCCGACGGCGCCAGCGCGTCCCGTGCGGCCCACACGGTGAATGAAATCTTCCGGCGCGCCCGGAAGATCGTAGTTCACCACATGCGCGATGCCGTCCACGTGAATGCCGCGCGCGGCCACGTCGGTCGCAACCAACACGCGATACTGCCCATCCTGAAATCCGCGCAACGCTTGGCTGCGCTGATTCTGCGTGCGATCGCCATGTATGCGGGCGGTCTTCACGCCGGCGCGCGTCAGGTCTTTCGCGAGACTCTCGGTTCCGTGCTTGGTGCGAGCGAATACAAGGAACGAGCCGGCCTCGTTACCCAGCAGCGATTGCAGAAGACCGAGCTTGCGTCCGGTCTCGACTTCGTAAAAGTGGAGGTCCACCTTCTCAACGGGCTTGGTGACTGCGCCCACGCTGATGCGGACCGGGTCCTTGAGGTGCTTCTTGATGAGCGGGGCGACGGACGCTTCGAGCGTGGCCGAGAAGAAGAGAGTTTGACGCGTCGCGGGGAGATCGGCCAGGATACGCGTGAGCGACGGCAGAAAGCCCATGTCGAGCATGCGATCAGCTTCGTCGATCACTAGGGTTTGCACTCCGGAAAGCCGCACGAGCCTGCGCTCGAGAAAGTCGCACAAACGGCCCGGCGTGGCGATCACGATGGATGCGCCGTTGCGAATGGCGTTCAATTGTGCGCGTTCGTTCAAGCCGCCAACGACGGCGGCAGACCGCAGTCCGGTTCCAGCGGACAATGCGGCGACTACTTCCTGAATCTGCAGGGCAAGCTCGCGGGTGGGGCTCAGCACCAAGGCTCGGATGCCCCCTGTGTTGGCTTTTGCGGTCAGCAGCGATTGAAGAATTGGGATCACAAAAGCAAGAGTTTTGCCCGTACCTGTCTGTGCCGTGGCGACCAGATCACGGCCGGCCAGAGCCGGAGGAATTGCCTCGGTCTGCACGGCGGTAGGTACTTTGAAGCCTCGACGGGCAATGTTGCTCTTCAAGGCTGGAGACAGCGATAGTTCGGAAAAGGTATTCATTTTTTCATTCAGGAGAAATCAGCGGAGCCGGTCAGAGGTAGGAACGACGAAGCGGATTAACTTCCGTAATCACAGTTTAGCGCACTTCGACCCGGTATCATAATTGAATCTATGCGGTTCGAACCGCGCACATTGGGACGAAGCGGATTGAGGGTAGGCGCGCTCGGGTTGGCCGCGAGCTATGGCGCGCCTGCCGAGTCAGTGGAGTACGCCTTCGAACGCGGCGTTCGCTACTTCTATTGGGGCAGCATGCGCCGCGATGCTTTTGGGACAGGGTTGCGGCGTCTCGCGTCGAGGCGGGATGAGTACTCGCTGGTAATCCAATCTTACTCGCGGTTGGGCATGCTCATCCCGTTGAGTCTCGAGCGTGCGCTGAAAAAGTTGAAGACCGAGTATACCGACGTGTTGCTGCTGGGGCTTTGGGGGCACGAGGTTCCGCCGCGCATACTCGCCAGTTGCCGTGCGCTGGTTGACCGCGGTCTCGTTCGCCATGTCGCAATCTCGACCCACAAGCGCCCGCTTGCCGCTAAACTCGCGGGGAATGCAGCATACGACATCCTCCACGTTCGCTACAACGCCAAGCACACCGGAGCGGAGCGCGAGATCCTCCCGCTTGTAGGCGGACCGAACCGCCCTGGGATTGTCTCATTCACGGCGACCAGTTGGGGGCAATTGCTCGACCCGAAGAGAGTGCCGCCGGGTGAGCGGACGCCAACGGCTGCCGATTGTTATCGTTTCGTCCTGACCAATCCGGCGGTCGATCTTTGCTTGACGGGTCCTTCGAATATGGAACAGACCCGGCAGGCATTGTCGGCTCTTGAGCTAGGGCCCATGACGGAGGAAGAGATGGCGTGGATGCGGCGCGTCGGGGCAGCTATCTACAAAGGCTGAGCCGGCTAGACCACTTCAAATAGCGCAGGGTCGTTCAGGTCCAACATCTCGATAACCTTGCCTTTCTTGGTTGATGGATAGAAGTTCAGAACCAGTAAGCCGGTCTTGACCTCCGTGACTGGCTGGATCACAGTGTACTCATATCGCGTGGCGTTGAATTTGACTTCGTCCGCGGGTTTGTTTTTGGGTTTGAATGTCCACGTCCAGCCCGCGATGAAATCTTCGAACGTCTTATAGCCGAGCCGTACGTACATGGGATACGGGTAAGACGCTTTAAACTCGTCGCGTTTGGCCAGAAGGGGTTTGAGTACGTTCAGTCGATCGGCATCGCTGGTGATGGCTTTATCCATTGCTAAAGGCTCGGCGGCCGGCAGCCAGTCTCGGGCTCTGTAGCGAAACGTGCGCGGAACCTGCGCTGCCTTCTTTTCGATAGGCGATTGCACGGTGGAATGATCTTTCTGCTCGTACGCTGCCTCGGGCTTCACCGGGACCCATTCCTTCCAACGTTTCGGTGGGACGGGGCTCTTATCGATGAATCGATGATCCGCCTGAACCAGCGCTTGAACCACGGCGTCTTTGATCTTCAGCGGGGTTGGACTTTTCGCCGCGAAGCTGTACGCCAAGTACTCCAGGTATCCTTTGGGGTCCTTCCAATGGGTATCTACGACGTGAAAATGCTTAGGCGCAATCACCTGAATACGGCTGCCCAACACCGCTTTGAGTTTTTCGAGGAAGACACGCTGGGTTCCGATTCGACAACCGCGGATGAGCAATTGATACGGAATCGGTTGGCCGCGACTATCCGCGGGACGAGGCAGGAACCATTCGTGCTTGAGAAATAACGCTTTTGACTTGAGCGGAGCGTCTAAATCCTCGTAATCGATGAATTTCGGCGATCCCGACGTCAGCGTTATCTTAAGTTGGCCTTCATCGTTGGCGTGTGAGACGACAATCAGTTTACGGATCGGATTTGTGATCACTAAATCGTTCCCAAGAGACTTGAGGAACTGGGCGAGCGTGTGTATGGACGGGTCTTTTATTCGTATTGTCTCCGGACGTGTTTCCACCAGTTTGCCCATCACCTTGTCAAAAGGACTCGTGCCAGGTACAAGTGCATAGTCACGGCTGTTGGCGTCGACTTCTTTCTGAATCGCCTTCAGGCACGCCGGGGAGAGCGGATCGGCAATTCGCACCTTGTCTCCCGGGGCGACATGCGTCTTCGGGCCCTTCTTCAGCGGCAGGTCGGCCCCATCGCGAAACACCTGAATCGCGCCGCAGTCAATGTAAATCGGAATGCGCCACGGTTGCACACCGTGCATGCGCAGAAACAGGTCCAGCCCGGAGCCTCTGTCGACCTCTAGATCGGCCATTGTGTCTTAAAAGGTTGGAAGAGTTTCGTTGAATGAGATATCGATGGCGCTGGTAGGCGTGTACTCGTACCATCTGCCGATGAGCGAGGCCTCGACCCAGCTTTCGATGTCTGCGTTATCGTTGTCGCCTCCAATCGCCCCGTCGGCGCCCAGCGAGGCGAGTTCGAAATCCGTGAATCGCCCCGGACTCCGGTACTGATACGGATGCCCCCACGGATCCGCTGCTGGAACCGTGCCGATGGATGCCAGGGCCGCGAGACCTTGAGCAGTAGAGGGGTAATCGCCGTGGGTTGTCTTGTATTGATTCAGCAGCGCGATAACAGCCTGCATCTCGTCCCACGCTTTTCGCTGCGCGGGCGAAAGTAACGGACGGGCATCCTCGATCGGATTGGCGGAGGGAAGTCCGGGATAATTCGTGTCAGCGAACGCCCGCATCTCCGTCGCAATTGTCATATACGGATGTGTCTGGGGCAAGTTATCCAGTGTCCCGGTCTCGACAAATGACACAAAATCATGTTCAAAATCAGGGCGGATGGTCAGGACCACTCGCGCGGACCCCGCTTTCAAAAAACTCCGATGCAAAAAGTCAGGATGATCGAGATACTTCTTGAATTCCCAGCGCGATGTGTGCGACCAGAAATAAGGATAGAGGAAGAACAGCATGTTCTCCCATTCCACAGCCTGATGCAGAAATTTGATAATGTCACCCTGGGCGAGCACCTGGGCCCACACCTGATCGTTCACGATCGAGCCGCTGGAGTTATAGAGATCGGGCGGCAAGCCCGGCGGAACAAAGGTGAAGGAAGGTCCGAGCAGCCACCGTAGGACGTGTTTCATAACTTCCTCGCGTTCGATTTTGCGCAAGCTCAACGGGTCTTGTGCGCCCAATTCGTCCTGCAGTCGCGCCAGGCGACCTGAAAGCATCGTGCGGTTCAGTTCATAGCGGGCTTGGGCCGCTTCGCGCAGTGTTCCCCAAACGCGCTGCCGCCAGGCGTCGTAGGCGTCGGGCGACAGATTGAGCCAGAGCTTCAGGTCGATCGAGAACGCGGAAACGTATTTGGTTCCCACGGACATCGTCAGATGTCCCGCCACACCGAGCCAGGCATTGAGGTCGGGATGAAGTTCGAAATGATATGACTCGTCCGTCCACGCCCAATAAGTCCACTGATTCGACCATCCTGATACGAGGTAGCCTTCGGGGACATCGATATCGAAGGTTGTATAATCGCTGTCGTTTGCCGCGTCCTTATTAGCCCAGTTCTTCGTGAATGTACGGGCAATCACCAATTGATCTACTGGCGGCGGCTCGACCGGAGTTCCGTACTGTGCGGCCAGACCGAGGTAATTGCCGCGGCTGATCTGTTGGGGTGTGAGGTCGAAACGCGCCCACGGCAATGTCGAGTTCGCGCCCGCGAAGCCTTCACTGAGAGCGCTATTTAACGATTGAATCTCGACAATCTTGGACAGGATGTCGGAGCCGGGTTCCGGAATCGCGAGGTCGTAGGTCATGCGCAGGCCGTAGCGGTACAGATCGACGCGCCATTTACGAACTAGCTGGTAATAATCGACGCGGACCGCTTTGTCCGGAAACGGGTTAGTTATGAGCCGAACAGCCTGATCCTCGGTGCCTGAAGCGGAGGCGACCTTGAAGCTCGTCTTGTGTTCCTTTTTGACTCGCGACGAGGCTTTACGGGTCAACTCGTTGCTCTGGGTGCGAGCGGTGGTTTGAGAACTGTTCGCGCTGTCCGCGACGTGATAGTTGGCAGACGCCGAAATGGTTACCGGCCCCCAACTTCCGGTTGCGGTAACACCCAGTTCATAGCCCGAGGCATGTTCGCGCTGGGAGTTGGTCGATTGCACCAGCTCGCTCTTCTCCGTCACGCCCTGTTCGCTATAGGCTTCGAGCGAATCCGTCACGATCTGTTCAAACTCCTGGGACGTATTCGACCACTCCTTATGGCTGATGTTGACGCGCTCGGCGGGACTGAGCGGGACCGAATACAGCAATTCGCCGCGTTCGATGCCAGCGGGAATGAAAGACAAGCGCTCGAGGTGCAGGATGCCGATCGGCTCCATATGCACGCGCTGATCGAAAGCATAATTCAGCTCTTTGGTCTGAGCGATTTTCAAGTTCGCGAGTGTTTTGAAATCCGCAAGAGACAGGTCCGCACTGGTGTTGGCGGACGCCAGGATCGCCTGGGTGTGTTCGATGGCCTTTGTCTCTAAACGCTGTCCAACTGCCCAGTCGAGTAATGTAGCCACGGAGAGGGGCGTCCTGTCCACAGTGGAGGCGGCCGGGGATTCCGTCGAAGGGTGCACCAGGATAGCGCTTGCCGTCGCTGTCATGCCCGTCGCATCCGCCGGTGCGCCCTGCCCGGACGGAATCGCGGCCGGGGTGGTCTCGTATCGATAAGCCTTTGCTCCCGGCACGCCAGCCAGTACAAACTTCGGGTCGAGCTTATAGTCGGAAGAAAGAGTTGGCTTGGCCTCCGCGGGCGATGCCGAAGTGTTGCGAATGGCCTGCTCGTATCGAGTCAAAAGCGCGGCCTGACTCGAGAGAGTCGATGCGGCCGTCGCCTTTCGGATCTGAAGAAGCTCTTCTCCGAACCGCTTCAATACCGAAGCGGGGACAGGCCCGAATGCCCGCAGCATGCGCATCGGTAGAGAGGCGTCGGAGGTGTCTGTCATCTCCGAGGCTGCCGTGGCCAGGACGGGCAAGTATTGACGGTCGGTGTCCGGGATGGGATGATCTCCGCTCGTCATGAGCCGAACTACGGCCGAGGTTTCGTTTACGGTGGGTTTCAGCCCGGCGAAGTAACTCCACTTATCCACCGCGCGACCGATCGGATGTTCGATTTGACGCGCGGGCGAAATGGGTGTGTAAGTCGCGCGCTCCAAACTGCGTTTCGAGTTTTCTAAGTCTGCCACTCTTGCCTCCAGTGAGCGATCGAATGCCGAGCAAAACGAAATATGTGGAGGGAGTGTAACACGAGGGCGCCAATCGCCAATCAAATTGCGGTTCCGGAGCAGATCTTCGGTGCGCCCCGATCAGAGTCGGCACAGGGAGCGGGAGCGCTCAAGGGGTCAGCGGTGCTCTTCGCCCCCGAGCAGCCGGCGCACGGCCTCCAATAAAGGCGGGACGTCCCGTTCCACGATGGCCCATACCAAATCGGGATCCGCGCCTTCGTAATTGTGTATGAGCACATTTCTCAACGCGTTCATCTCCCGCCACGGCACGTGCGAATTGAGACTGCGAAACTCGGGTTTAATCTTCCTCGATGCTTCGCCGATGATCGCGAGATTGCGGCAGACCGCGCTGAAGAGAATTGAGCCAGGGACGTTGCCCTGCTCGCGGAGGTTGCGGCACTGAATCAGTTCTTCGCAGCAATCGCGGATATGGAGAAGATAGACGTGGGGATCGCGTGGAGTCATTGCATCAGAGCGGCAGCGCCTCCGCCAGGACCCGGTCGCGAACATAGCGCAGGCTGTTCGGCGTCACTACGTCCACTGTCACCCCGAGGAGAGCCTCGAGATCCAGCTTCAGTCCGATCAGATCGAATAGCGTCTTGCCCGTGTCGAAGTCGACCAGCAGATCGACGTCGCTGTCGTCGCGATTTTCGGCGCGAGCTACCGAGCCGAAGACACGAACATTTCGGGCCCCGTGTGTTGCGGCGAGACGAAGTATTTCGGCCCGCTTTTCGCGCTGCAACGTGTCCAGGGTCACCATGCCCCTTCATTGTGCCTCCGCCGCCGTCCCTGGTGTACCATCGTAGGAGACCCGCCAGGAAAGGATGGTGTTCGATCGTGAAAGACCCCCAGGATCCGAATCAAAACAGGCCTGAAGAGAAACCGGAATCGGGCTTCTCGCGGCGCGGCTTTTTGCGAGGCGTAGGCATCGGGAGCGGCGCCTTAACCACCGGCATTCTCCAAACGGAAGCGGAAGCCGCAAAGACCGCCGGCGCGGCCAATCTCAGTGGCCCCGGCGAAGTCCCAATCACGCTGATGATCAACGGCAAGCCGATGAGGACGTCGGTAGAGCCCCGCATGACACTGCTCGATGCGCTGCGCAACAAACTCGATCTCACCGCCGCCAAGCGCGTGTGCGATCGCGGCACGTGCGGCGCTTGCACCGTCATCATGAACAACAAAGTCGTGTATGCCTGCAGCGTGCTGGCCATCGACGCCCAAGGCAAACAGATTCAAACTCTGGAAGGGCTGTCGCAAGGTCCCAAACCGCATCCTGTATCGCAGGCGTTTGTCAATAATGACGCCCAGCAGTGCGGCTACTGCACGCCGGGATTTGTAATGGCCACCAAGGGATTCCTCGATCGCCACCCGCACCCCACCGAGGAGCAGGTGAAGCAGGGTCTAGGCGGAAACTTCTGCCGTTGCGGAACCTACATGGGAGTTCGCAAAGCTGCGCTCGAAGCTTCCAGGAACATGGGAGGAAAGCATGCCTGACTATAGCTGGCCGCCGATGGAAAAACGGAAGCTGATCGGACAACGGATCAGCCGCGTGGATGGCATGGCCAAATCGACCGGCAAGGCCAAGTACAACTCCGACATGAACCGGCCCGGCCTTTTATTCGGTGTCTTGCTGACATCGCCCCACGCGCACGCCCGAATCACAAGCATCGACACCAGCGAAGCCGAGAAGCTGCCCGGCGTGACTGCCATCCGTGTGATCAATGGCGCGGGAAAAGAGTTGCAATGGCAAGGTCAGGAGATCGCCTCGATCGCCGCTACCAGTGAAGACGCAGCCCGCGACGCAGCACGCAAGATCAAGGTGCAATACGAAGTGCTCGATCACTTCGTCGAAGAAGCCAACCTGATGAAGGCGGGCACGCGCGCGAAACCGGCTGGCGAAGTCACCACGGGCGACCCCGAGAAAGCGTTCCAGGAAGCCGACGCGACCACAGACGCCTTCTATGGAATCCCGGTGATCACGCATTGCTGCCTCGAACCGCATGGCCAGGTTGTGGAGTGGAAGGGCGATCGCGTCAACTATTGGCCCTCGACCCAGAACGTATCCGCCATCGGCTCGGAACTGGCGCGCTCCATCAAGGTGCCGGTAACGCAGGTTCACACCGACATGCAAAACATGGGCGGCGGCTTCGGCAGTAAGTTCCCCGCCGATCTGTGGGGCGCCGAATGCGCCGAGCTATCCAAGGCGAGCGGCGGCAGACCCGTAAAGTTGTTCCTCGACCGGCAGCAGGAGTTGCTGATCGCGGGCAATCGTCCGTCGGTGTACGGGCAGATAAAACTCGGGGCCAAGAAAGACGGAACGTTGACGGTCTGGCAATCGCAGACGTGGGCCACGGGCGGGCTGGGCGGCGGCAATCTCAATGCCGACCAGATGCCCTACGTGTTCCGCAATGTGCCGAATCGCAAGATCAACCACACGGCGATTTCGATCAACGCGGGAAGCGCCCGTGCATGGCGCGCGCCCAACAATCAGCAGCTTTCGTTCATCACCTGCTCTGCGCTTGAAGACCTCGCGGCCAAGCTGAACATGGATTCGCTGCAGTTCTTTTTGAAGAACACGAATCTCACGGCGCGGCCCGAAGTCTACACGTATCAATTGCAGAAGGCCGCGGAGATCATCGAGTGGAGCAAGTTCGGACATGTGCGCGGCGAGACGGGCAAAGGTCCGGTCAAGCGCGGCTTGGGCATTGGCGTCAATATGTGGGGCGGCTTAGGGCACGACTCCAAGTGCAAGGCGAAGATCAACGCCGACGGCACCGTTGTCATTGATATAGGCAGCCAGGACTTGGGTGTTGGCACGCGAACGGTGATCGCGCAGGTGGCGGCCGAAACTTTCGGGTTGCCGTTGAACGCGGTGAAAGTGAATCTCGGAAGCAACGCGTATCCGGCCTCGGGAGCGTCGGGCGGTTCCACGACGGTTGGCGGCGTCAGCGCGTCCACACGCAAGGCGAGCGTCAACGCTCTGAACAAATTGTTCGAAGCGGTTGCGCCCGGATTGGGTACCACAGCCGATAAACTCGAAGCCGTCGGCCGCCGTATTCAGGTGAAGGGCAACTCGGCGAAGGGTCTGACGTGGCAGGCTGCCTGCCAGAAGTTGGGCGTGAACACGATTGAAGAGATGGGCGAGAACGTGGGCCGCACGGCTCCGCGCGAAGGCCTGATTTCGCAAGGCGCCGCAGGCGTTCAGATAGCCGATGTTTCCGTCGATATCGAGACGGGGCTGGTGAAGTTGAACCGTCTGGTTGCAGTGCAGGATTGCGGCATGGTGGTCAATCCCAAGCTGTCCGAAAGCCAAGTCTACGGGGCGTGCATCATGAGCGCGTGCTCCGCGCTGATGGAAGAGCGTGTCATGGATCAGCAGATTGGCAAGGTGCTGAACGCCGATATGGAGTTTTACAAGCTGGCCGGTATCGCCGACATCGGGGAAATCATCGTTCATCTCGACATCCGGCCGGAGATGGACAAGCGCGGCGTGATCGGATTGGGCGAGCCTCCGGCTATCGGCGGGATTGCGGCCATTGCGAACGCGGTCGCCAATGCGATCGGAATTCGCGTGCCCACGGTTCCGTTGACACCCAACGCGGTGCTCGAAGCTCTTTCGAGGAGGAGTGCGTAATGGAAGCCTTTTCGTACGCGAGCCCGGCCACGGTTGCCGAGGCTGTAAAGCTGCTCGGATCCAATTGGAATGACGCGCAAGTGCTGGCAGGCGGTACGGACCTGATCAGCCTGATGAAGGATTACGTCGTCTCTCCGCAGACCGTGGTCAACATCAAGGGCATCCGCGAGCTTAGCGGGGTCACCGCGGGCAAGGGCGGCGGGTTGCGTATCGGCGCAATCACGACACTCGATGAGATGGCAACCAGCCCCGCGTTGCGCACGGCGTATCCAGCGTTGCAAGCGGCGATTCTCGGTATCACGAGTCCGCAGATCCGCAACATGGGCACGGCGGGCGGCGACCTCTGCCAGCGTCCGCGCTGCTGGTACTTCCGCAACGGATACGGACTGTTGGCGATGAAGGACGGCACTAGCCTCGTGTCCAAGGGCGCTAACAAGTATCACGCGATCTTCGGCGGCGGCCCTGCTTACTTCGTCTCGGCGTCGAGTCTTGGGCCGCCCCTGATCGCGCTGAATGCCTCGGTTACGATCATGTCGCCTACTGGAAAGCGCACGGTGGAAGTGGCGAAATTCTTCACGTCGCCTAAGGATGAGAACGCTCGCGAAGTGGATCTGCAACCGAACGAGATCCTGACAGAAATCACGATCCCGGCGGCGCACGGCGTCAAGAACGCGACTTACGAAATTCGCGAACGCGAAGCCATGGATTGGCCGTTGGCAACCGCTTCTGTCGCCTTGAACATGTCAGGGGGCAAGATCGGTAAGGCCAGGGTCGTCCTCGGGCACGTCGCGCCGACCCCGTGGATGGCGGACAAAGCGTCGGAGTTTCTCGCCGGCAAAACCATCGATGAGAGCACGGCCGAGGAAGCCGGCAAACTCGCCGTGGATGGCGCGCAACCGCTAACCCAGAACACCTACAAAGTACAACTCGCAAAAGTGGCGGTGAAGCGGGCGTTGCTGGCCGCTGCTGGAAAGGCATAGACATCATGGAACGCTCGTCCCTGGCGCGCATCGACGACGACCGTTGCCAGCTTCTTCGTTGGAAGGGGATGTATGTCCTCAGCGACGTCGACCCGAACGTCGGGCATTCCAACGACGGCCTGTTCTGGTGCCACCACACGCACAACTGCCTGGGCCCGGATGGCAAACTCGTTGACGATTACGAGTGCAACGAGACGCGCAACTGTTTTCAGGCGCTGTAGCTGATTGGGGCGCGTAGAGGCATTCAGCGACGGAGTGATGGCCGTGATCATCACGATCATGGTGTTGGAATTCAAGGTGCCGGCTGATGCAACTGTCGCATCGATCGTGGCGCTCGTTCCGTCCTTCCTGGTTTACGCGCTGAGTTTCCTGGTGGTGGCGATCATGTGGGTGAACCACCATTATCTAATGCGCACGGCCAAGCGCGCCGATGCCCCACTGCTGTGGAGTAACAACACCCTTCTCTTCTGGATGTCGCTGATTCCCTTCGCTACCGGCTACATGGGCCGGAATCACCTTGAATCGGTAGCCGTAGCGGTTTACGGAGCGGTGCTGACGTTTACTACCGGATCATTTCTGCTGCTGATGATCGTACTCGCCAACCACAATAGTAATGATCCCGTACAGCGTTCCGATCACCATCGTGGGCTCCGCAAAAGTGTCTTTTCTATAAGCTTGTACGCGATGTCGACCGGTTTGGCGTTCGTGTCGGTGTACCTGTCCTTCGCGATCTTCGTCCTGATTCCGCTGTTGTATTTCATCCCCGATCGCCGTTTGCGCGCGATGAGTGCCTCCGAGTAGCTCAGTTGCCGCTGAAGGGCGCGCCGCGGACCCGCCGTCTTCGCTCCATCGCTTCGGCCCACGTAGTGAGCACGAACCCCTGTTGCTTTAAGAACGACCGCAACGCCGGGTCAAGCATGGCGAGCATGTCCGCGCGGCGCAGCGTGCCTGAGTCGGAGATATGCGCGAACACTTCGCTCGGCGCGGTGCAGTGCATGATCACCATCGTCAATCCGGGCTTCAACTGGCTCAAGGTCTCCATGTAGCGCGCCGTTCGCCATCGCCTGAGTTGCTCGTCGTCTTTGACGTCCATGCCCGGCGGAATCTTCCATCCGTAACTGGTGTTGTGCAGGTCGTCCAAAACGGGCAGGCCCGCTCGCCACAACTGCTCTCCGATCTCGCGCATTCGCGTCATGACCGGAGCTTGATCCGGCGCATCGCGGGCAATGTACGTGTTATGGCCGCCGGGCAGCATCACCGGAATCTGCTTCTCAATCCCGAGCCGCACATATTTCTCCAGGAACTCGGGCTTCGCGAATAGGGTGCCCATGTGGGAATCGAGATGGGTCGGATGAAACCCCATGCGCTCGGCGCGATCGACTTGAGCGCGAATCTCGCGATCCACTTCCTCGGGCGACGCGCGAGCAACTACCGCACTGACCGAACTCCACAGCGCGCCCTCCGCATCCACCAACCCCGGCACGGACACCGCTCCCGCCAGCGGACCCCATCGGTACTCATGCCACTCCGAGGTGAGCGTCAGGTGAAGTCCCGCATCGGTGCCCGGATGCGCTTTGATGTAATGCACCATGTTGGGCACCCACGGGCAGGGCATCATGACGCTGAGCGACGGCGCCACTCCGTGCTCCAAAACCTGCTGAATTCCGGCGTTCGAATCGTACGACATTCCCGCGTCGTCCATGTGCAGGATCAATACGCGGTCGGTCTTTTTCCAGCCCAGCCTTTCGGCGTAGGTGGGTCCGCTTTGTCCGAAGCAAACAATGCTCGCCAGCAATGCGGCGAAGAGGCGCGATAGCATTCGCAGCCAATTATAGCGAGTCTGTCGCGAACCCTATGCAGCCGGGGCGCGTGCGGGCAGTGCGAGCAGATATTTCGTCAGCGCTTCCAGGTCCTTCGGATTCAGTTTATACGGCGGCATGGCGGTGCCCGGCGACATCTTCTGCGGATCCATGAAGTGCTCCTCCACCCACGCCTTGGTACGCCGGGCTCCGAGTCCGTTCAATGCGGGGCCCATCCGCTGTCCAACGCCGTTCACCTGGTGGCACACGTTGCAATGGTTCTGCTGATAGACGAGCGCGCCGTCGACGGCGAACGCCGGCGCGGAGGTCAATGCCTCGGCGTTCTTCGGATTCAGCTTCAGCATGAATGCCGCAAGCGAGCTCAGTTGCGAGTCCTTGAGCACGATCGGGGGCATCGAACTGCCCGGTATCATCTCGGGCTTCTTGAAGTGAGCGATCAGCCACGGTATCGTTTTGTGCACGCCTTTGGTCAGATCGGGGCCGATCGCCGCTCTTCCGGGCTGGTGACAACTCGCGCAATTCTCCTGGCGATAGTATCCGACCCCGGCCAGTTCCTCCGGGGACAATTGCTGCCACGCGCCGGCGGGAGCGGCTTCGGCGACGGTCTGCTCCGTCATCTTCGGCGTGCTCATCACTGCTGCGGTGGTTAGCCCGGTCCACGCGATTGCGGCGAGCGCCACCGCGCCTATCGCCAGCGTTCGCTGCCGCACGCGGACCATCGCGCCGCGATCGATGAACGGTACCAGAAATAGAGCTATGATCGCCAACCCAGGCAGAACGACGCTGCCCATCACTTCCAGCGGCCCGTTTAACAATTTCAGGATTTGGAACAGGAACAGGAAGTACCACTCGGGCCGCGGAATATAACTCGTGTCAGTGGGATCGGCCAGGCGTTCGAGCGGCGCCTTCGCGATGACGGCGAGCAGGAACAGAACCACGAACACGATGAAGATCGCCATCGTGTCCTTGAATACCTGTTCCGGAAAGAACTTGCGTTTGGGCCGGTTGTCGTCCGGGTCGGGAGCCACGCCGTGCTTGCGGACAAGGTAGACGTGAACTCCGATCAGCAGCATCGTCAGCGGCGGAAGCAGCAGCACGTGAGCGGCAAAGAAGCGTGCGAACGTGACCACGCCAACTCCGTTTTCCGCGCCCATCAGACGCGTGACGTACGGACCAAGTACGGGCGCCGACGCCGCAATCTGTGTGGTGACCACCGTGCCCCAGTAAGCGCGGTTGTCCCAGGGCAGCAGGTAGCCGGTGAGCCCGAACGCGAGAGTGATCAGCAGTAGAACGCATCCCACCATCCACGTCGCTTCGCGCGGCCGCTTGTAAGCGCCCCACACAAAAACCTGCACCATGTGCGCCACCACGATAACGATCATCAAACTCGCTCCGAAGTGATGCAGACCGTGAATCAACTCTCCGCCGGTCAGTTCGGTGACGATATATCTTAGGCTGTTGTACGCGTCTCCCGGCGTCGGAGCGTAGTTGAACGCCAGCAGAATTCCCGTGAACGCTTGCACGAGGAATGAGAACGCCGCGAGGCTTCCCAGTACTTGATGCCAGCCGCTGGATGCCGGGATGTCCTCGTAGAGAAAACTCTTGATCGCCGTTTCGAGGCCGGTCCGGTGTTCCAGCCAATCGATCACCGGGCGAACCGTCACGCGGCACCTGCCGGCGTTCGCACCGGCCCGATCAGGATCTTGTTGCCGTCGAGCTTCACGTCGTAGCGGTCCAGCGCGCGCGGCGCAGGCCCGGAGAGAACCTTCCCGTCCAATGCAAATGTCGATGTGTGGCAGGGGCAAAGGAAGTTGTGATTAGCGTCGTCCCAGTGGTAAGCACAACCCAAATGCGTGCACTGCGGGGCGAAGGCGACCACGTTATTCTCGGCTGTCTTCACCAGCCACGCCGAGGTCTTTTCACTCGTCACCTTCCAACCATCCACCCGGTTTCGCCGGAACGTGACCTCGCTCGGCGCACCCGATTGCACGTCGGCGAGATTGCCGGCCTGCACCCATTCCCCGCCTTTCTTCGTTCTCGGCGGAAAGAGAAGATACACCGCGGCAGGTATCGCCAGCGCGGCGCTGATAACACCCCACACACCATAGATGGAGGCGAGGAAGAAGGTCCGGCGGTTCGTGTCGGCGGGCATGAGGATCAGGATATTAGACCGATGTTACCGTATTGTGGGAACGGGCAGGCCGGGATAGCTGACGCGTTCGCCGTCGATGTGCGCAAACGATGTTATTTGATGCGGCTTCGCGCTGCCGGCTGTCATGATGTGCCGCACATCGACCCCACGCGCAGTCAAAGCATCGGCGACAAGTGATCGATGACAGCGCCAAGGCACGGCTTCGGCGCACATGATCGCCAGCGGAGCTGACTGCGCGAGCGCGATCAATTCATCGATCCCTTTCGCAAACTCCGGCGTCTGCATGTAATCCGCGTAGCCCCGAAAGGAGTCGTTCTGCCATGCCGTGTTCGGCGAATCCTTACGGGGCCGCCGCAACCCGCCCAGCGCCGGCATTGACACGTACTCGATTCCCTGCGCTGCGAGCGTTGCCGGCAGCTCGTCGCGATTGAACTGCGGATTGCGCCGCGAGCGAGGAATCGTTCGAATGTCGGCGAGCCGCTCGATGCCATGCGCCGCCAGCATCGCGGTGAACTCTTCCGCGGTTCGAGTGGAGTGTCCGATCGTCCAAAGGGTCACACCAACTCGCGCACCTTGTCCTTGAATAGCGTCGCGGCGATTTTGCCTGCATCCTGCGTACCACGCGCCAAAGCTTCAGCCATGTGCGCCGCCTGTTCCGCCGTGATCTTCGGCGGCATTGGAGCTTCGTTCGGATCGACAACTGCTTCCACTACCACCGGACCCGGCGTGTTCAAAGCCTGCTCAACCAGGCGCGCGCAATCCTTCGGATCGTCGATGACGATTCCTGTAGCTCCGCAAGCGCGGGCGATCTCCGCAAACGCGATCGGCTGCAGATCGCACACATATTCGGGGTTTCCCAGAAGCGCCATCTGCTCCCACTTGATCTGGCCGAGCGTATTGTTCTTGATTACGAATACCTTGATCGGCAACTGATATTTCACCGCTGTTGCCATTTCGCCCATCAACATTGTAAATCCGCCATCCCCGGTGAATGCGATCACTTGCCTGTGCGGGTGAGCGAACTGAGCCGCGATCGCGTACGGGAGAGCGCACGCCATTGTCGCGAGCGTACCGGACACCGTATGTATTTGACCGCACTTGGCCGGGATATGACGGGCCCACCATGTCGTAATCGTCCCGGAGTCGCAGCACACGATCGCGTCATCGGCGATCTGCCTCCCGATCTCGCGCGCCACCACCTGTGGCTTCATCGGCACATCGGTGCGCGCCGCGCGCGATTCCATCAACTCGTTCCACTCGCGCATTCCGGCTTGTGCCTGCTCCAGGAACTTGCGGTTGAGGTTCTTGCGAAGCAGCGCGGCCAATTCGCTCAGTGTGCGTTTCGTATCGCCGACCAGGCCGACCTCCACCGGATAACGCAGCCCGATGCGGATCGGGTCGATGTCGATCTGTACTCCGCGAGCCTGGCCGGGTTTGGGCATGAATTCGATGTATGGGAATGAGGATCCGGCGATGAGCAGCGTGTCGCAGTTCTCGAGGGCCTCCTGCGATGGCTTGGTGCCGAGCAGTCCGATGCCGCCGGTTGTGTACGGGCTGTCGTCAGGAACGGCGGCCTTGCCGAGCAGCGCCTTGATGATCGGCGCCCCGAGCGTCTCAGCAACTTGGAGCAATTCATCGGTAGCGTCGAGGGCTCCGCGTCCGGCGAGAATCGCGACCTTCTTGCCGGCATTCAGCACGTCTGCCGTGCGGCGCAGGTCGTCGGCGTGAGGCAGGCGCGCGCTGCGGGCGGGGACGTCGGACACATGATTTTCGACGTTGCGGTTCGACCGCTCGTCCGCCTTCGCTTCCTGCACATCCACCGGCAGCGTGATATGCGACACGCCGCGGTAACTGATGGCATAGCGGCACGCCAGTTCGGCGATGTTCTCGACGTGCGCCGCGTTCATCGCTCGCGCGTTGTATACGGACACGTCGATGAACAGCTTGTCCAGTTCGACGTCTTGTTGCGTATGCGTGTGGATCAGGTCGGAATATTGTAACCCGGTGATGGCGACTACGGGTTGTCCGTCCAGCTTTGCGTCGTAAAGTCCGTTCAGCAGGTGAATCCCGCCCGGCCCGGATGTGGCCAGACAGCAGCCGATGCGCCCCGTGGTCTTCGCGTATGCGCAGGCCATGAATGCGGCCGCCTCCTCGTGCCGGACCTGTACGAACTGGATCTCGTCCTTCCGTTTGCGCAACGCTTCGATGATGCCGTTGATGCCGTCGCCGGGGATTCCGAAGACGACGCGGATCCCCCAGTTGTAGAGGGTCTGAACAAGGATCTCGGACGCATTCTTGGACATCCGCCTCGTAGACGGCAACCGCAAGATCGATGTTTCGAAATCCCCGGCGCCGCGTCCATATTTCGGAGGATCGAGCAATGGATAACAAAAAGTGCAAGCATCCGAGTTGCAACTGCCCGGCGCGCCCGGACAGCAATTATTGCAGCAGCTACTGTGAGGCGGCGGGCGACACGACCGAGATCGGGTGCAACTGCGGGCATCCGGGTTGCGCGATGACCGCTTAACCAGACCGCGATTGTGATTAGGCTGGAAACCGGATAAGCTGTAGTTATCCAGCCCGGTGAGGTGCGAGAGTGGTTGAATCGGGCGGTCTCGAAAACCGTTGAACCTTTGCGGGTTCCGTGGGTTCGAATCCCACCCTCACCGCCAGTTTTTAGCCGACCGCTTACAACAACATTGGTGATCGTCAGGTCCAATGCGGTTGTAAGCCGTCGGTCTTTTGCCTGCCTATACGCCAGCCAGACACTCCGTAATAACTTTTAAAGGCACTCGCTGATGGCCGCGCGATGCAACCCGATGGGATGCTCGATTCCGTGGCTCTGCATTCAGAGCGCGCACAGAAGTGTGCGACAGTAAGTCGTGAACTATAACGGCTGGGGGCATGCGATCGACCGGCTGTCGCGCGACCATGCCGGACTGGAATAATCGCCTTCCTTGCGGGTCAGTGGGCGCGGAGTGCTTTCCTTGAATGCCTGAATCCACATCGATGGCGGCTTAGCGTCCTCTTTTCCCACATGAAAGCCAGGGCACTGCCGTCGCGCGATACCGCTGGTTGATGTTTGTTGAAACCATCACGGGGTCGGCGAGCCGCGGATCGCGCAATTTGCACTCAAGTATCTTTTCTAAGCGAAAGACTGGTAGCGGGGGCGAGCCTATGAAAAGTGGGTAGTGTGAAAATCTCCAGTGCCTTTGCCAATGCAGACCAGGCTTTTTAAAGTTTCGCTTTGTCCGCACGAACACGCCGCATTCAACGCGCACGAATGTGCCGGGGCACCGCCGCATCCACGGCAGCTACGATCTTACCTGCGTGCGGTGCAATGATCGGCCAGCCGATCGCCGATAGCGACACGCTCGCAAGCCGCCGACCCGTGAGATTCTGTTCATATCTCAGCGAAAGATCGCCGGTAATCAGAACTTCGAAACCAGCTTTCTCAGCGACATCCAAAAGCCGGCCGTTCTTCAAGCCGGCCCAGTCGAGGTATGCAACAGTAAACGTGTCGTGATGCCGGAGGTGTGGTCTCAGATCGTGCGGAATATTCTCATCCAGCAGAATCTTCACGCTTGCATTTGGGGCTCGCGCGAGTGAGCAAAGACGAGCAGTGCACGGATGTTCTCGACAGCCAGAGTGGGGAAGCTTGCGTGCGTTTGCTCGGGTGTACGCCCGTAGTCCTCATCAATTAGAACCACCTCGGCAGGAACACGCGTCCCTTTCACAACAGGCTGACCGCCGACCTTGTCGGGATCGACTTCAACCAAATCACAACCAGTCCAGTCCATCACATCCCTCTCCTTTAACCCTAGCGGGCAGTATCTTCCGCCGCAACCTCTGGCCGCCATCTCCTTAGATCACCAAGGAGACGGGCGCAGATAATTACGAGTGAAGGGTCGTCCTGCCTCACCCTGAGGCATGGTGCATGCCTCACTTGCGAACAACCAAGCAGCGATCGACGCGGTGCCCGAACGGGCGTGGAAAGAAAGTGCCCGGATCGAGACACACGGTCGGGCTCGCCCCTTCTGTCGCTCAAGAGGTGCAGCGGTACGCCCGAACGGTGGATGCAACTATGAGCAAGGCGATCGCCGCACTGGTGCGACTCGGGCTCGATACTCAGGACGAACGGAAGCGGGAGTTCTTCAAGAAGCTCAAAGCGAATCTGGAGAGGGATGATCCCGCTGAGCATGCCAAGATCGAGTGGGATCGTCTGCCAAAAGAAAAATGGGCCCATCTGCGAGATCGTGCTAAGCAGCGGCAGATCTCCCTGGATGATTTATTCAGCTTATCTGAGTGGAAGGCCAAAGGACCCCGACGTGCCAGATGGTGACTGGTACAAGGTCTTCGGTACCTTTCAAACTTTGTGGCACGGGTAAGTTCCCGAATACGTTCCTGCTCCGCGGCCAAGCGGCCAGAGGAAAGAGCCTTTGCGCCTGTGCACGCCCTTTTGATCGACAGCGCCGATCCCAATCAGGTAAGCCCCTGTGAGTAGAATTGGGACTGAGAAACGCAATGCTCTCCGACACAAGCCCGGACGCGCGGCGAGTCTACTACCGGCGGCTCGCGCAGATGAGCCCGGCCGAGCGCGTCGCCATCGCGATGGATCTCACAGCCGCCGCGGATGAGTTGCTTCGCGCCGCTGTCCACCGCCGCTTGCCCAACGCCGAGGGCCAAGAGTTCGATTATCAGTTGCTCCGCGCGCGATACGGCGGCGCTCTTGCCGACAAGGTCTACCGCCGGTGAACGGACTGCGCCAGGCGTTTTATGGAGTCCGGCGCGCATTCGAAATCGCGGCAGTCAGGTACGCGATCGGCGGATCGTGGGCCAGCACAACTCATGGAGAGCCTCGCCAGACAAACGACATTGACCTGATCGCAGCGTTCAGCGAACCGAGTCTCAACCTATTCCTCGATTCGCTCGGCGAAGGGTATTATTACGATCGAGAGACGGCGCAACAGGCTCGCCGCGCCGCAAGACCTTTCAACGTGATTCACCAGAAGTTGGCCTTTAAGTTCGATATCTTCACGGTTGATGACGAGTACGGGGCCGTGGAACTTGACCGGCGACAATACGTCACGGTTGGCACTTTGGATCAGGAACCCGTTCCCGTCGTCAGCGCGGAAGACATCATCATTGCAAAGCTCCGCTGGTACCGTGACGGCGGTGAAGTTTCGCAGCAGCAATGGCGTGATGTTCTGGGCGTGTTCCGGATGGAAAATCGCCGCCTCGACGAGCCTTACCTGAACGAGTGGACGCGAAAGCTCGGCTTAGCCCACCTCTGTCGGCGCGCCCGCCAAGAAGCTTCCGGGGATTGACGCCGTACTGCTTCGCAATCGGCGCGATTCTCGATTTATAATGTTTCAAGATGAACCTGGGGCGGCCAGTCGAAGTATTGCTGGTCGAGGATAACCCGTCCGATATTTATCTGATTACCTCCGTGCTCGGCATCGGATCCAGTCCGAAGCATCTGAGCACCGTCGAGGATGGGGAGTCCGCGATCGAGTTTCTGGAGCGGAAGGGCAAGTATCGCTCCGTGCCCGTTCCGCAACTCATTCTCCTCGACCTGCGACTGCCGAAAGTGGACGGGCATGAAGTGCTCGCGTATGTGAAGAGCAGCCCCCGGCTTCGGCGCATACCCGTGGTGGTTCTGAGCAGTTCCGGCCAGGAAAGCGACGTGAACGGCGCCTACGATTTGCGCGCCAACTGCTACATGACTAAACCGATCGATCTCGATGATTACTTCGATATGGTGCGCCAGATCGACGATTACTGGCTGACCCAAGTGGGCTTGTGCTAACGTGAAACCTGCCGGAATGACCGCCGAAACTCTTCCCGCCGCCGCCGAGATTCTCCTGCTTGCCGACCAGTCGGAGGAGATCGATATTATTCGCGAGGCAGCGCGGACAGGACACGTCAACGTCGTCGAGCTCTGCCCCGAGGTGCTCGCCTTTCTCCGCCGCGAGGAGGGGTTTCGCGATGCGCCCCGGCCCGATCTGATTTTCCTCGATCTCGATCTGTCCAATCCCGATCATTGCGACACGCTGCGCGGCATCAAGGAAGATCCTGATCTTCGCAGAATTCCCGTCATCGTCATCGCGCCAGGCGATTCGCGCCGCGCCGTCGAGGACGCCTACGGACTGCATGCGAACGCCTATGTCGTGAAGCCGCGCGACCAGGAACAATTTATGCGCGTCATGGAAGCGACACTCAGTTTCTGGCTGAAACTGGCCCGGCTCCCTCGAACCTAACTACCCAATTCACTATGTACCGGCCAGTCGAGATCCTAATTGTTGAAGATACCCCGACCGATGCTCGTCTGGCGCGGGAAGCTCTTATGGAAGGTTCGATTCCCAAACGCATCCATCTCGTCACCGACGGTGCGCAGGCGATCGACTTTGTCCGCCAGCGCGGCGAATTCACCTCGGCCCCAAGACCCGATATTGTCCTGCTCGACCTGAATCTGCCGAAGCGCGATGGCATGGACGTGCTGCGCGAAATCAAGGCCGATCCCGAACTGCGCGGCATCACTGTGATCGTGCTCAGCACCTCGAGTTTCGCAAAGGACGTCAGCGCCGCCTACGAAGCTGCGGCCAACTGCTATGTCGTGAAGCCGTTGGACTACGACGAATTCGTGCATATCATGCGCGGTATCGAAGAGTTTTGGATGCGCGTGGCATCGCTTCCCAGCCTGGGGCACGAGCGCGGGTTTTCCGGCGATATAACGCGCAAAGCTCCCGGCGAGAATGGCGGTCCGCGAAGCGTTCAAAGGCCCCGTCCATCCCGGCGTCGCGCGCTCCCGCGATTCCTCACCCGGCGCTCATTCGCGAGCCGCTGAAACCGCTCGTACGTCCAACTCACGAGTTGGCGCGATAATAGTGTCTGCATGCGTACCGTTGTACTGCTTCTGTGTCTCGGTATTTCGAGCGTGTACGCCAGCGATGCGGACGCTCTCGCCATCTCGGCCAATATTCAAAACCGCCATCTTCCGTTCGGCACCGTTCTGGACCCGATCTTCGCGGCTCCGGACAGCAATCAAATCACGGGCTATACGCGCTGTGGCGATTCGGCGATCTGGACAGGCTACTATCTCGCTGCTGAGTCGTATCGTTACAGCGTCACACACGATCCCGCGGCTCTCGACAATGTGAGGCGCGCGACCGGCGCCATCAAAGCTCTCGCCGACGTTACTGCCATCAACATCCTTGCTCGATGTGCGGTGCCCATGAGTTCTCCGTACGCAGCCGGTATCCAGAGCGAGGAGCAGGCCAACGGAATCTATATCAACAACTCGGCTGGCGAGGTCTGGATCGGAAATACTTCGCGCGATCAATACACGGGTGTGATGTTCGGCTTGGCAGTGGCCTACGATCTGGCCGCCGATGCCGAAGTGAGGAACACGATTTCCGGGCTGGTCACGCGGCTGGTCGATTTTCTGAGCGGGCACGGCTGGTCGGTGGTGATGCCGGGCGGGTCCATCAGCACCAGCTTTATCATCCGGCCCGATCAGATTCTGAGCTTCCTGCAAGTGGCGCGGCACGTGAACCCCGATCATTTCTCGACCAAATACGACGTCCAACGCGTTCTGCTGTCGGCTGAGGTACCGGTGCCGATCGGGCTCGAATCGACCAACGATTCTTCGTATTTCAAATTCAACCTCGATTACGCCAATTTGTTCAATTTGATCCGTCTCGAGAGCAGTTCCGCGAATACATTTTATCGGAGCGCATACGGCCTGCTGCGCGACCATACGGCATCCCAGCAGAACGCGTTCTTCAACATGATTGACCGCGCGCTGAATGGCGCCAATGCGCAGCGCGATGCGGAGACGGTCCGCATGCTCGACCAGTGGCTCTTGCGGCCGCGCCGCGATAAATATGTGGACCTTCACGGAGCCGTTGCCGTCTGCGGCGATACAGCATGCCAGCCCGTCCCGGTTGCGCTTCGGCCGCCCTCCGACTTCATCTGGCAGCGTAATCCTTTTCAACTGGCCGGTGGCGGATCGGGCGTCATCGAATCCGCGGGAATCGATTACGTCCTTCCGTACTGGATGGCGCGCTACTACGGCATCATCCAGGGCCCCTCAGCCGCGGCCATCACGATACAACCGGCGGCGGCAAACGGGCCCGCTCTCGCTCCCGGCTCGATCGCATCCATCTTCGGATCCAACCTTGCCCCGGCCATTGCTCAGGCCGGTTCGCCAACGTTGCCCACCTCCCTGGCGGGCGTCTCCGTAAAGGTTCGCGACAGCGCGGGGGTCGATCGCGACACCACGTTGAGCTACGTTGCGCCAGGACAGATCAATCTGGTCTTACCCGATCCGATGGCGGCGGGCGCGGCGCAGTTCACGGTCACCAACGGCGCGACCACGCAAACTGTTACCGGCCTGGTTCAAACTGCGGCGCCCTCGCTCTTCAGCATGAACGGAAGCGGAACCGGCGTCGCGGCAGCAACCGCGGAGCGCATTCAGGTCGCAAACCCGCAACTTCGCGGACCCGTCGAAGTGTTCCATTGCGACAGTGGAGGCTGCACGGCGACGCCGATCGATGTTGGCGTGGACGCCCCGGTGTATGTGAGCTTTTACGGAACCGGCATCCGCCATCGAACCGCATTGTCGAACGTCAACGTCACCATCAAGGGTGTGCGTGTGCCCGTGCTTTTTGCCGGGGCGCAAGGACAGTTTCCCGGTCTCGATCAGGTGAATGTGCAGTTGCCGCTCGCCTTACGTGGCAGCGGTATGTGCGACGTAGTATTAAGCGTCGATGGGCAGGTGTCGAACACGGTCGCGATCAATATCCGCTAGCCCGTGCGGGCGTATGATGACGGGTGTCTGACCATTTCGTAGAGACAACTCTGGGCTGCGGCGGGCCGCGGATTCCGGCTCGGGTTTTCGGGCACCTACCGGCCCGGAATCGCAACCGTGCGGCGCGCCATCGACGAAGGGTTGAACTACTTCTTCTACTTCGGCGTCGATAGTCAAACAATCCGGGCCTTGCGCGACGCAATGCGCGGCCAGCGTGAACGGTTTATCGTTGCAACACGCTGGAAAAGCGATTGCGTCAGTTGGGACCGATATGCGCGAATTCGGCGATGCGGTCCATCGCGGCGGCTACCTATAGAATCGAACTAGGACCACAATGAAGTCTGCCATTCTCATTATTCTCGGCGTTGCCTCGACGGCATTCGGACAATTTCAGGATATTTCGGGCGAGCGCATCCGCGCCCACGTTCGATTCCTCGCAAGCGATCTATTAGAGGGCCGGGGCACCGGCGCGCGCGGCGGCGATCTTGCCACCGAGTACATTGCCACCCAGTTTGCACTTGCCGGAGCCAAGCCGGCCGGAGACAACGGAACGTATTTCCAAAAGGTGCCGTTGACGGGCTCTGAAACCAAACCATCGTCGCAACTCACTGCCGTGGTCAAGGGTAAGGCGGTTACGTTGAAGTGGGCCTCCGAGTTCGTCGGCACAACCCATCGCCAGCAGCCCGAGGTGGACTTCGATGCCGAAGCTGTTTTCGTGGGCCACGGCATCACCGCGCCGGAGTTCAATCACACCGATTACGAGGGCGTGGATGTCAAAGGTAAAGTCGTGGTGCTGTTCACCAACGAGCCGCCTTCGGAAGACCCGAAATTCTTCGGCGGCCGCGCGCTCACCTACTACGGCCGCTGGACCTATAAATATGAAGAAGCCATTCGCCAGGGAGCCGCGGCCGCCATCATCATCCACACGACGCCCACCGCGGGCTATGGCTGGGACGTGGTTCGCTCATCCTGGGGCAAGGAAGATCCGCAGGTGAAACTCACGCCCGGACAGCCGTCCTTAGCATTCGCCGGATGGGTCACGGAACAGGCCGCGGCCAACTTGCTGACCGGGGCGGGGCAGAGCGTGAGCCAGTTGCTCCAGAAAGCGGATTCGGGGGATTTCAAAGCCTTCCCGCTCGGCATTCGGCTTCGCGGTCATATCTCCTCGACCATTCGCGATATCGAGACACGCAACGTCGCGGCGATCGTGCCCGGCAGCGATCCGAAGCTGAAGGAGGAAGCGGTGGTGTTCAGCGCCCACTGGGATCACTTGGGAATCGGCGATCCTGTGAACGGCGACCGCATCTACAACGGCGCGGTGGACAATGCGACGGGTTGCGCGATGCTGCTCGAGATGGCGCGCGCCTGGGCCGCGTTGCCCGAGAAGCCCCGACGCTCGGCCATATTTCTGTCGGTGACGGCCGAGGAAGGCGGCTTGCGCGGCTCCGAATATTACGGGCTGCATCCGCTTTTCCCGGCATCGAAAACGGCGCTCAATCTCAACTTCGACGCCTTCGAGCCTTTCGGCCGCACCAAGGACATTTCCGCAACCGGTGCCGAACGACTGACGATCTGGCCCACTGTGCAGGCAATGGCCAAGCGATTCAAGTACGAGATAAAACCGGATCCGCGACCGGAGCAAGGCAGCTATTTCCGAAGCGATCATTTCTCCATGGTTCGCGCAGGGATCCCGGCGTTTTCCATCGAGGCCGGCAACGATTATTGGGGCAAGCCCGCCGGATTCGGCGATGAAACCTTTCGCGAATTCAACGAAAAGCACTACCACCAGCCCTCCGATGAATATCACGCCGATTGGGATTTCGCCGGAATGGAGCAGATCGCCCGCTTCGGGTTCGCGCTAGGATTAGAGGTCGCCAATCAAGACAAGCTGCCCGATTGGTTCCCCGGCGATCAGTTCAAGCGCAAGTGATCAGGACATACGATGCAATCACGCAATATCGGATCGCTCAAGGTAACAACGGTCGGGTTAGGATGCAATAACTTCGGCTGGCGCATCGATGAGAACGCAACGGCGGAAGTGGTCGCCGCTGCCCTGGACAGCGGAATCAACTTCTTCGACACGGCTGATATTTACGGCTCGGGACAGAGTGAGGAATTTCTTGGCCGCGCGCTCGGTTCACGCCGGAAGCAAGTCATCGTTGCTACGAAATTCGGAATGAAGCTCGATGATGCGAGACAGGGCGCCAAGCCGGATTACGTCAAGCGCGCCGCCGCGGACAGCTTGAAGCGTCTCGGTACCGATTACATTGATCTGTATCAGATTCACCGGCCGGACCCGGATACACCGATCGCGGACACGCTCGGCGCTTTGAATGACCTTATTATGGAAGGCAAGGTTCGCGAGATCGGATGCTCGAACTTCTCCGCCGCTCAACTGCGTGAAGCCGAGTCCGCCGCGCAATCGACCGGCGCGCGATTTGTCAGCGTACAGAACGAGTACAGCATGATTAAGCGCGAGCCGGAGCAGGATGTTCTGCCCGAATGCGAGCGCCTGAAGCTCGCCTTCCTGCCGTACTTTCCGCTCGCCAGTGGATTGCTCACGGGCAAGTACAAGCCCGGAACTCCTCTGCCTGCAGGTAGCCGGGGCGAGGCGGGCTGGGGACCGAAAGTGTTCAGCGAAGAAAATCTGAAGCTCGCGCAATCGCTCGGCGAATTTGCCGAAAGCCGCGGCCACACGCTCCTCGAACTCGCCTTCGCCTGGCTTCTATCCCGCGATACGATTGCATCGGTGATTGCGGGGGCGAAGTCACCTGAACAGGTTCGGGCGAACGCGTCCGACGGCGGATGGCAGCTTGGTTCAGAGGAATTGGAGGCGGTGAATCAATGCATAAGTTGACGTATGCGGTTGCGCTCGCTGTAGCGTTTGTCTGTTCCGCGCAGACCGGCACGCCACAACATTTCGGCCGCGGAATCTGGCGCGGAGAGGTGGTGGACTTCCGTGTCGTCAATGGCGTCGCCATCTATCAGGGCGACATCGTCATTGGTAACGCGGCTGAATTGGAGGCGCGCTACCGTGCTGTCCTCTCGGCGCCGTCCGAGCAGGCCAAGAGCGCTGTTCGCGAATCGCTGGCCATCGCGGACCAGACTCGTCTCTGGCCCAATGGCGTCATCCCGTACGAGATCGATCCGGTGTTCAAGGACACGACGAATATCGACACGGCCATCCAGCATTGGAACTCGCGCACGTCGATCAAGATTCAGCCGCGCCGCGGGGAAGCCAACTACGTCCGCTTCACTCCGTATCAAGATCCCAGCGCCTGCGCCAGTACTTCGATCGGCATGAATGGTGGAGTGCAGTATGTCTACGGGACCGAGCTATGTCCCGCGACGGTGCTCATTCACGAGATAGGACACGCTGTCGGACTCGAGCATGAGCAGGCGCGCAGCGATCGCGCACAATACGTCCGCATCTTGTGGGAGAACCTGACCAAGCCCGGCCGGTCGCAATTCAATTCGTTCAACAGCGACGTTGATGTCGGCCCGTACGACTACTACTCGATCATGCACTACGGCGCGGGCGACTTTGGCAAGAGCCGTCTTCCGGGTATGGAGACCATACCTCCCGGCATTCCCATCGGTCAGATCACGATGCTGTCGGATGGCGACATCGACGGTGTACGCCGGTTGTACGGCCCAGTGTCGCGCGACATCACGATCTCCTCGACGCCTCCCGGTCTGCGAGTGATCGTGGACGGAACTGCTGTGGTGACGCCGCAGGTCTTCACCTGGGACACGGGCAGCGTGCACACGTTGGATCTCGATGCGGTGCAGACGGACGATCAGGGACGGTACGAATTCGCGCGCTGGAGCGACAATGCCGACCGCGCTCACAACATCACCGCGAGCGTGAACACTACGATCTACACGGCCAATTTCGTCCGCTATAACAAGTTTGCATTCGGGGTCACTCCCGACGGCGCGGGAACGATTACCATCTCGCCCGCTTCGAGCGATGGCTTTTACCGCGACGGCACGTTCATCATCGTGACCGCGACGCCCAGCGACGGCTATGTCTTCGCGAATTGGACCGGGAAATTCGTCGAGACAAATAACCTGACAAATATTTCGACGAACCCCGCTGGGTTGTTCGCTACAGCCGAAATACAAGGCTTCACGGCGAGGTTCGCGGCCAAGCCCGCCCCGGCCAACACTGACCCTTCCTCGAAGCCTGTGACCCGCTTTACGAGCGTACTTGAGGGCGGAGGCAGCGCGGGCGCGCAGGTGAGGGTTGACGGGAAGTTGTACAGCACACCCGCATCCTTTTTATGGGACCCGGACAGCGTGCACGACGTCGAGGTGCAGGATTCGTTTCCGGTTACCACCGATCGAAGTCTGCGCGTGTTCAAGATGTGGAACGACAATGCCGACCGCGTTCGCAAGGTGACCGCGACCGCTGAGGCCGCCACCTACACTGCAACGTTCGGTATCAAGTACGCGCTCGGAGTCGCATGGAATGTCGGCGGGTCCATTACTGTCTCGCCCGATTTCACCGACGGCTACTTCGACGCGGGTACGACAGTGACTCTCACCGCCACTCCCACCGCGCCCGCCAAGTTCGCCGCATGGGGACAGGATTTCTGGGGCACGGACAATCCGTTCTCGATCGCAATGACGGAGACGCTCATCGGCTTCGGCTTCTTCATTCGCCCCGGCACTGTTTCCGGTCTTGGCGTCGCCGACACCGCCCGCAATCGGGCCAACGTCGCGCTGGCTGGGAACACATTTCTCCCCTCGGTCACTCCGGGAGAAGCGATTTTCATTTACTCGCCGGACTTCGGCCCAAGCTCCAGGACGGACGCAACTTCGGATGCGAGCGGCGCCTTTCCAACTACCCTGGCAGGCGTTCGCGCGTTGTTCAACGGTGTTCCGGCGCCGCTCGCGTCAGTGGCGAACGGTCAGGTTACTGCTGTTACGCCTTACTCCGTATCGCAGTCCGACCGGACGACTTTGCAACTCGAGTATCAGGGCGTTCGCACAACGTCCACGACGCTGAACGTGCTGGCGGTCTATCCTTCTGTGTACACTGCGGACGGCACGGGAAAGGGTCAGGCGGCGGTGGTGAATGAAGACGGCAATGCGAACTCGGCCGATCAAGCTGCCACGCGGGGCTCCGTGGTCACCCTGAGCGCTACCGGAGTGGGAGTCGTGAATGGTACCGTCCCTGCCGGGACCCTCGAGGTTCGAATCGGCTCGAAGGTCGCTGAAATCCTATCTGCGGACCTGTCGGCCAGCCAGGCGGGCGCACATCGCATTCGTGCTCGCGTGCCCGATGATACCCCCACGGGAAAGGCAGTCACGCTGATGGTGACCGTGAACGGAATCCCATCGCAATTCGATCTGACGATCGCCGTGAAATAAAACGGCCGCCTTGTTCAACTGAAGGCGAGCGCGGCAACCGGTTCCGTTGGAGCGGGCGCCAGTTCCTGCGCATCGACCACGGCCAGCGCAGTGACGTTGACGATTTCGTTCACTTCGGCTCCGCGCTGCAGTACGTGCACCGGCTTCGACAGGCCCATCAGGATCGGTCCGATCAGCTCCGCGTTGCCCAGCTTTGCGAGCAATTTGTAGGCGATGTTGCCGGCCTCGAGATTGGGCACGATCAGAACGTTTGCGCCGCCCTTCAGCGTACTGAACGGATAAGTTTCCTCCAGTATCTCGGGGCTCACGGCCGTGTCGGCCTGCATCTCGCCGTCGATCATCAGGTGCGGCGCGCGCTCCTTGACGATCTCGACAGCCCGCCGCACTTTGTCGGACAAAGGATGGCGCGTGCTTCCGAAATTCGAAAACGAGAGCATTGCGATGCGCGGCTCGACATTAAAGCGTCGCGCAGCATCGGCGGCGGTAATCGCGATCTCGGCCAGGTCGGAGGCGTCGGGCTCGATGTTCACCGTGGCGTCGGCGAGGAAGTATAAGTCGCCTTTCTGCGTGATCACCAGGTAGACGCCCGCGACCTTCTTAAAACCCTCACGCACGGGAATGGCGGTGAGCGCCGGGCGGATCACGTTTGGATAATGTTGCGAAACCCCGCCAATCAGCGCGTCGGCGTCCCCCAAACGCACCATCATCGATCCGAACAGGTTCGGGTTCGTCATCGCTGTCTTCGCGTCGGTGTAGGTGAGGCCCTTGCGCTGCCGGAGTTCGAAGAATGCCTTCGTGTACTTCTCGAGATCGGGCGACTTCCTCGGATCCACCACGCGGGCCGCGCCAATGTTCACGTGCAACTCCGAAGCACGCTGGCGGATGGCCGGCTCCTCCCCGATCAGAATCGGCTCAGCGATTTTCTCGTCGATCAGGATTTGCGCGGCGCGAAGGATCTTGTCGTCGGCGCCTTCGGGGAAAACGACCCGCTTGGGATTGCGTTGCGCCTTGTGAATCATGATGCGCATCACTTCGTGCGAACGTCCCAGCCTGCGCTCCAGACTATCGCGATACTCGTCCAAATCGATCGGCAGTTGGGCGACGCCGGTCTCGATTGCGGCCTTGGCCACCGCCCAAGCCTCCCACAGCAGCACGCGCGCATCGAACGGCTTGGGAATAATGTACTCAGGCCCGAACTCGAGCGTCTCCGAACCATAGGTGCGTCGGACGGAATCGGGCACATCCTCGCGCGCCAGCGCCGCTAAGGCGTGTGTTGCCGCCAGCTTCATCTCGTCGTTAATCGTGGTCGCGCGAACATCCAGAGCGCCCCGGAAGATGAACGGGAACCCTAAAACATTGTTGACCTGGTTTGGATAATCGGAGCGGCCCGTGGCAATGATGGCATCGGGCCGCGCGGCTTTCGCAACGTCGTAGGGAATTTCGGGGTCGGGGTTGGCGAGCGCGAAAATAATCGGCCGGGGCGCCATGCCCGCCACCATTTCCGCGGTGACGCTATCGCCCACCGACAATCCGAAGAACACATCCGCGCCATGCAACGCCTCCGCGAGCGTGCGCGCGTCGGTGTTGATCGCGAACCGCTCCTTGTAGGAGTTCATGCCCTTGGTGCGGCCTTTGTAAATCACCCCCACCGAGTCGCACATGGTGATGCGCTCGCGCCGTACGCCCAGCCGGATCAAGTGCTCGGCGCAGGAGATTGCGCTCGCGCCGGCTCCGTTGAACGCCACTTCGATCTCGTCCAGGCGCTTTCCGGCCAGTGCTACGGCGTTCAACAATGCCGCGCCCGCGATGATCGCTGTCCCATGCTGATCGTCGTGGAACACCGGAATGTGCATGGTCCGGCGCAGTTCTTCCTCGATGATGAAACAATCCGGAGCTTTGATGTCCTCGAGGTTGATGCCGCCGAAAGTCGGCTCGAGCAATTGGCAAGTGCGGATCACCTCGGCGGGATCCTCGGTCGCCAGCTCGATATCGAACACATCGATGTCGGCGAAGCGCTTGAACAGGACCGCTTTGCCTTCCATCACCGGCTTGCCGGCCGCGGCCCCGATGTTGCCCAATCCGAGCACCGCGGTGCCGTTGGAAACCACGGCGACCAGGTTGCCTTTAGCGGTGTATTTATAGGCCAGCGACGGGTCTTTCTGGATTTCGAGACAGGGTACGGCGACTCCGGGCGTGTAGGCCAGGCTGAGGTCGCGCTGGGTTCTGCAGGGCTTGCTGGGCGTGATGGAGATCTTGCCGGCGGGTGCCGACGAGTGGTAATCGAGCGCGTCTTGCTTGCGAATCAGCATAACCCCTATTCAGAGCACGGCAGGGACCACATACCTAAGCCGATGCGTGCAATACGAACACTCCCTCGCGCGCGGCTCGTCAACTGTCTAAAAACAAGGACTTGCAATTCTGAGCCGCGCGCGCAAGCAAGCGGTTGTTAGGTTGTGAGGCTCCTAAATGGCCGGGTGTCAGTGACCCACGTCATGGGTGCAGCGGCGCTGTTCGGGAGCAGCTATCCGGCCCGTTTGACGCGGGGTTTCTTCGCGCTCGGGGCGGGTGTAGCCGGTTTCTTGGCGCGGTTCAGACTCTCCTGTAGCGCCTGCAGAATGTCGACGGCGGCTCCGATCTTGCGCGCCGCGGCGGGTTCGTGCGTCACTTCGCGACCGTCCACCTTCTGGGCGATCATCTGTTCCAACCGCTCGCGATACGTGTCGCGGAACTTCTCAGGTTCGAACGGCACCACCATCGTTTCGATCAGCCGCTTGGCCAGATCGAGCTCGCGAGGCGCTGTTTCTTGAATGATGGGCCGGTACTCTTCGTTGCGGCGCACCTCGTCCGGGTAGAACATCGTGTGCGCGATCATCCCGGTGCTTCCTGGCCGGAGAATTACGACGTGCTCGCGCCGGTGCATCGAAAGTTGCGCCAAGCCGACGTACCCGCTTTGCCGCAAAGCCTCTTGCAGCAGAGCGTACGGGCGTTCGCCTGCCTCGTCCGGCGCTACGTAATAAGAGGTCTCGAGAAAGACAGGGTCGATCTCGGCCATCTTGACGAACTCGACGATCTCTATCTCCTTACTGGTCTGCGGAGTGATGCTCTTCAGCTCTTCATCTTCCAGAACCACGTACTGACCCTTCTCGAATTCGAATCCCTTGATGAGATTGCCTGTGTCGACGGGCTCGTCTTCAGTCGCGCTGGTGACGGTGTTGTGCGTGCGGAAGACGGGCGCTTCCCGAGTGGGATTAAGCCGCGGCTCGGGCTCAGGCGGCGCCTTGGGTTCGTTTCGCTGAATTGAAACCGGACCGGGCCGCCCCGGCGCGCGCAGTGGTTCGGGCGGCGGCGCGGCAGGCCGGTAGAGCCGCTTGAAGCTCACCTTCTCGGCCCGAGCCGCCCGGTACAGCCGCACCGGGAACGACACCAACCCAAATACCAGATGACCGCGCCACACGGTTGACGCCATACATTCAATGGATGCACCCGGCCCGATGTGGTTTCCATGCGCGTTCGATAATAAGGGTTGCCCGCGCCGGTCTATCAATTCAAAGACAGTCCTTATAGCAGCCATTCCGTACTGTTGGGCCGGCTGCCGTCTCAGGGGAATGGCGCGACCGTTCTGGATGTCGGCTGCGGGACGGGGTACATCGGCGCAATTCTTGCATCTCGCGGGTACACGGTGAGCGGCATCGAACGCCAAGACGGATATGGGAACGCGTTCCCTGCCACGGTGGACCTGATCGAGGCGGATCTCGAACAGGGGCTTCCCCCCTTGCCGCGCCAGTTCGATTACGTGATCTGTGCCGATATCCTGGAACACTTGCGCGAGCCGGCCAGGTTGTTAAGACGTGTTCGGGACGTCATGCATCCAGGCAGTGCTCTGATTGCATCGCTGCCCAACAGTGGCAACATCTACTTCCGCCTGAACGTATTGCTGGGGCGATTCCCGCGCCACGATCGGGGGCTCTTCGATCGTACACATTTGCACTTTTATGTTCTCGAGGGCTGGAAGGAGTTGCTCGCCGAAGGCGGGTTCCGGCTACAATCGCTGGAGGTGACCGGTATCCCCGTCGGACTTGCGATGCCCGCCCACGCTCGAACGGCGCCGGTCCGCGCGGTCGAGCGTATGGCATACGAACTTGCCCGTATTTGGAAGACTCTGTTCGCCTACCAGTTCGTTGTAACAGCGAGGCTCCCTTCGGATGCCACTAGAAGCCGCTAAGTCGAAAGTCGTGGTGGTTATGCCCGCCTACAACGCGGCGAAGACGCTGCACATGACTTATGCCGAGTTACCGCACGAGATCGTGGATTTGGTGATCCTGGTCGACGACGGCAGCCGCGACGAGACTATCGCGATTGCCCGCCAGTTAGGCCTCGAGCTGTTTGTCCACGATCGCAATTACGGTTATGGCGCAAATCAGAAAACGTGTTACCGCGAGGCGTTACGCGCCGGCGCCGATATCGTGGTGATGGTGCATCCCGATTATCAATACGACCCCAAGCTTCTGCCGAGTATTATTCAGCCGATTCAAGCCGGACACGCCGATGTTGTCCTCGGCTCCCGCCTGCTGGCCGGAAAGGCGCTCCAGCAAGGCATGCCGTGGTGGAAGTACATCAGCAATCGGTTTCTGACCGCTCTTGAAAACTGGGTCTTCGGCTTGCGCCTTTCCGAGTATCACACCGGGTACCGCGCCTATACTCGCTCTGTTTTGGAGAGCGTGAACGTCGAGATGAATTCCGACAACTTCATCTTCGACCAGGAGATCATGGCGCAGTTTGTCGAATTGCGCGCGCGAATAGCCGAAGTGCCGGTTCCGACGCGCTATTTCCTGCAAGCTTCTTCGGCATCGCTCGCCCAAAGCACGCTGTACGGGTTGTCAATCTTGCGAGTGCTGCTGCGCTTCTGGATGCACCGGCACGGCCTGGTTCCGCGCCGGCAGTTTCAAAGTTTGCAGCGCCGCTATTCCTCTGTGCCGAGAACGCCGGAGTAAATTACGCGATTCGGACGACGAGACAGGTGAGAATGAGTGCCACAACGCTCGCCGCGTAAGTGACCAGCATTTCCGTATCGGGGCCGTAAGCCAGGTCGATGTTACACGTGCCTTCACACTGGGGATCTATCAATATCATTCCCAGTCCGTCTTTCATAACTCGTTGAGCCTTGCCGTTCACGATCGCGGTCCAACCGGGATGATAAGTCATCTGAACGGCGATAATCTGGCCCGGCACCGCGGTTGTCAGTATTTGAGCCGTGTGGCGATTCTTCCAGGTCAATGGAGCTTCGGCGTATACAGGGTCATCGAGGGCTTTCACATAGCCCTCCAGTTCGGCTACGTCCAGTCCGTTGACCGGCTGATGCGAAACCGCGGCCGTTGCTGGAATCACGTGAGCCAGTGAGCTGGATCGCGCAGGGATGCCGTAGATCGTGTCGTCCCCATCGCGCCAAAGAACTGGCAACAATCCATCGAATTTTCGAGGGTTTGCGAACGGCTTATAGACCTCGCTGCTGTGTGGCCCCGGAACTGTTACGGCGTGCGCTCCGAGCGCTTTCATCCAAAGCGAGCTGATTTGTCCATCGCGTTCTCCCGCGTTCGTTCCGGTGTAGATGGTGAACGCGGCGACGCGCATGAGGGAATTGGGCAGCATTGGATCGTGGCCGCCGAACATCTGTGGCAAGTCAGAGAATTCATTGAATTGGAATGAGTATGAGCCGGCTACCATCACCCGCTGCCCTTTCATTTTCTGGTCCAGCCAGCGGGTGATCCGATAAGAGGACGTTCCAGTGATGTCGATGGAGCGAATCAGGTGGTGAGCCCATCGGATGTTGACTGCCAGCCCAAAGAGCAGTAGCACACCTGTTAAGACAACTATGGGCCGCGCTAACTCCGGACGCGACCGAAACAGTTCCGTCCCGCCCAACACAATCAGTAAGCAACATGCCATGTCCATCGGGAGTTGATAACGATGTGGCTGGGGGACAACATATATCTTTGCATTCGTGCCGAGCAGCACTACCGAACTGGTTAGGAAAGCGAACATCGCGCTGAATCGGAGCGGCTGGGACCGGATTGTGCGCGTGATGAATCGGACGAGCAGAAACCCGGAGCCGATTACCGCTACCCCGGCGAGAGAACGGAGCGTGAAGCGATAGTCGCCGTCGACAGTCGGCGAGTTCGTGCGGATGGCCGCGATCACCGACGGAGGAATCAGTGGCGAAATCAAGGCATAAGCCAGAGCGCCGGTCATAAGCAGAGTCATGCTGACCCGCGGCACATTCTGGCGCGGAGCCGTGCCGATCAGACTCAGCGCGACGATGACGAGAATCACCGCGCCAAAGGCGTTGAATGAGATTGTCACGGCCGCGGAAACAATGCCTGCACCGACCCACCACCCGGAACGGCGATCGGGAACGCTCCGATACAAACACCAGATCGCGAGCGGCAGCACCGCCATCGATGCGGTCAGCGGCCCTTCACCGTAGTAAGCCAAGGTGTGAAGCCGCCTGAGGTGGAAGCCGCTGCCAACATCGCCTCGTATGGCTGGAGCCAGCCAGACGCACGGCGAGAGCACGGAATAGGCGAAGCCGGCCAGAAAACTGGGAACGTTTGCCCCGGTCATGGCCCGTGTCATGAGATACAGCAGCGGCGGCCCCAGGCAGTACAATCCGGCGCTTACCTGATAAAAGGACAACGCCGGAGGATGTCCAGTCAACCGGCTAAACCAGCCCACTAACAAGGGCAACAGCGGCAGATAAGTATTCTGAAATGGCAGTCCACACTCCCACAATGGCCACCAAGTCAAGTCCCCAGGATGCGCGGCGATATTCCGGGCCAAAGCTATAAATGTGCCCTCGTTTGCTTCCAAGTATGCGGAGTGCTGGACGCTGAACATCCGCCCGATGATCAGAACATTCAGCACAATGAGAACACCTGCAAATAGCGCGATCACAGTTAAGTCGCGTGTGCGGGATTTCAACTGGCCGGTGTCATTCGCCATGTCTCTCTATCTCAATCGTGCGCGCGTCAATCGGCGTTTCCGCTTCAGCGATCGCCAGTTCATGCGCCCCGGAACTCAGCGGCCGGAGCAATAGCGCGAATTCGTACTCTGACAATATCCAATCGACACACACATAGTCGATCGTTTGCAACAACTGGCCATCGATGAAAAAGTAAGACCATCCGGGTTTTGAGACATTCTCAATCAGAATCTTTACGGCATCGCTGCGTATAGTCTGACACCGAATATCTAATCCATCGCCTATACCCACGACCGCGGGCTCGCGAATGGTCCATCGATCACAGCGATCTGATGCGTCGATGGCACGCGTGTCGCGAGGAAGCTGGTCTCAACGGCCACAGGACCAGCATTGAGGCCGCGCGGCAGTAATACATTCAGTTGCTAGCCACCCTGACCCCGCTCTGGACTGATATGACACTCCAGCCATAGGCTTACACCAGCCGCCCGCCCCGAGCGCGGAACACTCTGGCCCGTGCCAGCGGCCGGTGTGACAGCCGCCGCATCGGATCGATTGCTTCCACCAACGGGATTGTATCAGTGGCACTGCTGCGACAAGCGGTGGCGATAGTAGGATAGAAGCTGCTTCCATGAAACCAGAATTGAGAATTGTTGCTTGCGCTGTGGCTGTCGCTGGCCTCATCTGCGCCTCCGGGCTCGACACGTTGGTCAAAACCGATTCCGGACTTGTCTCGGGCACAGGGACCGCCATTCGCGTTTACAAAGGCATCCCCTACGCCGCGCCGCCCGTTGGCGGTCTGCGCTGGAAGGCGCCTCAGCCGCCCAAGCCATGGACCGGCATTCGGGTAGCGACTAGCTTTTCGGCCAACTGCCCCCAAATGGAATTGATGCCCGGCGCGCGGCAGAGTGAGGACTGTCTGGGTCTGAATATCTGGACGCCCGCGAGTCTGCGCCAAACCTCCAAACTGCCGGTCATGGTCTGGATTCACGGCGGAGGGTTCGCCATCGGCTCCGGCTCGCAATCGGTATACGACGGCGAAGCGCTCGCTGCGCAAGGCATCGTGCTGGTGACCATCAACTATCGCCTGGGCATCTTCGGGTTCCTCGCGCATCCGGCCCTGAGCCGCGAATCGCCGGACGGCGTCTCGGGAAATTACGGCTTGCTGGACATGATCGCTGCGCTCGAGTGGGTGAAGCGCAACATCGCGGCATTCGGCGGCGATCCGGAAAACGTGACGATCTTCGGCGAGTCCGCGGGAGGCACCGCGGTGTGCCTGCTGATGGTCGCGCCGCAAGCCAAGGGTCTATTTCAGAAGGCCATCTCGGAGAGTGCGGCGTGGATCAACACCCCGTTCAGCCGCCTGACCGAATCAGTCTACGGGCGCGTGCCCATGGAGAAGTTCGGCGAGAAGCTAGGGACCGATCTGGCGGCTCTCCGATCGAAGAGTACGGCCGACATTTTCAAATTAGCGGGCGGCCCGGATATGACTGGTGAGCGGACCGCAGTGGGCGAGGTTTACCTGCCTGTCATCGACGGCAAAGTCCTGCCTGACGATCCGGGGCGGTTGTTCACGGGGGGCAAGTTTCACAATGTGCCGCTGATCGCAGGGACGAATGCCGATGAAGGCACTCTGCTCGGCGGACCTCCGGTGAAGAGCCTGGAGGCGTTGAATACGTGGGCGGCCAAGGTGTACGGCACGCAGTCCAAGGCGGTGCTCGCGGCGTACGGGGCGGCTTCCGACGCCGACGCCTACAGTAAGGCAGCTTCAGTCTACGGCGATTTTCTCTTCTTGCAAGGCACGCGCTCGGTCCTCGAAGCCGTAGCCAAGGTGAACCCGCACACGTATCAATATCAGTTCACGCGAGTGAATGGAGTGGGACGCCAGCTCAAGTGGGGCGCTTATCACGCGTCCGAAATTCCCTATGTTTTCGATACGCTGCCCGATTCCGCCTACGGAACCGTCCCGATGCTATTTGGCAATTTCACCGTCGCGCCGGACAGCTTCAACGATGTCGACCGGGTTCTCTCCAAAGCAATGAGCGGCGCCTGGGTTCGTTTCGCTAAAACGGGCGACCCCAACAGACAGGGTCTGCCAACGTGGCCCGCGTTCCGGCCCGGTAACGAATCGTACATGGAGTTCGGCGACCGCATCGCAGCCAAGAGCGATCTGCGCAAGAAGCAGATCGACGCGCAAGCCGCGTATTGGACGACGATGAGTAGCCGTTAAGCTTCCTGCACCGACGCGGTTCGCTCCAGCTTGCCCCAGCCCACGACGCGCCCTTTCAGCGCGAACATGATCGATTTGACCAGCACGTATTGCATCAGCATACGGAAGAAGATGCGCTGGAAGAAGAACAGCTTCAAGTCCCAGGGCTTTTCTCCCTCAAGGCCGTACGCTAATAACGCCGTGGCGGTCTCGAGCAGGAAGAACGCGAAGTAGAACAGCAGCACCGTGCGCCAGTTGCCCGCCAGCAGCGCGACGATCATCGCCACCTCGGCAAACGGCGAAATGGACGCCAGCAACACCTGGAACAGCCAGATGCTCGGCATCGCCACCAGGCCGAGAAAGCCATAGCGCGGGTCGAGCGTGATGCCGCGGTGTTTCCATGCGGCCTGCAGTGTACCGAATGACCACCGGAAGCGTTGCTTGGCGAGCGCACGCGTAGTTTCCGGAGCTTCGGTGTACGCGATGGCTTGCTCGTCGTAACGGATCTTGTAGCCAAGCTGCCGGATGGCGAGCGTAAGATCGGTATCTTCGGCCAGCGTATCGTGGCCGAATCCGCCGCAGCGTTCGATCAGATCCTTGCGCCAGGCGCCAACCGCGCCCGGTACAACCGTAATCGCATTCAGCAGATCGAGCGCGCGACGATCGAGATTGAAACCGCACACGTATTCGATGGACTGGAACCGCGCGATCCAGCTACGGCGGTTGCCGACGCGCGCGTTGCCCGAAACGGCTCCTACGCCAGGATCGCTGAAGTGGCGCACCAGATACTCTATGGAACCTTTGCGGAAAATGGTGTCGGCGTCAACAGCGACAAGGATGTTGTTGCGCGCCTGGCGAATCGCGTGGTTGAGCGCCCCGGACTTGCCGCGGTTCGGTTGAGTAAAGATGCGAACGCGCGGCTCGTTTTCGAAAGCTTCGTTCAGCACGCGCAAGGTCGCGTCCTTCGATCCGTCGTCCACGATGACGACCTCGGTGTTGTAGCCGTTATCGAGGATCGAGTTCACCGTGCGAGCGATCACGGTCTCCTCGTTGTAAGCCGCTATTACAACTGAAACCGGGGGGTGAAAATCGGGGTCGAAGCGGCGCCGTTTGGCGACAAACTTCTGAACGATCGCAAGGGCGCCGTAAACGACGGATCGCGCCAGCGTCAAGTAAATCGCCAGCAAGAACAGCACGCCGATGAAGATTTTGAAGCTGCCCTTCGCATCCAGCGCCTGCCCTTCAATTCCAGCCCAGCGCTTTTCTTCGGGCGAGGGGAAGGGCATCAGTTCCGCGCGCGATTTCCCCATCAGATCGGACAGAGACACGAATTCGAAACCCTTGGCGCGCAACGTATCGATGAGGATGGGCAGTGCTTGAATCGTAGCTGTACGATCCCCGCCTGCATCGTGCAACAGAATGAGATGACCGCTCTGCGCCTCGTTCACCACTTCCTGAACAATCTCGGCGGGCGTCACGTTCTTGCGCCAGTCCTGGGGATCGATGCGCTCCCCGATGGTGACGTAATGCATGTTTTGTGCACGCAGGATTGGCGTGATTTCGGCGGGCGTCTGCGGCTCGCTATCGGCGTTGTACGGTGGGCGGAAGAGCGTGGTTGAGTGGCCTGTCGCGAATTCGATGAGACGCTGGGTGGCGCTCAATTGACGCGCCGTGCTTTCCTCGGAAATGGTGGCGATGTTCGGATGGCTATAAGTATGGTTGCCGATCAGGTGGCCCTCGGCGTACTCCCGGCGTAGCAGATCCGGACGGCCCTCCGCATTCACGCCGACGACAAAGAACGTCGCGGTGGCCTGCTTGGCTTTCAAAATATCGAGTACTTGCGGCGTGTACACCGGATCGGGTCCATCGTCGAAGCTGATGGCCACCATCTTGCGGCCCGGCTGACTCGGCATCCCTGACGCCTCTACAACGAAGTAGGACGGATACTGCTGGTACTGCTCTTCGTAGTCGTCGTCGGGGCGGCGCCACACATTGCGCTTGCCTTCGTGCGGCGTGTCGACGATGCGCAGCACATCGCCCTCGCCGTAATGGCTGACGGCTTTGTTGGCCGTGAGCTCGAACAGAGACGCAGGTTGAAAACTGCGATCGGGCCAGTGGTGCTCCTTCAGCGCGGTCCACAGCCCGGGATCTTCAGCGCCCAATCGCCATAGCGCCAGACCGCGGAACCCGGCATCCGAAACATCGCCGGCCTGATTCAGCGCAGTGACCGCGTCGAGAAACCAGACCTCGTGCTGCTGCCCATCGCGCGTATAGCGCAGCACCGGGTTGGCGGTACCCTGGTCCCACACGACGGCCACCTTGTTCTGTTGAGCCGCAGCGATCACGTCGCTGAATGAAACTTCGTTCGCGCCGCGCCCGCCGATAATCCAGTCGTAGCCGTAGTTGCCGAATCCGATAACCGTCTTCTCTGGCGGAAGCTTCTTGGCAAGCCGGTCCAATTGGTTGTCGAACCACGCGATGCTCGCCACCGGACCGGGCGTGCCGGATTGATAATGCTCGTCGTACACCATCGGCACGATGTAATCCTCGATCGCGGCCAGGCGCTTCAAATCGTAAGCGTCATCGTCGGCGGGAACGGCCTCGGTCAGCAGCAGGTGCGCGGGCGCGAGCCTGGCTTTCAACTCCCCAATGAACTCTGTCATCAGCGTGCGATCGCGGCCGGTCAGTTGCTCGAAATCGATATTGACGCCGGCGAACTTGTGCTCAATCAAATTCGAGTAAAGGTTGTTGACCAGGTCGGCGCGGTATGCCGGATTGGAAAGCACCGAGTGCAGATCGCCCGCCTGCCAGCCATTGCGGAAATTGGTTAGCATGACGAGAATGGGCAGGTGCGCGTCCTCGGCGATCTTGATCACGGTCTGGTCCGATTCGTCGCTCAGGTCGCCTTTGCCGTTTTGCAGCACGAGCCATTCGGGAACCAGGTGAGTCAGGCGGTTGAGATTGAGGCGCAGCGAGACGATGCTCGCCGGGTCCCAATTTACGTAGTAGCCGAACACGAGCGGCTGATTGTCGCGCACCTTGGCGGCAGTCTTCTGCACGATCACGGGCGAGGTGGATCGCACGTATTTCAGCTTGGTGCGTTCGCGAGCGAGAGAGAAGGGAAGGTTCTTAGCTGTTTTGTCGCCGCCAATGATGCTGCGCACCTCAGCCAGGTTGCCGACATGGGCGACACTGCCCAGCCCGAGCGTGGGAAGTTGCGGGCTGGTGAGAACGCTGAAGCCGACCAGCACGGCCGCAATGATCGCCAGCAATAGCAGCACCTGGGACAAGCGCCGGAAACGCGTCCATCGCTTACCGCTCGGATCGTGAAATATGAAGCTCTGTTCCATGGACTTTCCGCTGCCGCCCACTTCTCAGATGAGCGAGGGCTCGTACAAGGTACGAACCAACTGCTTAAGAATTGATTAAAGTGACGCCGGGGTATAGGCTACAGCCTCCGCCTACCATCCGCCGCGATCATATTATCCCCGTCCGATCTAAATTCAGTAGTGCAGCGCAGCGCCCCATTTTCTCATCCACGCATGCGAACGCATTCCCGCGCTATCTCCCAATCCTCATCCGTCGCGACGACCAGCACGCGAATCCGGGAATCGGGCACTGCTATATCCCGGTCCACCGGCGAACCCTCGTTCGCAGGCCGGTCCAGCCGGGTGCCCAGAAACGCCAGCCGCTCGCACACCGATTCGCGCAACGGTGCGCAATTTTCGCCAATACCAGCGGTGAACACGAGTGCATCCATGCCGCCCAGGATGGCCGCCATTGCGCCCACTCCGCTCGACAACCGGTGCACAAAAATATCGTAGGCGAGCGTTGCCCAACGATCGCCCGCTTCCCGCGCCGCGACGATCTCGCGCATGTCGGCCGAGACGCCCGAAATTCCTTTCAGACCCGACTCCTTGTTGAGCACGCGATCCAAATCACCGGCCGAGTAGCCGCGATGCCGTATCAGATAAATACAGATTCCCGGGTCGATCGAGCCCGACCGCGTACCCATCATCAGCCCTTCCAGCGGCGTGAAACCCATGCTCGTATCGACGCTGCGGCCGCCATCGATCGCGCATACCGAACAACCATTGCCCAAGTGGCAGGCCACCATCTTCAATGAAGCGAGATCCCGTTTCAGAATCGCAGCCGCGCGGCGCGAGGTGTAGCTGTAGCTGATTCCGTGAAATCCGTAGCGGCGGATCCCGCTATCCAGCCAGTCCCGTGGGCCCGGATACACGTAGGCCGCCTCCGGCATGGTCGCGTGGAAGCTGGTGTCGAACACCGCGATCTGCGTCAAGCTCGTTCCGAAATGCTGCGTCACCGCGTCGATCACCGCAACTTCGATCTGGTTGTGCTCCGGCGCAAATTCGGCTAACTCAGCAAGCTGATTGCGAACCTCTTTCTCAATACGAACGCTGTCTGAAAAACGCGCGCCCCCGTGTACGATGCGATGGCCCACGACGTCGATTGCGCCCGCGGGCAGCGCGTCCAGCACCGGCCCGAACGCATCCCGCGGCGATTCGATCGCGATGGCCCGCTTGTCCTCGGCCGCCCCGCGCGCACGGATCACCACGTCCGCCGAGCCGGGGTGACGACCCCAATCCACGCGCGCTGTCCACAGAGGCTCGGAAGGCGCTTGGGGCGGGGCAGGTCCGCCCTCAACATCCCATAGCGCCCCCTTGAGCGAGCTCGAGCCGGCATTCATCACGAGAATGCGCATACGGCTATGCCGGCCACTTCCAGTCACGGATCGGCGGCATGTCGTCGCCGTGCTTATTGATGTACAGCTTGTGATCGACGAGCATGTTCCGTAACGCCTGCTTCTGATGGGCGGCAACGGTCTGCAACCTGGGCACGCGATCGATCACATCCATCGCGAGGTGGAAGCGGTCGAGGTCGTTCAGCACCGTCATATCGAACGGCGTTGTCGTCGTGCCTTCTTCCTTGTAACCCCGCACATGAAGGTTGTCGTGATTAGTGCGCCGGTAACACAGGCGATGGATCAGCCACGGGTAGCCGTGAAACGCAAATACAATCGGCTTACCTTTTGTGAACAGCGAATCGAAATCGCGGTCCGCCAATCCGTGCGGATGTTCGGTGGATGGTTGCAGCGTCATCAGATCCACGACATTCACCACGCGGATCTTCAGATCGGGTACGTTGCGCCTCAGCCAGTCGACCGCGGCCAACGTCTCGAGCGTCGGTACGTCGCCGCAGCACGCCATCACGACATCGGGCTCGACGCCCGCATCGTTGCTTGCCCACTCCCAAATACCGATTCCCGCCGTACAATGCCGGATCGCCTCATCCATATTTAGATACTGCAAAGCCGGCTGCTTGCCCGCGACAATTACATTGACGTAATTGCGGCTGCGCAAACAATGATTCGCCACCGACAGCAGACAGTTTGCATCCGGCGGCAGATAGACGCGCACCACGTCGGCCTTCTTATTCATGACGTGATCGATAAAACCCGGATCCTGGTGGCTGAATCCGTTGTGATCCTGGCGCCACACGTGGGACGTCAGCAAATAATTCAGCGACGCGATCGGCCGCCGCCACGGAATGCGGCGCGTAGTCTTCAACCATTTCGCGTGCTGGTTGAACATCGAATCGATGATATGGATGAATGCTTCGTAACACGAGAAGAACCCATGCCGCCCCGTCAGCAAGTAGCCTTCCAGCCACCCCTGGCACAGATGTTCACTGAGTACTTCCATCACGCGGCCGTCGGGCGCAACATGGTCGTCGCTCGGTTCTATGCGCGCCACGGATTCACGATTCGTCACATCGAACAATGCCTGCAAGCGGTTTGACGCCGTTTCGTCCGGACCCACAACCCGGAAATTCTTCGAATCGGCATTGAGCTTCATAACATCGCGCAAAAATCCGCCTAACGCGCGCGTCGATTCGGCTTGCACCACGCCGGGCCGCGGTATTTCGACGGCATACGACGTGAAGTCCGGAAGCCGCAAATCACGCAACAAAATGCCGCCATTCGCGTGGGGATTAGCGCCCATGCGCCGTTCGCCTCGCGGCGCGAGCTGAGCTAACTCGGAGATCAACCGGCCGCTTTCGTCAAACAGTTCCTCGGGCCTATAACTTCGCATCCATTCTTCGAGAATCCGAATGTGATCCGGTTTTTCGGCGAACTTGTCCACGGGAACCTGGTGCGACCGGAAGCTGCCTTCAATTTGCAGCCCGTCCACTACCTTCGGCCCGGTCCACCCCTTCGGTGTCCGCATCACGATCATGGGCCATCGCGGCCGTTCGCGGAATCCATGTTCGCGCGCATCCTTTTGAATCGCGCGGATCTCGTTTACAACGGTGTCCATCACCGCGGCCATGGCCTGGTGAACCGTTTCCGGATCGTCGCCCTCGACAAAATAGGGCTTATAACCGTACCCCTCCATCAGCTCCTTTAATTCGGATTCCGGAATTCGCGCGAGCACGGTGGGGCCCGCGATTTTGTAACCGTTCAAGTGCAGGATGGGCAGCACGGCGCCGTCGCGCTCGGGGTCGAGAAACTTATTCGAATGCCAACTGGCGGCCAAGGGTCCGGTCTCCGCCTCTCCATCGCCGATGACACAGCACACTAACAGATCGGGGTTGTCGAATGCCGCGCCGTAAGCGTGAACCAAAGAATACCCTAACTCACCGCCTTCATGAATTGAACCTGGTGTTTCTGGCGCAACGTGACTGGGAATGCCGCCGGGAAAAGAGAATTGCGTGAATAACCGCTTCATCCCATCCGCATCCTGGGAAATGTTCGGATAATACTCGCTGTAGGTGCCTTCCAAATAGGTATTCGCCACCAGCCCCGGACCGCCATGACCTGGCCCGGCAATATAAATCATATTGAGATCGTATTTATTGATGATCCGGTTACAGTGCACATAAATGAAGTTAAGTCCGGGCGTAGTGCCAAAATGGCCCAACAAGCGAGTCTTGATGTCGTCGAGTTCAAGCCGGCGCCGCAGCAACGGATTATCCAGTAAATAAATCTGTCCAACGGACAAATAATTGGCGGCGCGCCAATACGCGTTCATGCGATGGAGTTCTTCTCCCGTCAGGGGCGCCGTTTCCTGACGATTTTCCGCGACGTTCGCGGTAGATTGCATAACCGATCCTCCTCACTCAGCATGACAGAATCGGCGGCTCTGAAATTTGTTAGCATCAACCGAGGTGTTTTGACCCGATATGACAAAAATCCATGACATCCGTCCGCGCTCTGCAGTACTCGGCGCCGCACTTGCCCTTCTGGCGTGCATTCCCGTACAGGCAGCTCCGTTTCAACTCATCTACACGGGCACGTTCAACAACCTGGACGCGCTCAACCTGGCATCCCAGTCCACGCCCACTTTCTTCACCGGTAACACCCCCTTCACGTTGACCGCGTCCTTCGACACGAGCAGCCCCAATCTCGCGCCTTCATCGCCGCCCGCGCCTCCACCGTTCGGCGGTTTTCGCGCCTACGCACCTTCACTCGTGCAACTCACGGTGGGTGGAACCACGTTCACCGTTGATAGCATCGCCACCAACCCGTTGGCCGGAGTTGCAGTCGCTGTCTTCGACCGCAACAGCTTCACACCAAACCGCTACGGAATCGGGATCCTCCAGGTGCCGCCACAGGACGGCGCAGGAATTGTCGGCGATTTTGCGGGCGCATCGCCGGACTTTACCGTCAACGCAATTACCTCAACAACGTTCACCAATTACTACGGTGTTGGTCATGGGTCGGGCGTTTGTATTCAGGGAACTGGAGATAACTGCCAGTTGAATGCTGTAACTCCGCTTGTCCTCCATGACAGCGCTAACAGGACTTTCTCGCTGACACTCGGTAACTACGATGAGGATTACCCGGTGCTTCACGATCCCGCAAATCGTCTCGGGCCACTCAACACCGCCCGTCTCGTGGCCACTCCGGAGCCGGCGACGTTCGCGATGGCCGGCTTGACTCTCGCTCTCATCGGCTACCTGCGGCGGCGGCGCGCGTTTAACCAGTAGCGGTGATAGGATAGCGGGGACCATGCTCCCCGACTACATCGCGAAATCCGTTCCCAACCCGCAGTCCAACCGCGCGCCGTGGTACGTGAACACGGCGCCCACTTACGCCGGCGTGTTCCTGTGGGTAGCTTTCTATCAGTTGCTCGCCGTTGGATCGATCGATAGGGCCAGCTTGGGCTTATGCATACTCGCCCTGGCCGTCGCAGGGCTCCTGAGCTATGCCCTTTATTACTACACGCCCGCGATGTTGGGCATGAAGACCGGTCTGCCGTTGTACGTCGTCGGTAGCTCCACGTTCGGAACCACGGGCGGCTATCTGATGCCCGGTCTGCTGATGGGCTTGTTACAAGTGGGCTGGTTCGCGGTCGGCACGTTCTTCGCAACCAAGTTCATCCTCACAGGCCTCGGCATGAACGCCCAAGCTGGAACTCTGCTGTTCACTGTCATCGCGGTCATCTGGGGCTACACCATGGCCTACGTGGGCGCGAAAGGCATTCAATATGTTTCGAAAGTCGCGCTCTACCTGAACGGCATTGCGTTCCTGATGGTGCTCGTCGTATTCCTCAAGACCATGCCCGGCCTGAGCGCGCACGTAGTGGACCCCGCCAAAGCCGCCCCGTTTGCCGCGTTCACATTGCTCATCCAAGCCGTGATCGGATTCTTCGCCACGGCGGGTGCGGCCGGCGCTGACTTCGGCATGAACAGCCGCGACACCCGCGACGTGCGCATGGGCGGACTGGTCGGCATCGCGCTCGCCATCCTGTATGCCGGCGGCTTGCCGCTGTTGTCGGTCGCCGGCGCGCGCGGCATGAACCCTTCCCTCACCGGGTTCAGCTACGACGCCGCGATCGGAGCAATCGGCGGGTTGCTGGCCACCGCGATGTTCTTCCTGTTCGCGATCACTTCGATTCCCTCGGCCTGTTTCTGCGCATTCATCGCGGGCAACAGTTTCTCCACCATGATTCCCGGCGTGAAGCGGATCTCCTCGATGATGGTGGCCGTCACCGTCGCGATTGTGTTGGCCATCACCGGAGTCGCCGAAAACCTGATCGGGTTTTTCACCATCGTCGGCGCATCGTTCGGCCCCATCTGCGGAGCCATGGCCGCCGACTATCTTCTTTCAGGACGGAAGTGGGCAGGTCCGCGGCAAGGGATCAGCGTGGCGGGCTACGGCGCATGGGCTTTGGGATTCCTCGTCGGAATTCTCCCGTTCCTGCCGGTATCGGACAGCGTGAAGACCGCTGCTCAGCCCGCCGTTGTGTACAGCTTCATCGTCGGATTCGTAGTGTATGCCGCGCTCGCCAAAATGGGACTCGAGCCCGCTCCGGCAAGCGCCCAACGTGCCGCCTAGGAAGCATCAGACTGAGCCGCAAGGAAGCATCAGACTGAGCCGCAAGGGAGCATCAGACTGAGCCGCGACCGCAAGGAAGCGGTTCTTGAGCTACTTCAAGATCGGTGGATCCGCCTAGCCCCACCACTGTTCTCCAGGCGCCAAATGTGCGCGCGCTACATCCGGATTGATCTCGATCCCATACCCCGGCTTGTCTTGAATCTTGAGATATCCATTCTCGATGATCGGACCGTCGTGAATCACCAGGTCCTGCCACCAGTCGATGTATTTCGCCAACTCGTGTATGCGGAACGAGCGCATCGACGAGCAGGCGTGCGCCGACGCAATCGTGCCCACCGGACTCGCCGGATTGTGCGCCGCCGTCCAGATGTAATACGTGTCGGCCATGTCCGAAATGCGCTTGGATTCGAGCAGCCCGCCCGATTTCGGAATGTCGATGTGCACGGCGTCGCACGCCTGCAGTTCGATCAACCGCCGGAATTGATGGCGCGTGTACAAATTCTCGCCCGTACACACCGGCACATCGACGGCGTGATTTACGCGCGCCATCGCCTCCGGATTCTCGGGCGGCACCGGGTCTTCCAGCCACATCGGCTTCAACGGTTCGAGCGCTTTCGCGAGCGTAATGACATCGCGCACATCGTAGCGCCAGTGGCACTCGATAGCGAAATCAATATCCGGTCCTAACTCCTCGCGCACGGTCTCCATTCCCTTCACGATCCGGCGTACATCGCGAGCCGTCAGGTTGCGCGAGTAAGCATCGTGCCCCGGTTCGCGGAACTCGGGATCGGAAGCCGGCGGAATTCCGTCGCCCTGAAACTTGAACGCGGTCCATCCGAACTTCTCCGAACGTGCGCGCCGCACCAGTTCGCGAAACGATGCCGGATCCTCCACCCGCTCGGGATTCTGCATCGTTCGATAAAAGCGCACGCGATCGCGAAAGCGCCCGCCCAGCAGGTTGCACACCGGCGTTTGCAGGATGCGGCCCACCAGATCCCACAGCGCGATCTCGATGCCGCTGGCCGCCGTCACGGTAACGCCCCCGATCGCGCCCGCGCCCGCGTTCTTCATCAGCACCTTGGTGTACAGCCTGTCCACGTTCATCGGGTCTTCGCCGATGAGCAACGGCTTCATCGCTTTGAGAATGACGTCCTTGACGCCCGGTCCCCAGTACGCCTCGCCGATCCCGTAGAGCCCGCTATCGGTCTCGATCTTCACCAGATTCCAATCCCATGTTCCGCGCACGATCATGCACTTCACATCGGTAATCTTCACCTTCGCGCGCTGTGCCTCGGCAAGACGCCCGAACGTGGCAAGGCCCGCGAGTTGTAGAAAGTTGCGCCGCTCCATCATGATTCCGCCAGTCTACTCGATCACGGGAAGCACGATGTGCGACGGGTGCGCGCTCGACCGGAACACGCGTTGTGTTGCGGCGCGATAGTCCTCCGCACGCGCGTTGAAGATGTTCTCCACCCAGGTTTGCGGATTCCGGTCGTACAAGGGGAACCACGTGCTCTGCACCTGCACCATGATGCGGTGGCCTTTCAGGAACCGGTGATCGTTGGTGTGCAGGTCAATCGTATACGGCGTCACCTGCCCTGCCGTCACCGGTTCGGCACGCTCGAAGCTGTTGCGAAACCGGCCGCGCAAAATCTCGCTCGCAATCATCAGTTCGAACCCGGCGAGCGCCGGATTTTCCGGATTGAACTCCGGATAAACATCGATCAGCTTCACTACCCAATCGCTGTCCGTACCGGTTGTCGAAGCGTAAATCTTCGCCTCGATCGCCCCCGCAATACTCAGGCTCTCTTCGAGCGGCGCGGTGGCCAGCGTCAATACGTCGGGCCGGTCATCCACGAAGCGCTGATCTTCCACGAGCCACGCGGGCCAACCGCCGCCGGGATAGGTCGGGCTGATGGGACGATGCCGGTACGGCACCGGATGCGCCGGATCGGAGACGTAGCTGTCCGCAGGGTCGCCATCACCGGACGGCGCCGCCCAATCAAGTCTCCCGCCGGCTTGGAAGTACAACTTGCGCGGCTGGGCGGTGCGCGGCGGCCACGAAGCATAGCGCTCCCACTGGTTCGAGCCTGTCTGAAATACCAACGCTTCAGGAAAGTCGCGCCGGCCCTTGTCTTTCAGCCAATACGCAAACCACGGCGCTTCGATCTGCTCCCGAAAGTATTTCGAAGTATTACTGTCGAACGGAATTTCACCCAACTTGCTGCCGTCGGTGCGCGCCCAACCCCCGTGATTCCACGGACCCACCACGAGATAGTTCATATGCGCGCTGTCCTGTTTCTCAAACTGCTCGTAAATCTTCACGGGGCCATAGAAGTCTTCCTGATCCCACCATCCCGCGACATTCAAGTTAGGCACCGTCGGCTTTATGATTGAAGGCCCGATCGCCTGTTTCTGCCAGAATGAGTCGTAATTCGGGTGATTCACGAAATCGTTCCACGTCGGCAATTTCCCGTGAAAATAGCGCTCGTTGGCATTGGATAGAGCGCCCAAGCTGAGATACCACTGGTAAGTATCCGCGCGATCGAAGGCGAAGTTTGTGTTGGTCTCCTTCGCAGTTTCGAGCAGCGCGGCGTATTCGAACCCATAGCTCAAGCGGAACGCGCCGTTGTGATGGAAATCGTCGCCCAAGAACATGTCTGCGGGCGAAGCCTGCTCCGATGCCGCCTTGAGTGCGGGGTGCGGGTCAAGCAAGGCCATCGCGGTGAGCCAGCCGCCATAGGAAATGCCGAGCATCCCCGCGCGCCCGTTATTGCCGTCAATGTTCTTCAACAGCCATTCCACGGTGTCGTACGCGTCCGTGCTTTCATCGATCGCTTTCGGCTGTGTGCGATCGCGAACGGCGCGCTGCATCACGAATTCGCCTCCGGACTTAAAGCGCCCGCGAATATCCTGGAACGCGAAAATGTAGCCGCCGGCAATCAGGTGCGGATAGCGGCTGCGAAGCTGGCGTTCTTCGTTGACGGCGCCGTAAGGAGTCCGCTCCAACAGCACGGGCAATCGCGCGGTGCCCTTTGGTTTGAATACCACCGTGTGAAGCGTGACGCCGTCGCGCATGGGTATCATCGACTCGCGCTTTTCAAAAAGAGTGTCTGTCGCGGATTGCGCGGCGCACAATGCGGCGCAACACGAGGCGATGGCGAGATACCGACTGACTTCGGACGCTTTCATGCGGACCTCCGGATTCCGTCTAGCATACTTGATATCCGGGTTCCGCGAGTCGAGGCCCCTGGTTTCGTTTAGTTAAACATCATGCGGCTTCGCTCCTCCAGGCTCCTCTTGTATGAGTTGAGAGTGACGCTTGACTTATTTGTGAAGCTCCCTTAGTATTAGGATCGCTTCATCGAGGTGCATCCTTATGGAATCGACAGCGATTCGGCCATCGTTGCGTACTGTTTCGCTCGGTGTACTGTGGTTGGCGGCGCTCCTCAGCGGCAGGCCTGCGCTCGCGCAAGTGACTACGGCGCTCCAGTTCGTCCCTGTCACTCCGTGCCGCGTGATGGATACACGCAACCCGAATGGGACGTTCGGCGGGCCTATTATGAATGGCGCTAGCTCGCGCGATGTGCCGATTCCGCAAAGCGCATGCGGAATTCCCGCAACCGCTCAAGCTTACTCTCTGAATCTCACTGTCGTGCCTCCAGCCACGCTGTTCTACCTGTCGATTTGGCCCACTGGTCAAGCGCAACCGGTCGTGTCCACGCTCAACGCTTTCGACGGCAGGATCGTCGCGAACGCCGCCATTGTTCCGGCTGGCGTGAATGGCGCCATTTCCGTTTACGTGAGCAATAGCACACACGTGATAATGGATATCAACGGCTACTTTGTTCCGGCGTCCACGCCCTCCAGTCTCGCGTTTTATCCGGTAGCCCCGTGCCGCGTCGCGGACACGCGCGGTGGCTTCACCGGAGCATTCGGCGCGCCCTCGTTAGCCGCGGGCGCGACGCGCGGTTTTCCGATTCCTAACGGAGTGTGCAACATTCCATCCACGGCGCAAGCTTACTCGCTCAATGTCACTGTCGTCCCATCGGGTCCCCTCGGTTATCTGACAGCTTGGCCCGCGGGACAGAATCAGCCAATAGTATCGACGTTGAACTCACTCGATGGCGATGTATTGGCGAATGCCGCGATTGTTCCGGCGGGCGCCGGGGGCGCGATCAACGTTTACGTCACAAACCCGACCAACGTCATTCTCGATATAAACGGTTACTTCGCTCCCCCCGGATCAGCCGGCGCCGAGGCTTTCTACCCGATGCCTCCCTGCCGCGTGGCCGATACGAGAGGCAATGGACTGGCGGGCGCCTTCGGACAGCCCAGCATGGGTGCCAGCAGCACACGGACATTTCCGGTTCCAACCAGCACGTGTAACGCACCGGCCGCCGCTCAAGCTTATTCGATGAATGTAACGGTCGTGCCTCCCGGCCCGCTGGGTTATGTCACCGCCTGGCCCGCCGGATCGGGGCAGCCGGTCGTGTCGACACTGAACTCGTTCCTCGGCAAGGTCACTGCGAACGCGGCAGTGATACCTTCCGGACAGAACGGAGCTGTGAACGTGTTTGTCACGAACACAACCGATCTCATTCTGGACATCAACGGCTTTTTCGGAGCTTCCGGCGCGGGTCTGTCTCCCTCGTTCTTAAGCACCCCGGCGGCCACGGCCACGACTGGCCGGCAGTTCACGTACGCACCGCTTACCTCAAACCCGAATCCTCCGGATCCGATCACTTTCTCCCTACTCACCGCGCCATCGGGGATGACGATTGACAGTTCCAGCGGTCAGATCCAGTGGACTCCCGCCAGTCAGCAGACAGGTGCTCAGCAGGTGCAAGTAAGGGCAATCGATGCGCACGGCCGATTCGGGCTGCAGGCGTTCTCGATCGCGGTGAGTTCAGGCGCCGGAGTTGGTTTCATCACCGGCGGCAGCACTGTCGTTGCCACCCAAACCATTGGATCGAACGGCGGCACGATCGCCGTGAGCGGCAGCGGCACCGCGATCGACGGAGCTCGGGTGGTATTTCCGGCGGGCGCGCTGTCCGCGAACACCCCCGTGACCATCAGCTTCAACCGCGGGACAGTGAACCCCAACTCCGGTGTGTTTTCGGGAGCGGCCCTGGTTCTCGATGTGACTGGGCCGAACACGTTCAGCCAGCCCGTCTCCATGACGGTCCCCTACACAGGCGGCCCGAACGCAGTGCCAGTGCCATATTTCGCGGACACAAACGGCAGACTGCGACCCGCCCAGTTAACGTCTCTCGACCGGGCCGCGGGGACATTCACGTTTCAAACGTTCCACGCGTCCTTGTTTACATGGCTATTCGGCCCGACTATCCCGACGACGGGAATTGTGACGTCACCTTATCTGCCGCTCAACGATGGGTTCCAGATCGTCAACTATGGGTCAACTTACAACCGGGACGGCGAGTGTTTGGGAATGACCGGATTTTCACTCTGGTGGTTGCTGAATGAGAAGGCCGGGTTGGGGAACTTCTATCCGAAGTACTACAACATCGTCGGGACCGATTTGAACGGCCGGTCGCTACGCGGGCAAAACGTGATCGCCACCCGCGCGTTCACGTCGATCGCTCAGAAGTGGAATGCCTACCTCCCGGAGGTCGACAGACAACTTAACCTCAGTCCCGCGGAACGTTACGCCTCAATTTACTCGATCATTTCCAACACCGGTTACCCCGTGCTGATACACCTGTACCATATAACCGGCACGGGCGGGAATCATTCCGTTCTCGCTTACGAGGTCAATTCCGCAACCGGCAAAGTATCGATCTACGACCCGAACCTGCCGGGCACTACCCAGCAGATGGTCTACTCCAACCTGAGTTCGAACTTCATCCCGTACTGCAACGGCGCGTGCTACGACGGGATCATATATATTGGAGACGGCTCGTTAAGTCTAACCGAACCTTACTCCAACATCGTGGCGGACGCCCAAAACGCCTTCAGCAATAGCGGCGGAGCCGTCATCGATATCAACTCGCATACCAACAACCAGACGCTCTCGTCGCGACTCACTACGCTCTCAGGAGTCGTTCACAGCGGCCAACTGCTGGTCACCAAACTGACCGCAATCGTCGGATCCAATGAATTCAGCGCTCCAGTCAACATCGATGGCTCGTACAGTATTCCGATTGCCCTATCGGACGGAACCAATCATATCAAGTTCAGAACCGAGGGAACCGACTTTGCCCACAACTTGATGACAACGTCGAACAACTTCGACACCAAGGACTTCGCCCTCAAGGTGCTTGTACCCGCTTCAATTGCGTTGATGACTTTGACATGGGACAAGAACGACACGGACGTAGATACTTACGTCATCGACCCCACTGGCGATTACTCCGCTTATTATCACCAAGCCACGGCCGACGGAGGTGTGCTGGATCAGGACATCATCACCGGATTTGGGCCGGAGCACTGGACCCTGTTGAACACCAACACGGTACGCTATAACCAGCCGTACAGGTTCCGGGTCCACTACTACAGCGACCACGGCAATGGTCCAACAAATTACACGGTGACCATCGAGCTCTATACCGGCACCAGCCGCCAGGTTACTTATACCTATACCGGCTCCCTTGCCGTGAGCAACAACAACAACACCTCGCCGGCGGCGACGGGCGCGGACTGGCGCGATATTGCGACCATTACTCTCACGCAAGCCGGGGCAGCATCCATAGCTCCGTCCGGAGGGGCGACCGCGGAGGGCGGCCTCAACATTACAGTTCCCGTTCCGCCGGCCTCGGAACGGCTAAAGCGGCAACCTTAACCAGCCGCATGTCACATCCTTTTGCATCCTGGGTTGCGGCGATCGGAACCGCGGTCGCCGCAGCCTGCTGCGGACAGCAGATGGCAGCCCATTTCGAGAAGAAAGGCACGGTGCTTACCGATACCTTCGAGGCAGGGCCCGGCGGAGTTGTCTTTGAGGCGCCAGTGCGCGGAACGTCGACGGACGGAGTGACGCTTCAATTGCCTCCCAAAGCCGTCGAAGTTCCGATCCGCTTGTCCCTGGGCTACTGCACGGGTTCATTGAAAGTGATAACGGGCAAGGCGAGTGGGGTTGTTCTTACCATTAAGACGGAACCAGCCGTCACGTTCCAGAACCCACTCAAGATCGGAGTGTCGTTCCCGCCAAACTCGAAGTACCAGGGCCTGATCGGGTTCGCCATCGATGCGGAGGGCCGCCTGCGTCCAATCGATATCGCGGACCGGGATATGGCCAGGGGCCACGCCTCATTCCTGACGTTTCAGCCTATAACGTTCACTTGGATCTATATCGAAAAATAGAGCTACGACATAACCCGCGGCCGTGAGGCAAGCCTGCGGCATACGAACCGGGCCCGCCCACAGCCGATTATCCCGGCCGCTATCCCGATCTTCCCAATCGACCTCTTTCTGTTCGAAGGCGGTCACGAGCACAGTGGCGATCAAAACCGAATCGGGAGTCCGAAAGTTGGCAGATGTGCTCGAGGATAAGGCCGACGGCAGGCATTTGACGAGGCCGTTCGAACTTTCGAGAAGGGAGGCAGTGAGGCCGTTCACAAGCCATTTTCAAGAGCGTCGTGAACCGTATGGGTACTCGAGGACAATCTCACCCTTCATGATTGTGATAATCGTCGCTGAGCTTGATTTGGAAACCAAACTCGATGAAGCCTAACACGCGTGCTCGTTCACGATCAGACGACGTACCCGGCGCCGTGGAACCAGTTCGACGCGCTGCCTAGTGCACCATCGCCTGCATCGGCAGTATCTTGCCTGGAACGATCGTGACCGCATGGTTTGGGCCGCCGGCGGTCGTTTGCGGAGTGCCGCCCCCCGAGACTCCCCCGTAATTCGATACGGCTTGTATCTGGGCGCTCGTGGTTACAGCGACGACATCGATCGGCGCCGGTATTGGCTCCGGCGAAACACATGAATTGGGCAGCCACGCGTCATGAGAACAAATCCCTCAATAAAGCTCGTTTTCGAGGCTGCGGGATTGTGGATCATACGAACGATCTCGGTGCAATCAATCGAGATGGCGTTGTCAACAGGAAGAACCTCCTGGATGCGACACGTAGGCTGGGTCAGCGTCGTGGCGCCTGCGGGCGCTGACACGGCAATCCTCCGGCTGATAGTAGCAGCGCAGTCAAGCGGGTTTCGAAGATTGACCACCATCGCGTAATTCCCTTTCTCTGACCGGCGGTTCCGCGGGCGGATTAACTGTTTCGGCGGTTTGAGTTCCACACAGGAATTTGGCCGCGTATGTTGCTCGGGCGGGCAGCGGCGATGGGGCCGCGCATTCGGCAGTGGTATTTGCGTTTTGGGTGTTCCGGCAACACCCAGGATGCCGGTAGAGAACGTGTGATGTTTCTCTTGGATCTCCTCAGACTCAAATACCGGCAATTATGCTCCCGATTGTACTCACAATCAAGGCAAAACTTATTTCGTGAACTCAGTCATGACTCGGGAGTAGTTTTGCTTGAGTCAAGCAGAGCGTGGACAACTCGCCGGTTCCGGATAGTAGAATGATACTTCTATGTCCAAAATCGCCTTTCAATTTCCCGGCCAAGGGTCCCAGTTCGCAGGCATGGGCAAGGCGCTGGCTGGTGCTTACCCCGCGGCGGCGCGTGTGTTCGCCGAAGCCGATGGCGCGCTTGGTTTCGAGATCTCGAAGCTGTGTTTCGAAGGCCCCGACGATGCGCTCAAGCTGACAGAGAATACACAACCCGCGCTGCTGACAGTGTCCGTCGCCGCCTACACCGTACTTCGCGAGAAAGGCGTCGAGCCGGATTACGTTGCGGGTCACAGCCTGGGCGAATACTCGGCATTGGTTGCCGCCGGTTCACTGAAATTTGCAGATGCGGTCCGGCTTGTACGCGAGCGTGGCCGGTATATGCAGGACGCCGTTCCAGCCGGGGTGGGCGCAATGGCCGCTCTCTTGAAGTTGCCCGCCGGTACACTGGAAGGGATCCTGGCGGAAGCCGCGCAAGGCGAGGTGGTATCCGCGGCGAACCTCAACTCGCCCGATCAGATCGTAATAGCCGGACACGCAGCGGCGGTGCAACGCGCGGCAGACCTGGCAAAGGCGGCAGGTGCGCGCCGTGCGGTACTGTTGCCGGTGAGCGCGCCATTCCACTGCGCACTCATGAAACCCGCACAGGATCGCCTCGCCGCCGATCTTGAAGCGACCACCTTCGCCGATCTCACGATTCCGCTTGTCAACAACTTTGAAGCGCGCGAGATCCGCACTGGCGCCGAGGCTCGTCGCGGGCTGTTCGAGCAGGTTCCCAACCCGGTGCGCTGGGCCGACTCCATCCGCTACCTCGCATCGCAAGGCGTTACCAGGTTCTACGAGGTGGGCCCGGGCGCGGTGCTCACCGGATTGCTTCGCAGTATAGATCCCGCACTGGAATGCATCAAATTCGGCGACCCTGCGGACTGGCCGGAATCAGCCTGACCCGCGATACTGTTCACCAGCTCAACCCATCCGTAAGCTCTCGGCATCACCGGGGAGGACATCGAACGCCTGTCGGATGTTCCCATGTATCGTTCGGCCTGAGCTTCGATACAGCCGGCTTTGTTTGCTTGCGCGCGCGGCTCAGAATTGCAAGCTCGTGTTTTCAGACACTGACAGAGCCACGACCGCGAGGAAGTGTCCGCATCTGGCCATTTTCACCCTAGTTAAGACAACGCCGCGTGTGATCGTTCATAAAGACGCTGAAATACGAGGAGGTCTACCGCAACGAGTATCGTGATTTTCAGGAGGCGCGTGAAAGTATTGGCGAATTTCTTGAGCGCGTCTATATTCAGAAACGGCTTCACTCGGCTCTCGGTTATGTATCGCCCGCCGAGTTCGAGAACGGCGGCCAGGCATGAAGATGCCCGCCACCAAGCAAACGGGGGCTCTGCCCCTGCGACCCCGGGATTTACCGCAGTTGCGCCAGAATGGCTGCCAACCGCAGGGGCGGCGCAAACCGCCCCTGTCATTCTGGCCGCTGAGTCGACGCTCGGGTCGCATCCCTGCGTTGCCCTATCCTCCGCTCAGGCAACTCCAGAGTGGATCACACCAACTCCGCCGATCAATGCTTTTGCAGCGAACGGCCACAACCCTCTTAACTTCGTGTCTCACTCCTGGGGTTCACTTCAGTTTCCACCCCTCCACCCTCCACCCGTCAAGAGGACATTTCTACTTGGCACAATTAGGACATTCTCATTTGGCGGCGACATCAGGCAAATACCTATTGACAGGTTAGGAAAACGCTTATAAAATCATCTGGCTGTGTGATACTTCACAAAACTCGATGAGTGCTACGTGCCCGCGAACCAAAGCCAAGACGACTCCCCAGGCGATTTAGACTCGACCCCCCAAAGGCGGGAACTAGCGACAGCGCCCAACGCCCTAAGACGACAGCCAGTCAAAGCATTGCAGGCGCTAATGCGCTTTTACATCGATAGCATACCCGACGGAGAGATTTGTCGTGCGATGGTCATGCCGCGTAAACAGTTCCGTCAACTAAAAGCAGATTTCCAAGACCTGCGAAAACGCCCCCCAACGGGGAATCGGGCTAAGAAGCCAATGGTGCACTGCGTAGTTTGACCGATTGTCGGGACCGAAGCATCGAATGTGCCAGCCTTGGCCTGCTGGTGAATGAACTCCGTGCCGGATTTAAGTTCGCGCGGTCGGCCTGCGGTGCTTATCAGTACGGCAGGATCGAAGACGGCTACCGGAACCTAGGTCGCGCGCATGAGTCTCGCTGTAGGGCT
>JBBQGC010000002.1:0-237473 GCA_038322705.1 Bryobacterales bacterium | reverse complement strand
CGCACAGACTATCCAGTTGGTCTCAAACCGGACCGCCAACTGATTTCGGCGCTCGCTCTCAAGCCAGCCAAAACTCTACCGCGATGGAATTACACCATCGCACCCAATCTGTGAACTTAATTTTGCGTGGACCCTAAGCGGCGACATTGTACTCTGCGATCGTCTTTGGCTTGGGGATGGCCTGTCCATCTTCGGTAATGCCTGCCAAGTGCATCCGTATGGCGCCGCGAATTAGTTCGGTGGTTTCCTCGAGCGTAGATCCAGCAGCAACGCATCCAGGGAGATCCCGTACGTGTGTGCTGTAACCGGTGCCGGTCTCTTCAAATAAAACGGCATATCTCATTTCAGCCCTGCTTGTTTGAGAATACTATTTTGCGTCTTGGGGTCCAGGTCCATCGAGGGGATGGCCGGCAATTGCCGGCAATAGTCACTCGCCCTACTTTTCCAGGTGCTTGTATTGGCGGTGGCTACCTTCATGGTTGACCCGTTACACCACCCATCGCGCTCAATCGTCCGAATTGCATCGCGAACTTTCATGCTCGTCCGCCACCCGACCGCAACCTATAATCTCCTGCTTTACCTGAACGCGATTGGAACGCAACTTATGGCGTGGTCAGCGCGCCCCTCGTCCGCTCAATGATCGATTGCCTTTACAACATCACGGCGATCCTTAAGGACCCGGCAGCTACGGGCCAGGCCTATCGGAAGGGGGGATTGAAGAAGCGATTGCTCGGGATCGAGGAAGATACGGCAAAATATGTGGGTAAGCCGGACTGGGATGAATACAATCGGGCCGAGACTAAGGAGCTCAATCTCTTAATTCGGCAGAGCGATTATACTGAACAGGAATAAACGTTCACGCCCGCGCAATGGAGGGAGTACTCAGCGCTCGCGCACGGCGGCTATGAGGATTATATTGGCGAACTCAAACCCGGAGCCTATTTGATCGTGGACACTATGCCACATGCGATTCGTCCCAAGCTCGATATCCGATACCTGGATTTCTCACCCGGCACATAGGACGGGCCGCGACAGTGCTTCTCTGCATCTCGACGGAGATTCAGGCGTCTTTGACATTTGATGGTGCGGACATCAACAAACGCATTCAGCAGATGTGGGCTGTGCTTGTGGGTTTATTCGAGGCAAAACAGCTTCATAAGGAACACTACTTCGCGTTGATACACGACGATTGCTGCCGAGACCTAAAGGCCAATCGGCCTTGACGAAGATACGATTTCATCAGTTGTGGTTACGCACTGCGGTGAGTCGTTTCGCGTGCAGCAACCTGGCCCGATGCGTATGCGTTCATTTCGGCAGCAGGCGGGGTACCTAATTTGAGGTGGGCACGGCCGAATCGGTCGGTCGCCGGGTGCGGGAGTTGCGGGGGAGCATGGGACTATCCCAGACGGAATTCGCGCGGACCTTCGGGCTGAGTTTGAGGTCGTTGAAGGAATGGGAGCAGGCGCGGCGGCTGCCGGATCGGGTGGCGCTCACGTGTTTGCGCGTGATTAAGAGAAGCCCGAGGGCGGTGCAGTCCGCGTTGAAGCCAAGCGCTGCCTGACCTTCTCGTCCGATGGCTGGCGGGCGGGGCTGCGCTACGATCGAAGCTGACGAAGGCGCAGGAGCGACGGAAGATTCATGAGCGAACAAGTAGAGCTTGAGACTGAGTGTCCGAACAACCACAACCAGACGGTTACGTTCAGCAAGAAAGAATTCGAGGCCGCACTGAAGTCGGATACGTTGATGTTGCATTGCAACACGTGCGATACGGACTGGCCGCCATCGAAATCGGAAGTCGCGAAGCTGCGCAAGGAATTCTCAGACAAGTAGAATAACAACCCGTTGCGGAGGACTGCCGGACTCCGAATTGGGCGGGTACAAGGCACGCGTGCCGGACATTCCTGCGTAGGCGAGGGCGAGACGGAAGAGGAAGCGATCGCGGACCTCAAGGAAGCCTTGACTGCATATATTGATGCATTCGGGATCGACGACGCCACCGCTCGTCTGAATACGCCGAGTTCCCTGCGTCAGTCGGACTGGGGAATTATCGACGAGGGCTTGTCACAGCGGCTGTGGCCCACTCAATGGTAGCGGTCAAGTGATGGGGCGGGGAGACCCGGACATCGGCGTATTATTACGCGCTCAGGCGGCGGATCAACTCCAGCAACACCGTGCCGACTACTTCTAGGCTGTGTGCGCTCACCTTGTCCATCGTGTCCTGGTCGGTGTGCCAGTAGCTGTTGTTGGGCCCATAATCGAAGTCGATCAGATCGAGTGCGTTGACTCCGAGTCGCACGAACGGCATGTGATCGTCTTCCACAGGCGAGCCCACTTCGAGGAAGTATTTCCCGTACCCCAATTCCCTGGCGATCTGCCAAACCAGCTTCAGCAGTTGCGGCGATGAGTTAGTGCATTGCAGGATGCCCAGGTCCTTGTCGCCGATCATGTCCACATTGACGAGAGCCTTGATGCGAGAGAGCGTTCCATCGGCGGACCACTTCGAAGCGAGGTGGCGGCTGCCGTGTATACCGTCGGTGGCCGACCATTCGCCGATGGCTTCTTCGCCGTCGTACCACACCAGGTAGATGTCGTTCGAATACGAGCGCGTGGAGACGATGCGCGCCAGTTCGAGCAACAGGCCCGCCGACGCGCCGCCATCGTTGGCGCCGACGAAATGGCGGCCCGGAAACAATTTGGTATCGAAATGTCCGGTGAAGACCAGCGCGCGTCCGGAGGTGCCGGGGAAGTGGGCGATGATGTTCTTCATCGCCATGGGACCGCGCGGCGTGGCGCCGGTAAACGGGTCTTCGATCACGTGGCACTTGGGAAGCTTATGCAGTTCTGTTTTGAGCCACGCCTGCATATTTTTGTTGGCCTGCGATGCCGGTGGACGCGGTCCAAACGCGACTGCCTTGCGGGTGAACTCGAGCGCGGAGGCGCCGCTGAAATCGGCGGCAAAAGCGGGCAGTGATGCCGCCAGGATCAGGAAGGCTTTCGCGCGGTGCATATATACCCCAGTGTAAAGTTGCGTTGCTTGTCGAGTGGATCGAGGGCGGGCAGCAGCAGAGCCGGCGGACCCGCCAGAACCGCGGCGATGAAAAACAGTGGACCCGGAAAGAACTGCAGCGAGTTCAGAAGACGCCGCGCGAGCAGACGGAAGAATCCGCCGACCGGTTGCGCGACGATCTCGCCGAACCCGGCCTGCTGGCACAGATAGGCGATCCCATAACGCGTGTAGCGGAAATAGTCGTGGGGGATCTGGTGCTCCTCCCATTCATGCGGAACCACCAGCAGCAAACGGCCGCCCGGCTTGAGCACGCGGCACAGTTCAGCCAGCACGCGGGCGGGTTCGCGCACATGTTCGAGCGTGACGATGTTCACCACGGCATCGAAAACATTCGAGCGGAAGGGCGCGTTTAGAAGGTCGGCGACGGCGTCCAGGTGCGAGTAGTTCCAGCCCGCATCGCCGACTCCGAGGTCGACGCCGAAGTAGCGCTGCCGCGCGAAGCGAGCCTTGTATGCGCATTCGCCCGCACCGGCATCCAGCACCGCCGCGCCAGGTTCGAGACTGGCCGCGAATGCCTCGACAGCGTCGTCGATCATGGCCTCGAAGTGCAGAATGTGACGGCGGAGCGGCGCGGGTAAACGGTTTTGTATGGAGCGGCCGGTCAACGCTTCTTCGCTTCCACCATGATGGTCGAACCGGCGCGGCAAGCGGCTTCGACGACGGTGAACGGCAGACCGGCGAGCAGTACGCCCATGTAGGCGAGGTTCTTCAGCAGGCGCGTGTTCGGAGACTCGGGCACACGCCGTACGCGCCGGGCCATGGGATCGAGCGACGGAAACAGAGTGGTCGCCAGGCCGGCGGGATTGTCGCGCAGGGAAAAGTGCTTGTAGCGGACCGGCTCGAAGCCGCATTCGCGCAACAACAAATCGATGTCGGATTGTTTGAAGTCGAAAAGATGGCGAGGCACGTCGAGGCCGTTCCAACGGTCGCCGAACAGGAGAAATTGCCAGCACGCTGCGTTGGGCACCTGGATGACGAGGCGGCCCTCCGGGGTCAACAGCTCACGGGCCGCTTCGATGTAGGACGCGGGATTGTAGAGATGCTCGAGCAGGTGGAACATGGTGACCACGGCGCAACTCTCGGGCGGTAACGGAGCGCGCGGAAGCTTTGCGCAAAAGGCGGGCAGCAGATTCAAGTGCCGCGCAACGCGGGCGGCTTCGAGCGAAATATCGATGCCTAACACGGAGACGCCCTTCTCCTGCAAGGCGCGTAAAAACAGGCCACCGCCGCATCCTACGTCGAGTACGGGTCCGTTCAGCCCGGTATGTTCGAGCGCCTGCTCGACAAAGCGGACGTGATCGGTGAGTACGAGACGGCGATATCTCTCTTCGAGACGCTCGGCGGGGGTTTCGCCGGGAGCGAACCAGTAGGTGGGCGGATAGTAGTTCTGCAGATCGCGCGGATCGGGCTGCGGTTCCAGGCGCATCAGTTTGCACTGCGCGCATTCGACGATGGTGAACTCCTCGTCGGTTGTCGCGTAGAGGCGGTCGGAGACGCGGAACAGCAGAGTCGCCGAGGTGGCGCCGCAGGCCGGACACGCTGGGCCAGCTCCGGCATCCGGTTCCGGTTCCGGTTCTACGTCAACGGCGGCAACTGGCGGAGGCTCGGCGAGAGTAGCCGAGTTTCCGTTCAGATAGCCTGCCGCGACAACTCCTTCAAGCTGATCCGGTGGGAGAGTATCAACCGCCGTACTTGGGGCGGAGTAAGGCGGCGAATACGGCGGAGCTGGCGGCGCTTGGACAACATGCGGGGTATCAACGGCAACGCCGACAGGGTCCCGCCGAGCAGCCCGCGCATCACGAGCAGCTTGCCAGTTAATCCTGGAAACCGGGCTACCTCGCCCTTTCCGGTTGCGGCGGCCCACACTCCCGCCAGCACCCTCGCCGACCAATACGCGCCGTTTAGCCACAGCACGCTCCGGGGGAACAGTTTAATCGCGAGTAATATTCGATTACGCTCAATCAACTCCAGCCTGCGGGCAGACAATAATCCCAAGCTTGCGCCGCGGCGATGGCGGACCACGGCGCGCGGCGCATACCAGCAGTTCCATCCGGCAATGCGCGCGCGAAGGCCGAGTTCCGCATCGTCGCCGTACGCGAAAAAGTCTTCATCAAAGCCGCCGATCTCATCCAGCATCGCGCGGCGGTACATGGCCGCGCAACCGTCCGGCCACAGCACTTCTTCGGTCCGGTCGAACTGCCCGCGATCCAATTGCCCGGAGCCGCGGCCGCGGTTCTGTCCATCCGGATAAATCAGGTGACCGGCCTTATCGATGCGGGCCGGATCCTCGTACACCAGAATCTTCGAAGCAGCCATCCCAACGCGGGGCGCGCCCTCGAAAACTCGAACCAGTTCGGCGGCCCAACCGGGCTCGGCCACCGCGTCGTTGTTGAGCAAGCCGATCAAGGCTCCGCGCGACGCTTCGATTCCGCGATTATTGCCGGCGCAGAAACCGAGGTTCACCGGCGAACGTACGATTCGCAGCGGAAGCCTGCCAGCGAATTCGCGTTCCGCCATGTCCGCCGAGCCGTCCGACGATCCATTGTCCACCAGAACCACTTCGAGGTGGGCCTGAGTTTGGGCAACGATCGACTCGAGACACTCCCGCAACAATTCGCGGCGATTCCAGTTCACAACGACGATGGAAACGAGCGGCGGCGAACTGGAAGACAATCGTACCAACCCGTACAGTATCAGACCGTTCGAGAAACCCTGGATGTAGTATTATAACCTTGCACACGTAAAACGAGGGTGATTCATGAAGGCCGTAGGCGAGAAGTTGCGTCGAGAGCGGGTCGAGCGGGGAATAGATCTCGCCGGTCTTGCCGAGCGCACACGAATTAGCCGACGCTATCTGGAAGCGATCGAGAGTGGAACGTCGGCGGACCTGCCGAGCGGGTTCTTTTACCGGAGTTTTGTGCGCCAGTATGCACAGGCATTGGATTTGGATCTGCCGGAAATCGACGCCGAGTTGGAGCGGGTCCGACTGGCTGAAGAGCCGGTGCTGACGGGCGCTTTGGAGCAAGCGAAGTTTCCGGTCAAATCTCCAGATCCGATCGTGACAGAGGGCAACCGGCAATATCTACGCAGCGGGCGCATGTGGGCGTATGTCGCGCTGCTTGCCGCGGTGCTTGTCGGTTGTTCCGCATTTTACGCATGGTGGCGGCGATGGGAAGCGAATCCCGCGGCCAAGCCCGGCGAGTCGGTGCAGACTGCGCAGAACATCGCGCCGACGGCCGCCGTACAGACGCCTGCTCCCCAACTGCCCAAGCCATCCGAGCCCGCGCCAACTGCGCAAACGCCTGACGCTCTTCCGGCCTCAAAAGCGCCCGCGATTTCGCCGGACGACCGCATTGTCGTGACGCTGTCGGCGACGCAGCCCAGTTGGGTTTCGGTGTATTCCGACGGCAAATCGATTTTTTCGGGGATGCTGCAGCCCAATCAGACGGTGACGCTTGGCGGACGCGAACGCACGCAAGTGAAGTTGGGGAACGCCGGCGGCGTGGACATATCGTGGAACGGAAAAACGATCGGGCCCATCGGCCGCAAGAACCAGGTGCGAACCGTGCAGCTCACGCCCGAGAGTTATCACGTTACTGAGCCGGTGGGCTCGTTGTAGTCGCAGTACCGCGCATCAGCTCCCGTTGTTTCCTGAGCTGTTCGCGCTGCTTCTGACGCTCGAGCAGCAGCAGTTCGCGGCGGCGCCGGTTCTTGATGCCATCGTCCAGCTTGCGCCAGAACTTCCGGAAATAATCCATCGCGGACACGAGTCCGAACACCACCACCGCCCATAGCAGAACGGTGGTGAGCGGAGCCAGTGCGGGCCAGTGCGCGCTCAGCATCACGAGCGAAATGGCGGCGACCTGCAACACCATTTTGGTCTTGCCGAGTTCGCTGGCCTTGATGGTGAAACCTTCGGTTGCAGCGATACTGCGGAGCCCGGATACGGCAAATTCGCGGCCGACGATGACGACCACCATCCAGGCAGGGATGCGCCGGATTTGAACCAGCGAGATGAGGGCGGCTGAGATGAGCAGCTTGTCGGCGATCGGATCGAGCAGCGTTCCGACGGTGGTGGTTTGACGCCAGCGACGCGCGAGATAGCCGTCCAACAGATCCGTTGCAGCCGCCGCCAGGAAAATCGCGAGCGCCCAAAAATCACGATAGGCGTTCAGCGCGCCTGCACCGGTGCGAAAATCCTCCTGCACCAACACTGCGACCAGCAGCGGCACAAAGAAGATGCGGAGTAACGTCAGGAAATTCGGCAGATTCATCCGCGCACTTCAAATCATAGCCTGTCAATCAGGCTGGGGCTCAACGAGGAACTCCCGAAGGAGTCTGCGGACGGACTCGGGCGCCTCCGCTTCGACCTCGCAGATATCGCCGTCGTAGCTCGTGGACAGGACGCGCGCGCGTTCATGCAGCAGGTTGATCGCGCCGCCTTCGCCAGCCGGAATGCGGAATTTGGCGGGCTCCACGGGGTCGAGCGACAACTCGCTATCGATAGTGGCGAGTAGTTGCTCGATGCCGTCTCCGGATCGCGCCGAGACCGCGACCACCTTCGACGGAGCCGCGCCGTTCGAGCTTTGGACAAGGCGCTGCGCCGCGGTGTCGACGTCGAGCGAGCGTTCGGGCAACAGGTCCAGTTTGTTCATCACCAGGATCTGCGGGGTGCGATCGACGCCGATCTCGCTCAGCACGCGAAACACCTGCGCCGTATCCTCGGCCGCGTGCGGTCCGGAGATGTCTACGACGTGCAGCAGAATCTGCGCTTCAACTACTTCCTCGAGGGTCGCGCGGAAGGCCTGCACGAGTGTTGTTGGAAGATTGCGAATAAAGCCGACCGTGTCGCTGAGCAGTACACGCCGGTTCGAGGGCAGCGTGATGTGACGGACCGTCGGATCGAGCGTGGCGAACATGCGCTGATCGGCGATTACGCTCGCGCCCGTGAGGCGGTTGAACAATGTCGATTTGCCCGCGTTGGTGTAGCCCACCAGAGCGATGCTGGCCAGCGGCACCGATTGTCTCTGACGGCGTTGGATGGAGCGCCCCGAGCGAACATGGGCCAAGTCTTCCTGAATGATCTTGAGGCGGCGGCGGATCTTGCGGCGGTCCGTTTCAAGCTGTGTCTCACCGGGCCCGCGCGTACCGATGCCGCCGCCCAGTCGCGACATCTCGACACCCTTGCCGGTCAAACGCGGCAGGATGTAGTTCAACTGCGCCAGTTCGACCTGAAGCTGTCCTTCACTGGTGCGTGCGCGACGGGCGAAAATATCGAGGATCAACTGCGTGCGATCGATGAGGCGGACATCCAGTTCGCTTTCGAGGTTGCGCTGCTGGGTGGGCGAGAGCTCGTGGTCGAAGATGACCAGATCGGCGTCGTGCGAGGCGATCTCCGCTTTCAGCTCGGAGACTTTGCCGGATCCGATCAACGTTGCGCGGTCGGCGCGTTCGCGCTTCTGGATGAGGCGGCTGACGATTTGCGCACCGGCGCTGCGGGCCAGCGCGGCCAACTCGTCGAGCGAGTCTTCGACGGGGAATTGAGGGGCCTCGCCCGCGGCGCGCGATCGTTGAGCGGAGCCGGTGATCTCCAACCCGACCAGAATGGCGCTCTCCGGCGCGCTCTGCTGCGGCACGATGGCTCTACTGGTCGGAGGCGTCCGTCAGCGGCGCGCCCGGAACCGGATGTGCACCCGGCGCGGCTACCGGACCGGGAGCGTGCGGCGGAGCGGAGGAATGAAATGGCTTCGCTACAACTACCGTCGAGATGGCGTGTTTGAAGATCAGTTGCTCCTGATTATTGGTTTCGAGAATCACCGAATATTTGTCGAAGCTCTTGATGCGTCCCGAGAGTTTCACGCCGCTCATAAGGTAGATGGTAAGAAACGTCTTCTCCTTGCGAGCATTGTTCAGAAAAGCTTCCTGTATGTTTTGAGCCAGCTTTTCCATGGTCTGTTCCTTTGTCTCGCGACCGGTCCGGGTTGCGCCCGTATCGGGCGTCCCTGCGCCTGCTGCTTCACGCGCCCACATCGGCAAGTCCTCCACGCGAGATCGATCCTTTAATTTGACCGTCCGGTTGTCCGGCGGTTATGACAATCATAGCTCACAAAAATGCGGTGGAACGGACTGTGGAGCGGCGCTCTAAAGTCCCCGGAGCACGCCGCTCAAGACTGAGGAGAACCGTTCCACGTCGTCTTCGTTGTTGTACAAGTGCGGCGAGAGGCGCAAAAATCCCTGGCGCGCGGAGACGACGATGCGTTGGGCGGCGAGGGTTCGCGCGATCGCGGATACGTCGAGGGAGCCGAAGCGCGCGGCAACGATCGGACTATCGCCGGGCCCCAACGTAGCGCCGGCCTCGCTCAGTTTCGAGCGCAGCATCGCGGCAAGTTCCAGTACGCGCCGCTCAATCAGCTCGGGCCCGATCTCGAGCATCATGTCCACAGCGGCGCCCAGCGCATAGAGCAGCGAGAACGGCAGGCCGCCGCCTTCGTACTTCTCGGCACTGTCCTTGAACTCGGGCCGGCCATGGTGCAGATGATCCACCTCGCGCCAGCCCCGGTCGCTGCGCCATCCGACGACATTCGGCCGCAAGCGGCTGCGCAACTCTGGCGAGACGTACATGAATCCCGCGCCTGTGGGAGCCATCATCCACTTGTATCCATGCACGGCGAGCATTGAGGGCGCAAAACCCGACACATCGCAGCGGAGCGCGCCGACTCCCTGCGTGCCGTCGACGAACAGCAGTACGCCGCGCTCGCCCAAGTACCGGCCGATTTCATCCAATGGCGGGCGGAATCCGGTGACGTAGCTCAACATGCTGATCAGGACGACGCGCGTCGAAGGCGTGATTGCGTCGTAGAACTGTTCCCACTCCGTCTCGACGAACTCGACGCCGGGAACACAGTGCGGTGCGTAAATGTTGTTGGGAAACTCGCCGTGAAGCGTGACAATGCGATCGCCCGCGTGCAGGTCGATGCCGCTCAACAGCACGCCGAGCGCGGTGGATGCATTGGGGATGAAGGCAACGTCCTCGGCCGCGCAATGGATCAGCCGCGCGATGCTCTCGCGTACACCGTCCATGTCGCTGTACCAGTCCAGGAAATCGGAGCAGGCCATCTCGTCGCGGCGCGCGTGATGGCTGAGCATTTCCTGATTGCCACCTCTCGGCATCTGGCCGTAGGTGGCCGTGTTGAGATAGGTCCAGCGCTTCAGGGCGGGAAATTCGTTGCGCACCCGCTCCCAGTCGACGCTCATTGCGCTTTGAGATGAGCGGCTACTTGATCGACCGCGATGTCGGTGGACTTCTTCGTGCGACGTTCCACGACCTCGACCAGACCCTGCGGAAGTTTCTTGCCGACGGTGACGCGATAGGGAATCCCGATCAGGTCGGCATCCTTGAATTTGACGCCGGGCCGCTCGTCGCGATCGTCGAGCAACGCGTCGAGTCCGCTCTCACGGCACGCGTTGTAGATGGATTCGGCTGCCTGGCGCTGCGCTGGGTCGTTGAAGTTGACCGGAGTTACGACCACGGTGAACGGAGCGATTGAGGGAGGCAATGACATGCCGTCTTTATCGGCATACAATTCGACCGCGGCACTCAAGATACGCTCGATCCCGATGCCGTAGGACCCCATGATCGGCGTGATCTCTTCTCCGGCTTCGTTGGTGACACGCAGCCCCATGACGCTCGAATACTTGTAGCCCAACTTGAATATGTGCCCGATTTCGACGGCCTTGTACATGTCCAGCGGCTTGCCGCACTCCAGACACAAGTCGCCTTTGACTACCTGTCTCAAGTCAAAATACTCAGGCGAGAAGTCTTCTCCGGGAGTAACGTTCCGCAGGTGATAATCGTTCTTATTCGCGCCCGCGATCATGTTCTTGCGGCCTTTGAGCGCCTGATCGGCCACCACGCGCATGTTCTTGATCCCTACCGGACCGAGCGAGCCGGCGTCGGCTCCGAAACCCTGCCGGATCTCTTCGGGGTGCGCGGGGCGTACTTCGGCGGCTCCGACGGCGGCGGCGAATTTTGTTTCGCTCAACTGGTGATCGCCGCGCACGAGCGCCAATACCGACTCGCCATTGGCCATCATGACCAGGCTCTTGATTTGCGATGTTTCCGGCAGACTCGTGAACGCTGCAATCTCGGCGATGGTCTTCTGGTCGGGCGTGTGAAACTCTTCGGGCGTCAGGTCGCCTTCGGGATCGGCCAGCGAGGGCTTCGACGGTTGGCCCGCTGCCTTCTCGAGATTTGCCGCGTAACCGCAGCCGGCGCATTGCACAACGAAGTCCTCGCCCGCTTCCGAGCGCACCATGAATTCGTTGGACTGGCTGCCGCCCATCGCGCCCGAGTCGGCTTCCACTACGACGTAGGTTAGTCCGCAGCGGTCGAAGATCCGGCAGTATGCTTCGTGGTGCTTGCGGTAAGCGACGTCCAAACCCTCGGGCGCCATGTCGAAGGTATAGGAGTCCTTCATGATGAACTGGCGAACGCGGAGCAGGCCACTCTTGGGCCGCGGCTCATCGCGAAACTTGGTCTGAATTTGATACCAGATCTGAGGGAGTTGTTTATAACTGCGCAACTCGCCGCGGGCGATGCTGGTCATAACTTCTTCATGAGTCATGCCCAGGCATAATTCGCGGCCGGCGCGGTCCTTCAACCGGAACATGTTGTCGCCCATCACGGTCCAGCGGCCTGACTCCTGCCACACTTCAGCGGGATTCAGAGCAGGCAGCAGCATTTCCTGCGCGCCGATCGCGTCCATCTCATGGCGCACGATAGCGGTGATTTTCAGGATCGATCGCTGGGCCAGATACAGGTAGTTGTAAATGCCCGCGCCCAATTGCCGGATGTAGCCTGCCCGCAATAACAGTTGGTGGCTGACCACCTCGGCTTCGGCGGGAACTTCCCGCAGCGTGGGAATGAAGAGTTTACTCCAATACATTGTGTGGCTTAGATTAGAGGATGAAACGCTGATTTTAGCATGATGCTGTTACCCTGGACGCGTATGCCGCGCGCCGCTATCGTGATCGCCTTGCTTCCGCTGCTGGCGATCAGTCAGGATTTTTCGGAACTGAACATCGGGAAGGTGATGGTTGGGTATCGTTTCACGAACAGCCCAGTGTGGTCGCGGGAGGGCCATTGGCTGATCGCGGACACGCCGTCGAACCGGATTATCCAACTCACTCCGGGACAGAAGCCTGAAGTGTCTCTGGAGAACGCGCCGGGTGCGTCGGGGATGGCATTTGACGGGCAGGGACGGCTTTATGTGTGCGAGGCTCGGGCGCGGCGCGTGGTGCGGATCGACAAGAAGAAGAACGTCGACGCGCTTGCCGAAAAATGGCAGGGAAAGCGGTTCAACGGCCCCGCGCGAATTGTAGTGCGCAAAGATGGCAACGTGTATTTCACCGATCCCGCGTTCGGATATCAGCAGGACGCGCGCGAATTGGATTTTTATGGCGTGTACCGCATCACGCCCAAAGGGGAGTTGGACCTGGTGGCGAAATCGGCAACGCGGCCCGACGGTATTGCGCTTGCTCCGGCCGGCCGCACGTTGTACGTGGGCGATTCGGACCGGCGTTCGGTGCGGGCGTACGACCTGGATCGTAGCGGGGCCGCATCGAACGAGCGCACGTTCATCAATTCCATCGACGGGATACCGCTCGGGATGTGTACCGATGAAAAAGGCAATCTATACATCGCAGCGCGTGGCCTGGAAATCTATTCGGCGGAAGGCAAACACCTGAAGCACATCGAATTCAAGGATCCGTCGAGCTGCGGGTTCGGCGATCCCGACCTGCAGTCGATGTACGTGACAGCGGGGCCTTCGGTGTACCGGGTACGATTGACTGTGAAGGGAGCGTTTCAGTATTAACTCCGGAAGCCGCCGTTACCCGCCCCGTCCCATTCTGGGCGTCGGCGCGCTGATCTTCGACGCTGGAAACATTCTTCTCGTGTATGCGGCGATCCGGCGTGCGGTGCTCGAAGAGACCGGACTAATCGTCGAAACCGAGCGCCTGTTCGAGATCTTCGAGCGGATCATGCACGATGACGAAGGGCGCGCCGAGTATCTCGACTGCTGGAGGTATGGCGGGATTGACAAAGGAATGAACGCCGGTTTGTTCGGGTAGCTCACGCGGTACGTGAAAAACATGTATCGATCGAGGCCAAGCGGGCGAACGCTTCAGCGCCTTCAAGATTCTCATGTTGATGGGAATCGGATGTTCGATGATCTCTCTGTAAAATTCCTCAGAGAGCGTCACCGTGCTTTTCCATGGCGTGGCCTGCGTCGGCTGCGCATGAGCCCACCCGGCCTGTACGGCTACCGGGCATGTAGTGGCAAAGAGCGACCTGGAGAAAGTCACCCGCGCCCGGAAGACCTTCATAATCCCTAATCTGCTTGCCGCACCTACACGAGGTTAGTTAGTCCTCAGCGTTCCCGTCGATTGAATCGAAAGCATCACTGACTTATTCACCTTCAGCAGGAAATTACTCGGGTCTTTCATTCCCCACGCCACGTACGGTAGCGCGAACCGAATGGTTGCTTCCATGCGGTCGGAGGTCGCTTTCGTTGTCACGTCCATCGTCACTTCGTGGTCGCCGCCGTGAATGCGAAATACTCCATGCAGTTTCACGTTCGAATTACCCGGCACCATCAGCCTGCCCTCAAAGCGATCGGGTGTGAAGACCGCCTCCGGAAAGCGCACGGATTCCAGCACGTTTGAATGCATCCTCCGGTCGCGCTCGCCGCTGCCGCTGTTGCCGCTCGTGACATCGACCGCCACCTGCCCGGATGCCTTGCCCGTGTCGCTGTCGAAACTGATCTTTCCGCTCTTCAGGTTGAACGTTCCATGCACCGTATGCAGCACATCGCCCAGCGTCCATTCGATCTTTGTACTCTCCGGGTTCAGCTCGAAACCGTATTGCGCAGCCGGCAACCGGGACGCGATCAGCGCGATACAAAGAAAAATCCTCTTCATGCGACATGCACCTTCAACAGCGTTTCAAAGAGACCCGGCTGCCATGCCATGGCGCTCATCGCAACCCGGCGGATGGTTGCGCCGCGGTCGAGCATCAGCATCGCCTTCGACATTACATAAGGCCGAATCGCAAGTCGCGGATGGGCCCGGTTATACACCGAAAGATCTCCCTCAGCCATCGCCTCGGCCAGTATTGCCCCCTGCCTGAAGCTGAGGCAAAGCCCCTCACCTGTGATAGCATCCACAGAGCCCGATGCATCGCCAATCAGCGCCACGTTACCGCGGGCCACTGCCCGCAGCCGCATCGTCGACGTGATGGCGCCTCTCTCACGACTGGTCGTTTCGACCCCGGTCACACGCGCATGCAGCGAAGGGAAATAAAGTTTCAGTGCTTCGTGCAGGCGCAACCCCTGTGCGCGCGAAATCAGCGCTACGCATACCTCTCCAGCACTAACAGGGGTCACATAAACCTGACACCCGGCACCCCAATAAATCTCCATGCAATCCGTCCACGGTGCGATTGCAAAGTGCTGCCGGTAAGCGAAGCGGCTGGTGTTCCACACCGTCGAATCGAGCCCGGCCCAGCGCCGCACACGTGATCCCGACCCATCGGCACCGATAATCCATTTAGCATCGATCTGCTCGAATCGCGCAACCGGCGTATCCCATCGCAACTCAACGCCTGCTTGAACGGCAGCGTCAATCATCGCCTGATGCAACACCGTGCGCCGCACCCCGATCCCTTTCCCTCGTGGAAAATTCGCTTCCACCGCGCGCCCCGCCCCAAGGAACCGGATGCCGCGGAATTCAAAGCCCGCCGATTCCGGCAGTTGAACGCCAAGCCGCGCTGCCTCGCACCGCGCGTCCGGCATCAGACCTTCGCCGCACGGCTTATCGATTGGCGGACAATTTCCATCCAGCACGATTGCGGACAACCCCCGCCGCCGCGCCATAATTGCCGCAGCCAGACCGGCTGGCCCGCCTCCTACCACGCACACATCCGAACTCACCACCGCAGCAGGACCAGTTCCGAGCAGAACCCCGGGCCCATCGCCGCGAGGATGCTCCACGTTCCCGGCTGAGGCCGCTTCGAAGTCATGAACTTCTCCAGCACGCACAGCACGGAAGCCGAAGAAAGATTGCCCATTGTGCGCAGGCACTCCCACGAAGTCTCCAGCGCCGTGCAATCGATGCCGAGCGCTTCCTGCGTGGCTTCCAGAACCTTCGGGCCGCCTGTATGCAGCACCCATGCGCCGATATCGCTGCGCCTCAAATCATGCTCGTCGAGAAACGAATCCACATCCTCGCCAAGATGTTCGCGGATCACCTTCGGAACATCGGGCGACAGCATTACCTGAAATCCCTTCCCGGAAATCTTCCATCCCATCACATCTTCCGTGTCGGGATACAACGTGGAGCGGGTCGCGATAATCTCTGGTCCAGGCTGCTCGAAATCATCGCCCGCCACGAGGACACATGCCGCGCCATCGCCGAATAATCCGGATGAAATCAGATTGGCAACCGTCAGGTCATCTCGCTGCAGCGTCAGCGAACAGGCCTCTACCGACACAAGCGCCGCCACTTGCGAAGGATAAGCCTTCACGTAATCGGCCGCCCGCGCAATGCCCGCAGCTCCCGCAACACAGCCCAGCCCGAAGATAGGAATCCTGCGTGTATTGGGCGAAAGCTTCAGCTTGTTGATCAGCCGGGCATCGACGGACGGGCTGGATATGCCCGTCACCGATACAAAAAACAACGCACCAATTTCGCCCCGGCTCACGCCCGCCTGATTCACCGCGCGGCACAACGCCTGGCTGCCCAGCTCCTCCGCCGCTTCCATCCATGCGTTGTTGAAGTCGCCGAACGAATGCATCCCGTAGTAATCCTGGATGGGCCGTACGAGGTGGCGACCATTCACGCATGCATTCACATGTAACCGCCGCAGCACTGCCGGGTTAGGCAACTGCTCCGCCCAATACGCACTCAATGCCGATGTCAGAAATTCCTGGGAATAATAATTTGCTGGAAAGGCGCTGGCCGCTCCGATGATTTTCAATTGACTGTCAGTCCCTTTCAGACGTTAATAGCGCGGCGGGCCAGACCCAAAGCTTCGGCCCAGAACGATGTTGAGCTGTGCATCAGATCCACCACTGAGCCCATCGCACCCACAACTTTCTCGATCTGTTCTTCCGTCACCACAAGAGGCGGCGCAACCTTCAGCACCATGAAATTGTTCCCGCAAATCTGCGTGAGAATACCGTGATCGCGATAAAGCCGCATCACCACCACCTGCCCGAACATGCTCTGGTGGATATGACGAAAGGCTTCAAAAGCTACGCGCAGCCGTAGCTGTTTCGGCGCGTGAAATTCAATACCGGAAAGCATGCCCATGCCCCGAATCTCGCGCACCATTTCATATCCGCCCAGCCGCTCGCGCAGGCGCTCCCGAAGCACCTCGCCCATCACCAGCGCGCGCTCGCCCAGGTTCTCCGTTTCCAGAACGTCCAGCGTCGCAAGCCCCGCGCGCATCGACATGGAATTTTCACTGAACGTCGAAGTGTGAACGATCGATCGCTTGAGCGAATCGTAAACCGCTTCGTACACGCGGTCGGACATCAGCACCGCGCTGCAGGGAATCAGGCCCCCACTCAGAGCCTTCGCGAGAATCGTCATATCCGGTTCCACGCCATAATGATGAGCAGCCAGGAATCGCCCGGTCCGGTATAAACCTGTCTGCACTTCGTCCAGAACCAGCAACGTACCGCAGCGCGCGCAACTTTGCTGCGCCTGCTTCAGGTAATCGGCGTCAGGCAGTCGAATCCCGGCTTCGGATTGTATGGGTTCCACAAAAAATGCCGCGTATTTCTTCGTTGCGAGTTGCTCATCCAGCGCGCTGAGATCGTTAAACGGAATCATCTTCGTCTCCGAAAGCATCGGGCCGAACTTCCCGCGCCAGAAATCGTCGCCCATCAGAGACAACGCCCCGCAGGTCAGCCCGTGAAACGCGCCATTCGCATAGAGCAGCCCATTTCTGCCCGTTGCCGCGCGCGAAAACTTAATCGCGCTTTCCACGCCTTCGCTGCCCGAACACGCGAAGAATGCCTTGCGTAACTTGCCCCCGGCCAAAGTGCAAAGCCTCTTCGACAGCTCGCCCGCCAGATCGGGAACATGGCTCTGCAGCATCGCCGGACCGAGCCGCCGCAATTCATCCTGAAGCTTTTCAATGACGTAAGGGTGATTGTGCCCGGTATTCAGAACGCAGAACCCGGAAAGGAAATCCAGAATGACGCGTCCTTCAGACGTAGTGAGTTCCGTCCCCTCGCAGCGCGTATACTGCGCGTTCATCCGCAGCAAATCCAGCAGCCGAACCCATTGTGGGTTGACGTGCTCCGCGTAATTTTCGATAGATGTGGCCTGAGCTGATCCGGGCACTCGTTCGTGTGACGGAACACGTTGCAGCGGAGTTTCTGAAAAGATAAGGAATGTCCCGCGTGCATCGTATGGCCGCGCTTTCGCTGTTGGCTGGTTCCCTTTGTGCCCAGTCTCTTCTCGATGCGGGCTACCGGCAAATGTACAACCTGCACTTCAACGAGGCACACCGGACCTTTGCCGAATACGAAAAAGCTTTCCCAGCCGATCCGGTCGGGCCGGCCTCCGATGCCGCCGCCTGGCTATTTTCGGAATTTGACCGCCTCAACATCCTGCGCTCCGAATTCGCCCTGCGCGATGAAAGCTTCTTCTCGTCGTCCAAACCGCCCCCAGCCGATCCGTACGCGAAAAAAATGTTTGAATCTGCGCTCGCAAAAGCCCAGCAACTGGCGCAGGCAGGCTTGCGCAAATCCCCTCCCGACCCCGACGCCATGTTCGCCACAGTCCTGCGACTTGGACTTCATGCCGATTATCTCGCGTTGATTGAAAAGCGCGAAATCGCCGCGCTTTCTGAAATCAAACAGGCGCGCCAGCAGGCTGAAGTTCTGCTGGCCAGCCACCCCACTTATTACGACGCCTATATCGCCGTCGCGCTGGAGAACTACCTGCTCAGCCTCAAGGCCGCGCCCGTCAGGTGGATACTACGCGTAACAGGCTCTCAAACGGACCGCCAGACCGGTCTCGACAGACTTCGCATGACTGCCGACAAAGGTCATTATCTTGCGCCGTACGCCCGATTGCTGCGGGCCATTGCTTACCTTCGAGGCCACGATACTGCCCGCGCAAAAAAGGAACTGCAATGGCTCGCGGCAACCTTTCCCGGCAATCACCTCTACCGCGAGGAACTGGCCCGCCTGAACTAAACCCGCTATCCTTTGCGCATATGAGGTTCTCGCTCGCCTTATTCGCTGTCGCAGTCGTACATCAGCCCAAATTACGCGTGGCGCTCCTCGTTGCGGGTGATGACGTGAGCCGCGCCGAATGGGTCGCGGAACGAAGTTTGAGCGAGTATCGTCTTACCGAGGGCACGCTCGATGTCATCCAGCGGGCCTTCGCCGCACAACATGCAATTCACCAGCGCTGACACCCTCGAATTCGAATCGCTCCGCGAACTGCTGGGACAGTATATCTCGAGCCCGCTTGGCCGGCGCGAGTTGAACGCGATCCAACCGCGTTCCGATCGCGCGCAATTGGAGAGTGTTCTGGCTGAGACGGCTGAGGCACTTGAGTACGCGCGGGCCGCGGGCCAACCGCAAGCTGCCGCTCGGGGCGCGGTGATTCGCGTGAAGTTCACGTCGATGCCCGATCCGGCCGAAGCGGTAGGGAAGCTGCACATCGAAGGCGCGGTACTCGAGCCGCGGCAGATCTACGATCTTGCACGGCTGCTGGATCAGGCGGGCGATGCGCGGAACCTGATCACGACCGTTGGCGAGCGGTTCCCATTGCTTGCGCGGCGGGCGGAAGGCATCGCCGATTTCCGCGATCTGCTGCGCGCTTTGGATGGCAAAGTACTTCCCGACGGCTCTGTCGCCGACAACGCCAGCGTGGCGCTGCACCGGCTGCGGCGCGATATCGAGAAACAGCAGAAGCACATTCAGGATTCGCTCGAACGGTTTTTGAAAGCACACCGCGAAGAGGGCACGCTGCAGGAGGAGTTCGTCACCATCCGCAACGAGCGCTTCGTGGTGCCCATCGTTTCCGGGCAGCGGCGGCGCGTGGATGGGGTGATCCATGCCGCATCGGCCAGCGGACACACGCTGTTCGTCGAGCCGATGGAGACCATCGAGCTCAACAACGATCTGGTCCGTTTGAAGGAAGAGGAATCGGTCGAAGTAAACCGCATCTTGCGCGAGTTGACGGGCAAGCTGGCCGAGCACGCCGATGAGATCGCCTACACCTACGACGTGATGGGGCAGTTGGAATTCCTGTTTGCAAAGGCCAGCTTCGCCCGCGATTTCAACTGCGTCATCCCGCGTTTCAGCCCCGATCTGAACCGGCGCCTGCATTTGAAGGAAGCACGCCATCCATTGCTCGAGGACGTTCTGCGGCGGCAGCGCAAGCCCGTGATGCCGATTTCGTTGACGCTCGATGAACGCTGCCGGACGCTGCTGATCAGCGGTCCGAACACAGGCGGCAAGACAGTGTCGATGAAAACGGTCGGACTGCTCGCGCTGATGGCGCACGCGGGATTTCCGGTGCCCGCGGCCGAAGCGGAGTTTCCGGTATTGAAGCAGGTACTGGCCGACATCGGCGATCAGCAATCGATCGCCGAGAGCCTCAGCTCGTTCTCGGCGCACATCCAGACCATCCGCCACATGCTCGACGTCGTGGATATGGACGCGCTGATTTTGCTGGACGAATTGGGACGCGCCACCGATCCTGAAGAGGGCGGAGCGTTGGGCGTCGCGATTCTCGAAACCTTCCGCTCGGCGGGCGCATTTTCGCTCGCGTCGACCCACCTGCTGGCGATCAAGGTGTACGGTGCGAATACGGACGGCGTGTTAAATGCATCGATGGGTTTCGACGAAGCGACACTCGAGCCCACTTATGTTTTACGCACGGGCGCGCCGGGAAAATCGGCGGGCCTGGATATCGCGAGCCGGCTGGGACTGGAGCCACAACTGATCGAGAAGGCGCGAGCCCGCATGAGCGCCAGCGAACGCGATATACAGCAGTTCTTGAGCGAACTGCACGAGCGTCTCGGGCGCGTGTCGCAATTGGAAGAGGATCTGGCGCGCGAGCGGGAGCAGTTGAAGCAGCGCGAGCAGTCGCTCGAGCGCGATTGGGAGAAGAAGCGCGCCGCCCAGATTCGCGAATTGGAGCAACGTTCGCAGCAACTCGCGGCGGACTTCGAGCAGCAGGCGCGGCAGACCATCGACGAGATCACGCGCAACCTGGATCAGCGCAAGGCCGCCGAGAACGCGTTGCGCAAAGTTGCCAAGACGCGGCGCGAGTTTCTGGAGGTATCGCGCGAGGCGACCGATGCGGCACGTCCGGCCGGAGCGCAAGCTCCGAAGCGCCTGGCGATTGAAGAGGGCGTGCGGGTCAGGCTGAAGGGCGTGCGGCAACCGGCCCGCGTTCGCCGCAAACTGGCCGGCGATCTCCTCGAAGTGGAGGCCGGGTTTTTGAAGATGCAGGTGTCGGTCGACGATGTGGAAGAGGTGCTGCCTCCACTCGATGCGGGCGCCCGCTTGCCGCGTGGCATCTCTTACGAGCAGGGTCCGCGATGGGACATCTCGTATCGCGAGATCAACGTTATCGGCAAGCGCGCCGAAGAGGCATCGCAGGAAGTGGATAAGTTCCTGGATTCCGCCGCGCTGGCGCAAGTGGACCGCGTACGCATCGTGCACGGGCATGGGATGGGGATTCTGAAGCGCGCGATCTCCGACCTGCTCGCGCACAATCCGCACGTCGAGAAGTTCTACTCGGCGACGGCGAGCGAGGGCGGCGCGGGCGCAACGATCGTCGAGCTGAAGGTCTGAACCGGCTGGTCCTGCTCGTTGTACACGTGCGATTCGCTCGACCACGTCCACAACCGGACCCACATGCGAGTGAGCATGTACAGTTGGCGTATCGCGATCAGCACTACGACCGCAACCGTGGATGCTTGCCCGAGTACTTCCGAGAGCCCGTGGTAGGCCAGTAGAAATAGCGCGCCGACGCCTGCGCACATCCAGTAAACCGCTAGAGTCCGACGGATGTGGCGGCGCATAAAACCGAGCGACAGGATCGTAGCCCGCAGCGCGCTTCGCTTTTGCCGTTTCACCGTGATGATTTTCGAGTAGTCGAAGATCATATTCACAACGCCCAGCAACAACCAGAGCAGGGCGATTCTCACCCATCCGAGCATGACCCAGGGACGCGCCTCCATACTCGTCTCGCGACCGCGATCGATGGCGCTGGTGAGTCCGATATTGAGCGCCCACACAAGCCCGTAGAACACCGCCGAGATCAGCAGCAATCGAAGAAAGCGCCAGAAGTAGCGTGCGCAGGCGCTGAAGAAAGCGTCGTCTTCCCGATGAAACACGGCCAGCGCACCGCCTGCGAAAAACGTGTTCATCAGTAGAAACACGATCGCCGCTACCCCGAGCGTGATGCCCACGGCTGTGGCTGGCCACGCGGTATCCGAATAGATCGTCTCCATGATCCACGAGGGATCGAAGTTCAAGAAGAGCCGGTCGCTATCCAGGCTGTGGCCGAGGCGGCCCGAGATCAACATTGCGAGCGGAGCAACGACCGCCGCAGCCATGACCAGGTTGGCGAAATACAGCACCACGATCAATTTGCGGAACCGTAGCATCTGACGGCCGCCGGCGTGTAGAGCATCGATTGAGTTCATAGCGCTTCCGCCTTACGCCAACGCCGACAGTGTCTGGAGTATCTGCTGCACCCAGAACAGAAGCGAGGACGACCATTTCACGGTAGTCGCATTCTTCGTTTTGATAACGTGGCTGTTGTTGGACCAGTCGGTGTCGAGAATCAGTTTGTGTTCCGGATCTATGACGACAAACGTGAGTTTCGATGGCTTCACAAACTCGTACTTGACCCATCGATACTGTCCGTCCCATTGCTTCCGCTCGGTTTCACCGTTCTCGAAGCGCATAAAGATCTCCACCGGATACACCACCTCACCCCGGCGAAGGATGGTCACCTTGCTCCGGAATGTCTCTTTCTTGGCTTTGGCTTTGTCCTTGTCGATCTTCGATGCCTGTTCGACGGTAACGGTTTTGCGCTGGCCGGCTTCGTCGAACACGCCCTCGCCGGTATGATCGGGCTGGCTGCTCACCTCACCCACGGCGAAATCGGCGGTATTGGATGAGTACAAAAACTGCTGGAAGAACCAGTTCATGTCACGCCCGGAGACTGCGTTGACCGTAGCGATGAAATCGGGCGCGGCGGGGTGACCAAAGCGCCACTTCTGTTGATACGCCCGCATGAGCTTCCCCATGACAGCTTCACCGAGAGTATTCTCGAGAGTCATCATCATCAGCGCTGGCCGCGCGTAAGAGTTAATGCCGTAGCTGAGATCGGTGCGGTACTGCCAGGCGCGCCGCCAGAGGTCGTCCGCTTTCGGAACGACAAGATAACCCGCGCGATCCACCTCCTCAGTCGTCGCAGTTGGCAGCGAGGTCAACCAGGAGAACGGAAATCCTGCAAGCCTGAGCGGTATTGTCCGCGGGCCGTATGCCTTTTCCATCACCTTGCCTGTCGAGTAGGTGTTAAACCCCTCGTCCATCCACGCCTCTTCAAACTCGTTGCTGCCCACCAGCCCCTGCCAGAACTGGTGTCCAAACTCATGGACGATGACTTCCTCGGGCGATCCATCGTTGTTGCCGAGCAGCCACGAAGTACCCGCCGTGATGAAGGTCGGGTATTCCATTCCGGCGGCGCCTCCCGCTCCAGCAGGCGGGTCGACAATGGTGAGCGTTTGGTGCGGATAGCGCCCGTACCACAGCCCGAAATACTTGATGGCGTTAGCGGCCGCGCGGAAATGACGCTCCGCCTGGGAGGCGTGCTCCGGCTGTAATAGCAGGATCATCTCGACATTGCTGAGGCGCGCGTCTTCATGCGTGATGCCCAGCATGCGGGAGATGTCGGTGAGTTCCGGCGCGCCCACCTCGCGGTCCGCGTCGAACGTTCGCGTCAACCGGAGATAGGTTGGCTGCGCGGTCCAGGCGAAGTCGTGAACGTTCTCCTGATAGAAGGAATGCGTGGTGGTGCCGTCCGAGTTTTTGCGCTGGTTTTTCTCGACTCCGGTCGCACCGACGACGAAGTTGGATGGCGCGGTGAGATCGACGGCGTACTTTCCGTAGTCGGCGTAGAACTCCGTCGTCGCGTGATATTGGTGGCAGTTCCACTGTGGAGCGGTCGAGTAACGCATACCGGCCTTTTCCAAAACGCCGGCTTTCGGGAACCACTGGCCGCCCAGGAAGAAATCGCCGTGGTAGCCGGCCCGCGCGTAGACGTGCGGGAATTTCGTGTAGAAATCGATCTCTACCTGGATCTGCGCGCCCGGTGCGACAGGCTTCGGCAAGGGGACGCGGATCACCGTGCGGTCGTCCGCGTTGCCGTCGTCGGGCGCGATGAATTGGATCGACCTGGTGAGATCGGGACCGCCCGCCAGACGCATGCTCTTGACGTCGATGTAACCCCAACTGTCCTTCTGGATGCGATCGCCGCGAAGGGAGCCGCCGGATTCACGGATGAACGTCGACTTCGTGTTCTTGAAGGCGTTCATGTACAGGTGGAACTGCAGCTCGCCAACTTCCGCCGCGGAATCGTTCGTCCAAGACAGAGTCTCGTGGCCGGACACCGACTTGTCCGCTGGATTGAGGCGCGCGGCGATGGTGTAGTTCGCAATCAGCTTGGCCTGTGCGAAGGCGTACACGGGTAGAAACAGCAAGGCGGCCGCCCGTTTGTACATGTCTCGGAATTGTATCGCAGCGGAGGGGGCTTTAGAGAGCCGCTAACACTTCGCTTGCATGGCCGTCGGGCTTCACCTTCTCGAAGATCTTGCGGATGCGGCCGTCCTTGCCGATGACGAACGTGGTCCGCTCGATGCCCATGTACTTCTTCCCATACATGCTCTTCTCTTTCCAGACGCCGTACGCTTCGGCGACGCGATGGTCCGCATCGGCCAACAGCGGAAAGCTCAATTCGTATTTCGCTTTGAACTTCGCCTGTGCTCCGGGTTTATCGGGCGAGACACCGATCACCGCGACGTTCCGCGCTCGAAAATCCGAGATCGTATCGCGAAAATTGCAGGACTCTTTCGTGCAGCCGGGGGTGTCGGCCTTGGGATAGAAGTACAGCACCACCTCCTGCCCTTTCAGATCGGAGAGCCGGAATGGTTTGCCGGTATCGTCTTCTACTTCGAAAACAGGAGCCTGGTCGCCTTCTTTGAGAGCCATGGCTTTGAGCTTACCGCGGCGGTTCTCCTCTATGCTGGTAACGGACTACCAGCGCCCATGGCAACCCCGCGCCACACACGTTTCACCTTCGGGCCGCTCTTCATGCTTGCGGCTGTGGTGCTGATCCTGTACTTCGCGCGCGAGATTTTCGTACCGCTGGCGCTCGCCCTCACGCTCAGCTTCGTATTGACGCCCCTGGTGACGCTGCTGCAGCGCGCTCGACTGGGGCGCGTGGCGGCGGTGCTGATCGTCGTGTTGCTGTCGGTTGGGGGCGCGGCCGGGGTCGGATACATGGTGGGAGCGCAACTGCTGGAGGTCGCCAACGATCTGCCCGGCTACCGCGACAATATCCGGGCGAAGATCGCAGCCATCCACGCCCCCGCGGGCGGCGCGATCGGCAAAGCGACCCAGGCGGTGAAGGAGATCGGCAAGGAGCTTTCTGACTCGACGCACACTCAGGTTGGGGCTCCTCCTGTCCTTGACCGGAACCAGAAGGGCCGGCGCATTATCCCGAATACGCAAACAACGCAACCCACCCCGGTCCAGATTGTCGAGCCCGAGAACGATCTCAAGTACCTGAAGGAGTGGGCGATGCCCGCGCTGAAGCCGCTTGGGATGGCGGGAGTGGTGCTGGTGTTTACCGTTTTCATCCTGATCAAGCGCGAGGATCTGCGGAACCGGGTGCTGCGACTGGCGGGCTTGGGCCAGCTCAACCTGATGACCCAAGCGCTCGACGACGGAGCGCAACGCATCAGCCGCTATCTGATGATGCAGTTTCTGGTGAACGCGGCATATGGCCTGGTGTTTGGATTAGGGCTGTTCTTCATCGGCGTGCCCAACGCGCTGTTGTGGGGCGTGATCGCGGGAGTGCTGCGCATCATTCCGTATGTGGGAGCGCTCACCGCGGCGGCGCTGCCGTTCGTGCTGGCGCTTGCGGAGTTCAACACGTGGCTTCCACCCGTTCTGGTCGTAGTCCTTTACGTTGTGCTCGAAGGGGCGTTGGGGAATTTCATCGAACCTTGGCTGTATGGCGCACACACGGGCGTGTCCTCGCTGGCGCTTTTGTTGAGCACCGTGTTCTGGACAATCCTGTGGGGCTGGGCCGGATTGATTCTGTCGACGCCGCTCACTGTGTGCGTGATTCTGTTGGGGCGGTATGTGCCGCATCTCGAGTTCCTGCATGTTCTGCTGGGCGATGAAGCTCCGCTCACGCCCGACGCGCAGTTTTATCAGCGACTGTTGGCGATGGATAGTTCGGAAGCCCGCACCATCGCAGAGACCTATTTGAAAGAACACCCGCTGGTGGATTTGTACGATACGGTGTTCATCCCTGCCCTGGCGATGGCCGAGCAAGACCGGCATAAAGGAGCGCTGGACGAAACGCGCGAGACATTCATCTTCCTTAGCACCGGGGAGTTGGTAGCCGAACTGGCTGACCACAACACGACGGCGCCGGCCCTGGTGACCGAGACGTCCGGCTCGCCGCGCACGCGAATCATTGCGCTGCCGGCACATGACGCCGCGGATGAGATTACCGCGGGCATGCTGGCGCAGTTAGCGGAACAGCAACGCTATAGTGCGCTCGCGTTTCCGGCAGGCTCGCCATGGGAGGATTCGTTGAAGCCGCTGTCGTTGGGACCGGCCGATGTGGTGTGCATCGCCGCGCTTCCGCCTTTCGCGTTTACTCATGCGCGCAAGGTGTGCCAGCGCGTCCGTTCGCTGTGGCCGAATGTGCGAATTATCGTGGCGATCTGGGGTTTTGGGGGCGATACGGCGAGGGCTCGCGAGCGTTTCGGCGGGGGCAGGCCGGATCGGTTGCTGACGACGATGGCAGCGACGGTGGCGCAGATAGCGGATTGGGAGCACGATGTTGAGCCGGAGGAGAAGGAGCGGATTCCGGCTTAAGGTAGTTGGCCGTTGTCAGTTGTCAGTTGTCAGTTGTCAGTTGTTAGTTGTTAGTTGTTAGTTGTCAGTTGTTAGTTGATAGCTGTCAGTTGTTAGTTGCTGTTGGCGGCGCGCCGGGGCAAGCGTTCCGGATTCCTCGGCTTCTGACTTCTCGACTCCTGACTTCTCGACTTCTGACTTCTTCCACGCTACAGAATCAGCATGCAATCGCCGTACGAGAAGAATCGATAGCGCTCGTTCACGGCGTGCTCGTATGCTTTCAGGATGCGGTCGCGGCCGGCAAAGGCGCTCACCAATAGGAGCAGGCTGGATTTCGGAAGATGGAAATTTGTCAGTAGTGCATCGACGGCCTTGAACTCGAACCCGGGGTAGATGAAGATATCGGTCTCGCCTGATGAGGGCGCAACTTGGCCCGTTCTCTGTGCGGCGGTTTCGAGCGCGCGGGCGGCGGTGGTGCCCACTGCTACTCGGCGATCGGCCTCGCGAATTGTGGATGCGCTCGCCGCGCCGATCTCGTAGCGTTCCGCGTGCAGGTGAGCTTCTTCAATCACGTCGGTGTGCAGCGGTTGAAAGGTCCCCAGGCCAACGTGCAGCGTAACGTTCGCAATCGTGGCTCCGGCCGCGCGGCATTCGTCCAAAATCGCCGTTGTGAAATGCAGGCCCGCTGTCGGAGCGGCGACGGATCCAGTCGTGTTTGCGAACACGGTTTGGTAGCGGCTGCGATCTTCCGACCGGTCGGCGCGATGGATATACGGCGGGAGCGGAACGTGTCCGATCGCGTCGAGCGTTTGGTAGAAGTCGCCTGCGCAATCGAAGCGAATCGTGCGCTCGCCATATTCGCCTCGCGCAACGATTTCGCCGGTGAGTTCGGCATCGAAGCGAATGCGCTCGCCGGTTCGCACCTTGCGCCCGGGCCGCACCAGCGCCTCCCACGTCTTGCGATCGGGGGACACCGGGCGCGTGAGAAACACTTCTACGCGCCCGCTGAGATGCTCCGAGCGGCGCGGATTATTCTTGCCGACTGCGAGCGCGTGCGTACCCTCGCGCACGCCGAAGAGACGGGACGGAAATACACGTGTGTCGTTCAGGATCAGCACATCGCCGGCGTGCAGGTACTGTGGGAAATCGATGAACGCGCGGTCTTCGATCATGCCCGTCGAGCGATGGAGGACGAGCATGCGCGACGCCGAGCGATCTTCCAGCGGCTCTTGCGCGATCAGCTCTTCTGGAAGGCGATAATCGAACTCCGAAAGGTTCACCTAAACTAAGTGTAGGATTCCCCCGTTGATCATTCTGGGCATCGAATCGTCGTGCGATGAAACCGCGGCCGCTGTGATCGAAGACGGCTCGCGAATTCTATCGTCGGTGGTCGCGTCGCAATTGGACACGCACGGCAAGTACGGCGGCGTGGTGCCCGAACTGGCCTCCCGCGAGCACCTGCGCGCGATCGTTCCGGTTGTCCGGTCAGCGTTGCAGCAAGCCGGTTTAGAGCTGAACAATGTGGGCGCAATCGCGGTCACCGCGGGTCCGGGACTCGTGGGTTCGCTGCTTGTGGGCATCACCTACGCGAAGGCTCTCGCGTTCGTATCGCACAAGCCGCTCATCGGAGTGAATCACATTGAGGGTCATATTCACGCCGTGGTGCTGGAAGCTGCCGCAAGCGGCCACGCGATCGAGTATCCGGCGCTCGCGTTAGTGGTGAGCGGCGGCCATACACATCTGTTCGAAGTCGGCGAGGGGTTCGCGTACCGGCTGTTGGGCAAAACCCGCGATGATGCGGCGGGCGAGGCGTTCGACAAGGTGGCCAAGCTGCTCGGATTCGGCTATCCGGGCGGCCCGGTCATCGACCGTCTGGCGCCCCATGGCGATCCGCGGAGCGTACGATTCACCTTGGCGAAGATGAAAGGGAACACGCTCGATTTCAGCTTTAGTGGGTTGAAGACGGCGGTGCTGCGCTGGACCGAGTCGCACGAAATGGACGAGGAGATCGCACGGCGCCGCGAGTTGCTAAAGCAGAATCCGCGGCCAACGGTTGAGGAATGGCTTGCGGTAACGCCGCAGACGACGCTCGATCTGGTGGCGGCTTTCCAATACACGGTGATTGAAGAGCTCATGCGGCGGCTCATTCGTTCGGCGGATGAGATCGGCGCGCGCACAGCGATTGTTTCCGGAGGCGTGGCGTGCAACTCCGGCCTGCGCGCCCGTGCGGCCGCCGAGCGTTTGCCCTATCCCGTGCTGTTTCCCACGCCGGGCCTGTCCACCGATAACGCGGCCATGATCGCCGCCGCCGCGTTCCGCAAATGGGCGCGCGGGGAAACCAGCGATTTCACTTTGCGTGCGGAAGCTAGCCTGAAGCTGGCTTGAGGCATAATAATAGCGCCATGCGACTTCTTCTGCTTACTCTGATGCTGACCGCGGCTGTTCAGGGTCAGCGGCGGCCCGTGCTGAACGATGGTGAAATGCACGGGGACGCGCCGTACTTGCTCGAGGAAGGCTGGAAACCGCTGTTGAACGGCAAGGATCTGAGTGGCTGGCACGGGCTCGGTAGCGGCGAGAACCGCTGGCTGACGACGACCGGGATCCTGTGGGACCGTTTGCTCGGACCGACACGACTCGGTGCGGTTCCTGGGGCGGTGCCCGGTGGGACGATCCTCAACAGTCTGGCTGGCCGCACTGTCAACCTGGTCTCCGATGAGAAGTTCGGCGACGTCGAGTTGTACCTCGAGTTCATGGTCGCGAAGGGATCGAATTCCGGAGTTTATCTGCACGGGCTCTACGAGGTCCAGGTATTCGACAGCTTTGGATCCTCCGAACCGATGACCTCGTCCGATGCGGGCGGCATTTATCACCGCTGGATCGATAACAAGGGCGTGGGCGGGTCCGCTCCCAGCCGCAACGCCGCTCGCCGGCCCGGAGAGTGGCAGTCGTACTACATCTGGTTCCGCGCCCCGCGATTCGATGCGAGCGGGAAAAAGACCGAGAACGGCCGGTTCGTCCGCGTCGTTTACAACGGGCTTTCCGTACAGGAAAATGTCGAGGTCGAGAGGCCTACGCGCGCTGCCATGGAAGTGCCGGAAGCGCCCACGAATCCGATTATGCTGCAGGGCGATCATGGACCCGTGGCTTATCGCAACATCTACGTGCGTCCGCTGCGCCCGATTATCGAACGCTGACCGAAACTACACCATGTTCGGGATCTTAATGATCTTTTTCTGAATCGCGTACTGCACCAGTTGCGCCTTGTTGTGGATGTCGAGCTTGCGCATCAGGTTGAACTTGTGAGCTTCCACCGTTTTCACGCTCAGGTTCAGATCGGAGGCGATCTCCTTGACCGAACTGCCTTCGGCGAGCACCTTTAATACTTCGCGTTCGCGCGTTGTCAAAGTCGCGAAACGGGGCAGCCGGTTGGCGGACTTGATCCGCGACCGGAAGTCGTCCACGAGTTGCGAGAGCATCCTGGGGCTCAGGTAGCTGCCGCCGCGCATGACATCCCGGACTGCGGCGACGAGTTGTGCCGACGGGCTGTCTTTCAACACGTATCCGCTGGCGCCCACCTCCATACCCTCGACAAGATAATCCTCATCGTCGTACATAGTGAGGAACAGAACCTTCGTTTCCGGACGGTTCTTCCGAATCTGGCGGGCCGCTTCGAAGCTGCTCAGGCCGGGCATGCCGATGTCCATCAGCACGATGTCCGGGCGTAGTTCCGCGGTTTTGTCCACCGCCTCGCCGCCGTTAGAGGCTTCGCCTACCACTTCCAAATCCAATTCCGCTGAGAGTAACGTTCTGATCCCCTGACGGAACAACGTATGATCGTCCGCCAGCATGATACGTATTTTGGCCATTATGATCTCCCTGACCTTGCTGCAATTTCCTTCGCCGGTCCGCCTTGTTTCGTGGAGACTGGCAGTTCGATTCGGATTTTCGTGCCTCGGCCGCGCCGTCCGGGCTCGGGGTAGCTTGTAATCTGAAACCTGCCCCCGAGCAGCGCCACGCGTTCCCGCATCCCCGCCAACCCGAAGGAATCCCGTTGCTCGGCGGCGCTCTCGATCCAGAAGCCCACGCCGTTGTCTTCGACGTTCAGCTTCACCCTTCCATCGGCGGAACTGACCGAAATGATTACCTGCGTCGCGCCGGAATGCTTCGCGATGTTGTTGCAGCACTCCTGGACCAGGCGGTAGATGATGATTTCCGTGTTCTGCGGCAGGGTACCCACCCGAGCGAGGTTCAGCCGCACGCGGCACGGGTGTAGGCGCCGGAAGCGATTCACCAATTGTCTCAATGCCGCACCGAGTCCCAGTTGCTCGAGCACGGCTGGACTCAAGGCCGCGATCAGCCGGCGCATCTCGAGGATCGTGCGTTCCGTCAAATCGCGGGTCTCGGCCAGTTTCGATTTCCATTCGAGGTTGCCCTCGGGCAGGCTCTGCTCCAGCATTTCGAGTTGCAGGCGGATGCACAGCAACGATTGCCCGGTCTCATCGTGCAGCTCGCGGCTGATGCGCCGGCGCTCCATCTCCTCGACATGCAACATGTGCTCGGCCAATTGCCGGACCTGCTCCTCGCGGGCCGCGACGTTTTCCATCAGGCGAGCCTTCTCGGCCGCCATCATGCACCGCTCGGCCGCTGCCGCCAGGAGTTCCTGCTCGCGTGGCAGCCACTCGTAGAGTCGCCGAAACCCGAGTTGGATCACTCCTACGGCGGCGCCACCCGATAACAGCGGTACCGACCAGCAGGACTGGAAACGCTTCCGCCAATCCGGATCGAGGTACATCCGCTTGTCCGGAGTGTTCCCGTCTATATAGCGCGGAACGGCGAGTTTTCGTCTCAATGCAACGGTCGCAGTCACCGGAGCGACAGCTTTTTTCGAGAACGCGCCTGCCTTGCATTCCCACGTTCCCGCCTGGGTGTTCAGAAGGTACAGGTTCGCCGCGTCGGCCGTACAGAGGGGAGCCATCGTCTCGGTGAAACGCCTTAGAAGCTGGTCCAAGTTGTGGGACTCGAGTTCGGCCCGAAACAGTTCGTAGAAAGCTTGCGTTTCGGCTTCGCGCACCTGGTAGTAGGCGTTGTTGAGCGTGAGGATCACGCAAAAGTGAAGCTGATCGCGGACCCACTGAAAAGCGCTGAGCTCGTCCGCATGATGGCGCGATTCCAAGAGCGCGGCGAGCAACCGGTCGTATTCGGATAACGCGGCCAGAATCGCGCTGGGCGGCAGGTTCAGTTTCGCCAGGCGGCGCCCGTGATACTCCACCTGTTCAATGAATTTCAGCGGTGGACGCCTCTGAACGAGCATGCGAGCGGCGGCACCCAACGTGATTGCAGCCAGCGCCGTGCGCTGTTTCTTGTCGTATCCGAGCACGCGCAACCGCGCCAGAAACGCGCGCTCCAGCCGGCCGGCGACGGGGGCGACCAGTTCGCTGACCCGCCGCAAATGAAGCTTTAACTGATCGCTCAGGAAGTCCGCGGCGTCGGCCAGTTCCGGTGATAGGTCTGCGTTATGCACGCTGTTAACTATATCGGCCGCGTAGGGTGTTTACTTTAGCTTTTTACTTTTTCGGCGGCGACGAACGGGCCGCCAACGAGTGAGCGAAATCTCGCGTGGGCGGCTGGCGGATCGTGTTCACCGCGGATCGCGCCACAAGGGTGATGAACGTCCTAACCGTGGGTACGAGAGGTCAGGTCTACAGACATTGGCAGCAATAAACGATCGCTGTAGGCGCCCGTGATCGTGCCAAATTTACGTCGTGCGCGAAACTATGGTCGCGCGCTAGGTCAGCAGATCGTTGATCCGGCGGATCTCGGCCAAATCGAACTTGGGCCGCCGGTCGTAAGTGAGAATGCCGTTGATCTCCTGCTCGACGTCGCACAGTTGGGTGTAGCAGATGCCTGCTATGCGGGGCAGTTTCGCAACCGCCTCGTACAGACCGCGCATGCGCTCGAGCGCTGCGGTGTCGGTGGCCTCGATCCCCGAGTAGCCCCACGATTTCGCAGGAACGTCCTTTTCAGCGGGCGGAACGTAGGCGATACCGCCGAACTCGGACAGGTATAACGGCGTTCCGTTGTACTTGCAGCCCGGAGCCAGAAACATTCTCCCCATGAGCGGCAACGGAATCTCGTCAGCCGGGACGGGCTGAAACCGCTCCAGCAGCCGGTCGCCCGTCCGCGTGTAATCGTGAATTGCGAACAAGTCAGTATTGCCCGTATGCTCCCAGCCATCGTTGTCGATGACCAGGCGGTTGGGGTCGAGCGACTTGGTCAACATGTACATGGCGCGCATGTGGGCCTGTTGCCGCGGATCGGCCGCGTTCGGCACGCCCCAGCTTTCGTTCAGCGGGACCCACATGATGATGCACGGGTGGTTATAGTCGCGGGTTACCGCATCCATCCACTCGCGGGTCACGCGGGCCACGTAAGTATCGTCGAACATGTAGGCGTTGGCCATCTCCGCCGAGACCAGCAGGCCCATTTTGTCCGCCCAATAGTAGTAGCGCGGATCCTCAACTTTCTGGTGCTTGCGCGCGCCATTGAAGCCCATTTCCTTGGTGCGCCGGATATCGTCGATAATCGCCTCGTCGGATGGAGGCGTGATGGTCGTCTCGGGCCAATAACCCTGGTCCAGCACCATCTTGAGGTAGATCGGCACGCCGTTCAGCAGCACACGGCCATCCTGAACGCTCACCGTGCGGAACCCGAAGTACGAATCGACGCGATCCAGGACTTCTTCGCGGCGGCGCAACTCGAACGTGATGTCGTAGAGCTCGGGCGATCCGGGCGACCAGAGGCGCGGGTCCCGGAGTACGACTGCCGAGGTGGCCTGTGGTCCCAACACCGGCGTCATCGTTGTGGCGACAACTTGGCCGCGATACCGCACCGTCGACCAAAGCAGCAGATCTTCGCACGCACGCGCAATTCGAAGCTCGAACGTGGCTGTACCATCCACGGTGGTGTCGGTCCGGACGCGTTCCAGGTAGCTAACGCCGACCGGCTCCAGCCACACGGTCTGCCAGATCCCCGTGGTTCGCGTATAGAAGATGCTGGCGCTCTCGGCTTCCCAATGCTGTTTGCCGCGAGGCAGATACCGGTCCGACGGCGGATCCTCCACGCGGACTGTAATGGTATTTGAGCCGCGCGACAGAAGCGGCGAGATTTCAAAGGCGAAGGGCGTGTGACCGCCTTCATGCTCGCCCGCCATGCGCCCGTTCACCCAAACGGTAGCCCTATAGTCGACCGCTCCGAAATGCAGCAGCATCCGGCGGCCTTCCCAGTTCTCAGGCAGGTCGAACTCGCGGCGGTACCAGACGTAGGGGTGGAATGCGGGGTCGCCGATCTGGCTCGACGAGCTCTCAAAACAGAACGGGACAACGATGCTGCGGTGGAATGTGCGCCGGCCCGTGCACCAGTTCTTGTCCATGCCTACGTTGGCATCGTCGAACTCGAACTCCCAAACCCCGTTCAGGTTCATCCATTCGGATCGCGCGAATTGCGGTTGAGGATACTCGGGACGTGGCGTCTCGAGTCCCGCATCGAGCAAACCGGATGCGGATTCGTTCCTCACGAGGGCTGGAAGAGCGGCCATGATGATCCTCACTCACTAAGTTTCGTATCGGTAGATTTAATCTCACACTTTAGCTGAGAATGAAACTCCGTTTAGAAACTTCCTGCTCCGTCTTGCGCTACCTATCTGACGTGACGGACGGCGCGCCCGATTCCAACCTTTTGTCAGGCTCTGTATACGGTTTCGCCCGGATTGGACCTTTTATTTACGAGTAAGAAGGAGTGTAACAAAACCTGAGTCGCTGTCAAATAAAAAAGACCCTCGCGCGCCTTGCGGCCGAAAGATCAGTACCCCGCGCGCTTATCCACCAGGTTCTCGAGCGGCTCGCCCCTGATGAAGCGTCCGAAGTTGGACACAAATTTCTCCATCGCCAACTCCAGCCAACCCGTGGTGTGATCGGCGCAGTGCGGCGACACCAGCACATTCTGCAAACGCCAGAATGGGTGTCCGGCGGGCAGCGGTTCACGGTCGAAAACGTCGAGCGCCGCGCCGCGAATCCGGTGTTGCTCTAGAGCATGGATGAGCGCCGCTTCATCGATCACCGGTCCGCGGCCGAGGTTGATAATGACTGCGTTTGGCTTCATCACCGCGAATTCCGCCTCGCCGATCATGCCCAGCGTCTCGGGCGTATTCGGCGCCGCCACCAGGATGTAGTCGCTCGCGCGCAGCAGATCGTGTAAGGCCGCGGGCGGATACACGGCATCCAGCAGCGGATCGTCACCGCCGAGACCTGGGCGGCGCCGGATGGCGATGATCCGCATCCCGAACGGCTTGACCCGCTCCGCCGCCGACCGCCCAATCTCGCCGAATCCGACAATGCCCAGCGTGCGACCGGCCAGTTCCTCGATATCGAACTGGTGCCACACTCCCGCTTCCTGGTTATGCACCATCCGCCTCAGATCCTTGGCGAAGAAGAGCGCCGCGGCAACCGCGAATTCGCCGAGCGATCGCTTGAACACCCCGCGTCCGTTGGTGAGCGGCACCGGGCTCTCCACCAACTCCGGAAACAGCACGGCATCCACGCCGGCGGAGAGCGTGTGGACCCATCGCACCTGTTTCGCGGCTGGAAAAGCGGCGCGCAGAAGGTCGCCGTTGAACATCCCGTTTAAGATGATGTCGGCATCCGCGGCGGCCGCGGCGGCCTGGGCCGGGTCGCCTGTTATGGTGAGGCGCGCCGTATGACGCAGCGGATCGAGGACGCTCAAGTGAGCCGCCGCCGGGTCCGATAAGACCAGTACGTTGAGTTCTGAAGGCATGGGCAACCCATAGGATAGCCGCCTCGAGCCGATCAGCGGACGCACGGCGTGCGAGACTGGAGGGAGTGTCCGAGTTCTATTGCACATGCGGAGCCCGACTTCCCGACGACGCGCGTTTCTGCCATAAGTGCGGCAAGCCTCAATTCGAAGCGCCGGCCGCTGATCCCGACGAAGTGCCGCTACAGGCCGTGCGCGCGGATCTGGCAGCCGCCGCAGCCGCGCCGCCCGATGTGGGCTTTGGAAATCCGCAGGCGGTCCGCATCGGGCTGTTCGTGGCGCTGCTCAGCTTCTTCGTCGTGGTTCTGTCGGCGCAATTCGTCGGGCCGGGTTTGCCGATTCTGCCCTTCGTCTGTTTATTAGGGGCGGGATTCATTTCGGTGTATCTCTACCGCCGCCGGACCGGGTTGCCCGTAACTCTGCGCAGCGGAGCCCGCATGGGCTGGATGACCGGCGTGTTCGCGTTCATCATCCTTCTGGTGTTGCTGATCTTCTTGGTGCTGGCCATCTCGGATCCGAGCATCGCGTCGAAGCTGCTGGCCGACATGAAGGCTCGCGGCGCCAACGTGAATGCGGAGACGATGATGGAGGCGTTCCGGAATCCGGCCGGCATCGTGCAAATGATCCTGATCTCATTCGTGACGTTCACCCTGTTCCCGGCGCTTGGCGGAATGCTCGGGGCCAAGCTGCTCAACGGGCGTTCCAGGTAGCTAACCCGTGACCGTTGTGCTGGCCGCGGCCGTCCTGTCGATGGTGAGCCCGCCGCCGCCCCGCATGTTGTGGCTGTGGTACGACCAGGGCGGATTGACAGCGCCACTGCCGCGCGAAACGTGCGTGGCGTTCAGCATCGATCCATTTGGAAACATCTAACGACCCGCTGCCCTGGGTGCGCCGCGCCGCAGCCACTCTCCCACAATATTTCTGGTAACCTCGCGGCGACGGCGATCATACACGCGCGTCGTCGGCAGCCCGGCATCGTTGAGCCGCCGTTTCATCATTTCGCGCATGTAGGGGGCAGGGGTCAGAATCTTGCGCTTGCCATCGGCCGCGCGGAACAGCGGAGCCTTGCTCTCGGAATCCTCCGCCATGCCGGCATCTTTAATGTAAGCGCTGAGGCAATCCGCCGGGTCATGACGCACCGGGATTTCACGATCCCTGCCATTCTTTTCCTTGAAGCGCAGCACGCGTCCTTCGCCGAGATTCCGATAGTTTAATCGGCGCAGCTTCGCCACGGCCCGACGCGGGCGCCGGTATAAGCCAACAAGCCGAGCACGGCGCGATCGCGGAGGCCGACGACATGGCTGGTTTTGATCGAGTGGATTAACTTATGGGTCTGATCGACGCTGAGCTCGGCCGTCTTGCCTTCGGTGACGCTATGTTTGATCCCGCTGACAGATAAAAGGGATTGAGCGCCACGGCATGGCGTTGCACCAGAATTTCTCGTCCAAGTGGGCGAGAAGTCGAAAATCACGAAGCTAGATTCACCGCCACAAGAATACAACTCGCTAGATCGTTACTGAGGCGAATGGCATGCGCGCAGTCCGCTATGCAAACCGATAGAGAGGCGGTGGAATTCCTTTTTTCGACTGCTAGAGTAACTCCGGGCATCAGCCCCAATCGCTCAAGCTCCCGGAGCGAGACGGCGTTGCGATCGGAAACGCTGCTTATGATCGCCGGCGTTCGGAGTGGCCAATCGACGAGCGGCACTTCGTGACGGAACACACCCGTTGCATATTTCTGGGGGATCAAATGGCCGTGCGGATCGAACTCAGGATCGCCCAAGATCGCCGCCACGCGATCCTCAAATCGTTCGGAGATGAAGTGTTCCAGCCGTTCCGCCTCTTCGTGGACCTCATCCCAGGAATACTTCAGTATGTCGTGAAGAAACAATTCCAGCAGACGGTGATGGCGGACCAGTTCCCAAGCTCTCCTCTTGCCCGCCGAAGTGAGGCGGACGCCTCGATGTTTCTCGTAAAGAACCATGGCGGGACGTTGGCCCGCCAGCTTCTGAAGCATTCCAGTCACCGAGGGTGTACGCACTCCCAGCTTTTCGGCCAGAGCCTTTGTTGTCACGCGCGAATCCTCCGCCCCGCCCAATTTCAGGATGGCTTTGAGGTAGTCGTCGACGGATTCCGATATAACCAGAGGAACTGGCTTAGCTGCCACTAATTCTGATGATAAAACCGCTCGCCTCCTCATGCAACCTGGCTCTACTAGTTGCAGATCCTTCGAGTGGGCAGATAATATTAGGAGTGCCTAATATCAGAAGATCAAGCCGCATCCTCCTGGTCGTGATGGGTTGCGTCGCCTGGCTCACCTGCTTTCGTGGGCGGCTTCAAGCCCAGGGAGAGACGACGAGTGCTATCGTGGGCACGGTGGTCGATCCCAGCGGCGCCCCCTTGGCTGGCGCCACGGTGACGGCCATCAGCACCGAGACGGGATGGAAGCGCAGCGTAAAAGCGGACGACGGTGGACGGTTCAATTTCCCGCAGTTGAAGCCGGGCTCGTACTCCGTCAAGGTTGAGATAGAGGGGTTCGAGCCGCAGACGAATAATTCCGTACTTTCAGGCCTCGGACAAAGGCAGACCGTGAACTTCTCGGTGAAACTCTTAGGCGCACATGCGGAGGTGACGGTGACGGGTGAGGCGCCGCTCGTCAATCCAGAGAATCCGAACACCTCGACAACCCTAAATGCGCGCAGGATGGAAAACCTTCCAAATCCCGGTGGCGACATGACCTACCCGTTGCAGTTTGCCGCGGGTGCGTTGATGAATACCGCCGGTAGCGGCAACGATTTCGTGGGTGGAACGAACGGCTACGGCAACGTTCAGTTTAACGGCTTGCCCTCTCTATCGAACGGTTACATCGTGGATGGCCTGGAATCGAATGACCCGCTCACCAACCTGAACAGCGGCCTCTCGACGAATCTGGTGCTGGGGCTGAATTCGATCGCGGAGGTCACGGTGAACACGCTTTCCTACGCCGTGGATCAAGGCAGGTACGGAGCCTCGCAGGTCAACTATGTCACAAAATCCGGTACGAATCAGCTTCACGGAAATCTGTATGAGCTTTGGAACGGCTCGCATTTCAATGCAACAAACTTCTTCACAAACTCCACTCCGGGGAATCAAAAGCCGCGCTCCACGGTAAACCATTTCGGAGGCAGCCTGGGCGGGCCGATTGTGCATAACAAGTTGTTCTTCTTCTTCGACAGCGAATGGGCAAGGATCGCCCTGCCGATCGTCTCGGCGACGACCGTGCCTGCGCCCGCATTTCAGAAATATGTTCTGGAACAACTGCCCCTGGGCGGGACGGATGCTGTTACCGGATCCGCCTATCAGCCGGCGCCGCAATTGGTTCCGTTTTATCAAAAGATGTTCTCGCTGTATCGCAATACGTCTGGAACGTCGCTGGCTGTGCTGGGCTGCCCTTTCAATGACGACGGAAGCCGGGCGGAAGGCTTTCCTCCGAACGGAAATGGTTGCGCCAACCGCCAGAGCATCTCCCATTCAAGCGACGACAAGGAACAGGTTCAGACCGCCAGGGTCGACTACAACATCAATGAGAAGAACACCACCTGGTACCGGCTTCAGGTGGACACAGGCTTGCAAGCTGCCTACACTGACCCGATCAATACTCTGTTCAACGCCATTTCGCCGCAACCGCTCTACTCGTTTGCCGCGGGCTACACTCACGTCTTCTCGCCGAAGCTGGTGATCTATTTTAATCCGGCATTTTCCTGGTATCGAAGTTTATTTGGCCCGAGCGATTTTCAGAAGACGTTATCGGCCTTCCCGATCGTACTCCAGGGCAGCGGCGCCAACGCGCCCTTCACGACGATCGGCGGTCTGGACAACACCTGGGTGCAAGGGCGGCGCGCGGCTCGTTTCTTCATCAACGATAACCTGGCCTGGACCAGCGGCGCACATGATCTTCGATTTGGAACTAACACAAGGATGTTTCGGCTGAATGACTATGACTTCGGTGAAGGGGCGGTTCCGCTTATCAATTATGCGACACTGCCGCAATTCATCTATGGAGTGGCGTCCACCGCATCGAAGACGTTCCCTCTTGCGAACTCGCAGCCCTACAACTTTCTGAATTTGGATCTCTACGTCCAGGACACCTGCAAGCTGACCCGCACATTCACCTGGACTTTCGGAATACGCGCCACGCACAATTCCAATCCTGTGAATCCGCACAACGCGGTGGCCCGGCTCGCAGGCTCGTTTGGTTCTATCTCTCACGATGTCGACCAACCCCTGAACGCCGTCATCCGGACGGGTCTGGGAAATATCTTCGATGCAACCCCGCTCGCGATCCTTCAGCCGAGGACCGCTGTCGCCTGGCAAATTGCGCCGAAGACAGTCCTGCGTACCGGGTTCGGACTGTTCAGCGATCTACTGCCCGGAAGCATCGTCGATCCGGTGGGCCTCAATCCGCCGTATTCGAAGACGTTTCAAGGCGGCCTACTGGGAACGGTGGGTGGATCGGCAATCGCTCCGGGAGTGCCGAATAGCGCCGTCGATGCAACCATTGCTGCGAATCAGGCTTTCAACATAGGCTTTGCCCAGGGCCAACGATCCTGCGCATCCGCTCTCTCCCATTCGACTACTTGTCTCCAGCCGGTCGCGATCACCGCCGTGCCGGATGGAAGGCTGCACGCTCCATATTTCATAGAGTGGAGTTTTGGCTTGGAGCGCCAGCTCGGCAACACAGTCAATCTGCGAGCTCAATATGTCGGCACGCGCGCGGTAAACCAGCCCTACACAACTCAGGCGAATGGCTATCAGACCGTCTGTCAGGGCTGCTTCGCGCCGTTTCCTTATGGGAAGGCTGTGGATGCACGGTTCGGAACCGTCACTCAATTGAACACCGGCGCGAACAGCCATTACAACGGACTTCAACTCACAGGAGAGAAACGTCTCGGACACGGATTGCAGGTCCAGGCCAACTATGCGTGGAGTCGTTGTATCGATACCGTCTCGAACGGAGGGTTTCTGCCGTTCTCTGCGGGAGGCATCCTTTCTCCGATTCCCGGTAATCTTCAGCGCGACCGAGGTCCCTGCGACTATGACGTGCGTCACAATTTTACCGCCAGCTATGTCTACGCGCTGCCGCTAAAAACGCGCCATCGCACCCTTGGCTATGCGCTGAATGGATGGCAGGTGTCGGGAGCTGTCTTCTGGCACAGCGGCATCCCGTTCTCGGTGTTGAGCGCGCCGTATTCCGCAAACGGGATCGGGATTGTGAATGGCAGCGGGCCGCAGTTTGCAAGCGTGGTTCCCGGCGTGCCTCTTTACCAGCACAATTCGATTCCCGGCGTCACTCAACCCGGCACAATTCCTTGGCTGAACCCTAACGCATTCGTTTCAACAACCGATCCGAGCACGGGTGCCTGCATTGGAGGCGACTCTCCACAGAATTGTCAGTTCGGAAATCTTGGGCGGAACGCTCTACGCGGTCCCGGCTTCACCTGGAGTGATCTGTACATCACGAAATGGTTCACTCTGAATGAGCGGGTCAAGCTCCGCATGGAGGGCCAGCTTTTCAATCTATTCAATCACCCAAACTTCGGACTTCCAGTGCTGGGGTACGCCGGCATCCCCGGCAAACCTTCCACCCAGACAGGCTTTGGCGCACTTACTTATACGACATCGCCGCCAACCGGGCTGCTCGGGGTCGGACTCGGCGGGGACAGCTCGCCGCGGATGATTGCGTTTCAGGCACGGCTCGAATTTTGACGGTCGGGAAACACAGCAGCCCGAATCGGTTGTGCCCTGATGCAAGCGATTCCCACGCCGCCGTAGAGCAAGGCCAGTTGGACGTATAGCAACTCGCGGAAGTGGCCGGCTAGCCTGCGCGGGGGGCTGCCGTCGAACCACTTCGATAATCCTGGCGTTATGTTCACTTCTGGCGGATGCTGGCGTTCGCGAAAGAGGGGTTCGAGGTTGCGTGCGCCAATGAAAAAGACCCTTTCGCCGTGGAGAGCTACCGGCACAATTTCCGCGCCACTGCGTTTATCACAAGCCTATTTAAGTCGCGCAGCGATGAGTGCGCGGCGTTGATAAACTGAGCAAAGTTCGCCTGCGCCCGACCACAGTTTCAAAACACCTCCATGCGGCTGATTCTGCTCATCACCCTTATCGCGAGCCTTGTGCCGCGCCTCTCGGCCGCCGACGTTTTATGGCGCGATCCTGGCCGCGTTGAAGCGCTCGATTTGGCCGCTGGACCGGGAGGCGCGAGCGGACAACCGCGTCCCCCGTTCACGTTCGTGCGTGAGGACATGAGCGGCTCGAGCGTGAAAATCTTTGTTCGCGACAGCCGGCGCCGCCTTTGGGATGCCAAGTTCGGACCCGAAGTTCGCGGCGAGACCTTCTCATCGCGCATGGTCTGGGCGGCGGGATACTTCGGCGGAACGAACTACTACGTCGCCAGCGGGCGCATCGAGAAGGTCGGCCAGCTCAGCAAACGGGCCGCCCCGTTCGTGGGCCCGAATGGTGAATTCACGTCCGCCCGGTTCCAATTCCGCGATCCTGGCTTGAAAATCGTGAAAGCGCACGACTGGAGCTGGGACAACAATCCTTTTCTCGGCACCCCGCAATTGGCCGGGTTGAAGCTGCTGCTGATCTTGCTATCCAACTGGGATAACAAGGATGCACGCGACCCCGAAGAAGGCGGGAATACGGCGATTTTTCAGCATTCCCGCAAGCCCGGCGAGCTCACTTACGCCTTCACCGACTGGGGTCAGACCATGGGCCGCTGGGGCACTTTCTTTCGCCGCACCGAATGGAACTGCGCCGAATATGCGGCCGACACCCCTCAATTCATTCGCGGCGTAAAGGACGGCTTCATCGATTCCGGCTACACGGGCCGGCATACGACCGATTTCAAAACTGGAATTCGCGTGGAAGACGCGCGGTGGCTGGCAAACTACGTGGGGCGGCTGAATGATCGCCAGATCCGCGCCGCGTTAAAAGCAAGCGGCGCAACCACTGATGAGGAGGACTGTTTCACCGGTGAGTTGCGCCGCAGAATTGACCGGATGCGCGAAGTCACCCGGTAGGTTTACCTTTTACTTCTTACCGGCCGGTTGTGTCTGTTGCGACGACATCTGTTGCGGGCTTGGGGTGATGGTGTGCGTGGGCGCGCCGCTATGTCCCGCCGACACCACGTCGCCCGTCATCGTCTCCGGCTGGCCCGAGCTATCGCGCCGGCTCTCGTCGCCTGTCTCGCCGGTCAGCGTGTCCTTGATTGAGCTCCAGAATCCGCGGCTCACGCGAATATTGTTGTGCACGTCGCGAACGCCCGAGACGCGCTCGGCAACGTCCTCGGCAAGACGCTTGATGTGACGGTCTTCCACCGATCCCTTCAGCGTCACCTCTCCACCCTTCACGTCGATTTCGATCTCGGAGGCGTCGATGTCCGGGTGATCGGCCAGGCGCTCGCTGATATCCTCGCGAATACGCTCGTCGGAGCGCTGCCAGCCTTTCGGGCCGCGTCCGTAGTGGCCCCGGCGGTTCGGATCGCTACTCTGCGGCATGGAACCCGAGCCCCAGCCGTGCTGCGCACCGACCCATCCCTGGGTGCCGCGCCATCCCGGTTGGCTGTCCGTCCAGCCCGACTGGCCACCCGTGTACGGTTGACGGTCCCGGTCCAGGTCGCGGGCACGTTCAGCTTCCCGTGGGTCGCCGCCCCATCCGCCTGCGCGTCCACCGAAATCGCGTTCACGGCCGCGGTCCTGGTTCGAGCCCTCGCTGCCCTGGCCGTAGCCGCCCTGGCCGCCCCACCGTTCTGAACCACGGCCGCGTTCGCGGTCGCGGTCGAAGGAGCTTCCCTCGTTCCGGTTCCCCGACGGCTGGCCCTGATAGGTGCTCATGCCCCCACCGCCTTCCCGGTTGTAGTAGCCGTGCTCGGAGCCCCAGCCCTGCCCGCCGTGTTGCGTGTATAGGCGTTCACCCTGGCCGCCGTACTCGCCAAAGCTGCCCTGGTTGAAGCCTTGCCCGCCCCAACCGGCGTGGCTGCCGTATTCATTGCTTCTACCGATGTCGGGATATCTGCGCTGCTGTTCCCCTTGTCCACGGGGGCGGTTCTCGTACCGCTCGGAATCCCGATCCCGGTCGCGGTCCTGATCGTGTCCGCGGTCCCGGTCCCAATCGTTGTTTGCCATGGCTTCTCCTTTCACATGGTGCGGGACCACCCCGCACGGTTGTATGACGCCGTTTCCGGCCGGCTGATCTCATGAGACTGTTAGCGCGCCAGCTTCAAGATCTTTGAGAGGACTGGGCGGTCCATCGCACTAAAGCTGTGGAACGGAAGTGCAAGACCCATGCTCGCAATAGAAAACCGTCCCATGCTGGTCGGGAACTCCTCACGGATGGCCAGCATCGTCCAGCTCATCCAGAAGATGGCGCGCGGGCGCTGGCCCGTGTTGATTTTGGGCGAGACCGGAACGGGCAAGGAAGTAGTCGCCCGCTCGATACATAACGCCAATCCCGTCGGCCCGTTTGTCACGGTGGACTGCTCCTCCATGGTCGGGCCGCTGATGGAAAGCGAGCTGTTCGGGCACGTGAAGGGGTCGTTTACCGGCGCGGTAGCGACGAAAGCGGGGTTGCTCGAATTGGCCCACACCGGTACGGCGTTTCTGGACGAAATCGGCGAGTTGCCGCTCGATCTGCAGGCCAAACTCCTTCGCGTACTGCAGGAAAAGGAGTTTCGCGCAGTCGGCTCGAACCAAACGCGCCACTCCGATTTCCGGGTGATCGCCGCAACCAACCGTGATTTGGCGAAGGAAGTCGAGAAGGGGGCGTTCCGGCGCGACCTGTATTACCGGCTGAATGTCGTGAACCTTCGTTTGGCGCCGCTGCGGGAACGCGAGGATGACATCCCGCCGCTGGTGACGCATTTCCTCCGGCGTTATGGGAACGGGCACAGCTTAACGGCTGAGGCGAACACCGCGCTGCTCGAATACGCGTGGCCGGGCAATGTGCGTGAGTTGGAGAATGCCGTCCAGCACATGGTGGCGCTGAATTCCGGACCCTTGCTGCAGCTTCAGGACTTGCCTTCGAGCATCCTGAACCACCGCCTGCGGTCGAAGCTCGAGGCCCGCGCCGCGGCAGTGGCCAGTTCGGGCGATGACTCGCGCTTCGAGACGGCTCCCCGCGCCGAATCGGTGCCAGCGGCTCCTTCGTCCACGCCCATCCTTCCCCTCATCGAAGTAGAACGGCGGGCCATTCTCGAAGCTCTCGAATTCACTCGAGGGGACCGGGCTGTGGCCGCGAATCTGCTGGGCATCGGCCGGACCACGCTGTACCGGAAGCTCAAAGAGTACAGCATCGCCGAGTAGGCTTTTGAGAATAATCCCGAGGCTCGGGCACTATCCCGGTGAGCATCGCGATGAAACCCATCCACGTTCTGCTAATTGAAGGCGAGCTGAGCGACGCACGCTTCGTCGAGGACGCGCTGGCGGAGATCGAGGAGACCACTCACGGCGGCGCGTGGATCCCGTGCCGCGTCGACCGGCTCGAGCAACTCGCCGACGCGTTGCTGGTGCTCGAAAGCGAACATCCCGACATCATCCTGTTTAACCCGGCGCTCCCTGATAGCGGCGGACTGGCCACCTTCCGCTCACTGCACGACTCCGCGCCTGAAACTCCGCTGATCGCGCTTCTCGACAACGGTGAAGAAGGGCTGGGACGGCGGATGCTCCGGCAGGGTGCTCAGGATTTTGTATTGAAGAATGAGATCGATTGCCGGCCTCTGGCGCGCTCGATGCTGAATGCGATCGAACGGCAGCGGTACCAGCGCGGAACGCAGCTCGCTTCGGCCACCGATCCGGAGACAGGTTTCTACAACGCGGACGGCTTCGCAGCCATCGCGGCTCGCGACATCCAACTGGCGCGCGAGTGCCAGCAGAGGCTCACGCTGGTTCTGGCGGAGGTCGACAATCTTCCCGAGATTGATCAGTTGGCCGGACGCGAAGCAGCGCACGAGTTGATTATGGAAGCGGCCAACGTGATTCGCGCGGGAGCCGGACCCGCGGCCATTGCCGGACGCCTCAGCTTCGGCCGGTTCGCCGTGCTGGCGTGGCGCGACTCGGCGTCGCAATTGATCGCGCGCATCCAGCGTGAGACGGAGGCCGGGCACAACAGCTTCGCCTTCGTGTTCGGATCGGCCGCATCCGATCCCGCCACAGCCCGCTCGCTCGAACAACTGATCGAAGATGCCGGCGCAGTGCTATACGAGAATAAGCAGGCGTACTCGAATATCTCTTGACCATCGCTCTGGACGCGACATATAGCACGGGCCCGAACCTGACCGGGGTCGGGGTGTATTCGCGCGAGTTGCTGGCGGGGTTGGCTGCCGCGCATCCCGAAGAGCGGTTTTTGTACTGCTATCGCGCGCACCGCCTGCGGGTTGCATTCCGGGAAACTCTGCCCGCCAACGTGAGCCGTGCCTGGTTGCGGGCCGATGGCATCTGGCCGCGATCCGCGCGGTTGTTTCACGGGTTGAACCAGCGCGTCGATCACGTGCGCGTCCGGCATATCGTATCGACATTTCACGACCTGTTCGTGCTGACCGGCGACTACTCCACGCACGAGTTCCGCCTGCGTTTCATCGCACAGGCGCAGCGCGCCGCCGAACGATCGGATCGAATCATCGCGGTTTCCGAGTTCACGGCGGGGCAACTGGTGGACGTGCTCGGAGTCGAGCGGTCGCGCATCCGGGTAGTGCATCACGGCGTCAATCTTCCTGCCGGACCGCCGCCCCGTGATGCCGAACGCGAGAATCTGATTCTGCACACCGGCGCGGTTCAGAAGCGTAAGAACATCGTGCGGTTGATCGAGGCCTTCGAGCACACCCCGCCGGACTGGAAACTGGTACTCGCCGGCGCAAACGGCTTCGGGGCCGGCGAGATTCTATCGCGCATTGAGCGAAGTTCCCGCCGCGAGTCGATCGAACTGCCCGGATTTGTGGAACCGGGCCGTCTCGAGCAACTCTACGCCAAGGCGCGAGTGTTCGCTTTCCCGTCGCTCGATGAAGGTTTTGGAATGCCGGTGCTGGATGCCATGGCGCGCGGCGTCCCGGTGCTTACCTCCAACCGGTCGGCGACGCGGGAGGTGGCAGGCAATGCTGCTCTGCTGATCAATCCGATCGAGCAGGACTCGGTTAACAGCGGCCTGCTACGGATCGTCAGCAGCGCTGCACTACGCAATGAATTGAGAGAATTGGGATTGCGGCGCGCCCGCGAGTTTTCCTGGGCGGCGGCAGCCACTCGCACGTGGGAGGTCTACCGCGAGTTGCTCTAAGTCTTCTCTTCGTCGATAGCGATCTTCAAAGCCCGGAGAAACTTCTGATCCTGGCTGGTCAGCTTAATTTTTCCGGTGGATTCGAACCGTGGCTTGTTTGCCGGTTGCTCGACTTCAGTTTCCCCATCCGAATCGTCGTCGGACTCGCTCCGCTTGTTGAACCCGATGGTTGCTTCGAGCACCAGGAAAACGTCGTAACCGGCCCGCTTGATCTCGCCGATCGCAGCGGCAATACGATCCGAATCGGACAGCGATTCGTTGATCGCGTTGCCGAGTTCCTGCATCAACTCCTTCAATCGCTCTTCCAAATCACGCCCCTTTCGTTTCGGGCCACTTTCAGCATAACATCACACTTCCAGGATGTAGCGGCGTAAACAGCCGTTTCAGTTTTTTGCATTCCCCCGCGCGAGGCCCTACCTATATATCGGCAGCGGGCGCGATCCACTACAGCGGTCCGGCCCCCAAATTTGGTGAGGTGGTGGCGGTTTTGTTAGCATCGGAACATCTGACCCATGCGCCTCGTGACGCAATTCCTGAAGCACGTTCTCCCGGGAGTGATTAAGCCCGTGATGGTGCTATGGAACGAGGTAATCGGGTTCATTTTTCTGGTTTTGGCTACATTCGTCGCCGTATCTACCTATCGCCGCGCCCAGCACTTTTCGGGCGATGCCGGGGGGTTGATGATCCTGATCGCTTCCTTTACGTTCGCTGCGCTGCTGGCATTGTACGGCATCTCTTCGTTCCGCAAGGCGCGCAAAATCTCGCGTCCTTGAAACATCAGCCATATACCCCAATCCCTTGCGCCGTTTGGCTCGTAATGGAACGGCGTCTGCTAATGAACCTGTGTTTGCAGTACGATAATTTGTGGCGTGACGATTGCATGATGGAATTAACAACACATGAGCAACCCAGGTTCCGGCTTCAGGGAATGGCTTCGCCCGGTCGTACATCTATCCAATAACCCGATCAGTTTGCTGGGCGTGATCCTGGTGACGAGCGCGGCGAGTTTGCTCGTGTTCCTGGCGCCTGCCATGTGGAGCGGCACGGCCGATAACCCGTACATGGGTATTCTGATTTTTCTCGTGGTGCCAGCCATCTTCATCACGGGTCTCTTGCTGATCCCGCTGGGGATCTTCCTGCGGCGGCGCTCGCTTGCCGCGCAGGGCAAATCTATCACCGTTTTTCCTCCGCTCGACTTGAAGAACGTCGACTTCCGACGGCTTGTCACCTTTGTCGCGATCACGACGGTGATCAACATCGCGCTCGTCAGCCAAGTCGGGTACGGCGCGGTGAGTTATATGGAGAGCGTCCAGTTCTGCGGACAAACCTGCCATACCGTGATGCAACCCGAGTTCACCGCGTACCAGAACTCGCCGCACGCGCGAGTGGAGTGCGTGAAGTGCCATATCGGTCCCGGCGCGGGCTGGTTCGTGAAGAGCAAACTGTCCGGGGTGGGCCAGGTGTTTGCGGTAGTTTTGCACAATTATCCGAGGCCGATCCCCACGCCGGTTCGCAATCTGCGCCCGGCGCGCGAGACGTGCGAGACATGCCACTGGCCACAGAAGTTCGGTGGCGACCGCTTGCGCGTGATCAACAAGTTTAATGACGATGAAGCCAACGCCCAAACCAAGACAGTGCTGCTGATGCACATAGGCGGCGGCAACGGTAACATCGGCATTCACGGCGTGCATCTCGGGCCAGGCGTAGTGATGCGCTATGCCCCTGCGGACGAAAGCCGGCAGACGATTCCGATCGTCGAGTACAACAAAGGCGACGGCAAGTGGATTCGTTTTGTCGCCCAGGACGCCAAGCCCGAGACGATCGCCAAAATTGGCAATTCCGAAACGATGCGCACGATGGACTGCATGGACTGCCACAACCGGCCGAGCCACACCTACCAGTTGCCTGACCGCGCGGTGGATCGCGCCATCGCCGACGGCCAGATCTCGGGCTCGCTGCCATTCGCCAAGAAACAAGGTATGGAGCTGATCAAGGCGGCGTATCCTACGCATGCCGATGCGACGCCCAAAATCGCTGCCGGGTTCGAGAAGTTCTACGCCGACAAATACCCCCAGATCTACGCGCAGCGCCGGGCCGAGATCGCGCGTTCGGCGATCGCTCTGGCGACCGTTTACACCAACAACGTTTTCCCCGAAATGAACGTGAAGTGGGGCAGCTATCCGAACAACCTCGGCCATACGGATTTTCCGGGCTGCTTCCGCTGCCACGACGACCAGCACGCATCTACGGACGGGCAGAAGATCGTTCAGGACTGCAGCTCGTGCCACAGTATGCTGGCCATGGACGAAGCAGCGCCCAAGGTGCTGACCGATCTCGGCATCGGGCCAGGCGGACCGAAAACTACTGGCCAGTAAGTCTCCGTGCGATCCTGAAATCGTGCGTTGGTTCGGCCTCTTCATCTTGTGCGGATGTTCGTTGCCGTGCTTGGCCGATCCGCGCACGCAGCGTTTGCTCGAGCGTCTGGGCGAGCAGGCCATCGTGTTCCAGAAGAACGCTCCGCAGTTGATGGCCGAAGAGACGCTGAAGCAGCGCGCGCAGAGGGTCGAAGGCGCCGGGTGGCAGACGCGCGAGATCCGCTCCGAGTACGCGTTCGCGGTGGTAGGAAAGCCGCCCTCGATTCGCGAGATCCGGCGCGTCCTCACCGTCGATGGAAAGGCGGAAACGACCCCGGAACGCGCTATCGGCGACTTGGCGAGGAGTCTGCAGGCCGATGGCGGCCGCAACCGCAAGAAGTTGCTCGAGGATTTCGAGAAGCACGGCCTGATCGGCACGGTTACCGACTTCGGCCAACTGCTGCTGCTCTTCGAGAAATCGCGGCACGAAGTGTACTCGTTTGCGGCGGGCGGTGAATCGCTGTTGGGCGCGGAGCGATGCACGATGTTCACCTATGCGCAACACGATGGACCCGGCGCGTTGACGGTGTGGGAATCCGCGGGCGCGGTGCAATCGGCAGCAGCGGGCGAGATCTGGGTAACCAGCGACACGTATCGCCTTGTGCGGATCACGATGAAGTCGTCGCGCGGCGAGGGTGCGGCGGCGGTCCGCGACGAGGCGACGGTGGATTATGGAGTGACGGCGGAAGGCGTTCCGGTTCCGGTTGCGGTGACCCATCGCGAGTATCGCGGCACGCAGTTGGCCGCCGAGAACGTGTTCACTTACTCGGCATTCCGGCCGGTAGGAGCGGGCAAGTGATTAGTGATTAGTGATTAGTGATTAGTGATTAGTGATTAGTGGGTAGTGGGTAGTGGGTAGCGAGTTTGACGCGCCAGGCGCGATTCATAGAATCGGAAACTGGAACTGAGTTTCTGGAGAGTGGTTAGCGAGTTTGACGCGCTAGGCGCGATTCATAGAATCGGAAACTCGATCTGAGTTTCTGGAGAGTGGTAGCGCCGGACGCGCCACGTTTTGATCCGGTCTGGACGAATGCACCGGAGCGGCGCAACCTCCAACTTGGGATCTCAAGTCCGTCCTATACTGATTGAAGTGCAATGGAAGGTGATTCTGGGAGCCGCGGTCGTAGCGTCCTGGTGCGCGCTCGCCCAAGAATCGATTTTGGCTGCCTCATTGCGCACTCGAAGATTGGCCGCTATTGGAAGGCTATGGGGAACGATGCAGTACTTTCATCCCTGGATCGCTGCGGGGCGCGTGGACTGGGACCAGGCACTCTTGGCTAACGTGTCGGAGTGGTCATTCGTCCAAAAAGGCATACGCCCACTGATGAAAGCTATCCTGCCACACCCGACAAGAAGCTCTACTGCTCAAAATGGGCAGAGGTAAGGATGCTGGTTAAATCGTCACACTCTTCTTAATCTTTCCCGTCGTCTCCATGCCTATCGCCCCAATTTCCGGATGGCCGGAAATAACCGGCCGGAACCCTGATCCGACTCATTTACCAAGAACGCTACTTACCCTACTACTAGACGTTTCTTTACGATTGCGGCCAGTCGCTGAGATGGCGCTTCAGAATCGCTTCCAACTCTTCCTGGCGTTCCTTGGGAATGGGAATCCGGGGTGACGGCAGGATGGAGAACAGGCGGCTGACGTGCAATCGCAGGACAGCCTTTGTCGGACGCATCGAAAAAACGATCAACTCGCCTGGTTCGGCAGAGCCTTCCCACTCATAACGCTCGATATTGAGCCAGGAGATCAGGCGTCCTCGATAGAGCAGCCCCCTGTCACGCACCTCGAGATAAGGTAAGACGACCAGAGTGAAGATGGAGGCTACGGCGACCAGACCGAGGAGCGAGACAGCGAAAGACCGTGCGATATCCCGATCGGTGGAACCGCGCAGAACCGCGCGTAAGATGTTCCAGCAATTTATCAGCCCCAGAGCAGCCGGGAACCACACGGGCCGATTCGACGTCCGGATTGAGGAGGAGACCAGCGATCCAGCCCAGCGCGCGCGAAACGTCCATGCGGTCAAGAGCGAGGTAATGTAGAGACAGCCCAATAGTACGCCGCACGTTAGTACCCCCACAGTGATTTGCCCGCCCGTCCAGGACGGAAAGAAGTGCATCCCCATCGGCACCAACAGACTCGCAATGCCACAAGCGATGATAAGGACGACGACGCCAGGCCCTACGAGGGTCTCGGAGATCCTGGCACCGAGGTCACGATCAGTCGCGATGTGCCAAAGCCCGAGTGCCGCAGCTGTTCCGGCCACAACAGCGATACCGCGCCAGTTGATGCGGATCCCGCCCGTCGCGAAAGCCAGCAGCAGCGTCAGAGCCAGCGCGATGCTAAGCCGGTACTTGGCACCGGCGCGCGCCACATCCGAGAACCGCCCTGCCTTCGCCACCAGTACCGGCTCACCTTTGAGATGGCGGTCCAGATCCATGCTGAATTGCTCTACCGAGCGGTAACGCCGGCGGGGATCCTTCTCCAGGGCCTTCAGCACGATCCCGTCCAGATCGCCGTTCAGCCGCCGCTTGAGATCAAACGGCGTGCCCTCGCGCGATCCGCTGAGCACCCCCGGAGCAATGGTGATGGTCTTACCTTCCTCGCCAGGGCGTTCGTCCGCTTCGGTGACGACGCTGCTCGGGCGAGTAGGCGCCTCCTCACATACTACGCGGACGATTTCGTGAAAGACGCGGCTTTTGAGGCGGTAGGGCCGTCGCCCCGTCAAGAGCTCGTAGAGGATTACCCCGAGGGAATACAGATCGCTGAGCGGAGTGATCTCTTCCGCGCGGATCTGTTCCGGGCTGGCGTATTCGGGCGTCATCAGGCGCATGCCCGTCCGCGTGGCGAGAGCGGTCTTCTGATCGGGTTCCACGCGGACGAGTTTGGCGATGCCGAAGTCGAGCAGCTTCACCATCCCTTCTTCGGGGACCAGGATGTTGCCAGGCTTCAGGTCGCGGTGGATGATGTGGCGCTGTAGCGCGAACTGAACCGCATCGCATACGGCGCGAAACAGGCTGATCCGTTGGCTGATGCTGAGTCGATGATTGTCACACCACTGGTCGATCGGCTTGCCCTCGACATACTCCATGACGAAGTAGGGCCAGCCTTCTTCGGTGGCGCCGCCGTCGTAAAGACGCGCGATGTTGGGATGTTCGAGCGAGGCTAGGATTGCTCGCTCCTGCTCGAACCGCTCGATCACTTCCCGGCCGGCCGATTCGGGGGTGACGACCTTGATGGCGACCTGCTGTTCAAAGAGGCCGTCTGACCGATGGGCGAGGTAGACCGTGCCCATGCCGCCCCGTCCGATTTCGCGTAGGATTTCGTAATGACCGAGGCGGCGTCCCTCCATGCGGCGCGGGTCGGTACGAAGTTCGGCGGGCGCAGCGACGGCGCCGTCGAGGAAGGTGACGGTGTTTTCGTGGGCGTCCAGCATGCGTTTCACCTGTGCATGCAAATCCGCGTCGGATCGCGCTGCTTCATCCAAGAAAGCCAGCCGCTCAGGGGGCGCCTTTTCCAACGCAACTTCGAAGACATTGCGAACCTGGCGAAACCGCTCTGGAGTCATTTGCCTGTCCTCCACTCTGCTTAGCGTGAGCAGAGAAAGAAACAGCTCACCCATACTAGCAGGAGTATGGCAAAACGGCCGGTTACGACGCTACTGATGGACTGGCGGAAGGGCAATCGCGAAGCGGGAAAAGAGCTGCTCGTGCGGATGCAGCCGGAACTGCGGCGCATCGCGGCCAACTACATGCGCAAGGAAGACTCCGGCAACACGCTGCAGGCGACGGCGCTGCTGAACGAACTGTATCTGCGCCTGATGGGCGGGGACTTGGTGGAATGGCAGGACCGCGCGCACTTTCTGGCGGTGGCGGCGCAGCTGTTGCGGCGGATTCTGGTGGATCACGCCCGTGAGAAGCTGGCGCAGAAGCGCGGACGAGGGGTATCGGTCACGACGCTGAAGGAAGACTCCGCCAGAACGCCGCCGTTTGATGAGACCCTTCTCGATCTGCACGGGGCGCTGGATGAGCTGGCATCGATGGATGGGCGCGCGGCTCAGGTGATTGAGTTGCGGTACTTCGGCGGCTTGACGGAGAAGGAAGCCGCGGAAGTTCTGGGCATATCGGTGGCCACTCTAAAGAGGGATTGGGAGGCGGGTCGGGCCTGGCTGGTGGGCAGGCTCGGCTGGAGCTGAGTCTGACATGCGAACGACCTGGTGGCTCCCAGTCAAAGAAACTTTCGTTTCGTGACCGGAAGGTGAATGACGCCGTCAGGTTTACTCGATAAAGAAGCGGATAGGGAATGGATCGCGCAATCCGGAAGTTGAGAAAACCGGGATCGCGGCGGAGCTACAATCATCTTCCGGGCGAAACGGAAGCTGGCTCTGCTGGGAAGCAACCATGCCGAGGGAGAGTACGGCGGGCTCATCGAGACGATGAACGGAGCGCAGAGGCCTCACTACCGGAAAGCGCCCTCTCTCCATTTCAGGCTGAACCAAGTGCAACTCCAGGTTGCTCTGCTCATCCTCACTCAGCAGATCGCGTATGATGGCTGCGAACTGCTTTGTGTGGTTCCCGTATAATATAACCCCAAGCGAGTGTGCCCGTGCCTTCATGCGCGTAGTTTATCTTCACGGATTCTCTTCCAGCCCGCGGTCGACCAAGGCAAGCTTCTTCCGATCGAAATTTGAACAGTGCGGCGTCGCGTTTGACGCGCCTGACCTTGCCGAGGACGGGTTCGAGCGACTGTCGATCACCGGGCAGTTGCGCACGATCGAGCGTGTGGCGGGCGATGGTCCGGTTACGCTGATCGGCTCCAGTCTGGGTGGGTACGTGTCGGCGTTGTTTGCAGCGCGGCATCCGGAGGTGGAACGGCTGGTACTACTCGCCCCGGCCTTTGGGTTCGCGAAGCTCTGGCATGGCGCGTTAGGCGAAGCGGCGATGAATGAGTGGCGCCACACGGGTTGGCGCACGTTCTACCACTATGGCGAGGGACGCGAATGCCCGGTCTCCTACGGCCTGATCGAAGACGCGTCGGCTTACGAGGACTACCCGGAGGTGGCGTGCCCGTCGCTGATTCTGCACGGATTGGCGGACGATGTCGTGCCGCTGAGCGCCTCGGAGCGCTTCGCCGCTTCGACCCCCGGAGCGCGGCTGATCGCGCTGCAATCGGGGCACGAACTCACCGATGTCACCTCCGATCTCTGGGCGGAAACCGCGCGGTTCCTGAATCTATGAAATTTGGAAGTGTCCAAGCGGCTCTTGATACGGGTGTTACACTGAAACCAGTCGCTGGCGCAAGGAATATACCAAAAGCTGCAACTTCACGCATTCTGGAAGCGTCACATACCGAGAGGGAAGTCCTTTTCCTAGGGGCGAGAAGAGGCGCATGGAACAGCCGATTGAACGGAACTCATCACCGGTGAATACTTCTGATACCGCATACGGCGTGACTGGCGCAAGCCCTGAGCCGGAGTTGCATCTGTTGACCGACGATCTGGAGATACCCTGGTACAAATCACTAATTGCGAACGTCAATGACCTAATTCACCCCAAGAAATTGCCACCCTTGGAATTAACGTCGACGCCCGTCCCCGTTCAGGAACTATGGGGTTTCTACGGAGGCCAGGAGAAAACGGCGGGCTTCACGTCGGTGTTGATCCATTGCGGTGTCGTAGCCCTGCTGCTGTTCCTCGGAACTAACGCAAAAATCCAGCAGGCGATCAAAGAACGCATTACGATCATTGCTCCCGATATCGCGGCGTACCAGCCGAAGAACGCGGTGAAGAAGCAGTCGATGGGGGGCGGCGGTGGCGGTGGCGATCGTTCTCCCACGCCTCCGAGCAAGGGCAAACTGCCGCGCGTCGCACAGAAGCAGTTCGTCCCTCCGACTGCAGTGATCCGCAACGAGAACCCGAAGCTGGTGATGGAGCCCACCATCATCGCTCAGCCCGACGCGCAGTTGCCGAAGGTGGACATGAACCAATACGGCGATCCGCTGGCGAAGCTGGGCCTGCCCTCGAACGGCCCAGGATCTGGCGGCGGCATCGGGTATGGTAAGGGCGGCGGGGTCGGCCCCGGTAGCGGTGCAGGGTATGGTCCCGGATCGGGCGGCGGCGTAGGCGGTGGTGTGTACCGTCCTGGGGGCGGCGTTTCCGCACCCGCGCTGCTGTTCAAAGTGGAACCCGAGTACTCCGAAGAAGCGCGCAAAGCCAAGTTTCAGGGTACCGTCGTGCTGTACGTTGTAGTTGACGAGAAAGGCAATCCGCGCGATCTGAAAGTGGTTCGAGCGCTCGGTTTAGGTTTGGATCAGAAGGCGATCGAGGCGGTACAGAAGTGGCGCTTCAAGCCCGGCCTGAAGGACGGCAAGCCGGTCCCGGTCGCGGCTCAGATCGAAGTAAACTTCCGCCTGTTGTAACTCAAGGGGGGCCGTTCGCGCGGCTCCCTTCACTCCTTCGTAGCAGTAAACGTCCCTTTTCCCTGTCCTGCAAAGTCCACCGTCCCTGACATTTTATTTTCGCCCTTTGTTACGCCCGAGTAGGTGACCGCCATCTTATCGCCGGCGGGCGAGACCTCGAAGGAGAACTGCAACTTCGACCCCTCGATCTTGCCGGTGACCGGCGCCTCGCCGAGCTGACCTTTATAGTTGCCGGTCAACTTGTCTCCGTCTTGTTTGAGCGTGATGGTCGGAGTGCCGGAACCCATATCGGTCTCCACCTGAAAGCGCCATGTGCCGGTCACATCCGCGCCCAGCAGGACCGCCGCGGAAATCAGAAAAGTGAGGATGCGTTTCATGGGTCAGAGCATAGCACACGGCTAAAGTTGGTCCAAGGTGTACCTGAGGATGCCGCCACGCGCCGCAGTTCGGGCGTGGGCCGAGATGATGGCCGCGTTGCGCACGCCCGCCAGGTTCATCCACCGCTTGAGCCGCGCTTCGTGCGTGGGGTCAGGGTGTTCGGCGATCAGGACAGGCATCGCGGGCGCGCCCGGCTGTTTCACTACCAGCGATATTTCCGAGCCGTTCGAGTCGCGCCAATAACGCAGGCCGGGCGTTTGCGCGGCGTGCATCGCGTTGCGGTAGATCTCGGAAACAACCCGGCTCTCGAACGATTCGGTGTCCAGGAAATGGAGCTTCGGGCTGCGAATCAGACGTCGTCCGAACGCGTCATCGTATGGTTCCACTCGCACCGTGATGAAGCACGCATCGAGCACCGCGAGCCAGCGGACGGCGGTGGTGCGGGATGTACCCGCGAGGCGCGCCAGCTTCTGAGCGTCGAGAACCTGGCCGGTCGTGTTCGCAGCATGTTCGAGGAGGGTATAGAACCGGTCGAGATCTCGCAGTCTTACGAGGTCCTGAATATCGCGCTCGAGCAGTGTCGCGTTCCGGGGCCAGGGGAACAGCTCGGGCTTCGTGTGTAACGGCACGGGAGCGAAGTGGCCGAGCATGTTGACCGGCAGCGGCGGCCGGCGTTCGAGCTCGGCGCGAGTGGGATGGTAAAGCGTGAGGGTCGTGATTGGGAGCGTCAACTTCCGGGAACTTGCCAGGAGGATGGAGCGCGGTTCGGACGTTTGCGCCAAGTAGGCGGTCAGCTCAGGGGCGCGATGGACATCGTCGATGATGGCCGCCGTGCGCAGACGCGCGAGGAAGCGAGCGGGATCGAGGCGGGCGGCGCGGCGGTGAGGCGCGTCTTCGAGCGTGATGTAGAGTCTTCGCGGGAACTCGGTTTTAAGTAAGGCCGTCTTCCCGGAACCTCGGGGACCCTCCAGCAACACGGGATGTTGCGCCTGAACCGCGCGGTGAAGCGGGACCGCAATGTTGCGCGCAATCATGTAAAACAACTTTTCTATATTTATTTTACATCCACATCGCCCTTGTGAAATGAACCATTTCGGGTCTATTCGCTTGTCCGGAGGCGGACGGAACGATAGCCTCAGAGCGTATATGAGCCTTAACATTGCAGAAGCCAAAGGCAAGCTCGGGGTCTTGATGCCCGGCCTGGGCGCGGTCGCGACGACATTCATGGCCGGGGTCGAAGCCGTACGAAAGGGATTGGGCGAGCCCGTCGGTTCGCTCACTCAACTCGGAACCATCCGGCTCGGTAAACGCACCGACAACCGGGTTCCCAAAATTCAAGATTTCGTGCCGCTGGCTGGACTTAAGCAACTCGTTTTCGGCGGCTGGGATATCTTCGAAGACAACGCGTATCAGGCCGCGGCGAATGCGCAGGTGCTCAATCCCGACCTGCTTTTGAAGGTAAAGCCCGCGCTCGAAAAGATCACGCCGATGAAGGCGGTCTTCGATCGGAAATACGTGACGCGCATTGATGGCCCGAATGTCAAAACCGAGGGGACGTTGCTTGACAAAGCTCACGCTTTGATGGAAGACATCGCCTCGTTCAAGGAACAGAACCAGTGCGACCGGCTGGTGATGATCTGGTGCGCATCGACAGAAGTTTACTGCGAGCCCGGTCAAGTACACCAGGATCTTCAGTCGTTCGAGAAAGGGCTCGCGGCGAACGATCCCACGATCGCTCCCAGTCAGATCTACGCCTACGCGGCGCTGATGTCCGGCGTGCCGTTCGCCAATGGGGCGCCGAACCTCACGGTGGATACACCGGTGCTGCTCAACCTCGCGCGCGAGCGCAGTCTGCCGGTGTGCGGCAAGGACTTCAAGACCGGCCAGACCTATATGAAGACGCTGATCGCGCCCGGTTTGAAAGCGCGGTTGCTGGGCGTTTCCGGTTGGTTCTCGACGAATATTTTGGGCAACCGCGATGGAGAGGTGCTCGACGATCCGGAGGCGTTCAAGACGAAGGAAGTATCGAAGTTGAGCGTGCTGGATCACATCCTTCAACCCAACTTGTATCCGCAGTTGTATAAGGACCTGTATCATGTGGTCCGCATCAACTATTACCCGCCGCGGGGCGACGCGAAGGAGGGCTGGGACAACATCGATATATTCGGTTGGCTTGGCTATCCGATGCAGATCAAGATCGATTTCTTGTGCCGCGACTCGATCCTCGCCGCGCCGCTGGTGTTGGACTTGGTGCTGTTTCTGGATTTAGCGGCTCGCGCGGGAATGAAGGGCGTTCAGGAGTGGCTGAGCTTCTACTTCAAGTCGCCGATGACCGCGCCCGGTTTGTATCCGGAGCACGATCTGTTTATTCAGTTGATGAAGTTAAAGAACACGCTGCGATGGATGAAGGGCGAGGACCTGATCACCCATTTGGGCCAGGAGTATTACGACTGAACGCTCCCGGCCCCGTTTCGGGCTATCGCGCGCCGTAGTCGTCGTGGCGGGCGCGGAAGTCGCGCATGCGGTCCAAGTCGTCGGCGAGAATCGAGCGGTCCGGCGGTTCAGGCGATTGTCCTGAACCACTCGCTGCAACGCGGCCATAACATCGTCGAGTCCCCACGCCTGAAGGATCATTGCCGTCACCGTCCCGTTGTAGCTTCGTTCCTCCCCACTTCGGTCCGTACCCTCTCGAGCATGGATCGCAGCGCGGCGGAGTCGATTAAGTGGCCCCGGCGCAGCACGGCGTGAATGCGTTTCGTGTTGGCGATTTCTAATAATGGATTGGCGTTCAACACCACGAGGTCGGCTACTTTCCCGGGCTCGATGGAGCCGTAATCCTGGCTCACGTGCAAGAACTCCGCCGGATTCCACGTCGCGGTTCGCAGCGCCGCCGCCGGGGACAAGCCGGCGTCCACCAGCAGCGCGAGTTCCTCGTGCAGGGCGAACCCTGGTACGCAATAGGGATACGGCGTGTCGGTGCCTGCGAGTACTCGCACTCCTCGTAGCTCCATGCGTCGCACCAGGTCCTGATACACCGCCAACACGCGGCGTGCGGAGTCCGCATCCATTCCTCCAAACGGCCCATCGAGCGACTCATGAGGCCACGACTTCAGATAGTCTCGTCGCGCATATTGGATAGGAGCGTCGCCGGGCAGCCGGTGCTCTTGCGCCAAGCTGGCATGCCTATAAATCATCAGTGTTGGAGTTTGCGCGACCCCACCTGCGCGGAACGACTCGATCAGTGCATCCGCCTTCGCCGAATCGAACGTGTCCAGCAGCATCTTCCAGACAACCTGGTTATGCTGCATCATCCATCGCGCCTCAGCTTCCTTTCGGGAGCACGCCAGCAGTATGCCATCGAGATGTTCCACCGAAGACTGACCTGCCCCCGCCACCTCCCGTGCGCTGACCTGGTCGGGAATGTGACCGACCATTTGCAGACCTCGTTTCCGGCATTCATCGGCAATCGCGAAGTACGACTTGCGCGACAGCCCACTATAGACTTTGATGTACGACAGGCCCATTGCCGCCCGCCGTGCCACTTCAGCCCGCGCCTGACGCTCGTCATGGATGGCAGGAGCATCCATCGCGAACAGGGTCCAGAATAGTTGCGGGCCGAGCCGCCGGCCACTGGCGACGTCCTGTTGGTATTTGCGCTGCCGCGGAGCGTTCTTTTCCGAGGCCGCCATTTCCCGCAGGCCTGTCAGGCCATTAGCCAGGTAAAGCGGGAACCAATCCTCTTCTATCTCGCCGACATGGACGTGCATGTCCCACAAGCCGGGCATGACGAACTTACCGGAGGCACGCACAATGCGCGCCCCGGCTGGTATGCGCGTCGATGCCGCTGGCCCGCGCGCGGTGATCCGATCCCCGTTGATGACGATCGTACTGTGTGCTGTTGCCACCCCATAGCGAGGATCGATCAGAGTGCAATCCGTCACCGCGACAGTCTGGCCCATTAATGCTGGAATCAGAAAGACGAGTGCCGCGCAGCGCACGATCAACTTTAACATTCAGAAACGGCCCCTGAGCGCCGAAGGCTCCTGGCCCAGTTCGCGCGCCACACTATCGCGCGCCGTAGTCGTCGTGGCGGGCGCGGAAATCGCGCATGCGATCCAAATCGTCGGCGAGAATCGAGCGGTCTCGACCGGTCAGGCGATTGTCCTGAACCACTCGCTGCAAGGCTCCGATCACATCGTCGAGTTCCCGCTCGTCGTAGCGGCCGCGGGCCAGCTTGCCCTGGAGCTCATTCAGTTCCTGCAACGTCCGCGCGAGGCGATACTGGTCGCCGCGCGAGAAAGCGGACGATCGGAGATGCTCGACGTCATCGCGGATTCGCTCGAAGAAACGTGGCCGCCAGTTATCGCGGCGATACCATTCGTCGCGATCGCGATGAAACACGTCTTCATCGCGGTACCCATCGCCGCGATTGACCACTCCGCCGCCGCGATATCCGTATCCCGCGGGCCCGGAGCCTGACCACGTCAGGTCGAATGTGTAGCCTTCGGCGCCGTTGTCGGGGTCTTCGATCCGGACCACGATGGGACCGCCGTTGCCCGGGTCGTTGATGAGTTGCTGTCGGCCGCGTCCGTCAACGCCTTCAAAGCGGAGGTTGGCCGGATTCGGCGGCATGATCGCGCTGCATTCGAAGCGGCGCCATTGCGGCAGATTACCGGACAGATTGCGCAGGAAGGCCCGGTCGGAGCGTACCTCGACGTCGGCGGCCCCGTCCACGACAACTTCGATCGTGCACTTTCCGCGATCGCTATATCCGCCGCCTCGCAGGACGGCCCTCCGCTCCTGGACCTGCGCATCCATTGACTGCACCGCTACAGTCAACGCCGCGACACTCAGAATCATTCGGGCGTTCATTATCGCGCCTCCTTTCACCTTCTGTCCCGTTGGATGCAAGACAACGAACCAGCGGTTACAGGCCAATCGGCCAGATCGCGATGAATTTCGATTCATCAGTTCTTGACACCGGCGCCATCCCGGTTATACTTAACCAAGAGGTTATTTAACCGGTCGGTAAAGTAAGATGCAAGAGGAGCGGCTGAGTACAACGTTCGCGGCCTTGGCCGACCCGACCCGGCGGGCCATCCTGGCGCGTCTGAGTTCGGGCGAATGCTCGGTCACCGAACTCGCCGAGCCGTTCGAGATGAGTATGCCCGCCGTTTCGAAACATCTGCGGGTGCTCGAGCGCGCCGGGCTGATTGCGCAAAGGCGGGATGCGCAGTGGCGGCGGTGCCGGTTGGAAGCCGGGCCGCTGAAGGAAATTGCGGACTGGACCGAGCACTACCGTCATATGTGGGAAGAGCGGCTGGACCGTCTGGACGCGTATTTACGGAAAATCAACGCAAAGGAGAAGAAGAGTCATGGTCGGAAGCAGCACGGCAAATAAAGCCAGCTATGAGGTGACGACGCCTTCGGAGCTGGAGATTCGATTAACGCGGCTATTCAATGCCCCGCGAACGCTGGTGTTCGAGGCAATGACCAAGCCCGAACACGTGAAACAGTGGTGGGGCCGTTTGGGCGAGGGCTACTCGGTCCCGGTCTGCGAGATCGACTTCCGCGTGGGAGGGGCTTGGCGCTTCGTCAATCGCCACCCGAAGGGAGAAGTCGCGTTTTACGGCGAGTATCGCGAGATTACGCCGCCTGACCGAGTCGTGTTTACGGAGATCTTCGAGCAGTTCCCGGACACCGTCTCCGTGGTTACCTCGGAGCTTACCGAGGAGAACGGAAAGACGCGCCTCACTGCGACGGTCCGCTATCCTTCGCAACAGGTCCGCGATATGGTGATGCAATCCGGTATGTCTCAGGGAGCGGGAATCAGTTACGACCGGCTCGAAGACCTGCTTGCGGAGTTGCAGCGGGGGCGGGTTACTCGCGTACCAGAATGAGGCCGTGACGCGCTGCGAACTCCTGAAGGCGTTGGACAGGCATCTCCGGACTCGTGCCGTGCACTCCGATGGTGAAGCGCGTGCCTCGCGAAAACTGGCTGAGCTTCACCTCGAGCCATTCCAGGGATTCAATCCCGTAGTACTGCGCCACTCGAATATAGAAGCCCGGCGGCTGGGGCGAGATCTCGATGCGCAGCGGAGCTTTCTGAACGTTGAGGTCCTGAATTGTTTCGGCCTTGCAACGCTCCGTTATGCACAGCGATTGAATTGTACTGAGCATTGGCTCCGCCGCGAGCCAGTTGTGGCCACGGGCGAGGGCGTCTCGGAGCGCGACCTCGAGTCGAACACCCTCGCCGTTTTGTTCCAGGCCGGCGGGGTTGTCCTTCCAGTAGTCGTGCAGGTAGCGGAAGGCCTCCCATAGGGGCGGAAGCGCGGCGGGAGATCCGAACTTGCCCAGCGCTTCTGCGGCCGCAATTTTCAAATACACCGTGCGGTGCATGAGATACGCCGCAATGTAGCGCTCGAGCACCGGGCCCATCGCCAGGCGCGGAGTGCGTTGGAAATATTGAACCGTGCAGGGCGGCGGCTCGGAGGTCATGTCCCAAGGGTGGCTGTGAAAGACGCGATCGGCGTACTCCGGGTCGGCGCGAACGAAATAGGCCATGAGCTCGGGCTGACACGACTGATCCTGCGACTCGTAGATGGCGCGAATGCGTGAGCGCGCCCGCGGGCTGGCATAAAGCGCAATCGCGGCCATGCTCAGTTGAGAGTTCCAGCCGCCTGGGCGCTGCGCCGCCGCGAGCGACTCGATCAATTCGATGTCGGTGAAATGCGCGGAGTCTGGAGCCAGCATTTCAAGCTGCGGAACATCGAGCCACGTTTTTGGTTTGCGCAATTCGGCTGCGATGCGGTCGCGGGCGCGCGCGGGATCGACGAGAAACAAAGTCGCCAGCGCCTGACGCGGAGCCTCGTAGTAATCGCCCGGCTTCCACGCGTCGAGCACCGCTTCGAGGAACGGAACGATCTCGGGCGAGGCCAGAGCGTTCCCGTATAGCGACAACAGAAAAGATTGGCGCGCGACAGGAAGGGTAGCGTAAGCTCGCGGGAACTCGCGCTTCACGATCGGGATCCAGTCCGGTAAACGCTGGCTTGGTTGCTGGAGCTGTTCGAGCAGCGTTTGGAGCGCGACGCCGCGGCTCTCGCCCAGTTTGTTCGCGAGGCTCGCGGCCAACTCCGCTGCCATTGAATCGATCGTGACGGGTTTGCTCGTGCGGCAGACTTGGACGAGAGTGTTCAAAAAATATGTCGACACTGCTTGCTCGGGAGCGGAGACGGCGGATCGCATGAGCTCGCACACGCGGGCCGGCTCGCGAGTCGCGCTGAGTCCGCGCAGCAGAACATTCTCCTCTTCCGGCATGACGACCAATGCAGCGCGCCAGGATGCCGGAGTGTCCAGAAAACGAAGCTGTTCAGCGGCCCTTCTGCGCGTTTCGTATGACTCACGATTGCCGGGCTGTGGGCCTTTCAAGACAGCCACGCTTGCGGCTATCGTACGCTCGACCCAGGCGGCGGACGCCGGCCGGATGTCGAACTCGACTGCGTTGGATACCGTGAATCTGGGCGGGTCGGCGTAGCCGTAGGTTGTCGATAGCGGCGATCGCGAAGTCAGGACCAACTTTCGCGCCACGGCTGTGAGGCGGTAATGGCCCGGGCGCAAGGCGGGAAGGTGGTTGTTCAGCGTGATGTCGACTGGGCCCGGCATATCGCCCAGGCGCACCACCGGATCGGACTTGTCGAAAATACCGGTTGACTGCCAGAAGCAGGGCCGCTCTAAGGTTCCGCACTCGCGCGGGGGTTCGATGAGAAAGCCGGCGAACTGCCAGCGCTGATCGGACCTCACGCGCGCCACGGGGAAGTTGATGGCGGCGCGAATGAGTTCGCCTTCCTGATAGTCAGGCGATGAGAGCAGACGCACACTGAAATCGGAAGGGTCCGGTTGAGCTGTTGCAAGAGCGCAGCACGCAAGCGCGATGAGCAGTCGTGCGGCGGTCACTTGTCGACGCGTTTCAGACCCTGCGTCGATTGCCCATCAGCTTGGCGAGCACGAGATCGCCGCGTGCCGCCATGCGGTCCATCTGAGCGGCCAGCGACAGAAACACAAATGCGTTCGTGAACATGCCGAGCAGAACCGCCAAAGTGGGGATTCCTACTGCCAACCACATCTGCGTATCGGTCATGGACTTCCCCGTTTCAGGCCGCGGACACTTCCTCTTTCGCGGCGTCCCATCGCAGCGAGTGGCCCTGACGATAGCTGTCGACAGCCATGCGGCACGCCACCGACACTCGATAGCCGACCTCAGCCGGACAATTGGTCTGTTTGCCGGAGCGGATGCAATCGAAAAAGTTTTGCATGTGCGCGAGCGGCGATTCCTTGCTGTGGCCCTGCAACTCGACTCCTTGCGGCCGGTTCACTTTCTGCGGCGCGTAACGAATCTGCGCACCCTTCGAGATTGTTCCGTCGGTGCCGAGAACATCCTCGGTGGCTCCGAGGGCGCTGTTGCCGAAGCCGGAGTCCCAACTGAACAAAAGCTCCTCGGGATGTTCCAGCGCGACGTTCATGGTGTCGGGAACTTCGCGGCCATCCTTCCACAGGTACAAGCCGCCGTTCATGGTGACCTTGGATGGAATCTGCAGGTCGAGCGCCTTGTACCAGAACGCAACCTGGTGGCACATGTTCTCGTACACGTTGCCGCCCGAGTAGTCCCAGAAGAAGCGCCAGTTGATGTACCGGTTCGCGTCAAAATCGCGCTTGGGTGCCTCGCCCAAAAACGATCGCCAGAGAATGTTTTCCGGATTCATGTCCGGATACACGGGACGGGACCACTGGGGTTTCCCGTGCGGAGTATTGCGGTACATGTGGGCATGCACGGCGGTGATTTTCCCCAGCAATTCGCCCCCGTCGGAGCCTTTGCCGCCCTTGAGAAACTCGAGCGCGTCCGTCATCTGGCCCGAGGAGCAGGACTGGTGCCCGATCTGCACGGTGTGCTTGCCGCCGTCGCGCCTATGGGCCGCGCGCATTCGTTTGGCGTGATCGATGGTGAAGGCCATCGTCTTTTCCTGATAGATGTGTTTGCCGGCTGCGAGGGCGTTGGTGAAGTGCTCGCAATGCAGGTGTTGCGGCGTGGCGATCAGCACCGCGTCGATGGACTTGTCGTCGAGAAGACGGCGATGATCGAGATACGTGGCCGCGCCCGGCGCGAGCTGCTTCGCCTCTTCCAGTCGGCGCGTATACACGTCGGCGAATGCGACGAATTCGACGCCCGGACAGGCGATGGCTTGACGGGCGATTTCCGAGCCGCGCGCGCCGATGCCGATGATACCGGCGCGGATCCGATCGTTGGCGCCGAGTATCGCCGATGGCACGGCGAGCGTGCCCGCCAAGCCGGTAACTTTACCCAAAAATCTGCGGCGTGAGTCCATGACTCCATTTTAGCCTGCTATTCTGGCGATTGATCCGATGTAACAAGCTGACGAAACGCTACGGTGAGTTCGTCGCGTTGCGCGAGGTTTCGTTCGAGGCACGGTCGGGGCGGATCTGCGCGCTCTTGGGCCATAATGGCGCGGGCAAGTCGACGCTGCTGAAGATTCTCTCGGGCTTGTTGAAGCCGGATGAAGGCAACGCATCCGTCGGCGGGCACGACGTTAGCGGCGACACGGTGGAGTTGAAGCGCAGCCTCGGCGTGGTGCCTGAAACGCTGGCGCTGTTCGACCAGTTAACGACTGAAGAACATCTGCTGTTGACCGGCCCGGTGTACGGCGTCTCGGCGAAAGAGACGGCCGAACGCAGCCGGCAGTTGCTGAGGATGCTCGGCTTGGAGAGCGGCCGCGACACCTTCATACAGGACTGTTCCCACGGCATGCGCAAGAAGACGGCGCTTGCCGCGGCCCTGCTGCACAATCCGAGCGTCGTTCTGTTGGACGAACCGTTCGAAGGCGTCGACCCGGTGACGGCGGACAGCATACGGCTGATGTTGCGCACCATGGCCGAGCGCGGCATCACGGTGCTGCTTTCCTCGCACATCCTGTCGATGGTGGACCGCATTGCCGATCAGATTCTCATTCTGCGGCAAGGCCGACTGGCGTGGGATTCCGAGCACGGCGGCATGCCGGAATCGCTCGAGAAGCTGTACTTCGAGCTGGCGGAAACGGTGGTTCCGGAGGACCTGCCATGGCTGGGATCGCCGCCGTCCTGAAGGCCGCGGCGCGGGCGCAGTGGCGCGATTTACGCTCATTGCAATCCATCGCCGGAAACAATTTCTTCCTGTTTGTTCTATTGCTGATGCAGGATCCGGCGAGCGCCGCGTTCATGGCGGTCTTGATCGGAGCGCTGGTCCTATTCCCGCTGTCGGCGGATCCGCTGCGCGTAGTTCCCGCCGAACGTCTGGCGTTGTGGCCGTTCTCGAGAGCGCGAATGGCGGCGCTTCGGGCGGGGAGCGTGGCGCTGAGCCCTGTGGTGTGGATCATGGCGATTTTCCTGGTCCACACGGCGCGATGGGGTCCGGCGTTGCAGATCGGATTGCTCGGGTTGTCCGTGCAAGCGTTGCTGTGGGCGGCTCGCATGTGGACGCGCCGGCTGCCGCAGTGGAATCTGCTGCGGTTGGCGCCGCGCTTTCCCGGAGTGTTCGGCGCGCTAGTGAGGAAGGATATGCGGCAGATTGTGTGCACGCTCGACTTCTACATGGCGCTGGTGTTTGCCGCAGTGTCGGTCGCATTCCGCGCGTTCTATCCGCAACTCGACAGGGCGGCGATTCCGGTGTTGACGTTGCTGGTGGTACTCGCGCTCAGCACGTACGCGCAATGCCTGTTCGGATTGGATGGCGCATCGGGCATCATGCGCTACCGGTTGATGCCGGTGCGCGGCTGGCGGATTTTGCTGGCCAAGGATGTAGCGTGGTTACTCCTATTGCTGCCGATGGTGGCGGCTTTGAGTCCGCTGACCGGTTTGACGGCCGCGTGCGCGACGCTCGCAGTCGGACATCACGCTTCGGTGCTGACTCCTGTGCCACAACAACGCTGGCGCTTCACATCGGGCCGGCTTGTCCCGATTGGTGTCGTGCAAGTGGTGGCGCTGTTCGCGGGCGGAATGGCGACGGAGCGTTTCGGAATCTTGTGGGTGGCCGGGAGTTGTGGGGTGTGGCTGGCGTCGGTGTTCGTGTACGGGTTCGTGTGGGATTATCGCGCGAAGCGGGAGCGGCAACGCGCGGCTTGACGTGCACCCATAGGCACAACTCACAATCCCCGCTCCTTCCGGTGTGCTAAACCATAGGAAGCGCGATGGTATCCGATTTTCAAGAAATACTCGCATCGCCCACTTCGGCTTACGAAGAGGGACTGCGTTTCTTTCGGGGGCAAGGAATGGTCAACAATACGCTCCTTCGCCTTGTCGCGGATTTAGACGCGCATGGTATAGAGTACAGTGTTATCGGCGCGGTTGCTCTCAATCAGCATGGGTATCGCCGATTCACCGAGGACATAGACCTTCTCCTGTCGAAACAAGGCCTGGAGAAATTTCGGGACGAGCTTGTGGGTAATGGGTATCGGCCCGCTTATCGGGGATCGTCCAGGAAGTTTCGAGATACGGCCCGGAATGTCCCGATTGAAGTCATAACCAGCGGCGAGTATCCGGGAGACGGGAAGCCGAAGCCCATTCGATTCCACGAGCCGGGTGAGCATTGCGTTGTGATCGATGGAGTGAAGACGGTTGAGTTACCGAAGCTGATCGAGTTGAAACTCGCCTCCGGTATTAGCGGGCTTGGCCGGTTGAAGGATTTGGCCGATGTGCAGGAACTCATTCGGGTCAGGCATCTCGACGAGAGTATGGCCGCCCAACTTGATCCATCCGTTCGCGAAAAATATCTCGAACTCCACAGTGAAATCCTGCTGACCCGCGCTCAAGAGATGTCACCTCGGGAAGAATCGTAGGATCGGGAAAACGCCGGCCCGAGGCCCCGATCCTCCGTCACAAACGCCTCGGTGGCCTCATCTGCCAAATTATTGAGATTCGTTGATTACAAAACCAAGAATGGCTGAACCGCGCGCATTTTTTTCGCGGCTCGGCCCAGTTGATGCGCCGTATCCTGGTGGAACATGCACGGCGTAACAACCTGAAACGCGGGGGCGGCGTCTTGTACATGAGACGTTCGACCAGCCCCGACCGGCACAAGGCGCGATGATCCCGCACATACTGTCGTGCCTGTGCCAGTTGGGCGTGACTGCAAGAGTTTAACGCCGATCAAGGAGCCTGGCAGGGTTGAATCGATGAAGATGCATCGACTGGCCGATGCGTGACGTGTCTACTTCAGGGCGGAATAGTCAGCCGGGTCCATAAACACCGACTCGACCTTACTCACGATTTTGCCGTCTGCTTCGGATTCGGTTTGGACCTTCTGCCACTCGGGATCGGCGCGAAACTCGCCCCAACTCTTTTTCGCAGCTTCACGGCTGGGATGGGCGAGGATGTAGATTAACGTATCCTGCGAGCGCGGCCCTTCACGGGGAACCCAGTATCCGATGTTCGTCATCCCGTGCTTCTCGAACAGCTTTGTCGTGTGTTCGCGGAAGCGCTTCTGCAAATCGGGAAGCTTGCCTTCGTTACACGTGTACGTTCGCAATTCGAAGACGCGGGCTGGGGCTTGGCACCACGCGCTGGCGCACAGGGTTGCGAGAACCAGTACGGGCCGGAAGTTTTTCGGCAAGAGCATGCGCTCATTGTAAAACACCGACCTCGTTCGGAATTGGCGCGTCAAATGCAATATACTTGGCCAGTTGGATCAGGACATGGCAATTCTTACAATGACGAGCAACAGCACGCGTCCGCAGAACGCTGCAAAGCCGCGCGCATATTCGCTGACTAAGGTGGTACCGATCGAGCAGTATCAGGGGGTCGTATTCCTGCCGGGCCACTCAGCCCCGCAGCGCACTGTTCCCGTGCGCTCGTACGGACCCCAGCATCCCTCTACCGCAGCCTAAACTCGCCCGCTGTCCAAGTCCTGCTATCCTCAAAGAAGTACTCCTTTCTGGCTGGACCACACTCATTTTGAAAATCGGATTTGTAAGTCTGGGCTGTCCCAAGAACCTCGTCGACACGGAAATCATGATGGGGCAACTCGTCGCTCGCGGGCACGAGTTGACTCCCGATCCGGCCGGCGCCGACGTCATCGTCGTCAATACCTGCAGCTTCATCGATCCGGCCAAGCAGGAATCGGTCGATACGATTCTCGAAATGGCCGAGTATAAGAAGACCGGGCGGGCTCAGCGTCTTGTCGTTGCGGGCTGCCTGGTGGAACGATATCGCGACGATATCCGTAAGAACATGCCGGAAGTAGACGCTGTGATCGGCACGAATGAAGTTGAGGGGATCGCGGCGGCGTGCGAGGGTCTCGAGCCGAAGTCGAACCCGTCCGAGCCGTATCTATATCACGATCTCACGCCGCGTGTGCTCACCACCGCCCGGCATTCGGCGTACATCAAGATTGCGGAAGGGTGCGATCACCCGTGTTCGTTTTGCGTGATTCCGCAATTCCGCGGCGCATTCCGCAGCCGGCGTTTCGAATCGGTCGTGGCGGAAGCGACGCGGCTGTTCGGGCAAGGCGTTCGCGAGATCAACCTCATCGGCCAGGATACGACCTGCTACGGCGATGATCTGGGGATGAAGGACGGCTTGGCCCAGCTTCTGGCGCGGCTCGCGGAGATTCCAACCGAGCACGCCAAGTGGGTTCGCACGCTATATTGCTACCCGAATCGCATCACGCAGAAACTTCTGGACACAATCGCTGCGCACGATTCGCTGGTGAAATATGTCGACGTGCCTTTGCAGCATGCCAGCGCAAACGTACTGAAGCGGATGAAGCGCGGCGCCAACGCCGACATCTTCCTGAAGCTGGTGGAGAAGATTCGTAAAACAATACCGGGCGTCGCTGTTCGCACCAGCATGATCGTCGGATTCCCAGGCGAGTCCGCCGCGGACTTCGCCGAGCTGTGCAGCTTCGTCAAAGCGGCTCGCTTCGACCGCTTGGGTGTGTTCTCGTATTCCGACGAGGAGACTAGCGGAAGCTATCACCTTGACCAGAAAGTCGACGCCAGGACCATTTACAACCGCAAGCGTTCGTTAATGGCGATTCAGAGGCGCATCTCGCTGGCGGCGAATCGCGCGCTCGTGGGAAGAGAAGCGGACGTCATTGTGGAAGGGCCGTCGCGTGAAACCGAACTGTTGTGGGAAGCGCGTCTTGGCACGCAGGCGCCGGAAATCGACGGCGTTTGTTATATCAACGATTTTGGAGATTGCGCGCCCGAACCGGGACAGATTCGCAGGCTGCGTATTACAGAGGCTCACGATTACGACTTAGTCGGTGAACTCGTAGATTCCGGTCCCGTGAAGTCGCCCGCGCGGGCAACGGGTCTGCTACAAATTCTGCCAATTCCTACGCGTCATGCAGTGCCCCATCTGTAAAAAGCCCGTAGCGGCGACCGGCCCTTACATGCCCTTTTGCAGCGACCGCTGCAGGATTATCGATCTCGGGAATTGGGCGATGGAGAAATACGTGATTTCGACGCCCGTGAATGAGCGCGAAGAAGAGCCTGAGCACTGATTGCGACGAGTTATTGAAGGGCGGACAACGCCGCCCTCCTGTTAACGAAGACGCTGTGAAGGATGAAGTACCTTCTTAATACCGCATGATGGCCGCCATCGGACGGTTTCCGGGTACGCGGGCTTGCGGCAGCATGTGGACGCGTCCGCCGTGGACGATGGTTTGGACCGCGGCCGCGTTTATAAGGCACTCGTCTCCTGCGCGCGGAACCTGGTGAGTGCGGGCGCGGTGGCTCGCCTCGTCGAAGTTGCCCATCGCCTGCGCGTTCTCAGCCGCGAACAAGTGCTGCACACGGCCTTCGTAGGCGGCTTTCACGACATCGTTAACTCCGGCCGCGGCCGCTTCGCCCGCCTGTTTATCGTGCTGCGCGACCAATGCGTCGATTTCCGCCTGCTCCATTCTATCGAGACATTCGAGCGCGCGAGCGTGCATCTCGCCGCCTTTGAAACCATTTGGCGCGCCTTTGACGCCGCCTGGACAGGTATTAGCCCACGCGTTGACGGTGTCGAAAAGCGCCAGTTCGTACTCCACGCCGCATACCACCAGCGGCGTCTTCTCCTGGCCTTTCAGGAGTTCGATCAAGCCCTTGCTGACGTCCTTGTAGAAGTGGAGGAGATACTCGTTGCGGTCCTCTTTGCCCGTGCCAGTGCCAAACATCACGCCTTTGGATGAGCCGGAAGACGGTCCGGGGGTGGAGTGGTTTTCCAAAACGTGATCAGGCTTGTCGGTGCCCATGTCTTCGTGCAGACTGTGCGGGATATGCTTCCCGAGCTCGACTTCCTCGGAAGAGTGGCCGGTACAGCGCAACAGCCGAATGTCCTTCTGGCTGAGCGCGAGAAGATAAAACTGCTTTTCGCCTTCAATGGTCTTGAGAAACGGGCGGATAAAGAAATTGTCGGCGGCGATAACGGATTCTTCGAGCGGAATCGAAACCTGGTAACGGCGGAACGCGTGATCGGCGGAGAAGATGGCGAGCGCGTCGTTATGCTCTTTATCCACCTGACCACCCACGGCGACGATCGGATCGACGATCTTGCGTATCAGCGTACTGACTACGCCGCGCTCCGACAATTTTTCTTCGGCCAACTGCGCCGCTGCTTTGAAGCGCGCAGATAAGCTGTGCTTCGCGCCTCCGCGTACGTGGGCGGGTAAAAACACCGTCACGCACGGACCCGTTGCGGATCCGAACTCCTTGATTTCAGCTACTGTGAGAAGTTGAGGACTGGTAAGCGTCTGCGGCATGATTCACCCGGTTCTGAGACAACCAGCGAACCCGGTGTGTTTCGAGTTTTTCCATCGCGCTGATCCGGCGCGGTCCCGTTAAGATGGAGTATGGGGTTTCGAGCCGCGATTCTGTGCGGCTTTTTGGCATTAATTCCGGCGTTTGCGCAGCCAGGTTGTCCGGCGACTCCGGCGTATTCCTTGTGCGAGCTGCAGTTCGAGCTGAACGATGCCGAGGCGGCTTCCCACCCCGCGCCGTACGTGAGCGTAAAACTGCAGGCCGAGTTCCGGTCGCCGCGCCATAAAACATTTCTGATGCCCGCGTTTTGGGCGGGCGCACGGCGGCTCACCATCCGATTTGCTCCCGACGAGCCGGGCGAATGGGCCTTCCGGCTTACCAGCAACATCGCGCGCTTCAACGATCAGACCGGGACGTTTCAGGCCACGCCGTCGGAAGCGCCCGGATTCATACGGCCCGCGAACCTACATCACTGGGCGACGGTGGCCGGAGAAAATGCGAATCAACGCAAACCGCATTTGTGGATGGGCGACACGTGCCTGCGCTTTGCATTTCTCGCGGACGCGCAGTTCCGCGCCATCGTGGACGCGCGCGCTGCCCAGCATTTCAACCACATTCGCGGCCTGGTGATCGGGTCGGCCAGCGATTCCACAACCGTGTTTCCCGATGCGCGCCATCCATCGCCCGAATACTTCCAGCGCGTGGACGAACGCATTCGCTACATGAATTCGAAAGGCATCATCGCCGATCTGATTCTCGGCGGCGGGCAGAATCACCTGACGAAAATTTTTGCGGGTTGGGAGCAGCGCCAGCGCTATATCCGCTATCTGATAGCGCGCTATGCCGCGATGAACGTCACGTGGCAGGGCGTGGAGGAATGGGAGAGCTACGACAATGGACGTGAGCTGATGAAGGAGATCGGGACGCTGTTGAAGCAGCACGATCCCTACGGCCATCCGCGTACCAGCGGCACCAGCACGACGTCAGCGGCGCTTGCGGGCGACGGGTGGATGAACTTCATCACCTATCAATCGCATGACGACCAGCTCGGCGCGATCGAGCATCAGTTGTACCCAGCGGCGTTCGTGAATCTGCAGTTCGCGGTCGAGGGCGCAGTGGACGCGGACACCTTCCGGCGCAGATTGTGGAACGCGACGATGGATGGACAATATCCGACGTATGCGGCAACGACAGGCGATCTGAACGCCCCCGGCGCACACCAGATGGCGCACTGGTTCAAGTTCTTCGACGATACGCGGCATTGGGAGCTGGAGCCGTACTTCGACGTGGACGGCGGCCGGGCGGTTGCGCTCGAAGGTGTCGAGTATATCGTGTACGTGGAGAAGTCCGCGCCGCTGGAGGTCACGGTAGAAAAGCACGGCTACGATGTGAGCTGGTTCAATCCGATCAACGGCGAAACCATTCCGCTGAAGAAGTGGAAGGGCGAGCGGTGGACCGGCGAACCTCCCGACGCGACGCACGATTGGGTATTGCATATCGAGCGTGAGGGCCGCAAGGAATCGATGCTCAACTCGTACAAGTTCGATTCGCGCGAATATCCCCTGCAGCTACAGGAGCCGGAGCAGACGATACAAAAGGTTCCGTTCGACGTCGTCGAGCCCTCGGGCGCCACGCTCCCTATCTCAAAGCCGGCGCGATACGCCGTGAAGCTGAAACGCGAGTCCCGCGCTACGCGTTCGATGGCGTATCTGTGGACCGCGGAAGTGCCGAGCGACGGGCGCGGCTACCGCGTGATCGGCACGGGCAAGGAAGGCACCTTCCAATTACCGCCGGGCATCGCAGCGAACCTGCCTAACGTTTTGAGCGTGCGTCTGGCGGGCATGAACGCGAACGGCAAAGTTTATCTGCTCGATAAGGTCTTCAAGCTGGTTCCTTGATGGGCCTGATTCTCGCGCTGGACACAACGTCGGAGCTGGGCGGAGTCGCGTTGTATGACGGCGGCCGTGACGCGCTGAGCGAGACGCCGATCCATTCGCCCGAAGGCTTCGGTCACATCCTGTTCGATCGCATCGCGCAGTTGCTGGACAGGGAAGGCGTCGGCGTGGAACAGATCGACTGCTTCGCTGCCGCGTCCGGGCCGGGCTCGTTCACGGGAGTGCGGCTGGGGCTCACGGCGGCCAAAGGTTTAGCGGAGGCGGCGTCGCGGCCGGTCGTAGCGGTTTCGAATCTGCGCGTGCTGGCATCGCTGGGCACGAGCGACCTTCGCGCGACGGTGCTCGATGCGCGGCGGGGCGAAGTGTTCGGCGCGGTGTACGATGCGGGACTCACTGAAGTCCAGAAGGAACGGGTATTGACGTTCACAGCGTGGCTCGCCGGCTTGCCGGCCGGAGTCTCGGAATTTATTGGCACGAATATGGCGGTGTTTTCAAACGCGCTCGACGCGGGCGGATTCGGCGGGGTTCGCGTGATCGAAGTGCGCGGGACATTGGCTGGGGCCGTGGCTCGAATCGCGCATCACGATTTCGTCCAAGGACGCGCCGTCGATCCCGTCGCAGTGGACGCGAACTACGTGCGCCGATCCGACGCCGAGTTGCTCTGGACGGACCGGTAATCCGACGCCGCCGGCCCAAAATTTATTTTCGTGACGTGAGCCGATCCGCCGAACGAATCCGCTTATATAGGTGTGAATGAAAGTAGGATGTACCAGCCGGAACTCGTAAGAGTTACGCGAGCCGGGGGCCTTCAATCGCGAAAAGTAGTGAATATCGCGGGCCTGCTGACTTGGCACGCTGTTTGCAATAACAGAATCGGAATGGATACGTAGAGGCTCGAGGAATACAGGCTGCTCCGCCGGTATCCCACATAAAATCTGCCTGAAACTTTCAGCTCGAATCCCCGACCACCCCGCCCAGCCGTTTCCTTGAGCTACGATCCAAAAGAGAAAGCCGGTACCAACCGGCATTTTTCTTTTTAGGGCCCAATAAATCGGACGAACCGATCCAGCCGGGCGAATCCGCTATCTCTCTCCGCGCTTGGCAGCTTCGCGTTATCGAGCGAGCGCCGCAGCACCGCAATCGATTCGTCGTATGTATCGAGCGGAACGGGAAACGGATGGCCGTCCTTGCCGCCGAGTGCGAATGAAAATCGCGCAGGATCGGAGAATCGGTTCGGCGCGCCGTGAATCACCTCAGCGACAAGAGCGAGCGTCTGCAGAGTGCGTGGGCCGAGCTTCTCCACCAGCAGCAGTTCCGCGAAATCGTGTAGCTCCCGCTCGTAGGCCACCGCCATCACGGCGCGAAGACGCTCGAGGTCGACATCCTCAGCGCGCACATCGTGATGGCGCGGCATGGTGAGATGTTTGACGTCGCGCAACATTGCATCGGGATGCTCGCGCGCGATCGCCAGCATCGCGTTCTGAGCCGGACCAGCTTCAACGTCCACCAGATTCATGATCGCCCCCTGATGTGTGCCCACGATGGCCGTGTGCGGCTGCGACGTGAAATCGCGAACCGTGCGCGAGTGCCAGTGGTAGCGGCGCGCCGTACGGCTCTCGGTCTTCATGCCCTGCTGCACCACTGCCCATTCGCCCGCGCGCGTCAGGATGAAGCTGTGCAGGTAAATCTGGAAGCCATCGCCGATCGCATTATTATCGATCCGCGCTGTAAGCCGGCTCGTTCGCACCAGTAATTCGCCATCGAGGCTCGTTCGATCGGCGATCGCCCGCAGCTCCGCCGGCGTGTTGCGCGACTGATTGCCGCGTCCGCCGCAGATGTAAACGCCCAGCTCGTGCGCGCGCGGATTAACGCCGCGTTTTAATGCGCCAATCACGGAAGTCGTGATCCCCGACGAGTGCCAGTCCATTCCCATCACGCAGCCCAGCGCCTGGAACCAGAACGGATCGCTCAAGCGCGACAGCAGCTCGGATGGGCCGTAATCGCGCACGACGCTTTCGACGATCGCGGTGCCCAACTGCGTCATGCGCCCGGCCAGCCACGCGGGAACGCGGCCACTGTGCAATGGAAGGTCGGCGTACCCGGAGCGCTTCACGTTCACAGTGTAGCCAGCGGCGGCCGGAGATTCTCCATCGCGGAGCCGGATCGTGCGATCTAAACGAGCATGGCTCACGTGTGGTTGATCACCGGCGCTTCGTCGGGTTTCGGGCGGTCCATCGCCGAAGAGGTGTTATTGTCCGGCGATGCAGTCGTCGCTGGGGTGCGCAGCTCCGGTCGCGTGCAGGATCTGAAAGCCGCTTACCCCGAATCCTTCCGCATCGTGCACATGGACGTCACCCAGCCCGAGCAAATCCGGGATGGAATCGAGGCGGCGGGATCCGCATTCGGAAAGCTCGATGTCGTCGTGAACAATGCGGGCTACGGACTGGTCGGGGCGCTCGAAGAAGTGAGCGACGAGCAAATCGCGCGTAACATCGAGACCAACCTGATGGGACCCCTGCGTGTGATGCGGGCTGTGCTGCCGGTCCTCCGGCGTCAAGGTAGCGGGACCATCGTCAACATCTCGGCGGTCGCCGCGTTCGCGAATTATGCCGGATTCGCGGTGTATGGCGGGGCTAAAGCGGCGCTCGATGCCGCGAGCGAGGCAGTCGCGCTCGAAGTGGCGCCGCTAGGAATCCGCGTGATCGTGGTTTCGCCCGGTCCGTTTCGCACTGAGTTCATCAGCCGTTCACTCGACCGCGCACCGGTTCAAATGGACGACTATCGAGCCACCAGCGGAAAGTTCGGCGTGATGCTGCAGCGCATGAACGGGAAGCAGCCCGGCGATCCGTCGAAAGCAGCGCGCGCGATCATCGGTGCGGTACGCTCCGATCGTCCGCCGTTCCGCCTTGTATTGGGACAGTACGCGGTCAAGAAGTTCCGTTCGAAACTGGCGGCAATCGGACAGGAGTTGGACATGTGGGAGAGCGCCGGCGCCGCGACGGATTTCGAACGGTAGCTACGCGATCCACACCTTTTCCGCCGCCGGCCGGCCAAGCTGCACCTCGCGTCCGTTGACGTTCAGCGTCAGAGTCTCGTCGTAATTGCGCGCAACGATATTCAGACTGACACCCGGACAAATACCCAACGAATTCAGAAATTCGAGCAGCTTGCGGTCGCGCTCGAAAACGCTCATCACCGTGCCGCGCGTCTCGATCTCATCCAGTGTTCGCCATCCGCGCTTGCGGCGATCGTCCGGCGTATCCATGCCGACGCGATTGCCGTGCGGACACGCATCGGCGCTGCCCAGCCGTTCTTCCAGGCGCCGCTCGAAATCTTCGGAAACGGCGTGTTCCAACTGTTCGGCCTCTTCGTGAACCTTGTACCACTCCATGCCGAAGATCTCGGTGAGCATGCGTTCAATCAAGTGATGGCGGCGCAGCAGGCGGTTGGCGATAGCGCGGCCATCGTCCGTCAGGCGAATGTGTCCTTCGGCGCTGACGCGAATCAGCCCGTCGCGCTTCAGGCGCTTGATCGCCATCGTCACCGCGGGCGCCGATACATTGAGCCACCTGCTAAGCGTGGCGGCTATGACGGTTTCGCCCTCGGACTCAGCCTCGGCGATCGCCTTGACGTAGTTCTCTTTAGAGATTGTGATTTTCAAGCCGCTATCAAAAATTGTAACGTGGGCCCGGGCGATGATCCCTGGCTGTAACCAGCGGATAACCGCCGTCGCCTATCCTTTGATACCCTTTCTACAAATCAGTATGTTGCGCACAAAGCTTCTCTGTACCGCGTCCGCCGCGGTTCTGTCGATTCCATTGTTCCTCTTTGCCGAGGAGCACGTCGATCTGTCCATCGTTCAGCGCATTCGCGCCGAAGCTTTCGAGAACTCGAAAGTCATGGACGACATGTTCTACTTGACTGACGTGAACGGTCCGCGGCTGACAAACTCGCCGGCGTATCGCCAGGCCGCCGATTGGGTGGTGAAGCGCATGGGCGAGTACGGTATTCCCGCCAAGCTCGAGAAATGGGGTCCATTCGGACGCGGTTGGACGTACACGCATTTCGAAGCGCATCAACTCGAGCCGCAATATTCGCCGTTGATCGGCTATCCGCTGGCATGGACTCCGGGCACGGATGGAACGGTCACGGGCGAGCCGATGATCGCGATGCTGCGCACGGCGGAAGATCTGGATAAATGGAAGGGGAAGCTGAAGGGCAAGATCGTGCTGATCTCGCAACCGCGCAATCTGAGCACGATTACTGCGTCCCCGACGAAGCGGCTGACTGACGCCGAACTGGCCGAGTCGGCTGTAGCGCCGGAACCTGGCGCGTCGCCATTCGGGTTCGGCGGACCGCCGCGCGATGGACAGCAACAGCCTCCTTCGGCGTTTGCTCAGACTCCCGCCAACTTCGCGCAGATGCGCCAGTTTCGCACGAAGCTGACGCAATATCTGCACGATGAAGCGCCGGCGCTCGTCTTGCAGAGCGGAACCATCGGCGACGGCGGCACAGTGTTCAGCGCAGGCAGCGGCGGTGGGCGTGAAATGAAGGATCCTCTTCCGCCGCCTTCGGTCGTGATCACGCCGGAACATTACAACCGGATCGTGCGCTTGATTGAGCACAAGATCCCGGTGAAGCTGGCATTCAATGTAAAAGCGCACTTTATCGACGCGCCGCTCGAGAGCGTGAACGTGATTGCCGACTTAGAAGGCGGCCGCAAAAAGGACGAGATCGTCATGTTGGGCGCGCACCTGGACTCGTGGCACAGCGGCACCGGCGCTACGGATAACGCCGCCGGGTCGGCTGTCATGATCGAGGCCATGCGTATTCTGAAATCGCTGAATGTGAAACTCGACCGCACCGTGCGCATGGGGTTGTGGGGCGGCGAGGAGGAAGGTCTGCTGGGTTCGCGTGCGTATGTGAAAGAGCACTTTGCCGATCCGGAAGTGATGAAGCCCACCGCCGAGCACGAGAAGTTCGCGGGCTATTTCAACGTCGACAACGGCACGGGCAAGATCCGCGGCATTTATCTTCAGGGCAATGACATGGCGCGTCCGATTTTCCAGGCGTGGCTCGAGCCGTTCCGCGATTTAGGCGCGACGACGATCACGATCCGCAACACCGGCGGCACCGATCACCAATCGTTCGATGGCGTCGGACTGCCCGGCTTCCAGTTCATCCAGGATCCGGTGGAGTACAGCACTCGCACGCATCACTCGAACATGGACGTATACGATCGCATCCAGAAGGGCGACCTGATGCAGGCGGCCGCAATCGTGGCTTCATTTGCATACAACACCGCCATGCGCGACGAGAAGTTGCCGCGCAAGCCGCTGCCCAAACCGCAGCCCCGCCGCGATCGCGAGGGTGGTGGTCCGCCGGCCCGCCCCACTGAATAATTCCCTCAGAACAGGGGCGCTGCGGCCAAATTGCAGCGCCCCTGCGCCGCTAAGATCTGTCATGAAACAACCTTCCCACTTCGAGAACCCGCTTGCTCGCGCGCGCGGCTCGGCATCGGCTTCCGAGCCACGACCGCGAGGAAGTGTCTGGACAGGTCATTTCGGAATGGCTCCTTAGTTCCAGCATGCACACTCGCACCGCGCTGTTGTCGGGTTTCGGCGGGCTGATTCTGTTATTGATCGCATCCGGCCTTGACTCCGTTCATGTCCTCACTGAGATGCGGACCAGCAATGAAGACTTGCGGCGTGAATTCCTGGTCAGGGACAAGCAACTCGAACAGATTCGTTCCGCGGTTTACTTGTCGGGAACCTATGTCCGCGATTATCTGCTCGAACCCGATCCCGCCGCCGCCGAACATCACCGCGACAGTCTGAATACGATCCGGTCTCAGATCCGCTCGGAATTGGGGAGTTACGAACGATTGCTCCGTCCCGAGCAGCGAGGGCCATTTCAAATACTAGAGAAGGAATTGGACGCCTACTGGCGTTCCGTCGATCCGGTGTTGAGCTGGGATGCCGTCGCCCGGCGCGCTCACGGCTATGCATTCTTACGGGACGAAGTGTTTCCGCGCCGCATGAACATGCTCAACATAGCGGACCGAGTCGCGGGCGTGAACGAAGAGGAACTTACCGCGGGGGAGCGCCGTGTTCAGGATATGTACTCCCGGTTCAGAAACCGCTTACTGGCCGTCTTCGGGATTACAATCGTTTTGGGGATCCTGCAAGCGACGGCGACCATCAGGATCATCCTTCGGCTCGAGCGGCAGACTCGAGAACATTTGGATCAAGTAACAAGTGCGCGGGCAGAGTTACGCGAGTTATCGGCCAAATTGGTCGCCGCTCAGGAAGCCGAACGTAAAGCGATTTCGCGCGAGTTACACGATGCCATCGGACAGTCCCTATCTGCCGTTTTGCTCGAGTTGCGTAACTTGGGGGCATCTCTGCCCGCGGACGCGAAGCAATCTCAGGAATATACGGCGACGGTTCGTAAGCTGATTGAAGGGTCGGTGGGGATGGTCCGGAATATGGCTCTTTTGTTGCGGCCGTCCATGTTAGACGACCTCGGCCTGTTACCCGCTCTCGAGTGGCAAGCCCGCGAAGTGTCCCGCCGCACCGGGGTAGTAATCAACATCGCCGCGGATGACTTGCCCGACGATCTGCCGGAAGAACATAAGACGTGCATTTACCGTGTTGTTCAAGAGGCATTGAATAACATGTCCAAACACGCGCATGCCGAGACGGTGCGCATCGAAGTGCGCGCGGCCCTCACATCGATCCAGTTGTCAGTGCAGGACGATGGAACGGGCTTCGATACCGGCAAGAGGGGGCTTGGCTTGATCGGAATTGAGGAGCGGGTAACAAATCTGGGCGGCTCGGTGTACGTCGATTCCCAACCCGGCCGCGGCACTTTACTCACAATCGATCTTCCTGTTGGACGGTCCGCGCGGGAGGCGCTGCCCGCATGACAAACGTGCGCGTACTGGTTGCGGACGACCACACGATGATTCGCAGCGGCCTGCGTCACCTGCTCGAGCGGGAGCCGGGTATCGAAGTCGTGGGCGAAGCCGCCGACGGGCGCGAGGCGCTGGATGCCGTCGAGCACTTACTGCCTGACGTCGTAATGCTGGACATCGCAATGCCCAAGCTGAACGGAATTGACGTGTGCCGGCACATCGCCGCCAAGCAACCCAAAACCAGCGTCATCATCCTCAGCATGCACTCCGATGAGGCCTATGTCTTAAAGGCACTGAAGGCCGGCGCGCGCGGATACTTACTGAAGGACTCGGCTGAGTCGGATATCGTCAATGCGGTGCGCGCCGTCAGCAATGGCAAGGCGTATTTCAGCCCGGAAATCAGCCGTATGCTTGTCGATGACTATATCCGGCAGCTACAACTACGGGGAGTGGAGGATAGCTACGAGTTGCTAAGTACGCGCGAGCGGGAGATATTCCAACTGCTGGCCGAAGGCAGATCGAACAAGGAGATTTCCGCGATGTTGAACGTGAGTCCATACACTGTGGAAACTCACCGCGGCAATATCTTCGAAAAGTTGAACCTGCACAGCTTGCCTGAGTTAATATTGTACGCGGTGCGCAAAGGCGTGATTTCCTGAGCGGGACTCGCGCGCGACAAGTGCCAGATTGACGGCGCGAATCAGCCGTTCGCGTTGAAATGGCTTCGTCAATACGTCGAACCCGCCGTTCTGGGATACCTCTTTCCACAAGTACACATCCGACACCGGGGATGCGAGTAACACGAACGTGCCGCGCCCTGCCTGCGCAATTCGCCGCAAAATTGACCGCCATTCCTGGCCCGCCAGATCGCGGTCGCAGATGACTACTGCGATGGATTGCGCCGCGAGCGCGGCCACCGCCGAGTCTGTCGAATCCGCCCACGTTACGTTCCAGCCCTGCTGCTGGGCGACTTCCCGCAATACAGGCCAGTCATCCGCGCCATGCGTGACCGCGAGTAGCCGGACTTCGGACGGGGCGCTCATGGTCGTTACCGTAATGCGCCTATCTGGTACTGCAGCGCGCTCCACTGGGATTGATAATCGTAGCGCGCGTTAGTATTCGCAATCTGAGCGGAGGTCAAGTTCAACTGAGCCTGGCTAAGTTCGATGATCGAGCTCAAGCCTAAGTCGTACCTGCTTTGAGCAAGAGATAGAGCGAGTTGAGCCTGCTCCAACAACTTCAGGGTGAGTCCCATACGCTCGTACTCGTTCATTGCATTCAAATAGGCGACCTGGACGTCCCGCACGATCTTGTTCTGGCGGTCTTTGACATCTTCCTGGACACCGCGGTGGCGTAACTCCGCTTCTGCCCGCCGCGCTGTGAACAGACCACCGTTGAACAGAGGCAGATTGATGTTCATTCCGACGGCGCCGTAGCGGCTCTGAAACGCTGAGACGCCGCTCGGCACCAGACCCAAGTTGGCCACCAGACCAATGGACGGCATCCACAAGTCGCGCTCGGCCTTGACGAATTTGGCCGCGGCTTCCTCTTCATAACGCAGACCGGCTAACTCAGGCCGATTGTGAATCGCTTCGGCAACTAACTGCGTGACTGTGTCCGGTGGGGGGCCGGGTACAGGCTCATCGGCGAGAACGAATTGATTCTGGCCGGGATAGCCCAGCGCGTTCGCAAATTCCGCCGTTGATGCCTTCACCTGGTTCTGAGCATCGGCCACCAACAATTTTGCCGAGGCAAGATTCACATTGGCGAAACTCACGTCGAGCGTCGACTTCAACCCGTTGCGGCTCAGCAACGCAGCTTGGTCGGCAACAAGTTGACGCTCCGTCACGGTTTGCTCAGCGACTTTCAACACCGCTTCGGATCGCAGGATCGCGAAGTAGTTCCGGTCTACATCCAACAGGATCTGAGCGCGGGTTGTATTGCTGTTCTCCTCTTGTGCCTTGGCACGCGACGTCGCCGACTGCACCAGATTTCGGGTTCGCCCAAAATCGGTGATCATCTGGCCAACTCCCACGCCACTCGCAAACCGGCTGTACAGAACCGGATTATTCAGTCCCCCGGCGGCGATCCGGCTGCCGTCCGATGCGCCAACGCTCGTGACGCTGCCGAACACGCTCGGTTGAAAGTTCGCTTGAAGTTGCTTCGGAACCTCCTTCGACGCTTCGGCGAGAAAACGTGCTGCGCTGATGCCCGGGTTGTTGCGCAGCGCAATCTGCTCGGACTCATGCAGGTTCAGATGCGGAGTATCCTGAGCGCTCAGAAGTCCCGCGCCGATCAATGCGGCGATGGCGTACCTCACGCGGCCACTCCTGCTCGCTCACGATAAACAATGTAATATGCCGCAGGCACCAGGATCACGGTGAAAAGAACCGAGAGCGTCAAACCGCCGATGATCGCGCGCGCCAGCGGAGCATACGATTCACTTCCGGCCCCCATTTTGAACGCCATAGGCATCAGACCGATGATGGTAGCCAGCGATGTCATCAAGACCGGGCGCAGCCTAACCCGGCACGCGTGGGCAACAGCTTCCCGCACCGGCATGCCGTCCCGCCGCAAGTGCCGCGTGAACTCGACAATGAGAATACTGTTCGACACCGCAATGCCGACTAACATCACGACTCCCATCAGCGACATGACATTCAACGTCGTTCCGCTGAGATACAGCGTGAGGATGACGCCCATAATGCCAGGGGGCACGGCGACTAAAATGATAAACGGATCGACGAATGATTGAAACTGAGCTACCAGGATCAAATACAGCAGCACTACGGCCAGCACCAGTCCGGTCGCGAAACTCGTGAATGACGCACGCATGCCCTGGACCATTCCGCGCAGCGTCACTGTTAGCCCCGCCGGAACCTTCGTCGCGCTGATAATCTTGTCAATGGAACTGGCAATCCGGCCTAAGTCCTCATGTAGCGGCCGCACGAAGATGTCGATCGTGCGACGGAGCTGGTAGTGATCCACCTCGGTTGGAGCTTGAATCCGCGAGATACGGCTGACCGCGTCAAGACGAGTCGGATTGACCTGATTCGAGGCGCGTAGCGGTATCGATCGCAGATCGCCCAGGTTTTTCACCTGACGCTCGGGATATTGGACTGTCAACATATAGTCATTCCCCGTCTTCGGATCGATCCAGAAGCTCGGCGCGATCATCTGGTTGGAAGTCAGCGCCGTAATAACGTTATTCACCACCTCCTTTTGAGTGAGCCCTAACTGCGCCGCGCGGACCCGATCGATATCGAGCTGAAGGGCCGGATAATCGAGATCCTGCGGAATATAAACATCCGCGACGTTCGGGATCCGCCGGATATGAGATGCGAGCTCGGCCGCGGTCGAATACGCGCGCTCCATGTTCGATCCGGACACCTGTACGTCAATCGGCGCGGGCAGTCCCAGGTTCAGGACCGCGTCCACGAGCCCGCCGGACTGGAAATAGGCGGTAAGCTCGGGCAACTGGCTCGCGATCTTTTCCTTCATGCGATTCATGTACTCGTAGCTACCCGTCTTATGTTCGTCCTTCAAGCTGACTTGGACGAATGCCGTATGCATGCTGGAGTTGCTGGTGTAAATCGAGGAGAAGCCCGCTGTCGCGCCGATGTTGGACACGATCATGCCAAGATCTTCCGGCGCCACCGTTTTGCGGACCAGATCCTCCACCTTTGCGACCTCGTTCTCGGTAACCGCGATTCTGGTACCTGAAGGAGCCTTCAACGAAATCACGAACTGGCCCGCGTCGGTGCGCGGAAAGAACGACAAGTCGAGCAGCGGCGCGACTGCAAGGCTCAGAAGGAACGCCACCCCGAATCCCGCCAGTACCAGCGAGGGGCGGCGCAGGGTGCCGTGAACCACGGCATCGTAGCGCCGGAGCATGCCTTCAAAGCGCTCGTTGAACCAGCCGTTAAACCGCGCGCCGAACGATCTCTTCTTTTCCCCCGAACTATGCACAGGCTTGATAAAGCGCGCACAGAACAGCGGTACTACGGTCATCGCGACGGCATAAGACGCAAACAACGAAATCGCCACGGCTACCGCGAGGGCAGAGAAAAGGAATTTGCTGACTCCATATAGGAATGTTACGGGGAAGAATACGACGACTGTAGTCAATGTCGCCGACAGAACCGGTAACGCCACTTCCTGCCCGCCCTTTTCGGCGGCAACCGAAGGCGGCTCGCCCATCTCGAGATGCCGGTAGATATTCTCCAGCACGACCACGGAGTTATCGATCAGCCGGGAGAAAGCAAGCGCAAGCCCACCTAATACCATGCTGTTGACAGATCCGCCGCCGAACGACAGGGCGATAAACGTCGCCAGCGCCGACAACGGGATGGAGAAAAAGACAGCGACGGTCGCGCGCATGCTGCCCAAAAACACCAGGATCAGCACCGATGTCAGAAACAATCCGATCGCGCCTTCATGAAGCAGTGTCTCGATCGCCGTCTTGACAAATTGCGATTGATCGAATACCACCTTGCTGATGAGTTCCTTCGGAACATCGAACAGATGATCGATCGACTTCCTGACTCCGTCCACCACCGCGATCGTATTCGTGTCGCCGCCTTGCTTCAGAACAGGTAGATATACCGACCGCTGGCCGTCCACGCGGACCACGTTGGTCTGGATCTGCTGTGAGTCCTTCGCCGCTCCGATGTCGCTGACACGCACGGGCGCTTCGCCTACTGTCTTGACTGGAAGACTATTGATCTCATCTACATCGCGTATCTGGCTATTGGTGTAGATCGCGTAATCGAGCCCGCCGATCTGGACATCGCCCGCCGGCAGAATCAAATTCGAGTCGTTCACCGAACGTACTACGTCCATCAAGCTGAGCTGGTGAGCCTCGAGCTTGTATGGGTCGGCATACACCATGATCTGGCGGTAACGTCCTCCGAAGGGCGGTGGCACCGAAGCTCCAGCTACGCTGGCAATTTGATTACGAACAGTGAACTGGGCCAAGTCGCGGAGCTTGGTTTCACTGAGACCCTCGCCTTTGAAGGTGACCAGGCACACCGGCAAGCTGGACGCGTCAAACTTCAGCACAACGGGCGGGAGAGTCCCGGGTGGCAGCCGCCTCAACTGGGCCATCGCCAGATTCGAGATAGTCGTGACTGCGGAGTCAGGATTCGTTCCTGGTTGGAAATACACTTTGATGACGCTGACTCCGGTCAGAGATCGCGACTCGATGTGCTCAATGCCGCTCCCCAGAGTAAAAAAACGCTCGAACCGGCCCGTTATGTCCGTTTCTATTTGTTCCGGCGGCATGCCCGAGTAGAACGTCGCGACAACAACGACCGGGATATTCATCGCTGGGAACATATCGACGGGCATGCGCGCCACCGCCGTGACGCCCACGACGGCGATCACCAGGCAGACGACTACTATCAAATAGGGATTGTGGATCGCGAACTTGGACATACTGTTTTATTCGGACTTCAGGGCAGTCATCCGAGTCTCCTTCGGGATAACTTGCTGCCCTCGCGCAAGCTGACTTCGGTTCCCAATCACAACCCACTCGCCTTCGTTCACTCCACCGCGAACCTCCGTGCGCCCGGAGGCTTCGAAGCCGAGGGTCACAGGCCGGACGTCGAGTTTGTTGTCACCGCCAACCACGTAAACCGTGCGTTGCGCTTCCGAGCCCGCCACGGCCGAACTGGGAATGGACACCGCGGCATCGCGATGCTCGAGCACGAGATTCACTTCGGCATACATCCCCGGCATCAGCGCTAAACTCGGATTCTGGACGTCTACCTCAGTCTCCAAGGTGCGCGTGTCGGCCGCTACCCGGCCCGACGTTCGAGCCACCCGCCCCTCGAACGACCGGTTCAACGACGGAACTCGCACCTCGACCACGGTGCCCGTCCGGATCTGCGAAGCGGCCGACTCCGGTACTGGTAGAATCAAGCGCAGCAGCCGGGCTTCCGACAAACGGGCAAGAGGCATTGCCTGCGTTTGAGAAGCGGTGCCCGCTTGAATCATTGATCCTGTGTTGGCGTAGCGCTTGGTAATTACTCCCGCAAACGGCGCGGTCACTCGCGTATAGTTCTGAAGTGTCCGGATTTTGTCTAACTCGGCCTGTGCGACTTTGACTTGTTCATCGGCCGCCGAAATGCTAGACCGCGCCGCGGCGATTTGAGACTCAGCCACCAGATCCCGGCTGTGCGCGTCATCGACTTCTTGTTGCGCCACCAGGCCGGGACGGTCTTTTGACACACTGGCCAGCCGCGAATACTGAAGATGCGACATCTCATGTCCGGATTGGGCGCGCTGCAACTCCTCTTGCGCTTTTCGCACCTCGGCCATGCTGCGATCTAACGTCGCCTGCCCGCGCGCCAGGTCATTCACCATCTCCGGAACTTCGAGAACCGCCAGTAACTGTCCCTGCTTGACACGGTCGCCGATGTCAAAGTCTATTTGTTTGACATAGCCGGCAACCTTCGCCATCACATCGATTTCCTGGAACGGCTTGAACTCGGCGGTGAGAACCAAGTCGCGCGACATAGATTCTCTGACGGCCTTGGCAACGGCAACGGTGGGGACATCGGACGCGCTATTGGCTTCGACGGGTTTGCCGCCGCGATTGCAAGCGGTCATGAGCGCCAAAGCGAACGCGCAGGCCAGTAGAGGCGAATGGGGCTGGAGCATGGAGGCGTTCTTCCATGCTACTCAGAAGGCGCGGGGCAGCCCATACGGCAAGCGAAGTATTTTCGGTAGTGTGATCGGGGTATCGCTCCCTGGCGCGCGCGGCGCAGAATCGCAAGCTCGTATTTTCAGGCACTGACAGACGCCACGACCGTGAGAAGGTGTGAAAAAATCAAATCGCGCGGAGCCGAAAAACTGAGTGATCGATTTCGGCCGCACCCAAACCCCTCGGCGCCTGTCTCGGATTGCATATAGCGCGTCTGTGGGCACCGTTTTTTCGGCATGGTCGAGTCGCGCGGGAGCGGTGCGATATATTCACAGCTTCTGAGGGAGTGGTCGCGCAGAGCCACGACCCCGACAGAGTGTTCCCGCAGAGCCATGACCCCGACAGAGTGTTCCCGCAGAGCCACGACCGCGAGGAAGTGGTCGCGTCCAGCCCTTTCAGCAGCCTGCTCTAGCCGAGTCCGCCCCTCGGCCGCTACGCAACTATTCGAGCCCGTCGCAATCCCACTCGCGCTCGAGCATCCGTGAGTATTCGCCTGATGCGTACAACTCGAAGTGGAAAAGGCTCTCGTCCACCTCGGGAGCCGCACCCTTCATCATCATCGAAAACACGGTATCGGCGTAGCGGAAGTAATTGCGGATGAAGTCGGCCGAAAGCGTTTCCCGCGCAGGCACGGCCGCGAACATCGAGTTCAGCGCCAGGGCACGCGAGAAGATCGACCGGTAATCGGCCACGCCCCACTTCCGCAATTTCGTTTGCACGTGCGCCGGCGTGTGCAGAATCAAATAGGAGATGAAGCTTTGACGTGTATAACTTCGTACTTGCGGGTCCGGGTGGCGCGCCGCTAACTCCTGGCTCTGTTCCATCCAACGGCACAAGTCCTTGCCGACATAAAACAGCATCCGGAATTCGTAGTAGCGCCCTTCGAGCAAGCGCTCCTCCAACTGCTCAGCCGTGAAATCGCCCGCCGGAAGCAGGCCTTGAATCATCAGGTTCGCGCGCGAGCTGTCCATCAGTCTTCCCGGCCCGCTGGCATCGGCAAAAGGGTGGAGTATCAGAGGCGGCAGTGCCTGCGCTGTTTGCCGTCTCTCCAGTACCGTTTCCATGATTTCGTGAGAGTCCCATAGCTAGTATGCCTCTTCACTTTCGTTCCGTAAGCAGTACTTTTGCGTCAATTGGGCGTGCGTCTCTCAGCACCCTGACTAGTACTTCGTCACCCGGTTTTTTGGACCGCAATGCGTACGTCAAATCGTATAGATTCTGGATCGGTTTGCCATCAAAGGCAACCAGTATATCTCCCGCCTTCAACCCGGCCTTTGCAGCCGGCGAGCCGTCGCGCACATCCGCGAATCGCACCCCCGTCGGAAGCTCCGTGAAGTCGGGAATACTCCCGAAATACGCCCCGTACCCGCCGCCCCCGCCAACTCCGCCCGAGGACGTAGGTGCACCCAGCCGCACATATTCCGGACGCCCCGCCTCGCTCGCTAATTCCCCCGCGATTCCAGCCACCAGCGACAACAAACGCGTCGCATCGGGTGCATTGATCTTGTCCCACGTGTCACTAGGCCGGTGATAGTCCTTATGCAAACTGGAGAAGAAGAATAGCACCGGGACTTGCTTGATCGTAAACGACATGTGATCGCTTGGCCCGTACCCGCCCTTTTCGGCAGTCACCAGTTTCAGGTCCTGCTTAGCCGCCGCCCGATCCACGACACTCTGCAACGTAGTGCCGGTTCCCACGCCGCTCAAGTGAACCTGCGAATCGCGGATCCGTCCGATCATGTCCAGGTTGATCATCGCGACAGCGTTCGATAACGGCAGCTCAGGATGATTCACGTAATAGTTCGACCCCAACAATCCCAGTTCCTCGCCCGCAAACGCTAGAAACAAAAACCCTCGTTCCTGTTTCGGTTGCGATGCGAACCACCGCGCCAGTTCCAGCATGCCCGCCGTACCCGAGGCGTTGTCGTCGGCGCCGGGGTGTGGCGTTCCGAACTGATCGGGCGCAAGCGAATTCGCGCCGCCTAAGCCCAGGTGATCGTAATGCGCGCCGATGATCACATATTCGCTCGTCTTACCCGGCACGCTCGCCGCGACATTGTGAACGGTCCTGATATCGCGCTGGATATCCACGGACAACTCCACCTTCACCGCGCCCGGCAACGCAAAAGAGCGCGGCTTCAGGTCGGCATCGATCCCCGCCAGCGTGTTCTTCAGGTTCCGCCCTGCTGCATCGAGCAGCCGTGACGCTTCCTCCGCCTTCACCTGTACGAAAAAGATCCCGGCATTGTCCACGCCCAAAGTGCTCTCGAGTTTCTCGAAGCTATCTTTATCGCCGGGGTGCGCGGGCGTGTCGTTCACCAGAATCACGCCGCGCGCGCCGTGCATCTTGGCGTTCGAAGCCTTGCTCGCAAACTGCGCGTGCGATGTGAAGTTCTTGCCCGCAAACACGCTCTTCTCGTCGGCTTCCTGCGGCTCGTGCCGGACTACGATGACAAACTTGTCTTTAACATCGACGCCCGCATAGTCGTCGTAGTGGTATTCGGGCGCCGTGATTCCGTAACCTGCGAATGCGACTTCAGCCGACGCCTTCCCATTCGACGAGAAGTTGAACGGAATGAAATCCCGATCGGGCGCGAGGCTCCGGGCTCCCCCAGGCAACTCCTCTTTCAGAGCATTCGCCGGGCCCAGATGCGCGTTGGTCGTAACCTGGAAGTTCTGAAAATAGCCGTTGTCGCCGGCCGCTTTCAAACCGTAGGAGCTGAACTGGGCAGCGATGTAATCCGCCGCTTTCTCCAGCTCAGGCGATCCGGTACCGCGGCCTTTCAGTTCCGGCGAAGCGAGAAATTTAACGTGCGCCAGGTATCGCCCCGGGTCAAACGAAGCCGAAGTGGCAGCCAGCGCCGCTGCCGCCAAAAACACGCCAGGCCAAAAATGTTTCATCAAGCCAGATTGAGAACCTTCTGAATGGTTCCCTTCTCGTTCTCGATCTTCTTCTGCAGAAGCATGATCGAGTAGATCAACTGCTCCGGCCGCGGCGGACAGCCGGGCACATACACGTCGACCGGAATCACCTGGTTCACGGGGATCAGCGCGTAATTGCTGAACACGCCCGTCGATGTCGCGCAAGCCCCCATCGAGATCACCCACTTGGGCTCCGGCATTTGCTCATACAGCCGCCGGATGACCGGGGCCATCTTGTTCGAAACCCGGCCGGCGATGATCATCAGGTCCGATTGCCGTGGCGAGCCGCGCATCACCTCCGCGCCAAAGCGCGAGATGTCGTAGCGCGAGGCGATCATCGACATCATCTCGATCGCGCAACAAGCCAGGCCAAAACTCATGGGCCAGATCGAGTTTTTGCGCGCCCAATTTACCGCGTGGCCCAACGTCGTCGTGAACACCGAATCCGAGAAATCCCCCACATCGGCTTCATCGACGCGCTGGAACAATTCGGGCGGCTGGCTGATGTGAAAAGTGTTGTCGGCGTCCACTTCCGCTATTGTCTCACGGGACAGGTTACCATCGAATTTACGCCCGAATGCACACAAATCCCGGCTCACTTTCTCCCTCCGAGAACTACGAACAGGCGCTCCTGCGAGCGGCCCATCTGTTCGGCATCGAGCTCGATTACTGGGACATCTGGGGTAACCATCACGTAGCCCCGCCGGAAGGAATCGCGGCCGTGCTCGAGTCGATGGGCATCGCCGCCGGTTCCATCCAGGGTCTGGATCAAGCGGTCGAGCAGCGCCTTTGGGAGCAATGGTCCAAGCCGGTTCCCACCACGCTGGTTTGCAGCATCAACGATGGACATATCGGCGTGCGGGTTCCGGAACAGTCCGCGGGCAAAGTCAAGCTGGAAGTCCATTGGGAGGACGGCGAAACCCAACGCGCATCTCTGGATCTCGATGACGGCGAGAAGACCGGCCGCGCCCGCCTGCGTGACCGCGATTTCGTCGCCCGCCGCCTGAAGCTCCCCTTCAATGCGCGCCTCGGTTATCACCAACTGCGGATCACGGTGGAAGGCGCCAAGCCTGCAGTCGCGCGCTGGATCGTCTGTCCCGATCGCGCCTATTTTCCGGATCACCTGGCCGGCAATGGACGCGCGGGCGGTATCTTCGTCAGCCTCTTCGGGCTGCGCTCCGGCCGCAACTGGGGATGCGGCGACTTCACCGATCTCTGCCGTTTCATCGATTGGGCGGCCAAGGATCTGGGCGTCTCTTTCGTCGGACTCAACCCGCTGCACGCCATCCCCAACCGCCAGCCGTATAACACCAGCCCCTACCTGCCCGCGTGCAGCTTCTACAAAAATTCGATTTATCTCGACATCGAATACATCGAGGATTTTCGAACGTCGTCACTCGCCCAGGCGATCGTCGCGAGCGCTGCGGTGCAGGAAGCGATCAAGCGCCTGCGTGACTCCGAGTACGTCGAATACGAGCAGATTCAAAAGCTCAAGATCCGCGTCTTGAAGGTTCTGTTCCGCGCCTTTTTGCAACAGAATTACCGGAAAGATTCCGCGCGCGCCAAAGAGTTCAAGCGTTACGTCGATGCTGAAGGCGAGCTTCTGCATGACTTCGCCGTCTACTGTGCGCTCGACGAATCGATCCACCGCGCGCACCCCGATATCTTTCTCTGGAAGGACTGGCCCGCCGGCTGCCGCGATCCCCACTCGCGAGCGGCGCGCACTTTCGCCAGAAAACATTGGCGAAGCGTTCTGTTTTACAAATACATCCAGTGGCAGCTCGATCTGCAATTGGGCGCCGCGCATCGCTACGCGCAGCAAGCCGGACTCCCCGTCGGCCTGTATCACGACCTGGCCTTGGCAACCGACCGTTTCGGCGCCGACCTGTGGGCGCACCGCCGTTTCTATGTCGCCGGATGCCGCGTGGGAGCGCCGCCCGACGATTTCTCGCCCAACGGCCAGGATTGGTCGTTCCCTCCGCCCGCCAGCGCCGAGCATTACCGCGATGGCTACCGTCTGTTCGCCGAAAGCATCCGCAAGAACGCGCGGCATGGAGGAGCCCTGCGCATCGATCACGTCATGCGCTTCTTCCACTTGTTCTGGATTCCCGACGAACTGGACGCCAAACGCGGGATCTACGTGCGCGACCGTCACGAGGACCTGATCCGCATCCTCGCGCTCGAGAGCGTGCGCAATCAGTTCATGATCGTCGGCGAAGATTTGGGAACGGTTGCCGACGATATCCGTCAGACCCTGGCGCGGTTCGGCATCCTGAGTTACCGCCTGTTCTATTTCGAACGAAGGCCCGATGGGTCGTTCAAGTGGCCGGGCGAGTATTCGGAACAATCGCTGGTTTCGGCGAGCACCCACGATCTGCCGACGCTCGCCGGATTTTGGGTGAATCGCGATATTGAGGCGCGCCGTGCGGCTGGGATGTTCTCCGACGACGCCGGCTACCACGCGCAAATCGCCGATCGCATGCGCGAAAAGCAGAAGATCCTCGACGTGCTGGCGATGACCGGATTTTTGCCCGCCCATCCCCCGCGCTGGGCCGCGGACGTGCCGGAGTTAACGGGCGATCTGCACTACGCCATCGTCGGCTTCCTGGCTTCCACGCCCTCCGCGCTCATGCTGCTGAGCGAGGAAGATCTGATGAAGCAGATGGATCAGCAGAATCTGCCGGGCACAACCGAGCAGTATCCGAACTGGCGCCATAAAACGCGGTTCACCGTGGAAGAGCTATCCGGGGGCGAGGCCGCCGGCTACTCGCTGATGTATCGCGATTGGCTACTGAGGACAGGGCGCGGAAACGACGCCCCGGCTCACATAAAGTAGTCTTTTACTTTATCGAACAGACCCTTTTCTTCCGGATCGTTTTCGACCGGCAGAGTATCCCGTAGCTGTTCCATCAGTTTCTTCTGCTCGCGGGTCAGCTTCGAGGGAACACGCACCTCGATGTGCACGTACAGGTCGCCTCGCCCGTGTCCGTTCAGGTGCGGAACCCCGAGCCCCTTTAAACGCAGCCGCGTGCCGCCCTGCGTGCCTTCCGGGACTTTTACCGTTTGCAGACCGTCGAAGGTGAGCACGTCCACATCGGTTCCGAGCGCCGCCTGCGCGATGTTGACCGGAACTTTGCAATGCAGGTCGTCTTCCTCGCGGTGGAAGATGGGATGTTCCCTCACCCGAACCACAACGTACAGATCGCCCGGCGGTCCGCCATTACCGCCGTTCTGTCCTTCATTGGCCAGGCGCAGCCGCACCCCATTGTCCACGCCAGGCGGGATCGTGATCTTCAGCTTGCGCTCGGTCCGGATGTGGCCGTCTCCGCGGCAATCCTTGCAGGGCCGGCGTATGATCTGCCCGCGGCCTCCACACTGATTGCACGTGCGTCGCACCGAAAGAAAACTCTGTTGGAAGATCACCTCGCCGCGCCCATGACACATGGGACACGTCACCAAGCCGTCCTCGGGCTCCGCGCCCTTGCCGTTGCAGCGGCCGCACGCCTCCAGGCGAGGCACCTGGACCTCCGCCGTCATGCCGCGCATGGTGTCTTCGAAGTCGACTTCCAAATCGTAGCGGAGATCTTCGCCCCGCTGGGCCCGATTGCGTCTGCGGCCGCCCCCCGCACCGGCACCGCCGAACAGATCGCCGAATCCGAAGAAATCGCCGATGATGTCGCTGAAGTCCTGGAATGTCGACGGATCGAATCCGCCCGCGCCGCCGGAAACCCCTTGGTGGCCATAGCGGTCGTAGGCCGCGCGCTTCTGCGCATCGCTCAGAACGCTATAAGCTTCCGCCGCTTCCTTGAATTTTTCCTCGGCTTCGCCGCTTCCCGGATTGCGGTCCGGGTGGTACTTCAGGGCGAGCTTGCGATACGCGCTCTTCAGCCCTTGATCGTCCGCGCCGCGGTCGACGCCGAGCACCTCGTAGTAGTCTCGTTTGGCCACGTTCATTCCGATAGGATTCCTGTCAGGCTATGTTCTACGCCTTCTCCGCCGGACTCACTGCCACGCGAACCATGGCGGGGCGTAGCAGGCGGCCCTTGAAATTGTACCCGCGCTGGAACTCCTCCAGTACGGTCTGATCCTCGGCCTCGGCCGTTTCCACCCGTTCGATCGCCTGGTGGATGTACGGGTCGAACGCCTGCCCTACTGAGGTAATCGGCTCCAGCCCGAGTTTCTTTAGGGCATCCAGAAAACGCTGATAGATCAGTTCCATGCCGCGCTGATACTCCGCGTCGGTGGTCTCCTGTTTGAAAGCGCGCTCGAAGTCGTCCAGAACCGGCAGCATGGCGCTCACGGCCTCGCTCGACGCGTATTGAACGAATTCCGACTTCTCGCGGTCGACCCTGCGCCGGTAGTTCTCAAACTCCGCCTGGCGCCGTAGAAACAGGTCCTGCAATTCCGCTTTTTCGGTCGCGAGCTGGTCGCGTTCCAAGGCCAGAGACGCGACCTGGCTGTCACCGTCGCCGGAGACCGTGCCATTGCCGGCCGTCTCATCAACCGTGTCTGTCGTGGGGTTTTTCGGTTCCATCACTTCTGATAACCAGCGTAACAAGGAGTTTCTTCCCAGGCCACGAAAAGGACCCGGAGCATCCGGGGTAGGGTTCGACTTCACCTATTCCTGTGAGCTCTGCAAGGCTTGACCGACGTGCAGAACAGCCGATAATACCCTGCCATAATCCATTCTCATCGGACCCAGCACGGCCACCTTCGCGCTCAAACCAGTGGGCAGAACCACCGTGAGCCCGATCAGCGACAGCTCGCCCATGCTCGGATGCGCATCGGCAAGCCCGACGTGGACGGCTAACTCGCCCTGGCCGCTATGCAGGAACCGGTCCAGCAACTGTAGCAGCTTCTTCTTCTCTTCCAGCGCCCGGAACAGCTCGCGCATCTTCTCGCGCGTCAAATGCAGGTCCAACCCGATCAGATTGCTGGCGCCCTCCATGTGAATCTCCGGCGCAAGCCCGATCTCCAGCAGCCCCTTATCGTTCAGCAACGTCAACTGGCGCAGGATGGCATCGTAGGCCGCGCTCTCCTCATCCAGACGGCGGTTCAACTCCCCCTGCACGTCGCTCAAAACCCACCCGCTAAAGTTTTGGTTCACGTAATTGCGAATGGATTCGAGGTCCTGCTCCGAGATCTGCTCGTCGAGCGTCACCATGCGCTGCCGCACCGCGCGATTCTTGGTCACCACGATCATCAGCACCCGGCGTTCACCGAGCGAGAGCAGTTCGATCTGGTCCAGATGTTCGCTCGCCGCCGGTATCGCCGCCGCGATTCCCACGTTGCGGCTCATCTCGGTCAGAATGTGCGACGTCCGCTCGAGCTGGTCTTCCATCGTGTCCATGCGGCCCAGCCCGGCTCGCACGCGCGAGAGCTCGGTAGACAGCAGCCGGTTGTTGGCCAGCAGCGAGTTGATATAGCTGCGGAAGGCCTTCTCCGTCGGAATGCGACCGGCGGAAGTATGGGGCTGGGCCAGAAACCCTTCGTCGCACAAGTCGGCCATCACGTTTCGCACCGAGGCCGCGCTCAGGTTATCCTTGCGGCTGCGGGCGACGCTGCGCGACGCCACAGGCTCACCGGTTTCGATGTATGCCCTAACGATCGCGTGCAGAATCTCGAGTTTGCGAGCGGCGGGCGTGGACGGTCCCATTGCTGGATTTGAACGGCTAACTCCTGACGCAGGTTTCACCTTCATTATAAGGCATGGTCAACATCCCGCTGATGCTCGTGTTGCCGGTCTGGTACTGATACAATATCTTTGCACTTATTCGGAGGCTATTTTCTTGGACATTCTGGGCGCGGTGCTCCGCCTGTATAGTTATCTCTATCACGTCGTGCTTTCGTTGTTCCTGTTCCTGGTTTCCACGGTCGTATTGATCGGCGGGAGACACAATCTCCAATTGCCGATGTTGCCTTGGGAGGGCGCGTCTCTCACCCATTGGGTCATGGCGCTGAGCGTGATCGGGCTGATTTTGACGTTGCTCGCCGTAACCGGTCTGTTCCGTTACGCCTTCCCGTTCTGGTGCCTGTTCGTTGTGATCATGATGATCCGCGGGTTCTTTCTGTCGCCGTTCTACTATACGGGCGGATCGGATCAATTCCGCGGGGCGGTATGGTTGCTGATTGGCGCGATCGGCGCACTTTTGAGCAGCCTCATGTTGTTCAAGCGGCTCCCGGCCAGGCGCCGCTGAACAGTTCGGTTTGCCGGGCTGAAGCGAGATGCAATGCGTTTCGCGCGATTGAGATGAATCCTAAGCGCTTTCAAAGCAGCATCGCTTATTAGCCGTTAGGGAGAACGATGCAGGCGCATTGCCTGTTATCGATCATGCCACGCGCGTAAGCAAGTGAGCATCAGAGCCACGCCCGTAAGCAAGTGAGTATTCAGAGCCACGCGCGTAAGCAAGTGATTGTTTCCGGCGGTTCTTGCCCTAGAAAGCGTTTAGGATTTGTCGCGATGAGCGCCATCGGGCGTGAACGCCGGAATGCAGATGGCGACGTATTCAGCGCCGCCTTCTCGAGGAGTGCTGTACCGCACCCACTCGCCCTTCGCCGCTATGATCGCCTGGCCCGCGTGTACATCGGTGATGCCCGATTCGTACTCGACGCGCAACGATCCCCGCAGGACCAAAGTGTACTCGTCGAAATCAGGACGTTGTCCCGGCTCCGACCATCCTGCCGGGCTCCGCATATGGGCGACGCTGACCCCGGGGGTTGCGGAGTTCACAGCACCGGCGTATTCGTCGATCAGCTTGCCGCCCGGTACGGCGATGCGCGCCGGCGCAGGTATGAGCCGCGGCATCTACCGCGCGGGAACCGGCGTTAACTCGCGGCTGGAGATGATGCGGTCCACGATGCCGTAGTTCAGCGCCTGCTCCGACTCCATGATGTAGTCGCGGTCCACATCGCGGGCGATGCGCTCGATGTTCTGGCCCGTCGCGTTGGCCAGGATCTCATTCAGAGTCTGGCGCATCCGTAGGATTTCCTTGGCGTAGATGTCGATGTCCGTAGCTTGTCCGGCGAGTCCGCTCATCGAAGGCTGGTGAATCAGCACGCGCGAGTGAGGCAGCGTGTAGCGCTTCCCCTTGGTTCCACAGGCGAGCAGCACCGCGGCCATCGACGCAGCCTGTCCGATGCAATAGGTCACAATGTCGGGTTCAACCAGGTTCATCGTGTCCAGAATGGCCAGCCCCGCTGTAATTGATCCACCTGGAGAGTTGATGTACAGCGAAATGTCCTTCTCCGGATCTTCCGCGGCGAGGAACAACATCTGCGCCATCACCACGTTGGCCACATTGTCGTCGATCGGCGTCCCCAGGAAGATGATGTTTTCCTTTAGCAGGCGCGAGTAAATATCAAACGCGCGCTCGCCCCGCGACGTCTGCTCGACAACCATCGGGACCAGGACCGAATTCTGCATGCTTTCTCCTTGACCGGTCAGCCACGCCGTGCGACGGCGACTTTTTCAGTCGCGCGCTTCTTCTTCGCTTTATCGAGCGCCAGTTTTTTCTGGTCGAAAGATTTCGACAGTTGCTCCACCGTCGTGCCTTCCAGATACTCTATGATACGCGAACGAAGGCCTTTCCAGCTATCGTGCATCCCGCAGCGCATCTCGTCGCTGCACTCGCTCATCCCGCCGATACAGCGCTGGTAGTCCGCCAGCCCGTCAATCGATTCGACGATCTGCAACAGTGTGATGTCGCTTGCCGGGTGGCGCAAACAGAATCCACCCGTAGGCCCTTTACTGGACCTGAGAAAGCCCTGCCGGGCGAGTTGCTGCAGGATCTTGGCCAGAAAGTGCGAAGGGATATCGGATTCTGAGGCTATCTGTTTCACCATGGCGTACTTGCCCGGAGGCACCTGCGCCAGGAAGATGAAAGCGCGGATCGCGTATTCGGCGGAACGGGAATAGATCATCGAGCCCTCATTTGAGGATGAGATATGATACTCTTTAATCTTAGTTGAAGATGTACGCAAACGCCTAGCGGTTTTTTTCTTCATCGAAAGGCGTGGAACTAAAGTTCTAGCCAGCACCTGCCGATCTGTGATGTCAGGACGGCAATGGGTTGCGTCCGGTAGCCGGTGGGTGGGTACGATAAGCGGTAGCCGCCATGCCGGTCCAACCAGCCCTGCCGAACAGAATGAAGATTCTGATTGCAGACGACAGCATCGTATCGCGGCACTTGCTAGATGCCACTCTTCGCAAATGGGGCTATGACGTCATCGTCGGCTGCGACGGAATCGAGGCCTGGAACTATCTACAGAAGGAAGACGCGCCGAGCATAGCCATTCTGGATTGGGTGATGCCGGGCTTAACCGGGCCGGAAGTATGCCACCTGGTTCGAAAGCGCGCCCGGGCGCAATATACCTACCTGCTTCTGTTGACCTCCAAGAGTTTAAAGGAGGATCTGATCGAAGGCATGGAATCGGGCGCCGACGATTACCTCACCAAACCGTTCGATCAGCATGAATTGAAAGTCCGGTTGCGGGCAGGTACACGGATCATCGAACTGCAGGCCGAGTTGGTCGCCGCGCGCGAAGCTCTTACCGAGCAGGCCACCAAGGACTTTCTCACCAGCATCTGGAACAGGTCGTCCATTCTGGAGATCCTCAATCGGGAACTGGCTCGTAGCGCCCGCGAACAGCGGCCCTTAGGCCTCGTCATGGCCGATCTCGACAAGTTCAAGTCCATCAACGACACCTACGGGCACTCGGCCGGCGATGCCGTTCTCAAAGAGGCGGTCCGGCGTATGCAGGCCTCCATTCGATCCTATGACGCGATCGGCCGTTATGGCGGCGAGGAGTTTCTGATTGTGCTTCCGGGCTGCGATGAGGCGTGTACCTTCGGCCAAGCCGAGCGTCTGCGCCGGGAATTGCGCAGTGAACCCATGATCCTCGGCGATCTCCCGCTCACCCTGACCGGAAGTTTCGGCGCAACCAGCCTGCAGCCGGGCTCTCCGACCCGCGGGGATGCGTTAATCCGGACTGCGGACGAGGCCCTGTACCGGGCCAAGCGGGAAGGCCGCGACCGGGTCGTTTTCATGAGCGACGGCGTCCCGGCGTAACGTCTATTCGCTGGACTTCTGCCGCGCGACCTGGAAGTGGCTTAACCCGGCGGCGTACTGCGCGATGCCCTTGTACAGCGCCTCGGCGATCTTCTGCCGGTACTCGGCCCTCTTCATCAGGTTCTCATCGTGAGGATTACTGACGAAGCCTACTTCAGCGAGCACCGAAGGCATCGACGCGCCGATCAGCACCACAAACGGTGCCTTCTTAACGCCCCGGTCTCTCGATGAGGCATTAGTACGGGCCGCCAGCGTCGATAGCGAAGTCTGCACGTGGCTTGCAAACTCGCGCGATTCCTCTAACTTGTCCTTGAGAGCGATCTTCTGCAACAGGTCCCGCAACTCGTAAATCGACCGCTCCGAACTCGCGTTTTCCCGCGCCGCCACCTCGAGCGCACTCTTCGACTCGGTGAAGTTCAGATAGTACGTCTCGATCCCGGACGCCGACCGTGCCGGGGAAGAGTTGGCGTGAATCGACAAAAACAGATCGGCTCTATGCCGGTTGGCGATCCGAGTCCGTTCCTCGAGTGGCACAAAGCTGTCGTCATCCCGCGTGAAAACGACTTCGCTCGACAACCGTGTCTCAATCAACTCGCCTAAACGCTTGGCCACATCCAAAACCAGGTCCTTCTCCAGCAGACCACCCGGTCCGCGCGTTCCGCCGTCGTGTCCACCATGCCCCGGATCGAGCACTACCCGCCCAAGCTTCAGCCCCAGCACGCGCGTCATCGAACGTTCGCCCGACGAATTGCGCCGTGCGGCGGCGGCAGTGGCGGGAGCCGGCTCCTTGGGCTTAGTGGAAACCAGACCATCAAACGGAGGCGGCGCAAGTAATTTCGCCGATGCCGCCCGAGTTGTGCGTTCCAGTACCGGATTCGGCGCCGGCGCGGGCAGTTCCACCTTCGGAACCGTCAACTTCACCGGAGGAGGCGCCTGCGTCTCGATGGCCGGCTCCGGACTCTTCGCGCTAGATGGGTTGGAGTAGCGGTTCGCCCACGCCGTCAAAGGAGAGACACTCTTGTCCGACACGCGAACCTCGATCATCAAACGGCTCGGGTTCGAAAGCTGCGAGGCAACGGCTTCGACTGGACCCTCGAGATCGAGTACGATACGCGTCGTTCCGGGCTGTGTTTCCGCCACGCGGATCTGCTTCACGCGTTGATCTCCAACCGGGATCTTCTCAGTCCCCTTGGGTACGCGCGCCGGCTTGACGCCTGAGATGTCGAAGAAAATGCGATCCGGGCTGGTCAACCGGTCGTAGCGGAATTCGAACTCGCCGGTTACTTCAACGGCGACGCGGGTGGCATCGTATAACGACCAGAATCGGACATCGGTGACGCGTCCCGTCGTGTCGGCTTCGGGGGCATCGGCCACCACCTTCCGTGCCTTGGTGCGCGCCGAGGCGGCCGGCAATAAGAGCAGGCACACCAGCGATAGCAGGGTAAAACAGTCCACGCTAGCGCGCCACTCCCTGGCCGGCATTCTCACCTCGTCCGCAGAAAGATCCTGCCTTCTTCGTCCTGAACCGATTCCAGCTTGGGATGTTCTTCCGCCGGAGGAGGCGGGGGCTGTTGGGCCACCACCGGCTTCCGGGCAGCAGCCCGCCGGGCTTCACCGTACTTCTTTCCGACGCGGTACACATAGTCCCGCGTTTCAGCATACGGCGGGATCCAACCGTACTTCGCAACCGCGCCCTCACCCGCGTTATAAGCCGCCAGCGCGAGCCGGTCGTCACCGAAAATGTTTTTCAGGTACTTCAAATACCGCACGCCGCCATCGATATTCTGTTTGGCGTTAAAGCTGTTTGCAACCCCGAACCGACGCGCGGTCGACGGAATAAGTTGCATCAGTCCCTCCGCCCCTTTATTCGAAATCGCGTAGCGGTTGTAATTGCTCTCCACCTGGATTACCGAATGAACCAGGAGCGGGTCCAGATCGTAGGACTTGGCAGCCTGCTCCACCAAATCATCCAACACGGCGCCGCTCGAAGCGCTCCCGCTTGCTGCACGATCCGCCGCCTTGGGCGGAATCACCTTGGGGTTGACCACCACGGTTCGAACCAGGCGGCCAGTGCGGGAGTCCGCACGCACCACCGTTGTCGCGGCGTGGACCGGCGGAACCGAGTTGGCGGCCCGAACTGAGGTCATAATTCCCCAGAATAGTAAAAAACAAATATACACCATTCTGTTCTCTAACGATAGCCTATGTGAAGGCAGAACAAATTTCGATCCTGCCCCAGCGGCCCGGGCAGGGACGGCGTTTCGACGCGATGCTACCATCATCTCATGCCGGAACATGCCGCCGGATTCGTTCTGGCCGGGGGCCGGAGCAATCGCATGGGCCGGGACAAAGCGCTCTTGCCCTTCCGCGGGCGCACGCTGCTGGAGCACACTGCCGGGCAAGTCCGCCAGGCCGCCGGGAACGTGACGATCATTGCCGACCCTGCACGCTACGCTCATCTCGGCCTGCCCGTGGTCGCCGATCTTCGCCCCGGATGTGGTCCGCTGGCCGGCGTGGTCACTGCTCTTTCGATTTCCGGCCAGCCCTGGAATCTGATTGTCGCCTGCGATATGCCCAATCTCGATAGTCAATTTCTCGAGTCGCTCATCACCGTGGCCCTCACAAAAACTGGCCAATCGGAATGCGTCGCTCCGGCCGGACTGACGAACGTCGAGCCATTGTGCGCGGTTTACCACAGATCCGCGCTTCCAACACTCGAACGCGCGCTCGACCGCGGCCAGTTCGCGATGTGGGCCGTCTTGGAGTCGCTGAAGACTTTCAAGGTGCCGGTGAAGGATGAGCGGCGCTTCTCCAATCTCAATACTCCCGAGGACTTGGCTGCCCATGGATGAGCAGTTTCCCCATTACATCGAATTCCGGCATGTCTATAAGACGTTCGACCGGCCCATATTAGTCGATATCAGCTTTCACGCGGATGCGGGCGAGACACTGGCCATCATCGGGCGCAGCGGCGTCGGCAAGTCCGTCACACTCTCCCACATCATGGGATTCCTCAAGCCGGACCAGGGCCGCGTCATCGTTTCCTATTCCGATATCACCGATTTCACCGAAGCGGAAATGCGGCGCATTCGGAAGAAGGTCACCATGGTATTTCAATCGGGCGCGCTATTCGATTCCCTAACCGTTGGCGAAAACATTCTGTTCAGCCTGGAATTGCGGGACGACTACAACGAGGCGAATAAGGAAGAGATCGTCGACGGCCTGTTGAAGATGGTCGATCTGCTGGAATACCGGGACATGTATCCCACCGACTTGTCGACCGGCTTCAAACGCGCCATCGCCATCGCGCGCGCCATGGCAGCTCAACCGGAATGCATCCTCTACGATGAGCCGACCACGATGGTCGATCCCATCATGTCCGATCACCTCGGCAATCTGATGCTGCGGCTAAAGAAGCAACTGCGGTTAACCTCTGTCGTGGTGACTCACGATCTGGAACTCATGCGCAAGGTTGCGGACCGGGTCGTATTCCTGTTCGAAGGCAAAGCGATCTTTTTCGGACCCACGGCGGATCTCGAGAAATCCGATCACCCGCACATCCGCGAGTTCCTGGCCATGGATCGCGTCGAGATCGGATAGACGGGCTACGCGCGCTGGCGCCCGGCAGCGTCCAGCAACATATACGTTACCAGCGCCGTTCCGATTGGGTTGCGCTCACTGTCGACCATGTCCACGCGGCCCACGCACAGTGTAGAGCCGGTGCGCAGCAGGTGAGCGCGAGCGAAGACCTTTCCTGCACCGACGGCCCGAAAGTAGTTGATCTTCAGCTCGACTGTTGTGATCGGACGCTTGCCGCCGAAGTGCCGGTTGAGCGCGATACCGACGGCCGCATCGGCGAGGGTAGCTGTCACGCCGCCGTGCAACACCCCGGCGCTGTTCAACAAGTCGGGGCGCAGCGTGCATTCAATCGTTAACCCGTCGTGGTGCAACTTCGTGAGACGGATTCCGAGTAGAGCGTTGAACGGCATCGACGGCAGCAGACGCCGGACCTCAGCAGCGGTGAGCTTCGCCGGTTTAGTAGTGGTCGTGGGCGTAGGTCAGGACTTTAGCCGGCAGATTCTGTTCAGGGGACAATTCGGCAAGTGTCGCTTCGAGATTGGCTTTGGCTGCTCGCGGTCTTGCGGCATCCGCTCCGCGTGACTCGAACAGAGCCGAAACCTTATCGACATCGGAAATGACCTTCACCAGAAAACGCGCAAGCGCTTCCCGCTCTTCGATACTCAAATCCGGTTCCATATTGGGACTAATATGAGTCGCTGACTATTTAAAGATACAGTTATAATACCAGCGATTGTAGAAGGTGTCCAGAAGAATCACGGTGGGCAGGGTGCCGCGCGCCTCGCTCAGCCGCAAGCTCGCCGCCAGTGTTACAGTATTTATCCAAGAGAGGGAGAGACATGAAGTTCGTCGTACCGGTCCTCGCTATATTTCTGTACGTGCCGTGTGGTTTCGCCGCGGACGACTATGCCCGCCGGGCTTGGGATATGGAACGCAAGGGGGACGCGGCTGCGGCGCGCGAATTCCTGCAGAACGCCGCGCAGTCCAACGACAGCGCCGCGCAACTGGCCAATGCCGAGTTTCTCGACCGCCATCACGACTCCTCCGCAACTGCCGCGTATGAGAGACTGCTCGACCGGCCCGGCGTCGACCGCAAGGTTCTAGCGCGCCGTCTGGTGACTCTCGATCTGCTTTCCGGCGACCGAACCGCCGCGGCGCGTCACCTCGAGATATATAAGAACGCAGGCGGTACCGGGCTGTCGCTCGGCGCCGCATCGAACGCGGGCGCTAGTAAAGGAGTGGTCGCGCTTCCCGGCCCCATCCGCTCGTTCGCTCGAATGGCTGCGCTCTCGCCCGATCTCGCGCCCGACGATCTGCTGCCTGCCTTGGCCCGCAACATCGTCACCAACGGCTATCAGGCGACGAACAGCTCCGAGGGCCTCGATCAGACTGAGTACCTCAAGCTGGTTGTCCGCTATCTTTCTCAAGCGCGCGAACTCGAAAAGCTCGCCGGCGCCGGCAAGGAGATCAAGATCGAGACGTGCGAGTCGGCGCAGACTGCCGACCTGCTTCGCGTCATCGGCTACCGCATGCGCGGCGGTTGCGGTAGCGACGTCGTGCTGGAAACGGTGAACGCCACGCGCGCCTTTCTCACCATCGACTCGGGCTTCCCGCTCGCGAACCTCGAACAGAGCCTGCGCACGAATCGCCCGTTCGTATACGACTTCAAACCCACTCAGATCCCGGTGCTGTATGGCACCGAGTACTGGTTGTCGGCGCGCGAGAAGGGCTCTGGCGACTTCATCGACTACTTCATCTCCGATCCGTCGCTGTGCCGCTTGTATCTGGGGCTTTCCAAGCTCGATCCCGGCACGGCCGAAGATCTACGCAAGCACATGCCGGTGCAACGCATCAAGGCCTACTCGCACGTTCTGGACTTCTTCGGCGGCATGTTCGAGATTCGCAATGGTCGCGCGATGGTTCCTGGCGCGCCGCGGTCTGAGAAGGCGTGGGCCGATCTCGCTGGAGCGAATCCCGAAAAGGGCGCCCAGTTCTTCGAGAAGCTGATTGTTCGCGACGACGGATGGCTGGCGAGCTACTTCGATGTCCTTTCGCGCATCGACGGGCCGGCTCTCGCATATCTGACACAACCGGAGCGCCTGAAGCGCTTCTATAACGGACTGCGCGGGAAGGTCACCAGTCCCGGTCCGGCTCGTCCAGTATTCCGGTCCAACACCGACCTGATGCTGCTGACCACGCGTCTGCGCTTCGACGCGGATGGACGCCCGCACATCCCTGGCGGGATCGACGTGTGGAAGAACCTATTCATCAACCACCCGCACGGCAAGTACGATGGCAAGCTCACCAAGTCGGCCGCCGGATGGAAAGAGCCCGACGACGTGCTGGAGGCGCTGTTCGCTTTGTGCCGCAAAGCCGTGGAGAACGAGCCGCTGAAAATCTTTATGGCGCTGAGTGACGCCGAACGCCGCCGCGCGATGCCGTTCCAGACGGACACGGTGGACCGGCTGGCGCGGGAGTACCGCAATTTCGGCGCGCAGTACAGCCTGTTTGGAGAAGCTCCCGGAATTACCGATAAGACCGTGAACCTGTTCCTCGATACGGCCCAGGTCACATCGAAGATCAAGGATCAGTTGGTTCGCTCCGATAGTATTGGCACTCTCCAGGCGCTGCTCGCGATCTGGCAGATTCTTTGCCGGCAGGGATCGATTCCGCCCGCGCAGGCTGACGCTACGCTGGCCGCGATACTCCAACCTTTCGACGGATCTCGCGCCGAGCGCGATGTCTTCGATGCCGGCCGGAGCGGCGTCCGGACGTTGTTGCGAGCGACTGGCGCGTCCCCCGATGCTTCCGCGCAGGACCGCCTGATCGATCTGATGGCCGGCACTGCGTCCACCGCCGATTCGGATGCGCGCACCCAGATGGAACAGGCGATGATCCGTCTGTTTGAAGCGCAGCGCCTGATCTCGCTGCAGACCATCTTCGATGTTGCCGACAATCTCGAGAAGGTATCGAAGGGTCAAAAGATCGACACGGCGCTGGTGAATAAACTTGCGACGCGCATCTCCGAAATCCAGTTGCCGCGCTCTTCGCTCAGCACTGTGGAGCGCAACTCGCTCGCGTTCGGATACTGGAGCGAGAAGCACATCGAGAACGAGCGCAAGGTGAACCTGCGCGCGGCCGTCGATAAAGCCTCCAACGATCGAGAGAAGTTGAAGGACCTGCGCGGCCAGTTGGCTCCGCTGCTGAGAGACACTCTGGTCGGCATGGCGTATATCCACTACGCACCGCCGGGTGCTCAGATCCTGAGAACCAATCCGAGCTTCGTGCGCAGCCACGACTTCCTGGGGATGCAGGGTTCGACGCAGACCTGGAAATCGACGGATGTGTTCGGCAGCGGCTGGCCGGCAAATGCCGGGGGACGTCTGGTCGGATCGCTGTCCGGCTTGCCGTATGCGCTGGCGGAAGCGGAACAGAACTTCCTGATCCCGTCGCGCGAGCAGGCGCTGATCTGGGGCGATCTGGTGCCTCAGCTTCTGGTGACCGCAACGGTGTCGCGCTATTGGAACGTGACTCCCGCACAGATGCATTGGGTGGGAGCGCATATGTCGTTCGCCGAATCGTTGATCGCGCAGGGAGCGATGGACAGCGAGATGCGTGCGGTAGTGATCGCCGCACTGCAGCGCCACGCTCCGCCGAGCCGCGCGCGCAAAGTGGAGCGGTTGCTCGAGGCGGGCGATGTCGCCGGAGCGCTCGACAACGTGATGCCTTCGGAGATGTTCCTGATCGCGGCCGAAGGAGCGCGCGCCAAGAATGTCGAAGGACCGATTGCCGCCGAGATGAAACGCATCGCCGCGGAATCGCCGGACGAGGTGAACTACACCGCCATTTCACGCGCCTTCGGAACACCCAAACCTACGCTGACCAATTCGTATGTGCCCGAGTTGTTGAACCTGCGCACGTTTCCCACGCTGATGGGATATTCGAGCCGCATGCTGGCTGAAAGCTGGGAATCGAACCTGCTGTACTACGCGGCGCTGGCCGATGAGTTGCACGTGCCGCCTTCACAGTTGAACGTGATGGTGCCGGCGTGGACGCAGCAAACAGTGGAACGCATCTTCGCCACCCATCTGGAGGACTGGCCGGCCCTGCTGCGCTCGTTGCGCATGGTGGGCGACGACGTCCGTAAGAGTCACCGTCAGGCTGCTTTGACCGGAGCCGGGTTCTGAGCGGCGGGCGATTCCGGTCTAATAAGGTTTCGGGAGGGAACCAGTGAGGTTACTTCGAGATTCGGCGCTGGCCGCCACCGCATGCCTTCTGGCCTTGGGTCCGACCAAGGCCCAGGAGGGGCAGCGGCCGGTGTTCCGCGTGAAGGTCGACATGGTGGTGTTGAGCTTCACGGTGACGGACAGCAAAGGCCGGTATATTAACGGGCTCAAGCCCAAGGATTTCAAAATCACCGAAGACGGGATCGACCAGAAGATCGTCACCTTCGCCGAGGGCAATAAGCCGCCGGTTCAAGTTGCCGAAGATGGCTCGGTGAAACCGTTGATCGCAGAGGCGGACCCGAAAGGTACTGTTGAATCACGCACCGACGCTTTTGTCGGTACCAATGTCTTCGTACTCTTCGATACCAGCAACTACATGTACCGCGGGTTCGTGTATGCCTCCGATGCGATCGCCGATTTCGTACGCGGCCTGGACCGCGCGGACTCGGTTGCGCTGTATACGTACAGCCGCAATCTTTCCCGCACCTCGCCGTTGAGCAAGGATCGCACGGTGGCCATCAACGGGTTGCGCAAAGCTGTTGCGGGCGACGATTCGGCGCTGTACAACGCGCTCTTATTGACTCTGCGCGACGCCGCCAAAGTGCCCGGCCGCAAGGTGGTGATCGTGTTCTCTAACGGTCCCGACAACGCGAGCATGGTGGCGCCCGACGATGTGCGCGCGGTGGCGGAGGATGAAGGCATTCCGATCTACGTCATCTCGACCAACGAGGTGAACAAGGACCCGATATCGAGCGGCGTGTTCAAGCGGATCTCGAACCGCACGGGCGGTAAATCGTACTTCGCCAAGACCTGGCAGAAGCAGGTGGAAGCGTTCGAATCGATCCGCGAGGATCTCGGCAACTCGTACACGATCACGTACTATCCGCAGCCGAATCCGAACGACGGGTTCCGCAAGATCAAAATCGATATCCCGTCGGATGCGGGCAAGAAGTACCGCATCCAGGTGCGTCCCGGATACCGGCCTCGAGGGGGGTTCTGATCGCGTGGCATCGACGCGCCGCAAGTTTCTGACTGCCGCGACGGCGCTGTCGTATAGCCGGATACAGGGCGCCAACGACCGCGTGCAGGCCGGCTTTATCGGCTACGGGCTGATCGGCGCTCAGCATGTCTTCGATTTTAAGAATCAGCGCGACGTGGATCTGGCCGCGATGTCGGACTGCTATCAGCCGCGACTGGAGCAAGGTGTACAGGCTTGCGGAGGGCGCGCGAAGGCGTATCCCGACTTCCGCAAGCTGCTGGACGATAAAACAATTGATGCCGTAATTGTTTCGACGCCCGATCACTGGCACGCGCTCGCAACAATCATGGCCTGCGCCGCGGGAAAGGACGTTTACGTCGAAAAGCCGCTGACCTTATTCATCGCCGAAGGGCAATGGATGTTAAAGGCGGCGCGCAAGTACAACCGCGTGGTTCAAGTCGGCACACAACAGCGCAGCGGACCGCATTATCAAAAGGCGCGCGAGCTTCTGCGCTCCGGCTATCTCGGAACGTTGATGAACGCGCGCATGGGCGCATACCGCAACATCTATCCGGGCTTTGGACGGCCGGAGGGATCGACTCCGCCGCCGGGATTCGACTACGACATGTGGCTCGGGCCCGCGCCGCGGCGGCCGTATTCGCCGCACCGGGGCATCTATCATTTCCGCTGGTTCTGGGACTATTCGGGCGGCCAGATGACGAATCTCGGCGCGCACGAGATCGACATCGTGCAATGGGTCCTAGGCGTGCGCGGCCCATCGGCGGTGTCGTCGATGGGCGGGCGTTTCGTCCTGGAAGACGACGGCGAGACGCCGGACACCCAGGATGCCCTGTTTCAATATCCGAAGTTCACGGCCGCATGGTCGCATCGCGAGGCCAGCGCCGGACGGCGCGCCGCAGCGGGTCTCGAAATCTTCGGAACGAAGGGCAGCATGACGATTTCGCGCCGGGGCTTCGAAGTTTTCCCCGACAACAAGGCGGATCCGGCGAACGCGATTCCGGTATTCCAGGGCGCACCCACCGGCGGTCCGGTCCGTTCGCACGCGAAACCGGAGCCGTGGACGAAAGCCATACAGGAGCCGGGCTCATCGGCTCAACAGTTCGATCTGCACGTCCGCAACTTTCTCGATTGCGTGAAGACGCGTCAGCGGCCGATCGCGGCGCTTGAAGACGGGCATCAGACCGCCGTCGCGTGCCACTTGGCGAACATCAGTTTGCGGCTGGGCCGGCAGGTCCGATGGAACCCGGATACGGAAACGATCGAGGGCGACCGGGAAGCTTCGGCCATGCTATCGCGCCCATACCGCAAACCGTGGGACAGCGTTTTGGCTAGTGCTTTAAGTTAACCTTTTCGTGTTCGCCGGGATCGGAGCGCTGGCCGGTGGCAAGCGATTTGACGATTCCGAGAAGATGGACCACGGCGCCGTTGGGCGAATCCCAGTATTCGGCTGTCTCGACGTTGATCTTGAGCAAGGTCAGGTCCGGATCGTCGAGGCCCTCAGGGAACCACGTCTTGTACAGCGGGTTCCAAAGCTCCTTCGCCTTCGCCCGGTTACCGGTTAACTCCGCACGCCCCGATATGGACACATATTGGTTGTCGCTCGGGTTGGCAAAGCTGACGTTCACCCGCGCGTTGTGTTGGATCTCGCCTGTCTTGCCGGTGCTCTTTCCGGTGAAGAACCAGAGGTCGCCGTCGAACTGCACCTGCTGATTGGCCATCGGGCGGCTATGCAGGTCGCCCGCGGCGTCGCATGTGGTGAGCATGCAGATCTTGATGTCTTTGATCAGGGATGAGAGCTTTTTGATTCCGTCTTCGCGCGAGTGGGCCATTTTAGTCTCCATGGGGTGGACTCGCGCGAAGCGAAGGTGTTTCAGACTGCTTGCGCGGTGAGCGGCTGCGTGTCCGTTTTGAACGCCGCTTCGGCGTCGAGCACGGATGCCACTGCGTGCATCACGGAGGCGACCCGAACGGCGGCGATCACCGCTTCCTCGCCGAGACCTTTCTCGCGAACCACCTTCTCGTGCGATGCCACACAGGCCTGGCAATTATTGATGGCCGATACAGCGATGCACCACAGTTCGAAATCGACCGGATCGGTACCGTGCTGGCGGATCATGTTCATCCGCAAACGCGCCGGAATGGTCCGGTATTTTTCGTTTTCGGTCAAGTGCAGGAAGCGGTAGTAAACGTTGTTCATGCCCATGACAGCCGCCGCTGCTTTGGCGCCTTCCATGGCTTGCGGCGTGAGATGGGACTGAGCCTCGGATAAAACGGCCGCCGTCAGGTCCGGATTGCGGGAGGCGATTGCGCTGGCGACCGCCGTGCCCCACAACTGCTGCTCGTTCAACTCCGTCTGGCGCAGGACCGCGCCGAGATTCAACTTCAGGTCGTTGGCGTAGCTCGGGATGCGCTCGGAAAGTTGCTCGATCGTCATTTTAGACCACCAGCGTAGCTTCGCCCTTCTGCCAGTTGCAGGGGCAGAGCTCATCGGTTTGCAGAGCGTCGAGCACGCGCAGCACTTCCTGCGGATTGCGACCGACCGACAGATCCGTGACCATGACGAAACGAATAATGTTGTCGGGATCGACGATGAAAGTAGCGCGCTGAGCGACACCCTCTTTCGGATCGAGAATGCCCAACTCCGTGGTGAGCTCGCGCTTGATGTCGGCGAGCATGGGGAAGGGCAGATCCTTCAAATCGGGATGATTCTGGCGCCACGCCATGTGGACGAACTCAGAATCGGTGCTGCCGCCGAGCACCTGGGTGTCGCGATCGGTGAAGTCCCGGTTGGCCTTGCCGAACGCCGCGATCTCGGTGGGGCACACGAAGGTGAAGTCCTTCGGCCAGAAGAAGTAGACCTTCCACTTGCCCGAATAATCGTTGGCGGTGATGGTTTTAAAAGCGTTGTTCTTGTCGGTGCTGACCGTGGCGGTTAGCGAAAACGCGGGAAACTTGTCTCCAACTCCAAGCATGATTTTGTAATTAGCTCCTGTATTCTATTTCGATGACTGCCGTTTGGCGCACGATGCGCAGATCCCGATCATCTCTACAATCTGACGCTCCACGCGGAACCCTTTCGGGACTTTGCCGGTGAATTGCGCGGGTTTCATATCGCTGCTGTCCAGATCGGTGATGGAGCGGCAGCGGCTGCAGATCAAATGATGATGCGCCTCCGGATTTCCCTCCAGGCGCAGCGAGCCGTGATGCAGGCTGACTTCGGAAAGTATGGCGGCATCGAGAAATATTCGAACGTTCTTGTACACTGTCGCGAGCGAAATCGAAGGGATGCGCCGCCGAACCGTTTCGTAGATCGCTTCGGGCGTGGGATGGTCCTTAGCGGCGGTGATCGCTTCGAAAATCACCTGGCGCTGATGCGTAAATGCCAGCCCCCGCTGTTTACAGCGCTCGCGGAAGCCGCCCAACGGATCAGGCACTCTTTTATTAGATGATAATAGTTATCCTTTGTCAATTTTCGCTCCTCGTGCGGCGGCGTTTTAGAGGCGGAGGGCCAGATTCTCCGCGGGCCGGGCGGCGGGTTTGGGTTCGTTTTGTAACGGCGCAGATTTCGGAGGTTTTTCCGTGTTCAGGTACTGCTGGATGAATGCCTGGGCGGATTTGTCGACGTCCTTTCTCGCGGCGGCTCGGGTTTGGAGGAGCTGGCGGTGTGCGGAGTTGTAGGCGCGATTGGCGGCCGCGTCGTAGCGCTGGAGTTTATCGAGCGGGTTGCCACTGCGGCTGAGTGTGTTGAGGATGCGCGAGTCGGGGTCGTCCGCGGAGCCGGGTTCGGTGAGAATCTGTTCGAAGGCGGCGGCTTCGAGACGCTCGATGCGGGCGAGCTTCCAGCGGGCCTGGATCATTTCGCCGACCAGGAACGATTCGTGCGGGCCCTGCGGGTTGAATTCGGAGTGGTAAGCGGCTTCGAGCTCTTCGAACTCGTCGCGAGACTCGTGGGGCAGGACCTGGAATGCGGCGCTGAGGCCGTGACGGGTCGCATTTTTGCTGGCTGCTGATTTTCCTTCCGGCGAGGTCGGGCCGGTGCTCGCTTGCGCATTCGAGCGATTGGCGAGGATCTGTGCTTGGGTTGCCATCTCGACCAATATGTAGCATGGAGGCCTGGCGGGTGCGAGTGGATAGAGGCCTGGTGTATGGGGTTCAAGCCACTGGATTGACGGGAGTTGGGGTCCGGAAGAGGCTGTGGAAAACTTGGCGGAAAGGGGGAAGAAGGCAGGAGGCAGGAGTCAGGAGTAAGACGGACTGTCGGCGAAGGAGGCGCGAGCCACGGGCATGAACGAACGCGCGGCGACTCTAAGTTGTGGACGTCAAGACAGTTTCGGGATGTCGCGGCGCGGCGGTCGGGGGTCTTTGGCGATGGTGGTGGGACATTAATTCTTTGTAAACCATTCTCTTCTCAGGACTGTGCAGTAACCTTGCGGCGGGCAGAGGACATCTTTGATGGTGACCCCTTTGGAGGCTACACATATGAGCTTACGCAAGATTTTTGCAACCGCAATGGTTGCAGGCTTGATGACGGTTGCGGCATTCGCGGCCAGCATCGATGGAAAATGGACGGGCGAGATGACGACGCCCAATGGCAGCCGGCCGGTGAATTTCACGTTCACCTCCGATGGCACTACTCTTAACGGCATGACTACCGGACGCCAGGGCGCGGAAGTAAAGATCACCAACGGCAAGATCGACGGTGACAACGTGTCGTTTGACGTGACCCGCGAAATGCAGGGCAACACAATGACGATGCATTATACGGGCAAGGTTTCGGGCGATGACTTGAAGCTGTCCATCGCCAGGGAAGGCGGCAATCCGCGCGAATTGACTTTGAAGCGCGCGAAGTAAAGCTGCGATGCACGCCAGCCAGGTGAACCGGATGATCTCTCGCGTGAGCCTGCTGGCTCTGTTCTGCTGGGCCGCGCTGTTCTGTGCGGCCCAAAACTCTCTCACTCTTAGCGGCAAGGTAAAATCGGCGGGCCAGCCGATTCCCGGCGCTACCATCACGGCCACTCTCGGCGATCAGAAGCTTACGACAGTGAGCGACGAGGATGGCTCCTACAAATTCGAGAACATCGGAGCTGGCAACTGGGCGATCTCAGTTCAGCTTTTCGGTTTTGCCGCGCTGCGCCGCGAAGTACCGGTGACTGGGAATGCGACGGCCGATTACGAACTGGCGCTGCGTCCGGCCCCGGCCGCGGCTCCGGGATTCCAGCAGCGAGCGGGCGCCCGCGCCGGATTCCAATCGATGCAGAATACGGCCGATGCCGAAGTGACTGCGGCGATCACGCGCGACGCCGCGGCCGATCAGGAGCCGCGCCAGCAACAGGAATCGACGACAGAATCTTTTTTAGTGAATGGGAGCCTCAGCCAGGGGCTCACGGCCGGAGATCAGACCGGCGCGCCCGACGATATGCAGCGCGGACAGATGCGCGGCGGCATGCGCGGGGACGGCAACCCCGATGGACAGGGCGTGCCGGGAGCGCCGGGTGCGGGTGCGGGCGGCGGCGGATTTGGCGGCGGGGGCCGTGGCGGTGGCGGCTTTGGTGGCGGCGGCGGGCGTGGTGGCGGCGGCTTCGGCGGACCCGGCCGGGGCGAGGGACGTCCACGCGACCGGCAGGGCAACGCGGCGTTCATCGGCAATCGCAGCCGCACCAATCAGAGCATGCGCGGTGCCGTGTTCTTCTCGTTCCGCAACTCCGCGCTCGATGCGAGCCCGTACTCATTAAACGGACAGGCGTCGCAGAAGGCGTCTTATTCCCAAGACCGTTTTGGCTTCATGATCGGCGGGCCGCTGGTGATCCCGAAGATCGTGAAATCGCCAGGCACGACTCTGTTCATCAACTACACCGGCACGCGCGCCAACAATCCGTACCGTTCCGTGCAGACGCTGCCGACCGCGGCCGAGCGTCTGGGCGACTTCACGATGGCGCCCGCGACGATATACGATCCGGCCACCGGCGCGCCGTTCGCGAACAATCGCATTCCGCTGAGCCGAATCGATCCCACCGCTCGCGCGCTTTTGAACTTCATGCCGCTGCCCAACCAGCCGGGATCTATTCAGAACTACGTGTTCATCGATTCCTATCAGCAGGACACCGATAGCCTGAACGTCCGGCTGGGTCAAAACGTGACCAAGAGGGATCGTTTAGCGCTGAACATCAACTTCCAGCGGCGCAGTGGAAACAATATTCAGCCATTCGGTTTTTTGGATGAAACCAGCGGAATGGGCTGGAATTCGGATTTGAGCTGGACCCGCAACTTCAGCGCGAAGATGCTGAACACGCTGCGCTTCAACTTCAACCGGAACACCAGCAACGTGGTTCCGTTCTTCGCCTACGGCAGCGACATTGCCGGCCAGTTGGGCATTTTGGGAGCCTCGCGCGATCCGGTCAACTTCGGTCCGCCGAACCTGAGCTTCACCAATTACGGGAGTCTGACGGATGCGAGCCCATCGGCGATCCACAATCAAAGCGCGGCGCTGCAGGATTCGGTGTCGTGGTCGCACGGGCAGCACAACGTGAGCTTCGGGGGCGAGTTCCGGCGCACGCAACTGAATACGTTAACTGATCAAAACGGGCGCGGCACGTTCAGCTTCAGCGGGCTCTCCACCAGCCTGCTGGACGATCGCGGGCAACCGGTGGCGGGCACGGGTTACGATTTCGCCGACTTCCTGCTGGGTCTGCCGCAGAGCAGTTCTGTCCGCTTCGGATCGTCGGCCACGTATTTTCGCGGGAACAGCTACAGCCTGTTTGCGCAGGACGATTGGCGCGTGCGTCCGAACCTGTCGTTCAACCTCGGCCTGCGGTACGAATATTTCACGCCGTTGACGGAGAAGTACGGGCACATTGCGAATCTCGACGTCGCACCGGGGTTCACCGGCGTTGCAGTGGTTACGCCGGGGCAGCCCGCATCGTACAGCGGTTCGCTACCCGCGGCGCTGGTGCGTCCGGATAAGAACAACCTCGCTCCGCGCGCATCGCTTGCCTGGAAGCCGACCGCGAAATCGCACACCACGGTACGGCTGGGATACGGGGTGTACTACAACGGCAGCGTGTATAACCAGATCGCCAACCGGATGGCCGCGCAGCCGCCGTTCGCCTCTACTTCTTCGATCAGCACCAGCTTGGCGGCGCCGCTCACGATCGAGACCGGGCTGGGGCTGATTCCGCCGGGCAAGACGATTTTGAATACGTACGCGGTGGACCCGAACTACCGGGTCGGCTACGCGCAGACGTGGAGCTCGTCGGTGCAGACGGATCTGCCGCGCGGCATCGTGCTGGAGCTCGGATATCTCGGCACGAAGGGCACGCGCCTCGATATTCAACGGCTGCCCAACCGCGCGCTTCCGGGGTCGCCGCTGACGGCCGAGGAGCGCCGGCAGATCGGCAACGCGGTGGGATTCACGTACGAGAGCTCGGAAGGCGATTCGATTTATCACGCCATGCAGGTGCGCCTGATGCGCCGCTTCCGCCGGGGAATTTCAGCGAACGCGTTGTACACCTTCGGCAAGTCGATCGACAACTCGTCGACGTTTGGCGGCGCTGGAAATACGGTGGCGCAGAACGATAAAGATCTGCGGGCCGAGCGCGGGCTGTCGAGCTTCGATCAGCGGCACACGCTCAGCGGGAACTGGGTGATCACGTCGCCAATCGGCGGCCCTGGAGCGAAATCGGCCGACAACACGCTGGTCACGCGGCTGCTGAAGGATTGGACTCTGTCGGGCGGACTATCGTTCTCTTCGGGCACTCCGCTGACCGCGCGCGTGCTCGGCGTTCTGGCCGATACGAGCGGGACTGGCGCGGTGGGAGCGGGGCGCGCGGATGCGACGGGCCTCGCTTTGAACGGCGGAGGCGGCGAGTTCTTCAACCCGCTCGCATTCATCATTCCACCGTCGGGCCGTTTTGGCAACGCAGGCCGCAATACGATTAATGGACCCGCGATCTTCTCGATGAATGCCGGGTTTGGGCGCTCGTTCAGCCTTGGCGAGCGGAGGCGCGTCGAGTTCCGCATGGATTCGACCAACGTTCTGAATCACGTCAATATCACCGGTATCGGCACCGTGGTGAACTCGCTCACCTACGGACTTCCACTCAATGCCGGCGCGATGCGCACGATGCAAGGCACAGTGAGGTTCCGTTTCTAAGATGCTTTCAACACGCTCCTGGCTGGCCGCCGTCTCGGTGCTCGCGCTGTTGCGCCCGCCCTTGCCCGCGCAGGAGGTGGCGACATTCAAGACTTCGTCGAACCTCGTGATTGTGAACGTCAGCGTGAAGGACAAGTCGGGGAAGCCGATCACGAATTTGAAGAAGGAAGACTTCGCGCTGTTTGAGGACGACAAGCCGCAAGCGGTTTCCGTGTTCGAGCTGCAGAAGCTGGATGCCGAAGTTCTGCCTGCGATCGTGGAGGGTCCGAAGACGTTCAAGGAGCGCGTGGAGCGGCCGAAGCCTGAGGCGCCTACTCCGGGTCCGCCCGGCAGTATCCGGTTCCAGGACAAACGCCTGATCGCGATGCTGTTCGATTTTTCGTCGATGGCGCCGCAGGAACAGTTGCGTGCGCAGGAAGCCGCGCTCAAGTTTTTAGGCACTCAAATGACCGGGGCCGACCTGGTCTCGATCATGACCTTTTCGAGTCAGTTCAAGGTGGTGGAGGAGTTCACCGCGGATCGCGAGGCGCTGATCGAGACGATCAAGAAGTTCCGTATCGGCGAGTCGTCGGAGCTGGCCGTGGATGGAACCACGCCCGATGCGAACGACGATAGCGACGACGGTTCGCTGTTCGTCGCCGACGAGACGGAGTTCAACATCTTCAATACGGACCGCAAGCTGACGGCGCTGGAGACCGCCGCCAAGAAGCTCGCGATGTATCCCGAGAAGAAGGCGCTGGTGTACTTTTCCAGCGGGGTGAGCAAGACGGGCGTCGAGAACCAGGCGCAACTGCGGGCTACGATCAACGCGGCAGTCCGGGCGAATGTCGCGTTTTATCCGGTGGACGCGCGCGGGTTGGTGGCGATGGCGCCAGCAGGGGACGCTTCCGCCGCTTCGCCGCGCGGGTCAGGCGTATTTTCGGGCCGCACTCAGACTTCGGCGCGCGGCAAGTTCCAGGACCAGCAGGAGACGCTCTACAGCCTGGCCGCGGACACGGGTGGCAAGGCGCTGCTCGATTCCAACGACCTATCGATCGGAATTACGCAAGCGCAGAAGGACGTCGACAGCTACTACATTGTTGGCTACTACAGCACCAATCCGGCGATGGACGGCCGCTTCCGAAAGATCCGCATCCGGCTCAACAACCAGCTTCAAGCCAAGCTCGATTATCGCGCCGGATACTATGCGGGCAAGCAGTGGAAGAATTACAATTCGTCAGACAAGGAGCGTCAACTCGAAGAGGCGCTGCAGTTAGGCGATCCGGTAAATGAGCTTGCGCTCGCGGTCGAGATTGACTACTTCCGCTTGAACAAGGGCTCGTATTTTGTTCCTATCTCGGCAAAGATTCCGGGCTCGTCGGTGGCGCTGCTGAAGAAGGGCGCGCAGGAGAAGACGGATCTTGACTTTATCGGGCAGGTTCGGGATGACAAGAACCGTCTGGTTTCGGGCGTGCGCGATACGATTACGGTCAAGTTGTCAGAGCCGGCCGCGCAGCAACTAACTCGCAAGGCGCTGCAGTATGACACGGGGTTGACGCTTGCGCCGGGCACGTACAGCCTGAAATTTCTGGCGCGCGAGAATCAGTCGGGCAAGATGGGAACGTTCGAGACAAAGTTCACGATACCGGATTTGAACGTGGATTCACCGAAACTGCGGATGAGTTCGGTGGTGTGGGCCGGGCAGCGCGATCCCGTTTCGGCGGCGGTGGGATCGGCGACCGCGGGTGAGAAGAAGCTGCTCGCGCGGCATCCACTGGTGCAGGAAGGGCAGAAACTGGTGCCGAGCATCACGCGCGTGTTTCGCAAGAATCAGAGCTTGTATGTGTACTTTGAGGTGTACGATCCCGCCCCGGATCCGACGCGCCGGCAGCCGAGCGTCGCCGCCGATTTGACGCTGTTTTCGGGCGCGCGGAAGGCGTTCGAGTCGCCCGCGATCCGGGTGGCGCAACTCGCCCCGAATCGCAATGGGACGGTGCCGTTTCAGATGCAGGTGCCGCTGGCGAACCTGGCGCCGGGGCGTTATACGAGCCAGCTCACCGTGGTCGACGAGTTGGGACGCAAGTTCGGGTTTGCGAGAACGCCACTGGTTTTGTTGCCGTAGTTGCCGCTATAGTTGCCATGAGCGGAGCAGACGAATGACGAATGAGCAATTGTACTTGCTGATTGGCGTTCCGGCGGCGATGTATATTGTTGCAACTGCGGTCCTGGTTGCTCTTCTCAAATACAAATTCGACGCGCTCTTCAGGCGCTTCGAAGACATGTCTGACCACTGGCAGTCCGAATTGCGGCGCGCCAAAGAAGTTCTCGACGCCAGCCGCTAAGCGCGCCCGTTCGTATACGCTTCAGGTTTGGCTGGCCGGTGTCGGTGGCGGCCCACTACACCAGCCAGCTCACCGCCGTGCCACCTATCCCATCAGGCGCACGCCGTAATAGAGTCCGCCAAAAACTACGATACTGGCCAGCGCGACCGCGAGGTACAACAACGCGCGTTGAGACCCGGTGGTCTGCTGATGCAGGTCGATTTTGATTTGCTCATCGAGGCTGTCAAACATGGAGACCTCCTACTACAAAAGCCGTCACAAGAGCTATTCGATGAGCAATTATATTCCGATTCGCCGCCGTTTGCACGCCCTATTTCGGCGTTCAATCGCGGTCCACAACACTCGACACCTCCGCCCGGCGCACGCCGTACTTCTTCAGCAATTGCCGGCAAATCTCACCGGCCACGCGCTCAACCGTATCCTTGTCATCGACATCCAACTCGAGCTTGAGGTATAGATCTACTCGTTGCATCTATTCCCGATGATACGATGAAGGTATCGAACGGGAACTCTGTAGAATTTGCGAGATCAGGCGGCCGCGGCGCTACTGTCCCGGCGTGCATGCAGACATCTGCGCCCTGTGCTGCGGCACCGAACGGGAGCAGACTGTGCGCTGTCCGCTCGAATGCGATTACCTCGAGGAGGCTCGCCGGCGCGAAGAGCCGCCCATCGCCGACCCCGCGACGTTCCCCAACAGCGATATCCGCGTCACCGAGAAGTTCCTGCACGACAACGAGAAGTTGCTGCTGTATCTCAGCGCGAGCCTGCTCGAAGCGGCGCTCAGCACGCCGAACCTGGTGGACTCCGATCTGAAAGACGCGCTGGATGCGCTGGTTCGGACCTACCGCACGCGCGAAAGCGGGCTCTATTACGAAAGCCGTCCGGACAACCTGCTGGCCGCCTCTGTTGTTCAGGCGATCCAAGCGTCAGTGAAAGATCTTCGCGACGACATCGCGCAAAAGCGTGGCAGCTCGAGCGTCCGCGATCTCGATATTCTGGGCGTGCTGGTCTTCCTGCAGCGGATGGAGATTCAGCAGAATAACGGGCGCAAGCTGGGCCGCGCCTTCGTCGATTTTCTGCGCTCCTTCTTCCCCCGCACCGGACAGACCGAGGCGCCCGTGTCCCTCATCGTGTGAGTACACCCGCGACAGCGTTGATCGTGTTCGCCCACGGCTCCAGTGTCGAGTCCGCTAATGAGGCGGTGCGCACGGTATGCTCGGCGATGGCCGAGGCGGGTGGGCGCCCGGTTCAGGCGGCTTTTCTCGACTGCGGACATCCCGGCCTTTCTGGAGCTATTCGCGATGCGGTGGAATCGGGCGCGTCCAGGATTGTGATTATCCCGTATTTTTTAACGCTCGGACTGCACTTGCAGCGAGACCTTCCCGCGCTGGTCCAAGCGGCGCAACAGACGCACCCCGGAGTTCGTATCGACGTCACGCCGCCTTTGGACGGGCATCCCGCACTGGCGTCCATCCTGCTCGACCGGGCTTCGACGGCCCTCGATGGGAGCGCCGCGTGAAAGCTCGGCTGGTCGAATTCACGGACATTGCCGACGATGTTCGCCACTTTGTCTTCGATGCCGAGACGCCCGAGTTTACGTTCATCCCCGGCCAATTCGTATCGCTGGCAGGCGACGTGGACGGTAAGCGTGTGACGCGCGCGTACTCGATCGCTTCCCCGCCCCAAGGAACGCTATTCGAACTGTGCCTGAACCGGGTGAACGATGGGAAGCTGTCGCCGCTGCTGTTCGACATGCAGGTTGGCGACACGGTCGATATGCAGGGTCCTCTCGGCTATTTCGTGCTGCGCAAGCCGGCGGGCGATTCCGTGATGGTGGCGACCGGGACCGGCATCGCACCATTCCGCGGGATGCTGAAAGCTCATTTGGCGCAGGATGGCGAACACCAGTTCACGCTCATATTCGGCGTGCGCTACGAGCACAACCTGATGTACCGGGAAGAGTTCGAACTTCTGGCCGAGCGCCACCCGAACTTCCACTTCTGCCCGACTTTGAGCCGCCCTCCCGGGAGTTGGACCGGACGCTCCGGCCACGTACAGGCGCACGCCCTGGAGGCGATCGGCGAGCGGCGCGACATCGACGTGTATGTTTGCGGATTGAAACTGATGGTGGACGATATGCGCGCGCAGTTGAAGCAGCTCGGCTTCGATCGCAAGCGCATCATCTACGAGAAGTACGATTGAAGCGATGAGCCTTGCCGCCGCACTGGTGTTCTTCCTGATTGGGGCGGGCGTGATGATTGCCGTGTTGCCGGCGCCGCTCACGCCTGTCGACTATTTCACGGCTGGAACCGTGGGAACGATGCTGGGCCTGGTGGCATTCTTCACCGCAACCGTGCGGCTCTCTAAAGTGCGCAACGTGTTCCACAAGCCCCGCCGGCCTTGAGCGAAGGCTTATTTGCCGAAATAGCTCTCGTCGATGGTAATCGGAATGGTCTTCTTGATCTCGTCGGCGGCCTTGCGTGCCAGCTCCGGCTTCAGGCGCGTTTCGATCTGAGGGCGCATCTCATCGATCGTCTTGGCCGTCCGCTCCTCGACCTTGATGATGTGATAGCCGAACTGGGACTTCAGGGGCTCGCTGATCTGGCCCACGGGTAACGAGAACGCGGCCTGTTCGAACACCGGCACCATGCGGCCGTGGCCGAAGGTTCCGAGCGATCCGCCCTTTTCGCCGGAGCCCGTGTCATCGGATTCGGCCTTGGCAAGAGCGGCGAAATCCGCGCCCTTGGCAAGCTGATCGTGCAGCGCCTTTGCCTTGGCCAGCGCCTCCTCTTCGGTCAGATCCTTTTCACCGGGCCTCAACGGTACAGTGGATCCCTTGAACCGGATCAGGATGTGACTGGCCTTGACCTGCTCGTACTCGGACTTATGTTCCTCGTAGTAGGACTTGACGGCGGCGTCGTCCACCTTCACCTCGTTGTTGATGGTGCGGAACATTTCGCCCGCGAGCGTATTGTCCACTTGTAGCGCGATCCTGAGCTTCACGTCGGGGCTCTGGTCGAGTTTGCGGCGGCGGGCTTCTAAGGCCAGGGCCTTCATGTCGGCGAGTTGCTCGGCGAACTTGCGCTTGTTGGGCCCGGTGGCGGTGGCTTGCAGTTGCTCGGGCAGGACGGCGACGAACGCCTCAAATTGCGACTTGGTCATCGGCTCGCCACCGACGGACAGGATGACCGGGTCGGCGCTCGACGGGACGGGCTTTTCGGCTGGCGCGGCAGTTTTTGGCGGAGCGGCCTTGGGAGCAGGTGCCGGGGGACGCTGAGCGCTCAACACGGCTGCAACTGTAAGCACAAGACAAGCACAGTTAACGAATTTCATGGCTGGATAAAACAGGAGTCGGGGGTACTACTGCAGGATAGCGTACTTGCCAGCAGGGGCGGTTAATTGTGGGAGAGGTTGCGGCAGAAGTGGGAGAATCCGGACTGAACGGGACGGGGCGCGCCGCCGTCGGATAGCCGGAGGAGCAACTGAGCCAGCTTGCGGATATCTGCCTCGGTACGCTTCATCTCCGTTTGAACCGCACCGAGGTGTCCGGTTGGTTGAGAGAGCAGTTCGGCGGCGCGCAACTGGTCCTGTACGCGTTCCAGGCGAAGCATGAGAGCCTCGCCGTTGAGTAGATGGGGGGCGTCGCCGCAGCGCACACCACGTCCCCGTTCGCTGGTTTGGAGGTCCTGACTGGTCCGAGTTATTGAGTCCAAAACTAACCTCTTATCGCGTTTCACAACTCTGCATGAGTTGCGAGTATGCCACAACGGATTGGATTCGGGCAGGGCTGCGATCCGATCGAAACACTTGTATTATAAGAGAAACAACGCTGAATGTCCCAGACGTACAACGCCCCACATGGGGGTATACGTATGTCGCCGGTGAGCGGCTAAACGATCTTTTTTAAGGGGTTACCGGCAAACCGTTGGCTATCGTAAGGTTTAGATGTGATATTGAGCAGCGAAGCGGACCTGTTACGGAGAATTCAAAGGCGGGCCGGGGCCATTACTAATGCGGGGCTGATTGCGGGGATCGGCGACGATTGCGCCATCTTCAGGCCCGCCCCGCGCGAAGATCTCGTTTTCACAACCGACTTCCTGATCGAGGACGTCCACTTCCGGCGTGGTACACACTCGGCGGCAGATGTTGGGCATAAGGCACTGGCGCGCGGTTTGAGCGATCTTGCGGCCATGGGCGCCGAGCCCCGGTTTGCGATGCTATCGCTCGCGCTTGCGCCATGGGTGGACGAGGCTTGGGTGGACCGTTTCTACGGCGGATTCTTCCGGCTTGCGGGGAGGTGGCAGGTTCCGCTTGCGGGCGGAGATCTGTCGCACACCGATAAAGTGACTTGCGACATCGTGGCATGCGGGTCCGTGCCGCGCGGGACGGCGCTGAAGCGGGATGGGGCCCGCACGGGAGATACGATTTATGTTTCGGGGCGGCTGGGCCGGCCATGGATGAAGCATCTGCGGCCAGAGCCACGCATCGATGTTGGTTTGCAGTTACGCGGTTTGGCGACGGCGGCGATGGATCTGACCGACGGCCTGGCGTTGGACCTGCACCGGCTGTGTCTGGCTTCCGGGGTCGCCGCTGAACTGGACCGAGTACCCGTCGTCCGCGGGTCTACTTTGGACGCCGCGTTGTACCAAGGCGAGGATTACGAACTGCTGTTCACCGTACCCGATGGCACAGCGGCGCCGCGCGGGATGCACCGCATCGGTACGATTGTGAAAGGTAAGCCGGGCGAAGTGCGTCATCTAAACGAGATGCTACCGCCGCGCGGCTACGACCATTTCACCCATGACTGACCCTCGACCCATCATTGAGCTGATCTATGCGTTCCGGCGTTCGAAGACGATGTTTGCGGCGGTCTCGCTAGGCCTCTTCGACCGGCTGCGCGACGGGCCAGCCGATCTCAGCGCCTTCAGCCACTTGAATCCGAGCGCTGCCGAACGGCTGCTGGATGCGTGCGTCTCGCTCGGTTTACTGACCAGGAATGGCGCGCTCTACAGCAACACACCGCTGGCGGCGCGGTACTTGTGCCGCGACAGTCCCGACACGATGGCGGGCTACATCTTGTACTCAAACTCCGCTCTGTTTCCGATGTGGGGGCAGTTGGAGGACGCGCTGCGGGAGGGCGCCAATCGTTGGGAGTCCACGTTCGGATTTCCGGCGGCGGAACTGTTCCAGCACTTCTTCCAATCGGACGAACAGAAGCGCGATTTCCTGATGGGCATGCACGGCTTTGGGCAGATCAGTTCGGCCACCGTGGTTCGCGCGTTTGACCTGAGCCGCTTCCGGCGCCTGGTGGACCTGGGTGGCGCGACCGGCCATCTGGCCAAGGCGGCGATGGAGGCGTGGCCGGGGCTGCACGCCGCGGTTTTGGATTTGCCAGCGGCGGTCGAGTTCGGGCGCGAGGTGTGTGGTGAAGAGGTGGAATTCATCGCGGGCGATTTCTTTCGCGACCCGCTGCCGCCCGCCGATTTGTACGCGTTGGGCAGAATCCTTCACGACTGGAGCGAAGAAAAAATTGCAAAACTGCTGGCTCGCATCCACGACGCTCTGCCCGCGGGAGGCGCATTGCTGGTGGCCGAGATTCTGCTCGACGACGACAAACGCGGTCCCGTTGACGCGCAGATGCAAAGCTTGAACATGCTGGTGTGTACTGAGGGCCGGGAGCGCACGGTGGCCGAGTACCGCGATCTGCTCGAGGCGGCGGGTTTCAAAGACGTCGAGGCGCGCCGCACTGGTACGCCGCTCGACGCCGTGCTGGCGAGAAAGGCATGATACAACTGAAGCGATGCCGAGCAAACTGCTGGCCGCCGCCTGCTTCGCACTCCTGCCGGCGATGGCGGCTGTGACGATCGAAAAGACGAACTACGCGGGTTGGCCGAATTGCTATCGCATCTCGAACGGCGAAGTGGAACTGATCGTCACCAGCGACGTCGGAACGCGCATTATCCGCTATGGATTCGTGGGCGGGCAGAACGTGTTCAAGGAGTTTAAGGAGCAACTGGGCAAGAGCGGCGAGGCGCAGTGGCAGGCGCGCGGCGGGCATCGCGTGTGGATTGCACCGGAGATGGTTCCCGAAAGCTACGCCCTGGACAACGGCCCGGTGAAGGCCACTATCACGAACGGCGTTCTCGAGACCACACAAGCGGTGGAGAAGGAGACGGGTCTGGAGAAGCAGTTGGTGATCAGACTGGCCGCGACGGGATCGGCGGTGGAGGTGACGCACCGGATCCGGAATACTTCGAAGAAGCCGCGTGAGTTCGCTGTGTGGGCGCTGACCATGATGGCCCAGGGCGGCACCGGAATTCACGGGTTTCCGCCGCGCGGCAAACACATGGAGATTCTCGCGCCCACCAATCCGCTGGTGATGTGGGCGTTTACCGACTTCAGCGATCCCCGTTGGAAGATCACGAACAAGTACCTGATGCTGCGCCAGGATCCGCACGCGACGACGCCGCAGAAAGCGGGCAGCTTTAACGCGAATACGTTCGGCGCCTATCTGCTGGGCACGGACCTGTTCATCAAGCGTTACTCCGCGGACAAATCGAAGCGCTACCCGGACGATGGCTGTTCCTTCGAGACATTCACCAATGCCGATTTTCTCGAACTGGAAACGGTGGGCCCGCTGCGCACCGTAAAGCAGGGCGAAACCCTCGAGCACGTAGAGCGCTGGAGCCTGCACCGGAGGGTTCAGCCTGGAGCGATGACCGATGCCGAATTAGATCGTGTTTTATTACCGATCCTTAAGTAAACCGTGCAATGCCGGCCGCAATCAATCGTCGATGGAGCGCATCTAAACTGATATGAATCGAACGCTGTTTTCTAAAGCCATCCTGTGCGGAATCGTGACCGCCGCCGCGGCGCTGGCGCAATACAAGGCCGAGCCGGCAGGCGCGCCTCCGAGCGGCGTAGCCCCAGCCGTCGCCTCCTCGCTGCAGAAGGAAGGGACCAAAGTCACCGGCCCGAATGGAGCTGTCTGCGAAATCTGGCTGGTGAGTTCCGCGCCGAAAGGTGCACCGTCGGGCGAGCAGAATGTTAGCCTCCCCGATATTCCGCACGGATCGTTGTTGGGCGTTATCCGGTTTGCCTCGGCTGGTAAGGACCGGCGCGGGCAGTTGATCAAGGCCGGAACGTACACGCTGCGCTACAGCATGTTCCCGATCAACGGCGAACATCAGGGCGTCGCTCCGCAGCGGGATTTTATGGTGCTGCAAAGCGCCGCCGACGATAAGGATCCCAAGGCCACGCCCGATTTCGCGACGCTGATGTCCGGGAGCGAGAAGGCGCTGGGCATCAAGCATCCTGGCGTGATGAGTATCTGGAAGGCCGACGATGCGAATCAGAACCTGACGCAACAGGGCGAATCGGATTGGGTCCTGCAGCGCAAAATGGGCGATCTGAACCTGGCGATCGTGGTGGTGGGCACGGCATCGGCTTGAGACTGCGCGTCGCGGAGTGTCTGATTCACTGAACGCCCGTATCCCATCGCTCGATGGACTCCGCGCAATCTCAATCATCCTGGTCGTGATTGGGCATTGGGGCGCGACCGACGCCGGCAGCCACGTTCCCCTGTGGTTGATGTCGATTTTCGGGAACGGCAGTTTGGGCGTCACCGTTTTCTTCGTGCTGAGCGGCTTTCTGATCACGACGCTGCTGGTGAAGGAATACGGCGCGACAGGCCGGGTTAGCATCAAGGATTTCTACATACGGCGGGCGTTCAGAATCTGGCCCGCCTTCTATGCATTGTTGGGTTGCGTGGCCGTATTGGGGGCGTTCCACGCCATTCAGGTCACGCGCGGCGAATTGCTCAGTTCCGGCCTGTACTTCTGGAATTACTACCCGTACGGAAAGTGCTACTTTCTGGCGCACACCTGGTCGTTGTCGGTGGAGGAGCAGTTTTATGTGCTGTGGCCCCTGCTACTGGGATTGGCGGGACCACGCAGGGCCGTGTGGGTGGCCTTCGCGTTGATCGTGCTCGAGCCGTTCATTCGCGTAGGCACGTATCTGCTGGTGCCCTCCATGCGGGCGCACATTCCCATCATGGTTCACACGCGGGCTGACTCGTTGATGATTGGTTCCTGGGCGGCCCTGCTCTATCGGAACGGGCGCTTTCAGGGATGGCTGCAGAAGCTGTTCGCCTGGCGTTTACCGTTGATCGGCGGCATCTACGTCTTCTTCATCGATATCTTCCTCACGGGCCGTTGGGGCGGCGCTTACATGTTGCCGGTGGGCTACTCGGTGCAGAATGTTTGCATCGCCCTGTTAATGTTGTGGGCCATTCAGCACCCGTTCGACAACTTGTTCGGACGGCTGTTGAATGCCCGCGTTGCGGTTCACATCGGGCACATCTCGTACAGCCTGTACCTGTGGCATGTACTGTTCCTGAGCCGCGAGAACACCACCGTCAGCGGTACGTTGCCCTGGAATTGGATTCTGGCTATAGGGGTGGCCGAACTCTCGTACTGGTTTATTGAGCAGCCGTTTCTGGGTCTGCGCCGGCGGCTGGATTATCGCACTGCAATCAGGTGAGTGGCCACGGGCGGCTGCGCGCCTTTATGAAACGCGTCGACGCGGTCCTGCACTTCGCGGTCGGAAACAGTCATGCGCTCGTGCTGGCGCATGTGCTCCGCCCAGGACTCCACCACGAAGGTCTCGAGATACTTTCCGGGTTGGGCGGGATCCTCAAACACCGCCCAGCGTAGCGCTCCGTCGCGGCGGCGGATACGCTCCAGTTCGTGAAGCGCATGCAGGAATTCGGGCACACGCGCCCGGTCGACCCAATACTCCACTTGAATCAACACAGGGCCTTGGCCGGGATTGAGTCCGCTCATCACTGCGGGTTCCGGCCAGTGCATCGAGGGCGTGAGATCGCGCTCCTTCACCTCGCGCAGGCGGAAACGCCACGCGGTCGACAACCCGGCAACGAGCACTCCGGTCGAGATGAACAGAGCGGTGCGGGTTCCAGAGCGCGCGGCAATTTCTCCCCACATCCAACTTCCGATCGCCAACGCGCCCTGGAACACGAGGATGTAGATGGAGAGTGCGCGTGCCCGAACCCACGCCGGCAAGGCGATCTGTGTCGAGACGTTGAAGGTCGACATGACCGACATCCATGCAACGCCGCCCAATACCATCGCCACAGCGAGCAGCGAGAACCGGTTGAGGTATCCCAGGCCGAACGTCGCGGCGGCGAACAGCAGAGTGAACACGAGCACGATCACGTCGGGGTTGTACGCGCCGCGCAAACGCGAAAAGAAGCCAGCTCCCACCACCGATCCGATTCCCAGGCAGCCGAGCAGAATGCCGTAACCGCTGGGCGTGCTGCCGAGTTCGTGCCTGGCGACAACGGGGATGAGCGCCCACAATGCGCTGGCGCCCAAAACGAAAACGCCGGTTCGCGCGAGAACCGAATGCAGCTCGGGCGAATGCCGCACGTAGCGCAGACCGGCCCACATGGCGGACACGACGCTCTCACCGCGATCGGTGTTGTGTTGCGGCTCTCCTTTCCAGCTCCAAAGCACGAACATCACGCCCAGAAATGACACCGCGTTCAACACGAAAGCGACTCCGGGATTCCACAGCGTGATGATCAATCCTCCAAGCGCGGGACCGATCGCGCGCGCGATGTTGAACTGCACCGAATTTAGTGCGATGGCGCTGGCCAACTGTTCGCGCGGCACCAATTGCGGCACCGTGGCCTGCCAGGCGGGCCCGTTCATCGTACTGCCCAAGCCGAGTGCGAAGGTCAGAAGGAGCAACGTAACCGGGCCGGTATGCCCCGCCAAAGTGAGCGCGCCCAGCGTGGTGGCCGCAGCCAGCATCCAGCCCTGTGTCACCAGAAGAAGCTTGCGGCGATCGACGATGTCGGCGATTGCTCCGGCCGGTCCAGCGAGCAGGAAGACGGGCAGCGTGGTCGCGGTCTGTACCAGAGCGACGAGCAGCGGGGAAGCCGACAGACTGGTCATCATCCACGCCGCGGCGACGTTCTGCATCCAGGTGCCGACGTTCGACGCGGCGGCGGCGATCCAGATCCAGCGGAAGATGGGCGTGGCGAGCGGCAGTAGGGCAGCAGGCAGCCGTGATTTCGGCGGAATTGGATCAGCCATTCCGGGGAGAGTGCGCGAAAACGCCTTGCGCGCGGCGCTTGAAGAATCGGGATAGGCCGTCCTCGATCACGCCACGGCTCTCGTGTTAGCTTGCACGGTCCCATGAATAGCAGATCCGGCGGTTGCGGCGCATGGTCCCGCACCAGCGTGTTTGCTGTGTTGTATGCTTGCTCCCATGAAGTTGGGCATCCTATCCGCGCTGGTTGTCACCGCAGCTTTGACCGCCGCCAACTGGCCGCAGTGGCGCGGACCCGAGTTGAACGGCAGCAGTGCGGAGCGGAACCTGCCGGTGAGATGGACGCCGGCCGAAAACATAGCCTGGAAGCTGCCCATGCCGGCGTGGAGCGGATCGACTCCCGTGATCTGGGGCGACCTGATTTTCCTGAATGTGGCCGAGGGCGACAACCTGTCGTTGTGGTGCGTCGACAGGCGGGGTCCCAAGATCATGTGGCAGCGGCCGCTGGGCGCGGGAAACGTGAAAGTGCGCAAGCAGAACATGTCCTCGCCCTCGCCTGTTACCGATGGCAAGAACGTGTGGGCGATGACCGGGACGGGCGTGCTGAAGGGGTTCGATTTCGCGGGCAAGGAGTTGTGGCATCGCGACATGCAGGCCGAGTACGGCAAGTTCGGGTTGAACTGGGGTTATGCATCGTCGCCGCTGCTGCACGAAGACTCTCTCTACGTTCAGGTATTGCATGGCATGCACACGTCCGAGCCGTCCTACGTGCTGCGCATTGACAAGCTGACGGGCAAGAATGTCTGGCGGGTGGAACGGCGTACTCCGGCCATTCGCGAGTCGCCCGATTCCTACACGACGCCAACGCTGGCTCGCTCGGCAGGCAAGCTGGAACTCATTATTACGGGAGGCGATTGGCTTACCGGACACGACCTGGCTACCGGCCGCGAGTTATGGCGAGCGACAGGTTTCAACCCCAACAACAATCCGAATTATCGCGTGATTGCGTCCGCTGTTACCTTCGACGATCTCGTGGTGGCGCCCACCCGCGAGCGCCCGATGCAGGCCTATCGCGCCGGTGGACGCGGGGACGTGACGGCGTCGAATCGTCTGTGGTCGTTCGATCATGGGCCGGACGTGCCGACTCCGGTGACCGATGGGAAGTACTTCTGGTCGATCAACGACCGCGGTATTGCGTATTGCCTGGACGCCAAGACGGGCGCTGAAATCTGGGGCGGGCAGCGCATCAAGGCCGGGACATATAGTGCATCGCCGGTATTGGCCGACGGCAAGATCTACATCACGAGCGAGGATGGCGTGACCACGGTGTTAACTGCTGGGCCGAAGTTCGAGGTGCTCGCGGAGAACAACCTGGACGATTACACGCTGAGTTCCATCGCCATATCGGACGGGCAGTTGTTTTTGCGCACGGCCAAGGCGCTGTGGTGCATTGGGCAGCGGCGCATGCCGTGACGGGGGTAAGATTCAGCCGGTAGATGAACCGATAAACGCGGAGAGCTGCCTTGTTAGGGTATTGATATACTTAACGTCACCAGCCACCGCTCGTTGACAGTGGTCGTTCGTGGATGCGCCGGCTAGCGATTGACTTACAAGAAAGTGACTGGTGCGAGTGCAGCTTCCCTGGAGACTGGAACCGCATAGCCGTCACCATGAAGTTATTCTTACACCCGGTTGCTGTATAGCTACTGAGTAACAGGCATGAAGACCTTTGCACAATTCACGAAACAGGCGGCATTCTTGAGAGAATCGAGCGGTTCGACCAATATCAAAGCGACACTTCTGAAAGCCTTGAAGGTTCTGAAGCTATTTAACATCCCCCACTACGTGTGTGGTGGCTTTGCTGTTCAGGAACATGGTTTTCCCCGGTTGACCGTCGACGTAGACATCATTGTTCCTGATGTCCAATTCGCTCGTGAAAAGTTATCTATGAATGGCTTCAAGGCGAATCCCGGCTACAAGATGACGGTGACGGACAGAGACACGAAGGTTGAGATTGATGTGCTTCCCGGTGGTGGTAAGGTAGGTCCCGGTCCAGTCACGTTTCCGATGCCCACTAAAGTATCCAACAAGCCGCAAATCTTGACACTGGCTGAGTTGATTTCACTCAAGCTGTCGAGCTATATGGGTAGTCCGTTTGACCGTGCCCGCGATTATGGTGATGTAGCTGAACTGATAAAGGCCAATCACCCTTCCCGGCCACTTAACATTGATCCAAGAGTCCGGGAAGAATATCAAAAAGTTTGGGACGGGCTTCACAACAAAAAGGCGTAATGTCTGGTCAATACAGCCCTAACGCTTGACACTCCCGGACTTGTTGCTCTTCTCGCACCGTGAGATCCTTGATCTTCTTATCCGCCGTAGCTTGGGGGATGGCCGCACACGCCGCCTCAATCTTCCTTTGCTTTGCGGCTTTCTCGGCTTCTCGTTCAGCTTCCCATTTTGCTAGACGAGCATTCGATTCGGCTTCCTTCCTTCGTTGTTCCGCTGCCAGCCGTTTCCGACGTGCCGTTTCAATTGCATGTCCGACTTCGGAACGGCAAGAATGGCCTCGCGAACCGCTTGAACCGGTCGTTTTCAGACTCGTTCGACTCAGGGATCGGTTTCTGTGGGCCGAGCGGTGACGAACTTGGGCTAGCCTGGGGCTAGCCTCTTCATCGAGCCTTACCTGGTCGCCAATTGCACTTGCCCACCCGCCGGTCGAGGCCATCGTTCTCGGCCGCCCTCGACGGCCTTTCTAATCTCTGCGTTCGGCGATGATCTCATTCAGGTCTTGCGCAAAGCCTTCGTCCAGGATCCCGCCGGAGCCGTGTGCTTTTGCCAGGGCAATGCACTCGTCGATGGGACGGCGCGGACCTTTGACCGGCGAGATCACGGCCACAGGCCTCAGGTCCTGTTCGACAACGACCTCAGCGCCTTGCCGGAGTTTCTCCAGTATGGCCGCGAAGTTTTTGGTCACCTCCGCTGCCGTCATGTGCACCTGCGCCATGCTTTTGATCTTAGCTTCTTTGCAGTGAACCCTACGTCTTGGCGAAATACAGGCGTGCTGCGCGGTCCAGGTCCGCCTTGGCGATGCGCGGAGCGCGGCGTTCGTAGCGGCCGATCGATTCGAGCAGCTTGCAGATGTCGATCGGATAGCAGGCGCGTAACTCCGTGCGGCCCTCGTCGAGACACAACTCGCGCAGGTAACGGTCCGTTCCGGGCTCGGCTGTAATATTCCGGGCCTTCATCACACGCCGGAAGATTTCGTCGAAGGCCGGGGCGTCCACCGGTTCCACATAGATCTTATTTTGAATGCGCCGGAGGAACGCTTCGTCGGCCAGATCGGCGGGATCCAGATTGGTCGAGAACACAACCAGCACTTCGAACGGAATCTGGAATTTCACGCCGTACCGCAGGGTCAGGTAATCGACGCGGCGGTCGAGCGGCACGATCCAGCGGTTCAGCAAATCGCGCGGGCTCATCAACTGGCGCCCGAAGTCGTCGATGATGAAGATGCCGTTGTTGGCCTTCATCTGCAACGGCGCGGCGTAAATGCCAGAGGCTTCATCCAGGCGAAGTTCTAGCATGCTGGGGACCAACTCGCCGCCGACCACGATGCAGGGGCGCTTGCACAACAGCCATCGCGGATCGCTCTCCGGATCCTGATACTCCAACGGGTGATGGACCACGGGATCGAACACGCTGATGATCTGGTTGTCCACTTCGATCGCATGAGGAATGCGAACCGCGTCCTTATAAACGCGAAGCATGCGCTCGGCCAGGCTGGTTTTGCCGTTCCCGGTCGGGCCGTAGACAAAGATCGAGTTCTGACCGATCAACGCAGGCCCGAGTTGATCGAGCAACCGGTCCGAAACGACCAGGTCGGAGAAGACCTGGCGTAAAGCCGCCCGGTCGATGTCGAGCCGCGCCGACTGGGTCTTCGACGCCGCCTGATAATCCTGTAAGCTGACCGGCGCCGCACCCGCGTATTGCGTCACCTGGAACCGCTCCGACGCCAACTGGCGGCCCGCCTGCGATAGCGAGAAATTATAGTCGTTGCCCGTCATGCCTTTCACTTCCACCAGTTGCTGCTGCCGCATTTGGCGGAACACGCCGGTAATCACCGACAGCGAGAGCCGCAGTTTGTGGCTCAGCATCTGCAGATTGCTGTACCCCTCGATCAGCATCCTTCGCAATACAAGGTCAAGCACCAGCCCCTCGGAGATGCCGAGGCTGGCAAAGTTTTCCGGCACGGGTGGGTTAAAGGCGCAATCGGCGGGCATGCTCATGAATTGCTTATCGGCCGCAATGGGGTGTTACTTGCACGTTTTGCGGGCGGGAAACGTCATTCGTTATCAGTGGGATTGGTGCGTTTATGCGCAGTTTTCGGGGTGACGATGGGCTTGCTGGCCACGCCCGCCGCGGACCGTTTCGCCAAGGAGGCCGAGAAAGCCGAGCGTGCGGGCGAGACCGTTCGCGCCTATCTTCTGTATGCGCAGGCTGCGCTCGCCGACCGGCACAATCCGCAATACTGGGCCAAGGCCGAAGCACTCCGGCCGATCGCTGAAGCACAGTCGTCAGAAAAGCTGCCTCGCGCCGAGTTGGAAATTGAGCGGCCCTCTCCGCGGGGCGCGAGCACCGGCGACGCCCGGTCGTTCACCGCGCAGGACCTCGAAGATCTCGAGCGCATGAAGCCGCCGCCGCACCTACGGCCTTCGCGCGACCTGAAAGCGTTCCACCTGAAGAGCGACGCCAAGGCTCTGTTCGAGAAAGTGGCCGGGGAGTTCGGCTACGTCGTGATCTTCGACCGCGATTTCAACCCTACCGGCACGGTTCGCTTCGACGTGGCAGACCAGGGCTATCGCGAAGCGCTGCACGCCCTCGAAGGAGCGACGAATTCGTTCATCGTGCCGATCTCGGAGAACGCGATGCTGGTGGCGCAGGACACGCCGCAGAAACGCACGGATCTCGAGAACGACGAGGCTCTGGCGATCGAAATCCCGCAGCGCACCTCGGTTCAGGAAGCGCAGGAGCTGCTGACGCTGGTGCAGCAGACGCTTGAGATTCGGCGCGCGGTGCTCGATCCGCAACGGCGCATGATTCTGCTGCGCGACCGCGTTTCAAAAGTCGAGACGGCGCGGGCCATCCTGAACCAACTCGCTATTGGAAAGCCGCAAGTCTCCATCGAAGTCGAGTTTCTTTCGTCCGGCGTGTCGTCTTCCATGAGCCTGGGGATGAGCCTGCCGACTAAATTTCCACTCGTCGATTTCGGTAGCGTGCTGCATTCGACCCCGTCCATCGCGGCCGGATTCATGCGCTTCCTGGCGTTCGGCGCCGGGCGCACCTTCTTCGGCATCGGTATCACGGACGCGCAACTATTCGCCACCGCGAGCCGGTCGTCAGCGATATCGATGCTGCGCTCCACTATAGTTGCCAGCGATGGCCAGGCGGCGAATTTTCATGTCGGCGATAAATACCCGATCGTCACTGGCGGTTATCTCGGGTTCGGCAATGTGCCGGGGGGATCGACGGGCGGCATCGGCGGAGGCGGCGGCACAACGTACGCGGTGATCTCCACGACCTCCTACGCCGACATTATCAACTCGGCGGTTTCCACCACCGGCCGGATGACGCTGGTCGTGAACGGCATCGAGCTGCCGATCGTGGTTCCGGCGGGCAGCAACAATCTGGCGACCTTGCAGACCGTGATGAATTCGTTGCAAGCCGGAGTGTTCGCCAACGTGGTGCAACGCGGCACCAACGACAAACCGCTCTCGCTGGTGGTGGCCGCAACGTCGTTCGGCATCTCGTCGATTCAACTGATCGACGATCCGGCGGGCGCGGCGATTCATCTGTTGAAGGCTCCCGATGTGGTGTCGGCGATCACACTCGACATTGCGGATACGGTGCAGGCGCGCGCCTCTGCGACGGGGACGCTGAGCCTGACTGTGGGCGGCAATGCGACGCCGATCACGCTGGGAGTGGACAAGAACAACCTCATCGGCCTGCGCGATGCCATCAACGATGCGAAAGCCGGAGTGACGGCCTCGGTCCTTCAATCCAACGCAGCCACTGGTTCGGCGTACATGCAGGTGGTGGCGAGTAGCGGAGGCTCGGGCGCCATCCAACTTTACGACGATCCTACCGGCGCGAACACTCCGTTACTGACCCCTACGGATCAGGTGAACCGCGCAGGGTCGCAGTTCGGGCAGGCAATCGCCGGAGCCCCGGCCACTGGCAGTTCCAACATCGGACAGATCTACACGCCGCCACCCACGTTCACCTTTGAAGATCTCGGACTGGTGTTGAAGGTGACGCCATTCGTCCACAACATGGACGAGGTTACGCTCGAGGTCGAAGCCGAATTCAAGGTGTTGGGCTCGGGCAGTTTCAACGGGGTTCCCGTGATTTCAACGCGCAAGTTTCAAGGCAAGCTGCGCCTGCGCACGTCCGAGTGGGCCGTGGTGGCTGGACTGGTTTCAGACTCGCAAACACGCGCGATTTCGGGGCTGCCGGGCATCATGCAGATTCCCGTGCTCGGCGCAGCGCTGCGCACGAACGACACGAGCCGCGAGCAGAGCGATATTTTGATCGTGATCAAGCCCCACATCCTGAGCTTGCCGCCATCGGAGTTTGCGACGAAGACGTTTTGGGTCGGCTCCGAGACGCGCCCGCTATCGCCGCTGTAAGACAATAAAATCCAGAACATGTCGAAGATGCTCGAAGAGATCCGCGAGCAGCCCTCAGCGCTCGAGCGGACCCTCAACAGTGAACTGCCCGGCGCCGAGAGCCTGCGCAAAATCCTGACCGCGCGCCGTCCGCGGCTCATCATGCTGGCCGCGCGCGGCACATCCGATAACGCGGCCCAATTTGGACGCTACTTGCTGGAGATCGCCACCGGAATCCCCACCGCGCTTGCGGCGCCATCGATATTTACGCTCTACAAGGCGTCGATCGACTTTGAAGGCGTGCTGGTGGTGGCCATCTCGCAATCCGGCGAATCCACCGACACCAACGTCGTGCTGGAACGCGCGCGCGAGGCCGGCGCCATGACGGTGGGCATCACCAACGAATCGAGCAGTTCGCTGGCGAAGCTGGCCGAACACGTCTTCCACGTGAGGGCGGGCAAGGAGAAGAGCGTCGCGGCGACCAAGACCTACACCGGCCAGTTGTTATCCATCTACATGCTGGCCTATGCACTGGGCGCAAATATCGAGCCGGACGATCTGCGCGCGCTGCCAGCGTGGGCGGCCACAGCGCTCGAACTCGAGCCGGCTGTCGCCGAGTTGGCAGGGCGGTACCGGTTCATGGATCACGCCGTGGTGGTGGGCCGCGGTTTGAATTATTCCAACGCGTTCGAGTTCGCTTTGAAGTTGATGGAGACCTGCTACGTGGTGGCCGAACGGTTCTCTTCGGCGGACCTGCAGCACGGCCCGATAGCGATGATGGAACAGTCGTTCCCGGCTTTCCTGTTCACGCCTCCTGGCGTTACGTGGCCGGGCATCAAAGATCTGCTGGTCAAGCTCGATCAGTTGAAGGCGGACACGCTGGTGATCACCGATCCGCGCAATAAAGAGGCGCTCGCAGCAGGTCGCCGGGCCATCGTGGTTCCGCTGAAACTGAACGAAAAATCGCACGCGGTCGAAGAGCTTTATACGCCCATACCGTACATCATCCCGGCGCAACTGTTCGCTGCGTTGCTGGCGGCTGAGAAAGGTCTGGACCCGGACCGGCCCCGCACCCTCGAAAAGGTGACGCGCACTTTATAGGTTCAGAACTCCGATTGCATTCATCTGAATAAGCGTCTAGGGAATAGATGGCTGCTGGCGCGGCGGTGAAACCGCATTCTGAAATCAACCCGTGGATGATTGCCATTGCCGTGATGTTCGGCACCTTTATGGAGGTGCTGGATACCACCGTGGTGAATGTCTCGCTGCCACACATTGCCGGCAGCATGTCGGCGTCGGTGGAAGAAGCCACCTGGGTACTCACTTCCTACCTGGTGGCCAATGCGATCATTCTTCCGATGACCGGCTGGCTTGCGTCCGAATTCGGGCGGAAGAATCTGCTGATCATGGCGGTGATTGGTTTCACCAGCTCCTCATTTCTGTGTGGAATCGCGCCGAATTTGCCGCTGCTGATTCTTTTCCGGGTGATGCAAGGCGCCTGCGGGGGAACCTTGCAGCCGCTGTCCCAATCGGTTCTGCTCGAAGCATTCCCGCCCGAGGGCCGCGGCAAAGCGATGGGATTCTGGGGGCTCGGCATCGTTGTCGCGCCAGTTCTGGGGCCGGTGCTGGGGGGCTGGCTCACCGAATCGTATAGCTGGCGCTGGGTGTTCTACATCAATATTCCCGTTGGGATGTTGAGCATCTATATGGTCCGCAAGTATGTGTTCGATCCGCCCTATTTGAAGCGCGCGCACAGCGGAGTGGACGCCTGGGGTATCGGGATGCTCGCGGTGTGGATCGGCGCACTGCAGATCATGCTCGACAAGGGTCAGGAAGAGGACTGGTTATCATCCAACTTCATCGTCTGGCTCGCTACTATCACGCTGGTCTTTCTGATAGGATTCCTGATCCGCGAGTTGACTGCGAAGAATCCGGTGGTGGATCTGCGGGTGTTCAAGAATCGCACTTACTCAGCGGGCGTGATTCTCATGACCATCGTCGGTCTGGTGCTGTACGCGAGCCTGGTGGTGCTTCCCATCTGGCTGCAGACTCTGCTGGGTTATCCGTCGCTGCAGGCGGGCTTCGCGCTCGCGCCACGCGGCCTCGGTTCGCTGATCATGATGCCGCTGGTGGGCGCCGTTCTGCACCGTTTCGACGGACGTAAGGTGATCGCCTTCGGAGTGGTGATGGGCGCCTTCACGCTCTTCAAATTCTCGACTCTGAATTTGAACGCAGGTTACTGGGATTTTTTCTGGCCGCAGTTTATTCAAGGCATGTCGCTCGCATTCTTATTTGTACCCTTGACGACGGTGACCATGAACCAGATACCCAAGGAGCGCATCGGCAATGCGAGCAGCCTGTTCAACCTGATGCGCAACATCGGCGGCAGTATCGGAATCGCCACTGTCACCACATTGAACGAACGCTACGCCCAGAAACACATCAGCGCACTGGCTTCGCATGTCACACCTTATGACGTTCCGGCGTCACAATGGATGGACCAGTTGCGCGGGGGCGCTCCCGGCGTTGCCGCACCCGACCCGCGTATGACAGCCGCCATGTTCGGCGCCGTACGCCAGCAGGCCGCGATGCTTGCGCTGGTCGATTTATTCCAATTGCTGACAATTTTGTTTTTACTGATGTTGCCCTTGATATTGATCATGAAGAAACCGCCAAAGAATGCGCCCGCGGAAATGGCCCACTAACCAATGAGAAGCTTGCTGATCGCCGTTGCGTGTTGCGCTACGCTGCTCCAGGCCCAGCTCCCTTCCTCCGTGCGCCCGGCCGAAGATCCGCGTCAGGCTCAGCGGCCGCAGGCTCCGGCCAGCACGCCCTCCGCGCAATCGGGCTTCTTCGGTAGTGTGCGTTCGGGTGATGCCATGCCCGGCATGATGGATCTGTCGTTGCGCGAGGCGTTGAATCGCGGCTTGAAATATAACCTCGCTCTGGTGGAGGGCGGCGAAAACGTAGCCACGCGCCGCGCACTTCGTCTGCAGGCGCTGAGTCAGATCCTGCCCACGCTGAACGCACGCCCCAGCGTGGTGGAGCAGCAGATCAATTTGAAGGCGTTCGGATTTCCACTTCCACCCGGCACGCCCGGCGTGGTGGGTCCATTCCATGTTTGGGATGCGCGCGGAGCATTATCGAACAATTTCAGCGTCGAAAGCTGGCGCAATTACCGGGCCCGGAACGAGGCAATTCAAGCGGCCGAATTGTCGGTGCGCGACGCCCGCGACCAAGTGGTTCAGGTAGTCATCCAATTGTATTTGGAAGTGATCGCATCCAAGGCGCGGATTACTTCTTCGCAGGCGCAAGTGAATACGGCGGAGCAACTGTACCGGCAGGCGGTGGATCGCAAGAACGCCGGCCTGGCTCCGGGAATCGATGTGCTGCGGGCCCAGGTGGAATTGCAATCGCAGCAGCAGCGCCTGATTGCTTACGAAGGCGATCTCGAAAAACGAAAGCTGGCTTTGGCGCGGGCGATCGGTCTGCCGCCGGGACAACAGTTTCGGATTACCGAGGATGTTCCGTATGCGCCGCTGCCATCGGAATTTTCGCTCGAATTGAGTTTGACCGAAGCGTTCCGGATGCGAGCGGATTATCGCGCGGCCGAAGTGCTGGTGAGGGCCGCCGAGATTTCCGTATCGAGTGCGCGCGCTGGCCGGCTGCCGTCGCTCGCGTTCAACGCGGATTACGGAGTCATCGGACCGCACCTGAACGAATTGCACGGCACCTTTAGCGTAAGCGCCGGGGCCAACATTCCGCTGTTTGACGCAGGCCGCGTCCGGGCGAACGTGGAGACCGCCGAATCCGAGCTGCGGCAGCGCAAAGCCGAGCGCGACGACCTTCGCGGGCGGATCGACGCCGGGGTGCGCGATGCTTTCATCGACCTGCGCTCGGCAGGCCGTCAAGTGGAAGTGGCTCGCTCCAATCTGGGCCTGGCGCAGCAACAGGTCACGCAGGCGCAGGATCGCTTTGCCGCGGGCGTCACCAACAATCTGGAAGTTGTGCAGGCCCAGCAAGCCCTGGCCGCCGCCAATGAAAACGTCATCTCCAGCCTCTACAGTTTCAACTCCGCGAAAGCCGCGCTGGCTCGCGCCCGCGGAGATAGCGACGAGGCTGTCTCACGATATTTAACGGGGAAAGATAATGCCGGACCGCACTGAACTCGAGATACAGGAACTGCGCGAAGAGATCCGCCGTTTGAAAGAGAGCCCGGCGAACGGGAACGCGCACGCCGAAGCTCCGCCGCCTTCGCCTCCGCCGGCCCAGGAGCCTGCTGCGCCACCGGAGGGCTTCGTAGGATTCCTGCGCGCTAACCCCATCAAGATCGTTATCGGATTGGCCGTGTTGGCGGCTGCCGCGATTGGCGGTATGTTTCTTTGGCGTTATCTCAACTCCTATGAATCGACTGACGACGCGCACGTGGATGGGCACGTCAACTCCGTAACGCCGCGGATCGCCGGAACGATCGCCAAGGTGTTTGCCGTCGAGAACCAGGCGGTGAAGAAAGGGGATCTGCTGATCGAACTCGACCCCAGCGATTTGAATGTCGCGCTCGAACGCGCCCAGGCGAACCTTCAGCAGGCGCAGGCATCGACTGTTGCGCAACAGACCGGCGTGCCAATTACGTCGATATCCACGGAGACCGGAATCGAAACGGCCCGGAGCGAAGTGCTGAACGCCGAGGCGGGTTTGGCGGCGGCCGAGCGTGAGCGCGATGTCGAGATGGCTCGTTTAGGCGAGGCGCAGGCCAACGACGGGAAGGCGAAGGCTGACGTGGCGCGTTATGGCCAGTTGATCGCGAAGGACGAAGTCTCGCGCGAGGAGTACGAGCAGCGCGTCGTGACGGCGCAGGCATCCGCGGCCCGGGTCGCGGCGCAGCAGGCGGCTGTGGCGGGGGCGAAAAAGGCGATCGAGCAGCGCGCGGCGGCGGTCGAGCAGGCGCGGTCGCGGCTAAATCAGGCGACGAGGAATGCACCGCAGCAGGTGATCGCACAGCGGGCCGGGGTTGCGGTTCAGCGTGCGGCGGCGGAAGCTTTGCGGGCGGGGTTGAACGAAGCGAGCTTGAACCTTCAGTACACCAAAATTCTCGCGCCGGTGGATGGCATCGTCGGACGCCGGGCCGCGGAAGTGGGTCAGCGTGTTCAACCAGGGCAACAACTTCTTTCGGTGGTGCAGACGGGCGACGTCTGGGTGACGGCCAATTTCAAAGAGAGTCAGTTGCGCCGTATGCGCGCGGGCCAACCAGCGGCCATCCACGTGGATGCGTTCAACCGTGACTTCGACGGCTACGTGGAGAGCATGCCGGCCGCGAGTTCGGCGACGTTCAGCGTACTGCCGCCCGAAAATGCGACGGGCAATTACGTGAAGGTAGTGCAGCGCCTGCCGGTGCGTCTGCGCTTCAAGCCGCATCAGGATTCGCTCAAAGAGCTGCGTCCGGGAATGTCGGTAGAGCCGAAAGTCTGGCTCAAGTAATGGCGGCGCTGACCTGGCGTAGCATGGATACATGTTGAATACAAGCAAGACAAAGGTGCCCCGCCGGGTCAAACTGCAGCGTGAGCCGCAACCGGAAGCTGTCACTCTCGCCTTGCGTGTTGATCGGGACATCGTGGAGCGATTGGATTTTATTGCCCAGGGAATGGAACGCAGCCGTGCCAGCGTTTGCACCATCGCGCTGCGGGAATTTGCAGAGCGCGAGTATGCGTTTCACGTGGCGATCGCAGAGGGTGAGGCGGACATCGCGGCGGGCCGGGTGGTACCGCACGAGGAAGTGGTGCGGCAGCTCAGCGAACGCATCGGCTCACGAGCGCGGCGCCCGGCGTGACCCTGGAGTGGACCAAGCGGGGGCAGGAGGATTTGTGGGCAGCCTACGCCTACATCGCCACGGACCAACCGGAAGCCGCTGAGCGGGTCACTCGTGAGATCCTCAATGCGGTCCGAGGACTCGAGGAGTTTCCATTAAAGGGCCGTCATGGACAGAATCCGCGCGTTCGCGAACTGGTGGTGGGCCGCTACGTAATTGTGTACGCAGTGCGCCGTACCCGGATTTTGATTGTTCGCGTTTGGCATGGAGCGCAGCGGCGGTAAAGCTGCTACAGCACAGGACTGCGAATCCGCGGCCCACGCCGGGTGAGCGAGTAATCGGGCCATCCGCCTGACATAATGTAGGCGGAGGAAAGATCATGCTTGTTGAGACCCCGGCTCTCCAGGCCGACGAGACCAACCCGTGGCTGTCGGCCGAGGCGCGATTCGACCGTGCCGCGACCTTGCTGGGCATCGATGACGGGATTCGCAAAGTGCTGCGGTTGGCTTCGCGCGAAGTCACAGTGCACATCCCCGTGCAGATGGACGATGGCCGTATCGAAGTGTTCACCGGCTATCGCGTGCAGCATTCGATTGCGCGCGGTCCGGCAAAAGGTGGTATTCGTTTCGCGCCCGATGTGACGCTGGACGAGGTGCGCGCGCTGGCGGCGTGGATGACGTGGAAATGCGCCGTCGTGAACATCCCCTTCGGCGGCGGCAAGGGCGGCGTGATATGCGATCCGTCGATTCTTTCATTGGCCGAACTGGAAAAGATCACACGCCGGTACACCGCCGAGCTGATCGACTTCATCGGGCCCGAGCGCGACGTCCCCGCGCCCGACATGAACACCAACGAGCAGACCATGGCCTGGATCATGGACACCTACTCGATGCACGTGCGCCACACGACCACGGCGGTTGTCACAGGGAAGCCATTGAACCTGGGCGGCTCTCGCGGACGTCCGGAAGCGACGGGGCGCGGCTGCATGATCGTCACGCAACAGGCCTTGCGGCGGTTTAACCTCGACCCGTCCAATACGCGCGTCGTGGTCCAAGGCTTCGGCAACGTCGGAGGGATGGCCGCGAAACTGATGTCGCGCGCGGGGTTCAAAATCATTTGCATCATCGAATACGACGGCGCGGTTTACAATCCTCATGGCCTGGATGTGCTGGCGTTGATGAAGCACCGCGAGGAAACGGGCTCGATCACCGGCTTCTCCGGAGGCGAAGATTACGACAAAGACGAAGCGCTGTTCTTGGAGTGCGAGGTGCTGCTGCCGGCCGCCAAGGAAAACGTCATTACTTCGGTCAACGCCGACCGGCTGCGTTGCAAGATCCTGTGCGAAGGCGCCAATGGCCCCACCACGCACGTTGCCGATTCCATTCTTCAGGACAAGAAGGTGTTCGTGATACCCGACATCCTGGCCAATGCAGGAGGAGTCACGGTGTCGTACTTTGAGTGGGTTCAGGACCGGCAAGGTTTCTTCTGGAACGAGCAGCTCGTCAACGGGCGCCTGGAAGAGATCATGGTGAACAGCTTCCGCGACGTGGTGGGCTACGGCGACAAGCACGAGATCAACAACCGGATTGCGGCCTACATGCTGGCCCTCGACCGGGTGCAGTTCGCGATCAAGCTGCGAGGCATTTACGCATAGCGCGCGGCCGGTTAGCGTCCGCATGCGGGCTGGTCCGCTATAATCGGGTCAAGGTTCTCCTCCCATGCGGTATTTTGTTGTGTCCTTACTGGGCGTGTGCATTGCACTGGCGCAAACGCCGGCGCCGCCTCCTCAGGCTGACCCGGGCGGGCAACCCATCCGCGTTCAGGTGAACGAAGTCATCGTTCCCATCACGGTGACCGACGAGAAGGGCCGCTTCGTATCGAATCTCGACAGGAAGGATTTCAAGATTTTCGACGAGGGCAAGGAACAGAATATCCAGTTCTTTACGCGCGAGCGAAGCCAGCCCGTGGTCGTCGGATTCCTGCTCGATCAGAGCAACCGGAGCCGCCTGCACTGGTCCAAGTACCAGGACGCGGCCATCGAACTGGTATTGACCTTGATGCCGGGCGACAAGAAGTTCAGCGGCTACCTGGTGGGCTTTTCGCAGGATGCCGACCTGATGGTGAACACCACGAGCGATCCCGAAAAGCTGGTGGAGAAGATCCGCAAAATGAAGCCGGGCGGCGGGTCGGCGCTGTACGACGCGATCTATATGGCGTGCACCCGGCGCGAACTGGTGAAGGGCGAACCGATCGAGCCCCGGCGCGTCATCGTCATCATGGGCGACGGTCACGATAACGCCAGCAAGCATACGCTCGATCAGGTGCTGGAGCTCGCGCAGCGCAATCTGGTAACGATTTACGGCGTCAGTACGGTCGGGTTTGGTTTTGCGGGCGAGGGGGAGAAGAACCTTTTGCGCCTGGCCGAAGAGACCGGCGGCAGGGTGGAGTATCCGCTGCAGGGTAATTACAGCGATGTGTCGGGTTACCTGTCGACCCCGTCGGATGAGGGCAACTACGCGTTGAAAGTCGGCACGGGCGGCTATGCTGCCGCGATCGCCAGCGGTATCTTCAAGGCGGTGGCCAATGTCACGGGCGAGGTAACGACGCAGTACATCATCCGCTACACGCCCAGCATCGATGACACGCGCAAGCCCAGGGACTTTCGCAGGATCGAGGTAAAAGTCGACCTGGCGAACGTAAAAGTACGGGCACGAAAAGGCTATTATCCAGCGGCTCCGTAGCCGATAAGATACGTACATGCCCTCGTCCGCGGTGCTCGCCACGCAAGAGGGACGGTACTCTGTCCTGGAGGCGGATCTGTCCGATGCGGGAACCGCAGTCATCGGTGTCCTGCTTGAGGATCCATCCACGGACCGGTTGTATGTCCGCCTGAGACGCGATTGGGGGGAGATCGCGGGCGAGGACGCCGAAGTGTTCGAGGCGCTCGAGGACGATCTCAATTCCAAAGCCGCTGAGCTGGGCGCCGCGCGATTGTTCGACTGGCTCGAAGACACGTTATCGAACGCGGTGCGCATCACGGATCGCCAGGCGGTATTGGTCGGCAACTTCGATCGCACGCTGAACCGGCTGTATTCCCAACACGTCCGTTCCACCGAACGGCCTGGTGTCACACATATCCCGCGCTGGACTCTGCGCGTGGCAGCCGGACGCTTTCTGGACAACGAGGAGGTCGAGCCCGAAGGTTATGAGGAGATCCCGCCCGACCTGCGGCGCGTCACCGATGATCTGTTCGCCGCCGAGATCGTCGGAACGTCGATGGAGCCGCTGATCCCGAATGGCAGCGTGTGCCTGTTCCGCCAGTTTGGGGCGGGTTCGCGGCAAGGCAAACTCGTGCTGGTGGAAGAGCTGGGACGCGGGAAAAACGATCGCTATACGGTGAAGCGTTATGTCAGCACCAAGCGGCAGCGGCCGGACGGCACGTGGGAGCACAACGCCATTCGCCTGGAGCCGCTGAATCCGGAACACGAGCCCTGGTATCTCGATCTCGAAGAGGAGCGGTATCGCATCGTCGCCGAGTTCGTGCGCGTGCTGTATTAAATCACTGCCCGGTGAGGCAGTAGACCTTGCCGTCCTGCGTTCCGATCACGAGTTTGCCGCCCGCAATGGCCGGCGATGCGGGCAAGGCCGATCCCGCTTCAAACTCGCCGAGTTTCGTGCCTTTCTCGAGGTCGAGGACATACAATCGCCCGTCGTTGGAGCCGATATAAACGCGGCCGTCCGCAATGGCCGGCGAGGAATCGATGCGGGCCCGCGTCGCAAATCGCCAGACCTCTTTACCCGTCGCGGCATCGAGCGCGTGCACGATCTTGTCGCGTCCGCCCAACACCACTTTGCCGTTCGCCAGCGCCGCGCTCGAGTAGAACGGAAACTGCCTGTCCGGGTTTTCGTAACGCCATACCTGTTTCCTGGTGCGTAGGTCAAACGCCAGCACATCGTTGTTGAAGGTGCCGAAATAAAACCGTGTTCCGGCGTTGGCTGGCGATGCGCCGGTATAAGAGCCTGTCGGGATCTCGGTCATCTGCTTACCGTCCGCGATGCGGATCCCGCGCAGTACGCCATCGCATCCGGAGATGTAAGCGATGCCGTCCTTCACAGCCGCGGTGGCGTGCACGGGACCTTTGGTGAGATATCGCCACAGCAGCTTCCCGGTCTTGAGAGCGGCGCAGTACAGGTGGCCATCATAGGATCCGATCAGAACGCGGTCGCCGGAAATTACGGGCGAAGCTTTGATTTCGCCGGCAGTCTTCAGCGTCCAAAGTGGTTTGCCATCGGCGGCATTCACCGCGTGCAGAACCCCGCTGAGATCGCCCACGAGCACCACTCCATCGGCAACGGCAGGCGATGATTCACCGATCCCCTCGTTCACCTTGTACTTCCACTTCAGCTTGCCATCGTTCAGGCTCAAGGCGACGAGTTCGCCGTTTTGGGATCCTACGTAAACGACGCCGCCCACAATGGCCGCCGAGGATTCGACCGGCTCGGCGCCGGTTTCATAGGTCCAGACGGATTTCAGATTCACGCCGGGACCAGCCGAGGTGACGCCGGTCAGCAGCGGATCGCGCCGGAACTGCGGCCAGGCATCTTGGGCGGAGAGAGGCATTGCGAGCAGGAAGGACGCGAGCCAGAATGAGACGAGATCCCTGGCCATCAGTGTATGATAGCGTGCCCGCCTCATCCCAACGCGCCATGACCGATGCTAGGGTTGGCACACATGAAGCTCACGATCCGGTTGCTTCGGGAAACGGACGGCCGGTGGATTGGCGATGTTTCCGAACTGCCCGGCGTAATCGTGTACGGGTCAACCCGCGAGGAAGCGACCACGAAAACGAAGGCGCTTGCGCTCCGTGTAATTGCCGAAGAGCTGGACCATGGCGAGTTGAAGCCGATGCGGACATTCTGCAGTTCTCAATTGCTGCATGAGCGAGTGGCCCGCGACGAAGACTTGCGGTCGCATCGAACATTGCGGCGTGAGGGCTGGCCACAGTACCGTTTCGCCTATCACGACAGGGAAGAATTAGGACCCGTAATCTTATCCGAGATCGCCAAGCACACGGGTTTGAGTCCGAAAGATTTCTGAGGCGAAAGCAAGGCCTTAATTGCTTGGAATCAGCCGGTGACCTGGCCTAGCTTCACTTCGGCGGGCCAGAAAGTCTCCCTGCTAGCGGCAGGACGGCCGTTCTTCGAGACTACGCGCCTTCTCCAGTCGATCCCGGATGATCTTGCCTTGTGAAATCCCCAACCTCCAGCAAATCGAGTACTTCCTGTTCAATGTCTCGGGACCGTGTCAAACTTGGCACATCGCTGTCCGAAATTTCCAAGTCAGCAATGCGGTTCCCTGATTCCGCGGCTGTTTTCGGCAGCCTTTCGCGCAAGCGCGAGTCAAGTTTCTCAACAGGTGCATACATATATGATGTTCAATTATTGGCGGGCGGACAAATCAGCGGGATGACTTCGCGCCTGTTGCGCCGGTACACGCGGAAATCTGCTAGATCGGTTGTGATGACAGCGTGATTGGGGTTCAGTTCGCTCATGCGGATCAGACACAAGTCGGCCAGGTCGGGCCGGCGGTCCTGATAACGGGTCGCCAGTTCTGTAAGTCGCGGAACGTGGTCGGCGAGAACAAAAGCGGATTTCACCAATCCAGTCCTTACGAAATCGAAAATTAACAACGACGACCCGAGGTGAAACGTCGCCTCGGCGAGGACCGCCTCACAGGTGAGCAGCGGGTCCACTACCTGGCGAGCAATTTCAACGGCCCAGTTATGATGAAGATCCTTGCGGTTGGCGAACGCGACAAGGAAACCTGTATCCGCAATGGCTTTCACTTCTTGGAAAAGCCCTTGCGCGATGAAAGATCGGATGGGCCGGAAATCGTTCCCGCGAGCCGTAGAAACGGCGGGTCCTCGAGGGTGCGCGCCTTCTCCAACTGGTCCCGGATGATTTTGCCTTGGGAGACTCCCGACCTGGCTGCCGTGTGCTCCAGCCACTCGGCAAGGTCCTCCGGCAATCGGACAGTAAGTGCATTACGCATCTGCTATCAACGTAACACATTCGGAAATTCACCGGCCGATTCCATACACATAGTGCTGCGTCCGGACGATGAGCATGTTCTTCGTAATCGCCGGAGTCGCCATCACCACATCGTTCATGGCATTCACCGCGAGCGTCTTGTATTCGAGCCCGGCCTGAATCACGTAGATGTCGCCATCCTCACTCGCAATATAAACGCGTCCATCGGCGGCGACGAGCGATGCCGTAAAAGCTCCGCTCGCGACTCGGTTCTGATACACGCGCTCGCCGGTCTTGGCTCGCAGGCACGTGAGAATGCCGTTGTGCGTGCACGTGTATAGATAATCCCCGTACACCACCGGCGTGGGCAGATACGGCGCGCCTTTCCTGGTTCCCCATGCGATGTGCTGGTTGGAAGTCTGGCCTTCGCCCAACGTGATATCGCCCGATGCGCCGGGCCGCACCGCATACATCGGCTGCATGTAGCGCGAATAGCCGCTGAACAGGTAGATCAGCCCGCCCGAGACGAAGGGCGTGGGAACGCTGATCATCGACGTGCCCTTCAACTTCCACAGCTCTTTCCCGGTCAGTGGATCGTAACCGCGCATGTACTCCGCGCCGTTGGTCACCAGTTCCGCGCGTCCCTTCGATTCGATCACCGTTGGCGTGGACCATGACGGCACTGCTTCTCGCGCGGTCCGCCAGACCGGCTTACCGGTCGCCGCATCGAAGGCTGCGAGGAACGAGCCCGATTGAAGGTCGCACTGCACGATCGCAAGCTGCCCATACAGTATCGGCGAGGATGCCGTGCCCCATTGAAAATCGGGATAATCGAACGCGCCCTGATCGAGAATCCCCAGATCCTGACGCCACAGCGGCAGGCCGTTCATATCGAAGGCGAACAGGCCTTCGGAGCCAAACATGGCGACGATGCGGCGGCCATCGGTGGCAGGCGTACTCGAGGCATGCGAGTTTTTCGGATGACGCGAAATGCGCGGCGCGGATTCGAGCACGGTGCGCTCCCACGCGATCGCGCCGGTCCGGCTATCGAGCGAATACAGGCGCCAGGATTGTTCGAGATTATCGTCCGCCGGTTCACCCGCGCCATACAAGCCGCCGCGGAACTGCACGGCTTGTTTCTTAGGAATCGCGGTGGTGACGTAAACGCGTCCATTCCAGACGATCGGGCTCGAATGCGCGAGGCCCGGAATCGGCGTTTTCCAGGCGATGTTCTTGCCCGAAGCAACATCCCACTTCACCGGCGGGTTCTGGCCGTCGGCGACACCGCCTGCGCCCGGTCCACGAAACGACGGCCAGTTCTGACCCGTCGCGAGTAGGGCGACAGCACCGATCATAGTGACGCGCATGGAGCGTAGCTATTCTATCCAAATCGCCTTTATGCTAAAGATGTCGTATGACCAGCGTTGTTAACCCGGTTCTGCAAAGCTTCCGCACTGCGCTTACGGAAATGTACGGCGACCGGATTGACCGCGTTGTGTTGTATGGTTCACAGGCGCGCGGAGATGCCTTCCCGGATTCCGATTACGACGTAGCGGTTTTTTTGAACAGCATGAACGGCACTTCTGACCGTTGGGCCGAACTTGACAGGCTTGCCGCGATGCGCGTCAAGTTCCTTGACGAGACCGGCGTTTTCTTCGATGCGAAACCTTATCCGGCCACGGCGTACCGTGACCGATCCCCGCTGATGCACGAAATTCGACGGGACGGCATCAATCTGTGAACCCGGAAACCACCCGCTTTCTGCAAAAGGCCGAGAAGCACCTCGAGCGCGGCCATACCATGCTGAATGTCAGTCTTAATGACGACGCCGGACGCGCCGCCTATCTTGCCGCATTCCACGCCGCGCAAGCCGTTATCTTCGAGCGCACGGGCAAGGTCGTCAAAACGCATAGAGGTGTTCAAAGCGAATTCCTGCGCCTGACCAAGGAGATCCGCGCTTTATGCTTGACCAGCGGATTTTTCTTTCACAAGCTTATAACTTCAAAGCCGTGCCGACTACGACACAGGCCCTGAAATCGAGCTTTCAGTAGAAAAGGCTCGCGCCGCGCTGGAAGGAGGGCGCACGTTTGTCGATGCTGTATGTCGTGCTCTGACGCCGCCAAACCCAATCTGACATTTTCATGTTCGCTTGCGCCCGGTCCGCGAACGACGGCCGGTTCTGACCATCGCGAGTAGGGCGACAGCAGGCGATCGCCGAACCCTCTAAGGCCACGCAAAAACCCCGCCCTCCGGTTGACACCGGCACGCCGAAAGTCCACACTAACCCTAGGGCGAACAAAAAGCGAAACTGGGCATGAACGCAGCGGCTATCCCTTCTCACATCCTCTCGGAACTGCAATGGCGGCAGGAACACGACGTCGAGATGCTGGGCACAGGCCTACACGAGTTGGACGCCGCTATAGAAGGATGCCCGCGCGGGCGGATTACCGCCATTTCAGGGCCGGTATCGTCGGGCCGCACCAGCCTGCTCCATTCGATTCTGGCCGAAGCGTCGCGATTAGGGGAATACTGCGCGGTCATCGATACGATGAATTCGTTCGACCCGGCGTCGGCGAGTGAGGCGGGCGTGAACCTCGGGCGCATTTTATGGATCCGTTGCGGCGGACATCCCGACCATGCCATCAAGGCTGCCGATCTGCTTGCGCATGCCGGCGGGTTCGGACTCATCGCGCTCGATTTGTGCGAAGCTCCAGCGCGGCTGACGCGCCACATCCCGATTTCATGGTGGTACCGCTTTCGCCGCGCGATCGAAAACACGCCGACCGTTTTTATCGTTTTGGAGACCGAGCCTTCCGCCAAAGGGTGCGCTTCGCTGTTTCTCGAAATGAAGCGCGACCACACGGAATTCACCGGCACGCGGCCATTTCAATATCTCGACCGCGCGCAATTCCAGGCGATGCCCCGGAAACCGATGCGGCCAACGCCATCGCGGTTTGAAGCGCACGCGCTGAGGTAGTTCGATGTACGCGGCGATTTATATTCCGTCGGCCGGGCCGCGGGAATGCGCGGAGTTGGCCGAGGTGGCCAAGACCTTTTCTCCGCTGGTGGAACACTCGGGCGCGGGCGCCGTGATACTGCCTGTTGCGCCGCTGCGCAAGTTGATCGGACCGCCGCATCAGATCGCCAGCGAAATCTCGCGCCGCTCAGCCGAGCGCGGATTGACCGGCAACATCGGCATCGCTTCCAATCCGGATACGGCATTGCTCGCCGCGCGCAATTTGCCGGGCATCACCATCATTCCGCGCGGCGCGGAATCGAAGTACATCGGCCATTTCCGCATCGAAACACTACCCATCGATCCTGCCACGTACCAAACACTGGAGGGCTGGGGAATTCGCACGCTCGAGGATTTCAGCGTACTGCCGGACGATGGCATCCTGGAACGGCTCGGTCCGGCAGCGGCCTACCTGCAACAACTCGCGCGCGGCACATCGGACCGCCCGCTGAAACCCGCCCCGCTCGATGTTCCGTACGAAGGCCGCTTCGAGCTCGAGCATGAAGTTGCGCTGCTCGAGCCGCTGCTGTTCATCCTCTCGCGCCTGATGAACGAATTGACCGCGCGTCTGGAATCGCAATCCATGGCGACTGCCGCATTGCGTGTGCAACTCGATCTGGCGAGCAAGCAACTGTTTCATCGCGAACTGCAATTGCCCTTTCCCACGCGCGACGCAAAAATGATGTTGAAGCTGCTGCAGCTCGAACTGGAAGCGCATCCGCCGCCCGCGCCAGTGGTGGCTGTCACGCTCGCGCTCACTCCAGTGGAGCCGCGCATCGTTCAGCACAGCTTGTATGTGCCGCCTTCGCCCGAACCCGAAAAACTGGAACTGACTCTCACCAAAATCCGCGGCATGGTGGGAGCGGCCAACGCCGGCAGTCCACGTTTGCTCGATACGCACCGGCCGGGCGCGTGGGCCCTGGGACCGCTGGAGAGCGTCGTTGCCCGCACTCCACTTCCCGGTAAGCCGCGGCTCGCGTTCCGCTACTTCTCACCGGTGTTGCAAGCGCGCGTAGAGTTGCGAAACGAACGGCCGGCGCGCATTTTCGCGCAAACGGTTTACGGCAATGTGCTCGAAGCCGCGGGTCCATGGCGTACCTCCGGCGACTGGTGGACCCTGGATCCCTGGGATCGCGACGATTGGGATATTGGATTGAACAATGGCGGCCTGTATCGCATTTATCTGAAGCGGCCCGCCGAAGCGTGGTTCATCGAGGGCGCGTATGACTGAATATGTCGAACTCCACGCGCGCTCGGCGTTCAGTTTTTTGGAAGGCGCGTCGCTGCCCGAGGAACTCGCCGCGGCCTGCGCTGAAATGGACAGCCCGGCATTGGCCATGCTCGATGTGGACAACGTGAGCGGAGCGCCGCGATTTTATCTGGCCGCGAAGAAGCTCGGCATTCGTGCGCATCTGGGCGCGGAGATCACGGCCCATGACGGCACGCGTTATCCGTTGCTGGTGGAAAGCCGCGCCGGATACCGGAACCTGTGCCGGTTGATTACATCCATGAAACTCGGCGCGCGCAAAGGGGAAGCCAGGGCCAGCGATGAAGATTTCCGGCGCTATTCCCAGGGCCTGATCTGCTTGACGGGCGGCGCGGATGGTCCGCTGGCGGGTGCGCTAAAAAACGGATCGGGTCAACAATGTTTGGATCACCTTATCGATATTTTTGGCGCGCGCAACGTCTACGCCGAGATGCAGCGCCACCTGTCGCGCGAACAGGAAGCGCGCAACCAGGCCGTTGCCGCGCTGGCTGCGTCTCGAAGCATTCCGCTGCTCGCGACAAACGGTGTCCGCCACGCAGCTCCCGGCGCTCGCGAGCTGTTCGATATTCTCACCTGCGTCCGGCATAAAACCACGATCGAAAAGGCGGGCAGGCTGCTGGCCGCCAATGGCGAGTTGCACCTGAAGACGCCGCGCGAGATGGTCCGCCGCTTCGCCGATTTTCCCGAGGCCGTGGCCAACACCGTCGAGCTTTCATCACGCTTGGCATTCACGCTGGCCGATTTGGGTTACCGCTTTCCGCCGTATCCGGTTCCGGATGGCGAGACGATGGATTCGTTCTTGCGCAAGCGAGCCGATGAAGGAGCGCGACGCCGTTACCAGCCGTATTCCGATCGCGCGCAACGGCAGATCGAACGCGAGCTGGCGTTGATAGAAAAGCTCGGGTTGGCCGGCTACTTCCTCATCGTGTGGGACATCGTGGAGTTCTGCCGGCGCGAAGGCATTCTGGTGCAGGGGCGTGGATCGGCCGCCAACAGCGCCGTGTGTTATTCCCTCGGTATCACGGCCGTCGATCCCGTCGGCATGGATCTGCTATTCGAGCGTTTCCTCTCCGAAGAACGCGGCGAATGGCCCGATATCGATCTCGATCTTCCCAGCGGCGACGATCGCGAGCGGACGATTCAGTACGTGTATCAGCGCTATGGAACGCGCGGCGCGGCGATGACCGCCAATATCATTACTTATCGCGGACGGTCGGCGGCGCGCGATACCGGCAAGGCGTTGGGCTTCGATCCCGGCGAACTCGACCGGCTGGCGAGCGTTGTGCCGCACTGGGGTTGGAAGGATCCGTCGGTCAACGCCGAAACCGTATTTCGCGATGCGGGCTTCCGTATCGACGACCCGCGCATTCGCAAATTCCTGGAGATCTTCACGGCGATGCAGGATCTGCCGCGCCATCTCGGCCAGCATTCCGGAGGCTTGGTGATCTGCCAGGGACATCTGGATGAAATCGTGCCGCTCGAGCCGGCGACCATGCCCGGACGCGTCGTCATTCAATGGGACAAAGAGGACTGCGCCGATCTGGGGTTGATCAAAGTCGACCTGCTCGGGCTGGGCATGATGGCCGTGTTGAAGGATTCCATCCGGATTATCGGCGACGTGTACCAGGAACAGGTGGACCTGGCGCATCTGCCGCAGGACGATCCCGTGGTGTACGGCGCTCTGCAACGCGCCGATACCGTGGGCATGTTTCAGGTGGAGAGCCGCGCGCAGATGTCGTGTCTGCCGCGCCTGCGCCCAAAGTGTTTCTACGACATCGTCGTGCAGGTTGCGATCATCCGGCCCGGTCCCATCGTCGGCAAAATGCTGCATCCTTATATAAAGCGACGGCAGGGATTGGAACGCGCGGAGTGCCTGCATCCGTCGCTCGAGCCGGTGCTGCGCCGCACGCTCGGCGTCCCTCTGTTTCAGGAACAGTTGCTGCGGATGGCGATGATCGCCGCGGGATTTTCGGGAGGCGAGGCGGAGGAGTTGCGGCGGGCGTTCGGCTTCAAGCGCTCGGAAGCGCGCATGAAAGAAGTCGAAGTGAAGCTGCGCGCGGGCATGAACGCGAACGGCATCACGGGCGCGATTCAGGATGTGATCATCCAGTCGATCACGTCGTTTGCGTTGTATGGCTTTCCCGAATCGCACGCCGCCAGTTTCGCGCTGATCGCGTATGCCAGCGCGTACTTAAAGTGCCGTTATCTTGCGGCGTTCACCGCGGCGATTTTGAATAACCAGCCGATGGGCTTCTATCATTCCTCCACGATCGTCAAGGATGCGCAGCGGCATGGGCTGCGTGTTCTGCCGGTGGACGTGACGCAATCCGACTGGCTATGTACCGTGGTCCCCGGATCGCTCGATCTTCGTCTCGGTTTGAACTACGTTCGTGGATTGCGCAACTCGACCGGGCAAGCGTTATTGCGCGCGCGCACGGAGCGTGCATTCGAGAACCTCGCCGATTTTGTTCGACGGGTGCCGGAAATCAGCAAGGAAGAGCTGCGCAGCCTGGCGGCAATCGGAGCTTTGAATTTTGTGGAAGCCGCGCGCCAGTCGCACCGGCGCGATGCGCTGTGGCACGCCGAGGCCGAGATGCGCCCGGCTGGACCTCTGCTTGAAGATGCGGCTGGTCAGGCAGAGCTCGCGCCGCTCGCGGCCATGACGGTGGAAGAGCGATTGAATGCCGATTACCGCGGTACTGGATTGACGGTGGGACGTCATCCGATGGCCTTGCGGCGGGCCGAGTTGAACGACATGCGCGTGCTTTCCGCAGCGGACTTGCAACACGGACGCGATGGCCAGCGGGTGCGCATCGCCGGATCCATCATTTGCCGCCAGCGCCCCGGCACTGCCAAGGGGTTCGTCTTCCTATCGCTCGAAGATGAAACCGGCATTTCGAATGCGATTGTGACCCCCGATGTGTTCGACGAAAACAAGCTGAACATCATCAACTCGCCATATGTGCTGATCGAAGGTGTTCTACAAAATCAGCAGAACGTGATCGCCGTGCGTGCACAGACGGTGGAGCCGCTAACCTTCGGCGATCCTGCTGTCCGCTCCAAGGATTTTTCATGACGTTCCAGAACTCACCGTGAGAGAAATGCGGGCGCGGATTCAATTACGACACTGTCGTTAAACTTATCTTCCAACACCGCGATTCGGAAGCGCTGCTGGACGCGGTTTCGGGCGAACCGGAATTGGACTGGCTGCCCGTCGGGTTGCCACAGACTTTCCAGGCCGAAGAGAGGCAGGCCGATCTGCTGGGCAAAGGCGCGCGATGGGACGCTGGTGCATATTGAACTGCAAAGCACCAACGACTCCGGCATGGCGCTGCGGATGGCTCAGTACTATCTCGACATCTACCGTCGGACCCACAAGTACGCGCGGCAATTCGTTCTCTATTTGGGTCAGGATCCGATGCGAATGCAGACAGCGTTCGGCCCGGATGACCGGTTCAGTTACAAGTTGATCGATGCGCGCGAGCTGGACGGTCAGGCGCTGCTGGAGAGCCCGCACATCGGCGATAATTGTTCGCGATCCTGACGCGGCTCCGGAACCCCAAAGCCGCGGTCAGGCGCGTGCTGCGGAAAATCGCGAAGATGGGTCCCGCGCAACGCAGCAGCGCCTTGACGGAATTAATGATCCTGGCGGGATTGCGCAAGATGGGGAATGAGATCGAGGAGGAGTCAAAAAGAATGCCGATTCTGGACGACATCATGGATCATGAGGTACTCGGCCGCGAGTTCAAGAAAGGTCTCGCTGAAGGTGAACTGAAGCTGTTCCGGCAACTCGTCGAAAAGCGGTTCGGTCCTTTGCCCGAATGGGCCACGAAAGAACTGGAGAAACGGCCAACCACGGACATTGAGTCCTTCTTCAGTCAAGCGCTACTGGCCGGCGCCACCCTGGATGATCTCTTGGCCCGCATTAAGCCTGTTTCTGTCTCGAACAAGCCCAAGCGTACGCGCCCTCGAGCACGCTGACCATCCCGGGGCGCATATCCGACACTGGTGATTGGCCCGCACCTCCAACCTGCTCTCCGCACGCCTGAGCGTTCTGGCCATCTTTTTCGTTCATGGCGCCGTATTCGCAACGTGGGTTTCGCGCATACCCGCTGTGCAAGCCAGCCTGGACCTGTCTACCTCGCGCCTGGGTTTCGCCCTGCTCGGCGTAGCGGTGGGTTCGTTTCTGTCGATGCCCGTCGCGACCGGCCTGATTGAGCGGTTTGGATCGAAACGCGTCACCGCGCTTGCCTCCCTCGGCTTTTGCTGCGCTCTCATTTTGCCGCCCCTCACCCGCACGAGTCTCACGCTCGGACTCGCCCTGGCCGTCCTCGGAGCTCTGGCAGGCGCCATGGATTTATCGATGAACGCGCAAGGCGTTGCGGTCGAAACAGCCGCCGCCAAGCCGTTCATGTCCAGCTTCCATGCCGCGTTCAGCCTGGGTGGGATGGCCGGCGCCGTCACTGGCGGAGCCGTGGCCAAAGCTGGCGTGGGCGTACTGCCGCACTTATCCGCCGCGGCACTGGTCTTCTTTATATTCGTCCTCAGCGTCAGCCCGTACCTTCTGAGCACGCCGCCCAGCAGACACAGAGAGCGCACCCATCGAAGGTTGACTCCGGCGGTTGTAGGGCTCGGTGCGATCTGCTTCTGTTTTTTCCTTGGCGAAGGAGCGGTGGCGGATTGGAGCGCGCTCTTTCTGCTTCGAAACGTGCACTCCGGACCCGCACAGTCGACGACCGGATTCGCGCTGTTTTCCGGCGCTATGGCAACCGGACGCCTCGCGGGAGACTCGCTGCGCGCCCGTTTCGGAGCCGTCATGCTGGTTCGAAACGGCGCCCTCCTTGCCGCCGGTGGTCTGACGCTGGCTCTTCTAGCCGGCAATGTATACGCTTCCCTCGCCGGTTTCGCCATAGCAGGATTCGGCTGCTCCATCATCGTGCCGATTGCATTTGCGGCCACGGGAAGCCTGCCGCAGCCCGCGGGTTCGCTGGCAGGCGTAGTGACAATGGGCTACCTGGGCCTTTTCATCGGCCCTCCTTTAATAGGGATGGCCGCTGAGTCCCTCACACTGCGCGGGGCCCTGTTTCTGGTGGTCATTCTGTTCCTGGCAACCGTGCCTCTGGCCTCCATGACTCGAAGTTCACGTCCGCCCCAAGAAAATCTTTAATAACCACAGAGAACAAGTCCGGAGCGGAGCCACTCCTATGCAGGCAGGTGAGTGACCCCCATATGGACGATCAAGAAGTTATACGAGAGTTTCTGATCGAGAGCAGCGAGAACCTCGCGCGGCTGGACCAGCAGATGGTCAGCCTCGAGCAGCGCCCCGACGATCCCGAGTTGCTGGCCGGGATCTTCCGGACCATCCACACGATCAAGGGCACGTGCGGATTCCTGGGATACACCACGCTTGAGTCCATCACGCACGCGGCTGAAAACATCCTCAGCCAATTGCGCGACGGCAAACGCAAGCTCAATCCGGCCTTGGTCACCCTCATCCTGGAAGCCGTGGACGCGGTGAAAAACGTTCTGGTCTCGATCGAAAGCTCCGGCAACGAGGGCCCCGAGACTTACGAAGATCTACGAGCGAGGCTGGCGAGATGTGCGTCCGAGGACGGCGCGGTTACGAGTCCCGCCGATGCACCCGCCGCTTTCGCGCCCGAACCCGCCCGGGAAGCCGAGCACGAGAGCGCAAGCTCGCAGAAGGGACCTTCCGTCTCCGATTCCACGATCCGCGTGGACGTGGGTCTGCTCGACAAGCTGATGAACCTGGTGGGCGAACTGGTGCTGGCCCGCAACCAGATTCTCCAGTTCAACGGCCAGCAGGAAGACCCGACGCTCAACGCCACTTCGCAGCGCCTGAACCTGATCACCAGCGAGTTGCAGGAGGGCGTCATGAAGACGCGCATGCAACCGATCGGCGTGCTTTGGAACAAACTGCCCCGCGTGGTCCGCGATCTCGCCGTCTCGTTCGAAAAGCAGATCGAGTTGGAGATGGACGGCGCCGGTACCGAACTCGACAAGACCATCATCGAGGCCATCAAGGATCCGCTGACGCACATCGTCCGCAATTGCTGCGATCACGGCATCGAAAAGCCCGCAGTACGCCTCAGCCGTGGCAAGCCGGCGCACGGAAAGCTGTCGCTGAGGGCCTATCACGAGGGCGGCCAGGTGAACATCGAAATCGCCGATGACGGCGCCGGGCTCGACATTCAACGTCTGAAAAACACCGCGGTACAAAAAGGCCTGCTCCGCGCCGAGCAAACCGAGCGGATGAGCGACCGCGAGGCTCTGAACCTGATCTTCATGGCCGGATTCTCGACCGCCTCAGCCATCACGAGCGTGAGCGGGCGCGGCGTCGGTATGGACGTGGTGAAGACCAACGTCGAGAAGATCGGCGGCACGGTGGACCTGGTGAGCCGTCCGGGCCAAGGCACTGCGATCAAGCTCAAAATCCCCCTCACCCTTGCCATTATTCCCGGCCTGGTAGTAATGATCGGCGACAAACGATCCGCGCCACGCGAGAGCGAAAGGGTAGCCCAGCATCGTTTCGTGATCCCGCAGGTGAGTTTGCTGGAGCTGATCCGGCTGGAAGGCGACGCCGGGATGCGCCAGATCGAGAGCATCCAGGGGACTCCGTTCTATCGGCGCCGTGGCCGCCTGTTGCCCCTTGTATATCTTTCTGCAGTGTTGCGTTTAGGCGAGGTGGAACGTTCGGGGGTCGTGAATATCGTGGTTGTACAGGCTGAGGATCGCCAGTTCGGGCTGGTGGTGGACGGCATCAGCGACACCCAGGAAATTGTCGTGAAACCGCTGGGCAAGCAGCTCAAAGGGATGAGTTGTTACGCCGGGGCCACCATCATGGGCGACGGGCAGGTTGCGCTGATTCTGGACGTCATGGGCATTGGCAAATTGTCCGGAATCGTGCAGGAAACGGGCGAGCAGACCCGCGCCGACGCCGCGTCCAGCGCTCACTCGGCCAACGACCAGCAAACGTTCCTGCTGTTCCGCTCGGGTTCGTTCCAGCGTCTTTCGGTGCCGCTGTCGTTAGTGGCCCGGCTGGAGGAATTCCCGCAATCGAAGATCGAACAGGCCAGCGGGCGCCGTGTGGTGCAGTACCGCGGCCAGATCCTGCCTCTCGCATCGCTGAACTCGATACTCGAGCCCGGAGCACCCGATACGGCGAGCAGCCTCGACCCGGCCCAAGTCCTTGTATTCAACAGCGGCGAACGCAGTATCGGAATCGTCGTCGATCAGATTCTGGACATTGTCGAAGAAACCGTGTCGGTGCGGCGTACAGCGGAGCGAAAGGGCCTGCTGGGCTCGGCCGTGATCGGCAAGAAAGTGGCCGACCTGCTGGATCTGCGCCAGGTCATCGAAGACGCCGACGGCCGGTGGTTCGAGCAACAGCCCTCCGAAACCGTGACGGTCATGGTGGCCGACGGATCTCCGTTTGAGCGGGGACTGATGCGCAGTTCGTTTGAGATGGCCGGCTACCGGGTGGTGGAAGCCGCCAGTTCCGGCGAGGCTCTGCGCGAGTTGTCGCGGCGTAAGGTGGATGTGGTTCTGGCGTCGCTCGATCTGCCGGGCGAGGGCGGAGCGGATCTGCTCGAACGCATGCGCAACAGCCCCGATCTGACCTCGATCCCGGCGATTGCGCTGGCCAGCACGCCGGAACAAACCGCGCAGCGGCGCGCCAGCGGGCAGGACTTTGACGACTACCAGTTGAAATTCGACCGCGACGGCATGCTGCGCTCACTGGCCCGTCTGTCGGCGGCAGTTGGAGCCGGGCCGGCCGTTACAGCGCCACGCGTTTAGAGGGAATATGAGCACACAAGTTTGCGGTAATCAATACGCTACATTTTTCGTCGACGGCCTGTTCCTGGGTATCGACGTCCTGCAGGTGCAGGAGGTGTTTCGCTATCAGGAGATGACGCAGGTGCCACTCGCTCCCGGCGTGGTAGAGGGGCTGATCAATCTGCGCGGGCAGATCGTCACCGCCCTTGACATGCGCCGGCGGCTGAACCTGAAACCGCGCACCGGCGGAGAGAAGCCGATGAACGCCGTTGTCCGCACCGAAGAAGGCGCGGTCAGCCTGCTCGTCGACGAGATTGGCGACGTGTTGGATGTGCAGGCGGATGCGTTCGAGCCTCCGCCCGATAACCTTCCTCCCGCGGCTCGGGACCTGCTGCGTGGGGTGTACAAGCTGAAGGACCGGTTGTTACTGATTTTGGACACGGATAAGACCATTGACCTGGATGCTGGAGCCCGCTAATTGAAGACGGGATGACAGCAAGGAGAGAAACGGATCGAATGTCACGAAAAGTGAACGGGCACGCCCCTTCCGGCCGTAGCGGCGGAGGCGGTGCGGCCATTCTGGACATGCCCGAAGGGATGACCGGGGTTGAGAATAAGACAGGCGGCGAGGCGAAGTTTTTCGCCGAAGCAGCCGAGTGCGTCGAGCTGCTGGCCCAAGGCGGCGTGCCTTCCAAATTGACAGGCACGTACAGCGGTCCCGCAAGCCGGTTGAAGAACAGCCTGAACGCTCTGATCGATACGGCGGCGGCGCGCAACTCCGAACTGTCTGAGTTGGTGGCCGATACCGAAATGCTGGCGCGCATGACCGCTGAAGGGAAGCCCGCCACCGTCGACATCACCAAGTACGACGGCAGCTTCCTCAAGGCCGTGCAAAATGTAAACCAGGCTTTGAACGCCGTGGTGGAACCCCTGCAGTTCGCGGCAGATTGCGTGGACCAGATCAGAAGAGGCGCGATGCCCCCGAAGACGGCCGACACCGGCCACGGCGGGTTCAACGCTATCAAGCGTCATCTGAATGCTTGCATCGATCATATCAACGGTCTGGTTGCGGACGCCAAACTGTTGTCCGACGCGGCCGCGCAAGGCAAGCTCGCCACTCGCGCCGATGCCACGCGCCACCCCGGCGATTTCCGCACAATCATCGAAGCCTTCAATGCCACCCTCGACGCGGTGATTAAGCCTTTGAATGTCGCTGCCGATTATGTGGACAACATCTCCAAAGGTGTGATCCCGCCCAAGATCACCGAGACGTATCACGGCGACTTCGAGACCATCAAGAATAACCTGAACGCGTGCATCGATTCGCTGAATGGCGTCATTGGCGGCATGCAGCGCATGTCCGAAGAGCACACCAAAGGCGACATCGATGTCGTCATACCCGCCGCCCAATTCCAGGGTGTCTACCGGACGATGGCACAAGGCGTCAACGACCTCGCGGCCGGACACATCGCGGTCAAGAAGAAGGCAATGGCCTGCATCGCCGAATTCGGTAAGGGCAATTTCGAAGCGCCCCTGGAACAGTTTCCCGGCAAGAAGGCGTTCATCAACGACACCATCGAACTGGTCCGCTCCAACCTGAAGAGCGTGATCGTGGACTTCAACGCGCTGGCCCAGTCTGCGGTGGAAGGCAAGCTGGCCACGCGCGCCGATGCCAATAAGCATCAGGGCGATTTCCGCAAGATTGTCGAGGGCGTGAACGGCACCCTGGATGCGGTAATCGTGCCGCTGAACGTGGCGGCGAACTACGTGGACCAGATCAGCAAAGGCGAGGTCCCGCCGAAGATCGCCGACGCATATTACGGCGACTTCAACACAGTTAAGAACAACCTGAACGCACTTATCGGCGTCATGAACCAGCGCGCCGCCGATATCGACAAGCTGATTCAGGCGTCGCTTGACGGGCGGCTGGACTACCGCGCTGATGCGAGCAAATACAACGGCTCGAACGGCCAAATGTTCGAAGGCATCAACCGGATGCTCGACGCCATTCTGCTGCCGATCGGCGAAGGAAATCGCATCCTGGCACAGATCTCCTCCGGTAAGATCGACGAAACGATCTCCCAGACCTACAAGGGCGATCACGAAAAGATGAAGCTGGCGGTGAATAATGTGGCGGTCGTGCTACAGGGGTTGCAGAAGGAACTGGGGCGGCTCACCGAGGCATCCCGCGAGGGGCAACTGACGGAACGCGGCAAGGCCGAGCAGTTCCAGGGGGCATACGCGGGCATTGTCAAGGGCGTGAATGAAATGCTCGACGCGATCCTGCTGCCCATCGGCGAAGGGAACCGTGTGCTGCGCCTGATCCGCGGCGGGAATCTGCGCGAGCGGGTCGAGATCGCCTGCAAGGGCGACCACGAGAAGATGAAAAACGCCATCAACGGCGTGTACGACTGGTTAACCGAATTGATCGCCTACGTAACCAAGCTGGCCAACGGCGACATGACCGCGTCGATGGGCAAGGCGTCCAACGACGACCAGATTCACGAATGGCTCGTGCTGCTCAAGAACAACATCAACGGGCTTGCCGACGACGTGAATGTACTGGCCAAAGCTGCCGTCGATGGCAATCTGGCCAAGCGCGCCGATGCCGCCAAACACCGCGGCGATTTCCGCAACATTATTCAGGGATTCAACCAGACCCTGGATACGGTCACCGAGCCGCTGAAGGTGGCCGCTACTCAGGCGTCTTCCCTGGCGACCTCGGCCGAAGAGCTCACCGCAGTGAGCAACCAGATGGCGAGCAACGCGGAAGAAACCGCAACTCAGGCCAACGTCGTATCCGCGGCAAGCGAGCAGGTCTCGAAGAATGTCGCCGTAGTGGCCAGCGGCAGCGAGCAGATGCAGGTTTCCATCCGCGAGATCGCCAAGAGCGCGAACGAATCGGCAAGGGTCGCCAAGGCGGCCGTCAGCGTTGCCGAGTCCACGAATCACACCATCGGCAAGCTGGGCGAATCCAGTGTCGAAATCGGAAAGGTGATCAAAGTCATCACCTCCATTGCGCAACAAACCAATCTGCTGGCCCTCAACGCCACGATCGAAGCGGCGCGGGCTGGTGAAGCCGGCAAGGGCTTTGCCGTGGTCGCCAACGAGGTGAAGGAACTCGCTAAAGAAACCGCGAAAGCGACCGAAGAGATTGGTCAGAAGATCGAAGCGATCCAGTCCGACACCAAGGGAGCTGTGCAGGCCATCGGGGAGATCAGCGGGATCATTAACCAGATCAATGACATCTCCAACACCATTGCGTCGGCCGTCGAGGAGCAGACGGTCACTACCAATGAGATTGGCCGCAATGTACACGAAGCAGCCAAAGGGACGGGTGACATCGCCAACAACATCAGCGGCGTTGCTGTCGCAGCTCAAAACACCACGAGGGGGGCCGCGGATACCCAAAAGGCGGCGCTGGCTCTGAGTGGCATGGCGGCTCAGCTTCAAAACCTGGTGGCACGCTTCACGTTCTGATTGGTCACGGGCGGGCCGATGGCCCACAAGCCGAAAGCCCGCCCGGTATTTTTAGGAGATAACAAAACAATGCCTCAAGCCATGGTAGTTGACGACTCGCGAGCGATGCGGCTGATTCTGTCCAGTACGCTCGCGCAGTTGGGCTACGACGTTCTACAGGCGGGCCATGGGGTTGAAGCACTGTCGATTTTGGAACGAAGCGGGCCCGTTTCGCTGATCCTCGTCGATTGGAATATGCCCGTAATGAACGGTCTGGAATTCGTGAAGCGTCTGCGGTCGGATCCGCACGGCACATCCGCGGTGGTGATGATGGTGACCACCGAGACCGCGATGCACAACATGGTGGAGGCGCTCGAAGCCGGCGCAAACGAGTACGTGATGAAGCCCTTTACGAAGGAAGTCATCGCGGACAAACTGCGGCTGCTCCATGCCTTGCAATAGAGGTTCCAGTGGCAATCATCTCCAAAAAAGCGATAAGGCCTGGCCAGCGTGTCCGCGTGCTGGTGGTGGACGATTCCGTCGTGATCCGGCGCCTGGTTGTGCACGCGCTGGAGCAGGATCCGCTGCTCGAGATCGCCGGTGTCGCCAGCAATGGGTCGCAAGCTCTGGAGCGCATCGCCCAACTTCAGCCGGACGTCTTGACCCTCGACATCGAGATGCCGGAGATGGGCGGCCTCGACGTGCTCCGCCGCCTGCGGGATGTGACCGCAAGGCCGCGCGTGGTCCTGTTCAGCACACTCACTGAACGCGGAGCGGCGGTCACTCTGGAAGCACTGTCGTTGGGAGCGGACGATTACGTAGCCAAGGCGTCCAATGCCGGATCGCTCGACCGCTCCCTGCTCAGCCTCCGCGCCGAACTGATCCCCAAACTCAAGCAGTTCTTCCTGTTCGAGTCGCAGGCAGCCCCGGCCCCTGTACTCACGAAATACGCTCCCGTTTCCCTGCCCCGGAACGGAGCGAGGCCGTCGGTCCTCGCCATCGGAGTTTCCACCGGCGGCCCGGCGGCGCTGCACGCCGTCATACCGCAGTTGCCGCGCGATTTGTCCGTACCCGTGTTGATCGTCCAGCACATGCCGCCCCTGTTCACCCGTTTGCTGGCTGAGCGTTTGCAGGCAAGCACCGCTTTAAAAGTGAGCGAGGGCAAGGATGGCGACCGCGTCGAGGCGGGCCGGGTGTACATTGCCCCCGGGGATTACCACATGATTGTGAGGAAATCCGCAGCCGGACCGGTGATCCGCCTGAATCAGGAGCCGCCAGAGAACTCGTGCCGTCCGGCGGTCGATGTACTGTTCCGGTCCGTCGCCGAAACCTATCGTGGCAATGCCATCGGCGCGGTGCTTACCGGAATGGGCCAGGATGGGAAGCGCGGCGCCGAGACCCTGCGTGAAGCTGGAGCCTACATCATTGCTCAGGATGAACCCAGCAGCGTCGTCTGGGGCATGCCGGGCGCGGTGGTGAATGCCGGCCTTGCCGACTCGGTTGTTCCGCTCGAGGGTGTCGTCCCGCATGTCCTGCAGCGGCTGGGAGGAAGATAAGCAGTGACTGGCGTTGAACTCAATCCGGACAGCTATCGCTTCCTGCAGGAATACGTTCAGCGCGAATCGGGCATTGTTCTGGATCAGGATAAGCATTACCTTTTCGAAGCGCGCCTGATGCCGATTGCGCGAGAGCTGAACGTCGCGACTTTGAACGACTTCTGCGCCCTGCTGAAAGCGCGCGGTTCCCCGGACCTGAAACAGAAAGTGGTGGACGCCATGACCACCAACGAAACTTTCTTTTTTCGCGATATGGCGCAATATGAGGCATTGAGATCTGTCTTAATTCCAGAATTGATCGAACAGCGGCGCGACACCCGTAAGTTGAGTTTCTGGTCCGCCGCGTCCTCTTCGGGCCAGGAAGCCTACAGCCTGGCGATGATGCTCCTGGAAATGGGTCTGGGCGATTGGAACATTAAAATCCGTGGCACGGACCTGTCCACCCGCATGCTGGAGCGCGCCCGGTCGGGCCGTTATCTGCAAATAGAGGTTAACCGCGGCTTGCCAGTCAGCTACCTTTTGAAATACTTTAAAAGAGCAGGCCTTGATTGGCAATTAAAGGACGAAGTCCGGCGCATGGTCGAGTTTTCTGCATTGGATTTGCGCAATAGTCTGACCTCGTTGGGGCCCTTCGATATCGTGTTTTGCCGCAATGTTCTGATTTATTTTGACATGGCTCTCAAGCGGCGGATCCTGCGCGAGATAGAAGGGACACTGTTCCGTGGTGGATGCCTGTTATTGGGCGGAAGCGAGACCATCTTGAACTTGAATAATAGTCTTCAGCAGCGGGTAATCGGAACGACGGTGGTTTATTGTGCTCCGTGATCGGGGCCGGATTAAATTGGACCGGTCAACACGGAATCGTTGGTTCCTGGCCGCATCCCTGACGGCCGGCGCCTTTGCCGTTGTGGCGGCGTGCGCCTGGTATTACATGGCGGGGCGCAATCAGTTGGCGTCCGAAGCCTGGAAGAATCTCCAGGCGATTGCGGCTGTCAAGAGCCGTCAGATCGCCAGTTGGCGTGCCGAACGCCTGGGCGATGGGAATGTGGTTCGGGCTTCGGAGCCGGTTCTCGATTCCATCCGGGCCGTACTCGACGGGAGCACAGGCGCTCCTGCGGCCCGCTCCCGTCTGCTGCAACTGTTCAACGCGATCAGGCGCGAATACGGATACGCCAACATCGCGCTCCTGGACTCCTCGGGCAGCTTGAGGCTCTCCGTTGCTCCCGTTGCCGCCAATGCTGCCTGGCTCCGCGCCGCGAACGCCTCGGATCCTTCGGACCATGCGTTCCTAACGGATCTCTCTCGCTATCCCGCGACCGGTTCGGTGTACATGACCGTGTGGACCCCAGTGCCGGGCGGTGCGTTGGTGATGTGTATCGACCCGAACCAGTTCCTGTTTCCGTTGGTGCAGTCGTGGCCCACTCCGAGCCGCACTGCCGAAACACTGCTGATCCGGCGCGAGCGGGATACGATTGTGTTTCTCAATGACCTGCGGCACGTTCGAGATGCTGCCCTAAAGTTGCGCAAGCCGTTTACAGATCCGGCGAATGCCGCAATCCGGGCCTTGTCAAACCCCGAAGGCGTTTCGGCGGGCATCGATTACCGCGGTGAGCCAGTGCTCGCGGCGGTGGCCCGTGTTCCGGGTTCCGACTGGTTTGTGGTGGGCAAGGTCGACCGCCGGGAGGTGGAGGCACCGTCCACTGGTCTGGCTTGGGAACTTGGTGTCATTCTGGCCCTCGTACTGTCGGCCAAAGCGGCGGCGCTCACATTCCTGTGGCGCGACCAGCAACTCGCCTTCGAGCGCCAAAGAGAACAGGACCAGTTGGAGCGCAAAGCGCTGCTGGGCCATTTCGGCGATCTAGCACGCCACGCCAACGATATCATTCTGCTTCTGGACGAATCGGCGCACATCGTGGAAGCCAACCAGCGCGCTGAGGAAGCATACGGCTATTCCGTCAGCGAACTCCACGGCATGCGGATCACCAGACTCATGGCCCTGGAGTTCCGCGGGGGATTTGACCAGAGGTGGGAACAGATCGGGCTGGCCGATGGGCGCCGGTTCGAAAGCATACATCTCCGGAAAGATGGATCGCCCTTCGAGGTCGAGGTTAGTGCAAGAGCGGTGAACACGGATGGGCACAGCTTCCGTCAGGAGATTATTCGCGACATCTCGGAACGGAAACATGCCGAGCGCGAACTGCGGCGCATGAACCGCGCTTTGCGTGTGCTCAGCGAGTGCAATTCGGCGATTGTGCACGCCGCAAGCGAGCCCGATCTTTTAAACAGAGTCTGCCACGTCGCCGTGGGTCCGGGTGGGTACAAGATCGCCTGGGTAGGCATGTTGGACAGCGATGCCGAGGGCACAATCCGGCCCGTGGCCGTTGCCGGCGATGACGCTGGCTATGTGGAGCAGACCGGGATCGCCGTTTTCGATCCCAAGCGTGGAAGCGGTCCGGTAGGACGGGCAGTGCGCCAGGGCGAGCCGGTAATCTGCAAGGACATTCTAAACGATGCGGCCATGGCGCCGTGGCGCGATGCGGCCAGAGAGCGCGGATTCGCTTCGGTGGCCGTGTTTCCCGTGCGGGTAGACGACCGGACCGAAGGAACGCTCGCTATCTACGCAGCTGAGCCCGATGCCTTCGATGAGGCGGAAATCCGGCTGTTGTCCGAGATGGCTGAAGATCTCGCATTCGGCATGGGAGCCCTGCGCCGGGAGGCTGCGCGACGGGAATCGGAAGCCCGCTTCCGGACCGTCTTCGATTCCATTGGCGACGCGATCTTCATTCACGATCTGGACGGGCGGACGCTGGACGTGAACGCCGTTGCTTCCGAGCGCTTGGGATATTCCCGGAGCGAGTTGATGGCCATGCGTCCCCAGGACGTGGAGGACGAGGTCAACGCCGCTGAAGCCAACCGCCGCATAACTGCGACCCAGACCAACGGTGAACTCCTGTTCAACACCGTTCATGTCTGTAAGGGTGGATCGCGCGTTACCGTTGAGGTGAACAGCAAGCGGATCGACTACCGGGGACAGCCTGCGATCGTCAGCGTGGCGCGCGACCGCTCGGAACGCTTACGAGCGCAGTCCGATCTCGACCGCAGCCATTCGAAGCTGGTCGAGGCGCAGTCGCTCGCCAAGATCGGCGATTGGGAGATGGAAGCGCCTTGCGGCGGTGGACCGCGGCGCCTGCGCTGTTCCCGCGAGGTTTATCGCATGCTCGAGTTACCCGCGGACCGGAACCCGACCTTCGAAATGCTCGAGAGCCGCGTTCATCCCGACGATTGGGAGGGCGTGAAACAAGCCTTCGACCGCGCGTTTGAACACGCACAGCCGTTTGAATTAGAGCACCGCCTGATCTGCGCGGCAGGCGGCGTTCGCTGGATCCGGCAAAGGGCCGCTTTCCACCCGCAAGCGCCGGCCGGATCACAGGTTCTCAGCGGTACGATGCAGGACATCACCGAGTACCGCAAGCTCGAAGAGCAGTTTCAACAGAGCCAGAAGCTGGAGAGCATTGGCCGGCTGGCGGGCGGGATAGCGCACGACTTTAACAATCTGCTTACGGTGATCAACGGCTATTCGCGTCTGCTGGCTCAAGACGTGGACCAGCGCGATCCGATGTACGATCAGCTCGTCGAAATAGAGCGCGCAGGATCGCGGGCGGCCGATCTCACGGCCCAGCTGCTCGCCTTCAGCCGCAAGCAGGTGATCGAGCCCAAGGTCATCGATATGAACGCGGTGATCCGCGAAGTTCAGAGCCTGTTGGGACGGCTGGTGGGCGAGCGCATCGAGCTGGTGTTCAGCCTTGACGGTGAAGCGCCGCATGTCCTATTGGACCGGAGCCAGATGCATCAGGTTCTGATGAACCTGGCGGTCAACGCGCGGGATGCCATGCCTGAAGGCGGGCGCGTGATCGTGGAGACTTCACTGGTCTCGATGAACGATCTCGCCACTGCGTCGCATCTGGAAATGCGAGCCGGGGATTATGTCCTGGTTTCGGTGAGCGACAACGGCACCGGCATGGACGAGGCCGTTCGCCAACACATCTTCGAACCGTTCTTCACGACCAAGAAGGCGGGCGTGGGTACCGGGTTGGGCCTCTCGACCGTCTACGGGATCGTCAAGCAGAGCGGCGGCTGGATCGGCGTGTATAGCGAGCCCGGCCGCGGCACCTCGTTCAAAATCTACTTCCCGCGGGTCGACCGGCGCGCCGAGGTGGAAGCGGCCCCCGCGCCGCAGACCGAACTGCGCGGGAAGGAAACGATCCTGGTGGTGGAGGATCAGCCGGAGGTCCGCAAGTTGGCCGCGGCCGGTTTGCGCAGCTATGGATATCGCGTACTGGAGGGGGAGAACGCCGGGGCCGCGCTGCTGGTCTGCGAGCAACACACCAGCGATATTGCATTGATGCTGACCGACGTCGTGATGCCGGGTATGCTCGGCACGGAACTGGCCGTACGGCTGTCCGGTCTGCGTCCGGCCATGAAGGTTCTATATATGTCCGGCTATACTGCCGAGGCGATCATGCGCGACGGCGTATTATCTTCGGGCGTTTCCTATCTGCCTAAGCCGTTCACCTCGGAGGCGCTCGCCGCCAAAGTCCGGCAAACGCTGGAATCGCCACAACAGGTGATTCCGGTGCTGATCGCCGACGACGATGACGCTGTACGCGCTTTTTTGGGCGGCATTCTTTCGAGTGCCGGTTATCGTGTTTTCCAGGCGTCAAACGGCAAACAGGCTATGGAGCGGCTGAAGCGCGAACGCATCGATCTGCTCATTACCGACCTGGTCATGCCCGAGCAGGAAGGGATCGAAACGGTGCAAACACTGCACCGCGAGCGCCCGGATTTGAAGATCATCGCGATCTCGGGAGCTTTTGGCGGGAGCTTTTTGAGGACCGCCCGCGTGCTGGGAGCACATGCGACCCTCGCCAAGCCGGTCAGCGCGGACGATCTGCTGCGGACGGTGCGGGAGTTGTTGCAGGAGCGCACGATCGCGTAGCGTCTGTCATTCCTGCCGTAGCGCCAGCATTGGATCGATGCGGCTCGACCGGCGCGCCGGGATCCAGCAGGCTAGCACCCCAAGCAGGACCGCCGGCACCCCCACGAATACCGGCAGGTAAATCACCCCGTGGGCGAGATGGATGTCCACAAGCAACGCTATCAACCACCCGGCCAACGTTCCGAAACACACCACGCGTAACGTCTGGCGGAGCTCCGGATTTTTTCTTCTTCGAGCAGGTCCAAGTAGGCGTGCAGCTCATCGTCAAGCTGCGCCTCGATCTGTCTCGTATGGAGCAGATTGCGTACGAGATGAGTCAAGCGGCGCATGAGTCTACTCCGCTTGAATCGCGCGCGAGATGGCCAGGGAAACGCGGCTCCACTGCTCGGTCTCGACGTTTAATTGGCGCCGGCCGGCTTTGGTGAGCTGGTAGTATTTCGCGCGCCGGTGACTGTCGGATTCACCCCAGGATGCGGCGAGCCAACCCGCCTCCTCCATGCGATGGAGCGCCGGGAAGAGTGAGCCCGGCTTAACGTGGAAAGTGCCGCCCGTCATCTGTCCGATGCGCCGCGTAATCGCGAGCCCGTGCAGCGGCTGCAAAGCGAGAGCCTTCAGGATGAGCAGGTCGAGCGTCCCCTGCAGGAGGTTGACGGATTTCTGTTCTATAGCCAATCTATATGAGAGTATTCGCCTTCGGACTCTCCTGCCGAAGAGCAGGCCCGTCGAATGAAATAATGAGAAAGGCGCAGTTATGCAGACCACCGTGAATCTTCCCGACTCCCCGTGTCAAGACAACGCCGGATCGAGTGGACCTCGATGGTAATCTCGAAAATAAAATTGCCCGTGATCCCATCGGCGGTTCCCGGAACACTTGATCTGTCACCCTTCGACTTCGATGACCTACTTGCCTGACATCAACGTCTGGATCGGCCTGGCTGCGGAAAAGCACGCCCATCATCGCACGGCCCGGGACTGGTTTACGAAACTACGAGATGAAAGACTGGCATTCTGCCGGCTTACGCAATTGGGCTCTCGATGCGAAGATCCCCGCGAGATCCGGCCTGAGATGCATCGTACGCCGTCAGAGTGCCATTGACGAGTAGCCGCCTGCAAACCTGATGCGCGCTTCCGTCCGCGGTGGATCGCCGCTTCCCTGCGCTCTGCTATGCTGGCTCGTTATCTCGGGCTGAGGAGCCGACGCCATGTTAATCGAGCAGCAAATTGCCGAAAGGCGGGAGCGGGCGCGCGATGCCATCGCCAAAGTCCTGGAGCGGCCCGCCGGAGAGCCGTATGGCGACTATCGCGTCAAGTCCGCCAGCGGGAAGCCCTATCGCGTCGCCATGCGTGGGCCGGGGCTGTTCGAAAACTACTGCGCGTGCCCGGGCTTTGCGGTCAACACCTTGGGCACCTGCAAACATATCGAGGCTCTGTTGTTGCGCCTCCGGAAACGGCACGGTGACGCGCTGGAACGCAAACGATATGCGCGTTCGCGTGCCTCCATCTCGCTGCAGTACGGCGAGCGCATCGATGTCCGTCTGCGCCTGCCTGCCGCGTGATCGCCTGTGCTGCTACAGCTTGCCGGGCAGTACTTCGATCCGGACGGACTGCTGCGCCCGGAGCACTTCCGGAGTTTTCACCAGGTCATCGAATCTTTCCGCAATGCCGACCTGGAAGCAGTCATCTATAGCGACGTACTCGAACACCTCGATCGCGAGAACGAGCTTGCGGACGGACTCGATCTGGAGCGGGCGCTACTCTCGAAACTGCGCCGTGGCAAAGATCCCCTGAAAGGAGTGCTGAAGACCACGCTACTGCCCTACCAGGAGGTGGGCGCTATCTTCGCCGCTTGCCGCGGCCGTGTAGTTCTGGCCGATGACATGGGCTTGGGCAAGACCGTGCAGGCACAGGCCGCGGCGGAAATGCTGCGGCGCCAGCGCGGCATTCACCGGGCTTTCCGTGCAGGTCATCGACGGCCTACTTCCGCGGCGGCAAGAGCTGTATGCGTCGCCCAGGTTGTTCAACCTCTCGAGCTACGAACTGGTCCTGAAAGATGTGCGCTACATGCACGAACTGGCGCCAGACCTCATCATCCTCGATGAAGCGCAACGCATCCGAAACTGGACCACCGCCACTGCGCGCACAATCAAACAACTGAAGAGCAGATATGCGTTCGTGCTCACCGGCACACCTCTTGAAAACAAACTGGAAGAGTTGTTTTCCGTAGTCGAATTCATCGATGGCCGCCGTCTCGGTCCCGCTTTCCGCTTCCTTCACGAGCACCGGATGGAAGACGAAACCGGCAAATTGCTGGGCTATCGCGGCCTCGATCGCATTCACGATCAACTGGCGCCAATCCTTCTGCGGCGGACGCGGCAGGAGGTGCTCAAGGACCTGCCGAAGCGTACGGACCAGATCCTCCATGTATCGCTGACGCCGCAACAGGCGGAACCTTACTGGGAGCAGCACGACATTCTGGCCGCGCTGATGCGCAAATGGGAACAGCAGAAATGGCTTTCGGAAATCGACCTGCGGCGCATCCTATGCTGTCTTCAAAACATGCGCATGCTATGCGATTCCACCTTCCTATTCGACAAGGAAACCAATCATTCGCCGAAGCTCGAAGAGTTTCGTGAAATCATTCGCGAACTCGCGATCGAAGAGGGCCGCAAGGTGGTGGTGTTCAGCGAGTATGAGCGCATGACCCACCTGGCCGGCGAGGAATTGAGAAAGCTGGAAATCGGATTCGTCTCGCTGCACGGCGGTGTCCCTTCGCGGAATCGCGGCGCGCTCATCGAGAAATTCCGGCGCGATGCGGAGTGCCGGGTCTTCCTTTCAACCGACGCGGGTGGGGTCGGGCTGAACCTCCAGTCAGCCTCGGCGGTTATCAACTTCGAGCCCCCGTGGAACCCTGCACGGCTGGAGCAGCGCATTGGGCGGGTCCACCGTCTGGGCCAGGCGCATCCGGTTCACGTTGTGCACCTGCTCACCAAGGACAGTATCGAAGAGCGCGTGTGGGAGACGCTGAGGCTCAAGAAGTCTCTGTTCGCAGGCGTGTTCGATTCGGAGGCGGGTGAAGTGAGCTTTGCGGCGCTCGGACGAAAGAGCGTCCTCCAGTCGGTGAAGGAGATCTTCGCGGATCAGTCGGCGCGTCCCAAGCCTGTGGTTGAGCAGGCAGTGACAAAGCCGGTACCGATTCAGTCCGCGCCGCTGGTCGCGCCCGCTGCGCAGCCGCCCGCGCCCGTATCTCCGGCAGGATTTGAACAGGCCGCGGCAGGGTTGATCGAAACCGGTGTGCGATTCCTGGAATCGCTGGCTGCGGTAGCGCAAAGCGCGCCCGCGGGCGGCGGCCTTTCGGGCCTGATCACTCGCGATGCGCGGACCAATTCCCCGGTTCTCTCGATCCCACTACCGTCAACGGTGGATGAGAACCGCCTGATGCAGGCTATCTCCGCGTTGGTGGGAGCCTTCGGGCGTACGAATAATCGATAGCTGCACCGGCTTGCGCAGTGACCACCGTTGCCACCGTTGACGAGATCATTGCAGTACACCTGCGCTTGATCGCAGAGTTCCGTGGTGCGACCGGCATTCGTGAGCGCAGAGCTCTCGAATCTGCCGTCGCCAGAGCGCAAACGGGCCACTATCAGGAGTTGATTGCGAAGCCTCTCGCAGAACCACCCCTTCCTCGGCGGCAACAAACGAGTGGCCGTGACGGCTGCTGGCATTTTCATAAAAGTGAATGGCATCGAGTCGAGTTCGACGATCCGAAGGCTTACCAATGACGCGGGCAGGTCCCGAGGGAAGATATCGATATGACCTCAGAATTCGACGGCAAGACAGCGATCGTCACCGGTGGCGCCAGCGGAATCGGCGCGGCGATCGCACACGCACTCCAGGAATCGGGCGCCGCCGCCCACATCTTCGACCTCGGCGGCGATCCACCGGTGAACGTGGCCGATGCCGCGTCCATCGAGGCTGCTTTCGATCGCGCACCTGTACCGGACGTCGTGATCGTCAATGCCGGCACCGTAGCGTTTCACGGCCTGATGGCAACCGACGATCAAACCTGGCGCCGCGTGATTGAAACAAATTTGACCGGCGCGTTTTATACGATGCGAACCGCGGCGAAACGCATGCTGGCGCGCGGCGGAGCCATGGTGTTGACAGCGTCCACCAACTCCTTCGATGGCGAGCCGGGTTTGACGGCGTACAACGCGAGCAAGGCGGGGATGCTCGGCCTGCTGCACACCGCCGCCAACGAACTCGGCCCTTACGGAATTCGCGTGAACGCGGTGTGTCCCGGCCTAATTCGCACACCATTAACGGAGCCGCATTTCACAAATCCGGCGCTCCTGAAAGATTATTTCCGGCAGATACCGCTGGGGCGCGGCGGAAGCCCGGAGGAGGTCGCCAAAGCGGTGCTGTTTCTGGCTTCGAGCCAGGCCAGTTACATCACGGGCGCGACCTTGCTGGTGGACGGAGGCCAGATGTGTTCCAAGTTCGCCACCTGGAACGATCTTGCGGAGGCGGAGTTTTCGGACGGCTGCTGGAGGCTGTTACGCTGAGGGGAATGGCGCCCAAACGGTATCTGTTCGGCCCTGGCCCGACCCAGGTGGAAGACAGTGTTTATCAAGCGATGACGCAGAATGTAGTGGGGCATTTGGATCCCTACTTCTTCGAAGTCGCCGGCCGCGTTCGGGACGGACTGCGAACGGTGTTTGGAACATCGAACGAATTGACCCTGGCTCTTTCAGGAACCGGCAGCTCAGGCATGGAAGCCGCCGTGGCGAACTTTACCGAGCCCAGCGTGAAATTTGCGGTGCTGACGGCGGGTTACTTCGGCGATCGCCTGGCCGAAATCGCGCGGCGGCATGGCGCGAATGTAGTGCGCGCCGAGAAGCCCTGGGGGGAGACGTTCTCGCCGGATGAGGCGCGCGATTTCATCCGCCGTGAGAAACCGCAAGTAGTGGGATTCATCAACGCCGAGACTTCGACGGGTGCACTGCAGGAATCCGGGCCCATTTGCGAAGCCGCGCATGAAGTGGGCGCGCTGGTGATCGCCGACACTGTTACGTCGCTCGGCGCCGTTCCGATTGGTATCGACCGGCACGGCATCGACATTGCCTACAGTTGCTCGCAAAAAGGATTAAGCTGCCCGCCCGGATTATCGCCAATCACGGTTTCGCCGCGCGCGGTCGAAAAACTGAATGCGCGTGGTTCGGATTGCGACGTCTGGTATCTCGACCTGAAGCTGCTACGCGAGTATTACGACGGCCGGAAATATCATCACACCGCATCGGCGACGTTGATGTACGCGCTGGACGAGGCTTTGCGCCTGATCGATGCCGAAGGCGTCGAAAACCGCTGGCGACGGCACCGCGAGGCTCACGACTATTTCGTATCGAAAGTCCAGGAAATGGGCATGAGCATGCACGTCGCCGAAGGGCATCGCATCCCCAATTTGAATACGGTGCGGGTACCGGCGGGCGTCGATGACGCGAAGGTGCGCAGCCGTTTGCTGAACGAAAGCAATATCGAGATCGCCGGAGGATTTGGTCCGCTGGCGGGCAAGATATTCCGCATCGGCCTGATGGGTCCGATGGCGTCGCGCGAAGGCGTCGACTTCTTTATCGACGCGTTCCGTCGCGCGCTCGCTTGATGAACAGGCGGACTCAGGGTACGAGTTCGATTTCCATCGTCACCGTCGCGGTCACGCTGACATTGCCCGGTTGAACCGGAGTAGACGGAGCGGCGGCTCCTAACGCAGTATCCCCGGCGAAGTTGAGGACGCGCGGCGGGGCGGAACCTTCGTCGATGGCTAGCACGTTACCCAATCGCAAGCCAGCGCCGCCGGCCATCGCGTCCGCATGGGTGCGCGCGCGCTGAGCTGCCTGGCGAAGTGCCTGCAAGCGCACCGGCTCCGGATCCTTGAGCGAGAAGAAGATGCCTTGAACGCGCGTGGCTCCAGCCTGTGTCCCCGTATCGAGCGTGGCGCCTACCTGATTGATGTTGGCGATGGTCACCTGAATACTGTTGACCGCCGAGAAACCGGTCAGCACGGGCTGTCCGCCGGGCGGATACGTGTAGACCGGCGACACGGAGTAACCAGTGGTCTTGATGTCCGCACCCGCGCCCAATAAGCGCTGCAAGGCGGTGAGCACGGCTGTGGTTTGGGTTGCGTTCTGCGATGCGGCGTCGGCCGCTGTATTGGCGCGGGTTTCGATAGAAAACGTCATTTGCGCCTGATCGGGCGCGGTGTTTATCGTAGCGTCTCCCACCGCGCGAACCGAGGGACGGCGAGTATTCGTGACCTGTGCGCCGGCACTCAGGCAGACGAGGCCGAGTAGAATCCCGATTTGCAAAGGTTTCATAGCCCCATTATCCTCTACGCGCCGCGCTTCCAATTCAACACGGACGCGGACGGCGCGACATCAGGCGCACATCGCGCATCATTCACCGGTTCGCCGGCTCTCAATTTGAGCGGAAGCACGCCCGCCCAGACCGGCCATGAGTAGTCCTCTTCATCGTCGATGGGCGGACCGGAGCGGACCTTGGCCGATACCTCCTCGAGAGGCAATGCAACCACGGCAGTCTGCTTCAACTCGGCATCGGTGGGCGGCCGGACTTCGTCCCAGCGTCCCGGGGCGATCTGTTCGGAGACGCAGCGCAGGGCCTTCCTCTTCTCCTCCGCATCGGTGATGGAGCGCGCTTTCCCGAACACGACCACGGAGCGGTAGTTCATGGAATGGTGAAACGCCGAGCGCGCCATCACCAACCCGTCAACGAGCGTTACGGTCAGGCAAACCTCCGCGCCTTCGGCCATCGCGCGCAGCAAGCGGTTCGCGCTTGAGCCGTGCAGGTACAAGACATCGCCATCGCGCCCGTAGCCAGTGGGAAGGACAACCGGAACACCGTCGATCACCACAGCGGCGTGGCACACGAATGCCTCGTCGAGAATCGCGTGAATGGCAGCTCGGTCGTACACGCCGCGTTTGGCCAGACGGCGTACGGTGGTGCGGGGCGTCGGAGTGAAAGAGTCCATGCCGCTATTGTGTTCCAGATCGGGCGCCCGGTATACTGCGGTGGATTCTACATTCATGGTGGAGACAAATTGTCAGTAAACGAAGAATTGCACGAGCACGCCGAGCACGCCCACGATAGCTTCAGCCGGCGGGCCGCGGCCGGTATGGCGATTATCGCCGCTTGCCTGGCCGTGGTGGCGGTGTACGGCCACATCACGACAACCGAAGAGTTGCTGGGCCAGCAGAGGGCGACCAACCAGTGGAACTATTATCAGGCCAAAGCGCTGCGCCGTTATCAATCCGATGTGGCGCAAGATACGCTGAGCGCGATCCCTGGCGCCGAGGCAGCTAAGACGGCGGCCAAGTACAAGGGCAACGCCGAACGCTACGAGAAGGAGGCCGAGCAGATTCAGGAGAAGGCGAAGGAATACGAGTCCGAGAGTTCGATGATGGGACATCGCGCACTGCGCCTGCATTTAGGCGAAGTGTTTCTGGAACTCGCGATCGTTTTCTCGTCGCTCGCCATTCTGTCGCGCCGTTCAGTTTTCTTCTTTATCGGAATCGCCGGCGCGGCGATCGGCATTGCGGTGAGTGCGAGCGCGGCGCTGCTCTCACACTGATTACTTGGGCGGAATCGCTCCCGCCGATGGCCAACCGGTATCGCCCACACGCTTGAGATTCATTTCGAAAAAACGGACCGGTTCCTTGCCCGCCACAATGCGATCACCGACCTCACGCCACGCGCCGTCCTTCACGACGGCCGTGTAGCGAATCGTCATAGGGCCGGCGGGTATCTCCCAGGTATAGCCGTCGGCGTTCGGCGTCAGAACGAAGTCCCCGACATTGCCCATTGCATAAGAGTGGAGCGTGTAGACTTTGGTGGCGGGGTCATACGAGATGGTGCCGAATGCATTGAACGACACCCTGCCATCCGGTTCATAGCCGCGCCCTTCGATCACCTTCACGGCGCCGTCCAGGAAGGGGCCGATCCGTTCGGTCTGCGTGATGGTGTGTTTCTGGCCGGACTGCAATATGGTCCAGGCAGATCCGCGCCACACACCATCCATGTATGCCAGCGGCGTCATGGCCTGGCGCTGCGCCGAAAGCAGAGCCGCGGGGTCGCCGCGCCCTTGACCCAAGCCGATGGCCGCAAGTGAGATCGATGCAAACAACAGGGATCGCATGACGCCCTCTTTATGAATCGATGATGATGTCGTAGGGCGGTCCACCCTGGGCATCGACGATGCAGAACATGTTCGCATCTTGAACATGGAAACCGGTCTTCTTGCGGTCGAAGATCAGGAATAAGACATCGTTGGATTCGGCATCCAGACTCAGATCGACAATGTTGAAAGTCTTGCAATCCTGAAAGCAGACGCGGCACGACCGGCTGGCATGATTGCGGAACGTTACTGTGTGTTTGGCATGGGGCGCATGGAAGCTGTTCGCGTGCCACCCGTTGTGATCGTGGTGAATGTTGATATCGGCCATTGGTGTTTATCTCCTGGCATTATGGAAGTTAGGGTCGGCGATAATGCCGCGCGCTTCGGGATCGAGCTTCAACTGATCGATCGGAAAGCCGAGAGCAACCGCTTTATTGGCGAATTCTACCGCGCGTGCGCGATCACCTAGCCTATCGCAAACATCGGCGCAACGCACTAACACATCGCGGTCGCCGGGAGCCAGCGCCAGAGCCGCATCCATGCGCAGCAGGGCTTTGGTCTTGTCGCCGGAATGGGCGTACAGCTCGGCCATCTGCGCTTGTAGCAGCGCATCCTGGGGCTGCAACTTCACCTGTTCTTCAGCCAACGGCAGTGCCCGCTGATAAGCCTGGCGAGCGTCCTCATCCTGATTGAGCCAGCGGTAACTGCCCGCCAGGTTGACCCACACACGATAGTCCTGGCCGTTCAACTCGAGCGCCTTGCGCGTGAATTGGACGGCGTTGGCGAAGTCCCCTTTGCGGAAATAGAGATTACCCAAATTGGCGTACACCGCGTAGGAGGGCGACAGTCCGGCTGCTTTCTTCAACGCGGCCGCGGCCTCATCCAGCCTGCCCATGTTCATGAGCGCGGCGCCACGGTTCACGTAGCCGGCCACGTTATCGGGCACCAACCCGATCACGCGTTGGTACTCGCGGTCCGCCTCGGACCAGCGTTTTTGGCGGAGGTAGAAGCTGCCGAGCTTGTTGTATCCATCCCAATAATCCGGGCGGAGCGCGGCGGCACGGCGGAACATTTCTTCGGCTTCCTTGGCGCGCCCCTGCTCCTCGTTCACGGCGGCGATGCCGAATAGAGCGTCCGCATTGTGCGGCTCGAGTTCCATCGCCCGTTGGAACTCCTGCAAGGCCAGCGCCGGATTGCCGCTGTTCTCGTGAATGCGCCCCATGGTGACGTATACGGGGGCGAGCGAATCGCTCAACTGCAGCGCACGGGTGCAACTGGCGGTTGCCTGGTCGAGCCATTGACGCTCGTGAGTGGCCCGGTACTTCAACAAATACGCCTCGCCCAGCGCAGCGAACGCGAGCGCGAACTTCGGATCGGCCTTCACCGCGTCGTTCAGAAGGCCGGCCGCTCGATCGAGGTTGGCGGGCTTATCATAGCGCTGGATGTAACCAAGCGCCTGCAGATAGGATTGATACGCGGCCGGGGTTGTCGATGTCTTGCGGGCACTGGGTTCGCGCCCGGGTGCGATGTTCATCCACTCGGTCAACTTGACGATGGCGGCATCCTGGACCGCCGAGAAATCGCCCGAACGGTCGGCGAACTCGGCCGAGCCCAACTGGCGCGTGTTCCGGGTATCGATCAGGTTGATGGTGAGGTGAACGCCCGCTGCGTCCCGGCGGACGGCTCCGAGTACAGCCAGGTTTGCGCCGAACGTCTTCAGCGCGGATGCAGGATCGGCGACCTTGCGGCGTCGCACTTCGCTTGCTGGAACCACCCACAACGACTGGTTGCCGGCCTGAAGATTGGACAGCCGGTTGGTAAGGCTTTCCATGAGCCCGTCGGCCAGCGCTGCATCGCCTGGTTCGCTGCCTTCGGTGGCCAGCGGCAGTACGGCAATATGTTTCGAGGCGCCGCTGAAGAATGTTTCCGCGAGGAAATGGCGCACTTGCGGAATCAGCAGGGGCGTGCCCGCAACGACGAAAATGGCACACGCGGCAACGGGAAGGATCCAGGCGCGCGTGGGGCTCGGTGCAACAAAGGCTTCACCGGAAGAAGTAGTTTGTGACGCAAAGCCACGGACCTGATCGAGCCGTTGCGCCACCAGCACCGGGTCCGTATTGCCGGACGTTCCGCGCGAGGCTGCCTCGAGATCGCGGATCATGTCCGCCGCAGTCTGATATCGGTTGTCGGGATTCTTGGCCAGCACGCGGTAGATGATCTGTTCCACGGCGGGCTGGAGCCCTTCTGCGGGCGGAAGCGGCGCCGAATAGACAATCGCGAACAGCGTCGCCGGCATGTTTTCCGCTTCGAATGCGTTGCGCCCGGTGACCATTTCGTGCAGCACGACGCCGAGCGACCAAAGGTCCGTCCGGCGGTCGACCGCTCTTCCGGCAGCTTGCTCGGGCGACATGTAGGCGGCGGTCCCCGAGATTCCTCCGGTTTGGGTGATGCTTTCTGAGCTCACCAGGCGGGCGATGCCGAAGTCGACGATCTTGGCGATACCCTGCGCGGTCAGCAGAATGTTTGAGGGCTTAATATCGCGATGGACGATATTGCGGGCGTGAGCCTCCTCGATGCCGCGCGCAACCTGGATGGCAATCGAGAGGGCTTCTTCGAGCGCAATCGGACCGCTGGAGAGCCGCGCGGAGAGGGTCTGGCCTTCGTAGAAAGCCATCACAATGAACGGCTGCCCGGTCGCGGTCTCCTCAATTCCGTAGATTGCGCCGATGTTGGGATGGTCGAGCGCCGAGGCCGCGCGGGCTTCGTAGAGGAATGCGGTGCGGGCGTGCTCGTCTTCGGCCATCGATGGCGGCAAGAACTTGAGGGCTACCTGCCGCTCCAGCTTTATGTCGAATGCGCGGTACACAACGCCCATGCCGCCCAGCCCCAGCCGTCCGGCAATACGATAGCCGTTGATGATTTGACCTTCGACTGGAGGTGGGCTCGGGAACACTCAATGATTTTAGCCGCGTTTACGATAAGAAGAGAGTGCAACTTCCTGGCGCGTCGAGGGTTCACACTTGTAACAGGGGCGGAGCGGGTGAACAACATGAGATTCAGGGCGGGCATTCTGTACGGGTTCTGGGCACTTGGGGCAGCAGCCGGAGGACAGGCGCAAGAGGCGCAACTACCGCCCGGGCACGCCGACTGCACGATGTTCGGGCCCCAGCGCGACCGGTTCGTGAAGCCGGAGCGTGAACGCTTCGCCTTGAGCGCTACTACCGCGCAGGTGACGCATTTGCGCGGCACGGCCGTGACGATGGCGGTCGCGGCGGCTCAACCCGCGGTGGTGGACCCGGCTAATTATCCGAGTTTCATCGATCGCGATGTGTTCGGCGCGTTGCGCGATGCGGGCGTGACACCGGCGCCGAAGACAACGGATTACGAATTCATCCGCCGCGTCACGCTCGACCTTACAGGCCGCGTACCCACTCCCGACCGCGTCCAGACGTTCGTCACCGACACGGCGCCGGACAAGCGGCTCAAGTTGATCGACGAACTGATCCAGAGCCCGGAGTGGATCGATAAGTGGACGATGTACTTCGGCGATCGTTTCCGCAACGGGCAGCGCAAGGCGCAAGTGAACATGTTCGCGCAAGGGCGGAACGCGTTCTATGACTGGATTAAGAGTTCGCTCGCCTCAAACAAACCATACGATCGGATGGCGCGGGAAATCATCGCGGCGCGCGGGACGAACAGCTTCAATGCGGATGAAGGTGCGGTGAACTGGCTGGTGGGAGGGCGCGTTACGGGCGGACCAGTACAGGATATCTGGGATCAGCAGACCGCCAATATCGCGGAAACGTTCCTTGGCATGTCGCATGTGAACTGCGTGTTGTGCCATAACGGCCGTGGACACCTGGACACTCTCAGTCTCTGGGGCAAGCAGACCACGCGTTATCAGGCGTGGCAACTGGCTTCGTACTTATCTCACACCGATACTCTTCAAACGCGAGTCGATCCGGCGATTGCGAATCTTTATTACTGGTCAATTACCGACGGTGTCCGTTACAAGACCGACTACGCGCTGAACACGACGACGGGGAATCGTCCTCAACGGCAACCCTCCGGGAGTGAGAAGACGGTCGCGCCGGTGTACATCTTCACGGGCGACAAACCGGCCTCGGGCGAAGATTATCGCGATGCTATGGCGCGTTCCGTAACCAGCGACTTCCAATTCGCACGCGCGGCGGTCAATTACATCTGGCTCGAATTGTTCGGGCGCGGCATAGTAAATCCGGCGAATCAGTTCGATCTCGCGCGGCTCGATCCAGACAATCCGCCGCCCGACGGGTGGACGATTCAGCCCTCGAATCCGCAGTTGTTGAACGATTTGGCGAAGGCTTTTGTGGACGGCGGTTACAACGTGAAGGGTCTCATCCGGGCCGTCGTTGCTTCCGAGACGTATCAGCTTTCCTCGCGCTATGACGGCGACTGGAATCCCACGTGGGAGCCGCTATTCGCGAGAAAAATGGTGCGGCGGCTGTGGGGCGAAGAAGTCATGGACGCCATCGTCCAGACCAGCGGAATTCCGATGAGTTACACCATCGGCGACGCGGGCAAGATCAGTTGGGCTATGCAGGCGCCAGAGCCCCTGGCAATTGGCGGAAACTTTCTGACGAGCTTCCTACCGGGCAATCGCGATGATGAAGAGCGCCGCGGAGACGGGGCGGTTCAACAAGCGCTGAACCTGATGAACGATCCGTTTGTGATGGGCCGGACGCGGGCCACGGGCACCGGCGCGACGGCCAGTTTGGCAGCCCGCGCGATGGCCGGCAACAACGAACAGGCTGTCAATCTGCTGTACCTCACGGTTCTGTCGCGCTCTCCGTCGGATAGTGAAAAGGCGGCGGCGGTCACATCGCTCAATTCGGGCAACCGGCAGCAGAAGATCGAAGATCTGCTGTGGTCGCTGTACAACAAAGTCGATTTCATCTTCAATTACTGAGGCGCACCATGAGCGAACAAGAGAAATTCCGTCAAATCAATCGAAAGTACCCCAACCGCCAGGCGACGTTTTTCGACAGGCCGCACTGGACGCGCCGCCAGTTTTTCGAGGTCGTGGGCGCCGGTGTCACAGCCTCGTTCCTTGTGGGAAAGGCAAGCGCTGCCGGTCCAGTCATCACGCAGTTGCCCGTGGAGACCGTGAATAAGGCGAAGAATGTCATTTTCGTCTTGCTGGCTGGTGCGCCAAGTCATACGGATTTATTTGACTTGAAGGTAGTGAGTGGTGTCACACCAGATGCAGTAAAGCCGGCGGCGTTGAAGGGTCTATCGTGGCCTACGGGAATATTGCCGAAACTTGGTGGAACGATCGATGATATCGCCATCGTGCGCTCCATGCGATCGCACGCGCTAGTCCATGGTCTGGCGCAGACATGGACACAGATCGGCCGTAATCCAGCGGCCGCCCTGGGCGACATCGCTCCGAACATTGGCAGCGTAGTGGCGATTGAGAAGACGCCGGAGCGGCAGCCGAGCCATGTTTTCCCGACCTTTTTGGCGCTGAACTCGAGCGGAGCGGCGGGACCCGGATACTTGGATTCGAAATACGCGCCGTTCAAGACCGCGCCCTCCGCCAGCGGACTCGGCAACACGGTGAATCAGGACGGCGAGGTTCGCCTGACCGCCAAGTGGAATACGATGCACAGTCTGGATGACAGCTTGCGTGTCGACTCTCCCTACGGCAAGCCGCTCGAAGACATGAATGACTTCTACAGCGCCGCCAAGGGACTCATGTACAACGCGACGGTGAGCAAGGCGTTCGGCTTCACTGCGCAGGACAGCCAGCGCTATGGCAACAGCGGCTTTGGTAACTCCTGTCTTGTTGCCAAACAAGTGCTGGCGGCGAACCAAGGCACCCGATTTATCCAGATTACGCTGGGCGGCTGGGATATGCACCAGAACATTTACGGCATTGGCGGCGATCCCACGAAGGGCACGAACATCTTCACGCTTGGTAAACAACTGGACGATGGACTCTCCGCGCTGATCGGCGATCTGAAAGCATCGGGCCTGCTCGACGAGACGCTGGTGGTTGCGGTTGGCGAATTCGGGCGGACGGTGGGCAAACTGTCGGCCGCCGCGGGGCGCGATCACTGGCAGCAGCAATTCGCGGTGTTCGCCGGAGCCGGTGTGAAAGGCGGGCGCGCAATTGGCTCGACGACGGCGGACGGCGCGATGACCGACGACCCGGGCTGGTCGCGTGGCCGCGATGTCACGCCGGAGGACGTCGAAGCGACAATCTACTCCGCCATGGGCATCAATTGGACCAACATCCGCTACGACGATCCGTTCGGACGGGGCTTTGAGTATGTACCCTTTTCGAAAGACGACCGGTACGGGCCGCTCACCGAGTTGTGGGGGTAGAACAGGAGCCAGCTATTCTGGCTCCTGTATTCTGACTCCTCGGCTCCGGCCGAACCCCGCAGCCCTAGAAATTAAACTTCGCCCCTAACTGGAACTTCCGCGACCCGCTCTCCACGGACCCGCCGATGCGCCCGAAGAGCGATGACGTGTACGTCGCGGTCGGTAGCCCGAACGATGGCGTGTTGGTGATGTTCGTCGCGTCGGCCCGCAACTCGAGATTCATTGTCTCTCGAATGCGAATGCGCTTCAGTAAGGCCATGTCGATGTCGAAGAAGCGCGGGCCAAAGAAGTAGCCTTTTCCAGTGTTACCTAACTGCCCCGCCGCGGGAGCCGTAAACTTCGCCTTATCCGTGTCGGGATTGAAGAACCACTTGTATCCGTTATAATCCTGGACGGCACCCAAGTCGTGGGAACATCCGTTGCAATTGATCGTGGACTGCGTAACGCTGCCAAACGTGTTCGCGCCGGAGTAAACCGTGAACGGCCGCCCCGAGTAGTAAGTGAAAATAGGCGCGATCTCCCATCCTCCGATGGCGCGATCCATGACTCCGGGCAGTCCATGCGCGAACTTCTTGCCGCGTCCAAACGGCAATTCAATCGTGCCGTGGGCTTGAATCGCGTGGCGATGGTCGTACTGCGGTTCGCCGTAATTGAGCTTGCGGTTGAAGATATCGAATGGAGTCGATGAGGCGGACTGAGAGTTCGCCGTACCAACGACAGTAAACGTGGGATCGAAATCGCGCGTCGCGAGCGCCTTTGAGTAAGTGTAACTCACCTGAAACTGAATCCCATTCTTGTATCGCTGCTGCAATTGGAGCACTAGGCCGTTGTAAGTCGAAAAGTCATTTGAGTCAATGACTGTAACTCCGCCGGAGAACTGCGGAAAGGGAATAACGGCGAACGGGCCCGCTCCCGAGAGCGCTGTCACGTTCGAACCGCTTTGAACGCGCCGGCCGAGCGAGCTTAAAATCGCCGCGAAGCTGTTCAAATTGAGCTGGCTAGCGTAGTTGCTGCGGATGGCGTCAGAGGCAGTGCGGCCCGCGCCGATTCGCGAATCGGCCGAGAAGAGCCGGTTCAACAGATCCGACTGACCGCCAGCCTTCACCGTCGCGAACGCGTCCAATAATCCAGGCGCGAACAGGTTCGGCTGATTGGTATCGTAGGCACCCAATAAGTGATAGGCGCGCCGTCCGATATAATCGGCCTCAAACACGCCACCTTGCCAGATCTCGCGCTGAATGCTGAATGCCCATTGGTGTGTCGTCGGCATCTTGAAGTTCGGGTCCATCACAGAGATAGACGATGACGAGAACGCAGCCGGCTTTTGGAACGTGCTCGGACTGACGTTAGCTGGGGGAGCAATCGGCGAAATGGTGGACAACCGCGTGTCTCGTTGTCCCAGGCTTGTGTCGTCGTAGCTGTAGGTCAAGCCGGGCAGATTATTGAAAATCTGCGATGAGATCAAAAATGACGCAACGCGATCATAAGCGATGCGGTAGTTGGCGCGCACCGAGGTCTTGCCCGTGCCAAACGGATCCCAAGCTATGCCGATCGATGGGCCGAGATTGCCGTACGAATCGTGGAATAGCGATCCTTGAACCCACTTTGCCGAGTTAGTCGAGGGAGCTCCAAACACCAGGGGCTGATCGGGACGCGAGATGACCGGATTTGGCGATGTGGGGGCCAACTTGATCTCCCAGCGCAGACCCAAGTCGATCGTCAGCGAGCGTGTCAACTTCCACGAATCCTGAAAGTAAAAGTCGTACTCATTGAAATGCGCGTCAAAGGGCAGAAAACCTGTCACGAACTTCTGGCCATCGGGTGCCGAGAATCCACGCTGAACCTCGCCGACGCGTCCTAACAGGAAGTTGATGCCAGACCGTATAGTGCCGAGATCATTCGCCTGATTGACCGTTGAAGGAATCCCGAACACCGCATTGTCTATATCCGCATTGAAATAGGCATCCGTAGTGGCGTTATAGGACCCGACGCTGCCGCGCGTGTCGATTTCGCGGCCGAGGCGGAGATTGGTCCCGAACTTCAACGCGTGCTTTCGCCACTGATAAGCGAGATTATCCACAAACTGCCACGTCTTCAAAGTCCGCGCGTTTCCGACATCGTATGCCGGGACCGCGACCGGAGCGCCATTCACCAATGACACTTTGTTCAGATCGCCCGTCGGCGAATTGAAATCGAACGTAAACTGATTGAGCCCGAACACAGCCTCATTCGTCAGATGCGCGGTGGGATTCCACCGCCAGTTGAACGCCATGTTCTTCGGGTTGCGCTTTGTATTCTCCTGGCAACCGGTTCCGGGGAACAGTTCCAGCCCGCCGTTGGCGCTGTCGCAATTTGTATTTTGCTGACCCCAGGAAACCCGCGCGTACACTGTATTCCTGGAATTGATGATCTGGTCGACTTTGAAAGTAATGTCGTGCTGGCGTTCTTGGCTGGGCGCGGTAAACGAGAACCCGGCCGTATTCAGCCCGTCGCCCACGTTAAAGCGATTGGGCAAGGGCGAGGAGCTCATCAGACCCTGCACCGTTTTGTCCAGCCCGAGGTGTAGCGGATCGCTCGCAACAATGTCGTATGTGGCGATCGGGGTTCCTGGTATCACGTTGCCGCCGGCATCCACGGAAGCATTGGGAGATCCCGCGGGGTTATTGCGGCCGCCTGGCACAAAGCGGAACAGTCCCTGGCGCGCCGACTGAGTGTAAACCGTCTGGGTGACTGACGTCGAATTGAGCGCCGTCAATGCCTGAACGTTCACAAAGAAGAATGTTTTGTTCTTCCAGATGGGGCCGCCCACATCGCCGCCGAATATGTGCTGTACGAATTGGCGCTTGCCGACGCTGTTGAAGTTGTTCTGCCACTCGTTGGCATTCAACCGCGGCGTGCGGTAGAACTCGAACGCGGAACCGTGGAATTCATTGGTTCCGGATTTCGTGATCATCGCCACCTGGCCGCCGCTGCTACGTCCGTACTCGGCGCTCGGATTCGAGGTGATGACGCGGAACTCGGCAAGCGAGTCGGGATTTGTGCGGAGCGGCGCGAAATTCGATCCGCCCGTGCTCGACTCGTTATTGTCGATTCCGTCCAGCGTGATGTTCCAGGCGCGGTCGCGTGCGCCAAAGACAACGACGGCGCCACCCGTGATGGATTGCGTGTCAATAACACCCGGCTGAAGATCGATCAGCCCCAGCGGGTTGCGCCCGCGCGTGCCGACGATGGGTAGATCGCGGATGGTCTTCTCTTCAATGACGTTGCCCAGGTTCGCCGACGAACTGGTTTGCACGCTTTCGGCGACCGCGCTGACACTGACGCTCTCGGTAACGTTGCCGATCTCGAGCGTCAAGTTGACCTTCGCGGGTTGGCCGATGGTGACAGCGTTGCCGTGGGAAACGAGACGCCGGAATCCGGGCGCCTCGACGGACACTTCGTACATTCCGGGTTGGACCGCTTCGAAGGTGTACGAACCCGCGGGACCGGTGGTGGTGGTGAACGTCGCGCCGGTACCTTCATTGGTTAGCCGGACGATGGCTTGCGGTACGGCGGCCCCGGCCGGGTCGGAAACGAATCCGCCCAGGCGGGACGTAGTGCCCTGGCCGAATCCAGCGGCCTCAAGCAGCAGAAGAGCGAAAGCTGTTCCGATCCCTTTGCGTGTCATTGGGGCTATGCTAACAGAAATGACGGCGATTCGATTCCCGAAAGCGTGTCTTCGTGTATGAGCAACTTCGCTGCCTCCCCTCGAAACGCTCGCGGCCGTAATCGAAGCCTCGCCGCTGCCCATCGTGGCGCTGACCGCGGAAGGCACGATTTCATTGTGGAATCCTGCGGCGGAACGCGTCTTTGGATGGACCGCAAGTGAAGTCGTAGGTGGACCCCTGCCGTTCATTCCAGAAGAAAAGCGCGCCGAACATCTACTGATGCGCGAACGGGACCTCGCCGGGCAGGGGTTCACCGGGCGCGAGATCCGGCGCCGGCGAAAGGACGGATCCCCGATCGATATCAGTGTTTCCACAGCGCCCATTCGCGACCCGGACGGCCGCGTCATCGGCATCATGAGCGTGTATGCCGACATCACGCAACACAAGGCCACGCAGGAGTGGCTCCAACAACAAGCGGAGCTGTTGGAGCAGGCACACGATGCGATGCTGGTGTGGGACATCGATGGAGTGATCGAATATTGGAACAGAGCCGCCGAGGAGTTATACGGCTACACGAAGGCGGAGGCCGTCGGGCGAGTAAGTCATCAACTATTGTGTACTGAGTCAACCAGCGGCGAATCGTTTCTGGCCGAACTCCGGCGCTCGCGGCGTTGGAGCGCGGAGTTGCTGCACACCACGCGCGACGGCAGGCGAATCATCGTCGAGAGCCGGCAGGTAGTGGTGCGCACATCGGGCGGAGTCGATGTCGTGCTCGAGTCCAATCGCGACGTAACGGGGCGCGTCCGGGCGGAGCGTGAGTTGCGCGAGGCAAACGAAGCGCTGCGTCGCGCCAACTCCGACCTGGAGCAGTTCGCCTTCGCGGCGGCTCACGATTTGCAGGAACCGCTGCGCAACATCGGCATCTTCGCTCAATTGCTGACGCGGCGTCACAGCTCTGAGCTGGTGGGCGACGCGGCGGAATATCTGAACACGATTCGCAATAGCGCGCAGCGCATGCAGATGCTAGTGAGCGATTTGTTAGCGTACACGAGTTCCACCAACGAACGGCATCCGGAAAGAGCGAGCGCGAATGCCGATGCGGTGCTGCGCCGTGTGCTGCAGGACCTTGCGCGACCGTTGAAGGAGTCTGGCGGGACGGTGACCGCCCCGGTCCTGCCCGCGCTGCCAATCTCGGAGCCGCACCTCACGCAGTTATTTCAGAATCTGATCGGGAACGCGATCAAATACAGCCGTAGTGGAGAGCCTCCCCGGATCGACATCGCAATTCAGCAGGAAGGCGGAGAGTCGAGGCTCTCAGTAACGGACAACGGCCAAGGCATCGAACCCGAGTACCGGCAGCGAGTATTCGGATTGTTCAAGCGCCTGCATTCGAGCGATGTGCCGGGAACCGGGCTCGGCCTCGCTATTTGCAAACGGATCGTGGAACATTACGGCGGACGGATTTGGGTAGAAGACGGCCCCGGCGGCGTGGGCGCCTCATTCCGTGTCGCCCTGCCGCAACGTCATCTGGACGCTGGCAGCAAATAGATCGCCGCCGTCCGGGCGGGAAGATCGGCGACAAACGACGTTCCTTCCACACGAGTAGGTGTCGCGCCAAGCACATCGCGATATTCGGATTGTGGCGGGCCCAGGTTCTCGAGCGGAATCGATACGCGCGCGGACTTCGCGTCGTTGTTGATCACCACCAAAGCCTGGCAGTTTGAGCCGGCGCGTGAGTATCCATAAACCTGCTCGGCGGCGACAACCGTGGTGATCGTGCCGCGGCGCAAACAGTCGTTGTCGCGGCGCAACTGGCCCAACTTGCGGACGTGCTCGAAAACTGACTGTTGTTCAGATGTGCGGCCCTGCGGTTCGAACGCGTTCTTCCCATCGCCGCTGAACCCACCCGGAAAATCGCGGCGATTATCCGGATCGTTGCCGCCCGGCATTGCGATCTCGTCGCCGTAATAGATCATCGGAACACCTCGCGTCGTAAGCAGGAACGTGAATGCCAGCTTCAAGCCGTTCAAATCGGCATCGCTCTCGTTGGTGAAACGCTGGACATCGTGCAGGCCGAGGAACGTGACGAGCATGTCCGGATTCGTATACAGGCGATCGTGAGCCAGCGTGGACGGGATTTCGCGCACCGTCCTGCCGTTTGCGAAAGCGTGCCGGATTGCGTAGTAAAGCGGAAAATCGAACAGCGAATCCACGCCGCTATCCACCCCGTCGAAGCGCCGCGCCCCGCCCTGAAAGAAGGAGACCAGGGCGGGATCGCCATCGAACATTTCGCCGACGACGCGGAACGCCGGATACTCGCGTTTGATGGCGGCCATCCACTTGTTCCAGAACGATCGGGGCACATAGGGCAATGTGTCCTGTCGGATCGCGTCCATTCCGCTGACGCCGATCCACCACAACGTGTTCTGAATCAAGTAGCGGGCAACCTCGGGATCGTCCTGATTCAAGTCGGGCAAGATGTCGATGAACCAGCCGTCGAGAGTCGATTTGCGTACTGCGGCGGGCGAGTGCGGATCCATCAGCGTCCAGGTCTGCCACGTGTTGGCGAGGTGGTGTGCCAGCGTGCCGTTAAACCAGGCTGGGGTCGGCGAGTCATTCACCCAGGGGTGGTACGGGCCGGTGTGATTGGCCACTTGATCCTGAATGACTTTGATTCCGGCCTGATGCGCACGGTCGACTAACTCGCGGAACTTGGCCAACGTGCCCAGGTGCTCATCGACGGCGTAAAAGTCTGTCGCGCCGTAGCCGTGATAATCGGTAATTGCGGCGCCGTCGTATGTCTCGCGAGCATTCAAATGATTGACATTGTCATAAACCGGATTGAGCCAGATCGCAGTGACACCCAGATCCTTGAGATAGGGTAAGTGGTCTATCACGCCTTGTAAGTCGCCGCCATGATAATAGCGGGGCTTGGAGCGATCGAACAGTCCTTTCGAGATAGCCGGGTCGTCATTGGAAGGATCACCGTTGGCGAAGCGGTCGGGCATGATCAGATAGATCAGGTCATCGGCGGAGAAGCCTTGAAATCGCCCCGCGCGCGGCAGTGGAGATGCGATCTCGAACGGAACCGCGACGGAACCTTCCGCTGTTGCTATCGAGATGGAGACGGGCCCGGGGCGGGCTGAATTTGAAATTGTAAGATCGGCGAAGAGATAAGTGCCGCGCTCGTTTACTCGAACGTTGGCCGCGCGAAAGCCACGCGCCACTTTGAATTGAGCGCCGGTAAGTCCGGTGCCGCGCACCATCAGGCGCAGCGGGTTGATGGAATGTCCAGCCCACCAGTTTGGCGGCTCGACCTTGGTCACCGTAGGCGGCGCACCGAACGCCGCGACGCAGGCCAGCGCGGCAACAAAAGCGGCGGAGTTGCATCTGCGCGGCGGTTTTTCGATACTGCCCTCATGCGTAGTGTGCTGTTGTTCAGCTTGGCCGTGGCATGCCTGGCGGCCGATTCCGACTTCAACGGACGATGGGATATCAGTGTTCCGAAGGAACCGCGTGCGCGGGCGTGGTGGCTGGAGGTGACCGGCGCAGGCACCCCGGCGCTTGCCGGTAAATTCGTGGGCGCTCCTGGCGGCCAACTGGATGTCATCCCGCAGATCCGCGTCGCAGGTGGACAGCTCGAATTCGTGTTCGAGCGGAAGTACAGCACGCCCGGGAATCCCCGCACGGGTCCCGAGCGAAAAGGGATTTACACTGCAAAGCTGGTGAATGGCAAACTGGAAGGCGCCTTTGAAGTGGCGGGCGAGGCCGCGAGCAAGCTCACCTGGACGGGCGTGCGTACCGCCGACATTCGCGAGCATGATGATGGATCGTGGAAGCCCGGCAAGGCTGTGGCGGTCTTCAATGGACGCGATTTGAACGGCTGGCATTCACGCCTCCCGAATCGCGACGTTGGCTGGAAAGTGAGCGATGGCATGCTGAACAACGGCAATGCAGGCGTGCCGGATCTGATCAGCGATCGTACGTTCTGGAACTTCACTCTGCACGTCGAATATCGGATCGGCAAGGGTTCGAACAGCGGGGTGGGGTTGCGCGGCCGGTATGAGGCGCAGATCTTCGACGATTACGGTGAGCCGCCTTCGCCGCACGGCAACGGCGCGATCTACAGCCGTATCCCTCCGTCCGTCAACGCGAGCCGTAAGCCGGGAGAGTGGCAGACCCTCGACATTCGTTTGGTGGGCCGCGATGTCACCGTTGTTCTGAACGACCAAAAAATCATTGACAAGCAGGTCATCGAAGGCTTGACGGCGATCGCGACCGATCCGAACGAGGGGCAGCCGGGGCCGATCGTGCTGCAGGGCGATCATGGGCCCGTCGAGTTCCGGCAAGTCACGCTCACGCCGCTCGAGCGTTGACGAACGCGGCGTCATCGCAGTTCACCGCCGTGGGGCCGCACGCCGCTCGATTTCCACTCGCGCAACTGCGAGAATGCCTTCGCGATCTCCGGCGCGAGAATCGTACAGTGTCCATCGTGCTTGACATATTGCTGGACAAAGTTCGATGTTGATCCGGACTGCTCGGCGAGCGACTCATACATATTCGGTATCCAGGCCGGCACCAGTGGGTCGTAACTCGTGTGAACCGCCAACATCGGCTTCGTTATCCGGCCGGTGGGCGTGTAGTACGTCCTCAAGTACGCCTGCGCTTTCGGATCGGCTGTATACCTTTTTACCTCTGCATTCAGCGCGTTATCGTCCGGCGTTCCGGTGTAAATGACATTCCGGTTATCGAACGGATTCCCGCCGCCGCGTTGCTGTAGCTCCTTCAACAGATAAGTGACGAAGGAGAGCGTCGATGCCAGGTCCTTATTTGTCTTCGCGTTATTCTGGCGCCGCAGAATTTCGGCTTTATCGGGAGCGCCGTCAAGCAAAGCCTGAATACGCTTGGCCACTTCCGGCGTATTTTGGAACGACGCATCGACATGGGACGGATCGGGTAACGCGCCCGGAAAATAGTAGTCGAACAGAACGCGTCCATCGAACGCGCCGCGAGACATGAACCAGGTGGTCGGAGCGAGCGGGCCGCACAAAGGCAGACCCGCGTCATATACCGACGGGCTCGATTCCAGCAAGACCATGGTCAAGAACCCGCCCATGGAATGACCCGTGATATACGTCTCCTTGACTGGCCCGTACTTATTAACAAAGTAGCGGCGCAGGCCTTCGGTGTCGGTAAGCGCCTCCTGAATAGCCCAGCCGCCCGCGGCATAGCCCGATTGCGCCAGCGCGTAACCCTGATCCGTAAAGACGGCGAGCGTGGGCGCCAGTTTCGGATTCTCGTAGGTCACAGGCTTGGGGCTATAACCGTGGCAGTACATCACCAGCCCGCCATTCCAATTCTCCGGAATGTCGATCCGGAACTTCGCGCCATTGATGTCGCCCGTTTCCGTCCGGGGCGCGGCCGCCGCCAAGGCCAGCGTCAGTGCCGATAAAACGATGTGATCGAGTCGCATTGTCGATCCAGTCTACCAGCCGCGGCAGCCCTTTTAACAAGCTGTGACAAGGCTCCGCTAGACTGAATGCATGTCCCTATTTATACGTCTCGCTATCGGTGTATGCTTGCTTACCGCGGCCTTGTTCGGGCAGGCTGAAATCGGCGGCGCATCGCTGAGCGGAACCGTGATCGATCAAACCGGGGCCGCGGTTCCAAATGCAAAAGTGACCGCGACGAATCCCGCAACAGGAACGAATCGAACCACTGAAACAAATCAGTCCGGCCTGTTCAATTTCGCGCGTTTGCCGGTTGGCCAATACGGCCTCGCGATCGAGGCGGCGGGTTTCAAGACGTCAAAGCGTCAAGGGCTCGAGCTGAGCGTTGGCGCGGTCGTTAACCTCGATATTTCCCTGGAAGTTGGCACGGCGCAGGAGACCGTGAGCGTAACCGCGGAAGCGCCGGTCGTCGAATCGACGCGCTCGCAAACGGCCACCACGGTGAGCGAACGCCAGGTGCGCGATCTGCCCATCAATGGCCGCAATTTCCTCGATTTCACTGTGCTCACGCCCGGCGTTACACGCGATCCGACGCGCGGCGGCGACCTGTCGTTCGGAGGCCAGCGCGGCACGTCGAATAGCTTGCTGGTGGACGGAGCCGATTCAAATAACGTTTTCTTCGGACAGACGACGGGCCGAACTGGAACCGGGCGCAATCCCTACAGTTTCAGTCAGGACGCAGTTCAGGAGTTTCAGGTAAACACGAATGGCTACCAGGCCGAAATTGGCCGCGCGGGTGGCGGAGTCATCAACGTCATTACCAAATCGGGAAGCAACGACTTTCATGGGACAGCCTTCGAATTCTTTCGCGACAAAGCGTTGAACGCGAATTCCTGGGAGAACAACCGCCGCGGCGCGCCCAAGCGGGCATATCACTTCAACCAATTCGGCGGCAATCTTGGCGGACCGGTCATCAAGAACAAGTTATTCTTCTTTTTCAACTACGACGGTCAGCGTAATACAACTCCGAATCCGGTATTTCTCACCGTGGGTCCCGACAATACGGATCCGCTTTCTGTCCAGGGCTATCAATCTGTTCAAAAGTATTTGGGCGCGTATGCGAACGGGCTCAATAATGACGTTTATCTGGGCAAAGCCGATTGGGATATCACAAACAGTCAGCGCCTGAGCGTGCGCTACAACGCCAACCGGTTTAAGGGAGTCAATTTCGAGAACACAGGTCAGGCGAGCGCTTCCGAACACACCGGCAACAGTAACGTTTCTACCGACAACATCGCCGGCTCACACACCTGGATCGTGGGCTCGCATGGAGTAGTTGAAACCCGGGTCGCCTGGACACGCGATAACGAGCCTGGCGAGGCAAATACGACCGCGCCCGAAGCAGTTATCCGGCAAGGCGGCACGACGGTATTGAGCATCGGGCGCAATAGTTTCAGCCCCCGCTATACCAATGCAAAGACCGTCCAATGGGTGGAGACCCTGTCGTGGGTCGCCGGCCGCCACTCACTCAAATTCGGAATGGATGACAACTTCCAGAAAATAGACAATTACTTTCCTGGAAATTTCAGCGGCAGCTACACCTTCAATAGCTACGCGGATTTTGCGGCTGGACGCCCATTCTCATTCACCCAGGGCTTCGCCGGCGCAAGCACGGACGGTCCCTTAACCAGACCCAACGTCAGCGAATACGCATTCTTCGCGCAGGATGCCTGGCGCGCGTCGGACCGCCTGACCCTGAATTATGGAATCCGGTATGACTTTTTCCAATTGGCCCAACCCTCGGTTAAGAATACAGATCCGGGGTTGTTAGCGGCAAATCTGGATACCTCGCGCATCAATCCCGATCACAATAACATCGCCCCGCGGTTCGGGTTCGCATACAAAGTCACTCAGACGAGCCGCATGGTGGTGCGCGGCGGCTACGGTATATTTTACGGACGCACGCCCAGCATTCTGACCGGAACGGCCTTCTCGCAGAACGGCATCCAGGTTCAGACGTATACCTTGAACGCATCCACGGGCGGCGTTCCGGCATATCCGAATGTCTTGAGCGCGCCCCCGCCGCTGAGCCGCCGCCCCGATATTTTCGTATTCGCTCCGGACTACGTGCAACCCATGACTCACCAGTGGAGTTTCAATCTGGAAACTCAACTCGGCAACAATTACGCCGTGACTCTCGGCTATCTCGGCGTGCGAGGGATACACTTGACTCGTACGCGCGACATCAACTTATTCCCACCCGCGCCAATCCAAGCCACCTATGCGGATGGGACCGCGGTTACGTTCCTCCGCTATCCGAGTACTCGGCCAAACCCGAATTTCGGGCGCATCAGTGTGTTCGATAGTGGCGCCGATTCGATTTATCACGGAGTTTTCATCCAACTCACCAAGCGCTTCTCGAATAACTTCTCGTTGCAAAGCTCCTACACTCTGTCTCATGCGATTGACGATGCGCCCGATTTCACGTCGGTGGTCGTCGGGTCGGATGATGCGAAGAACGCCCAGTACACCATCTATCCCAACCTGGAGCGGGGACGAGCGAACGCCGACATTCGCCACCGCTTCGTCTTTGCCGGACTGTGGCAGATCGATTATGCGAAAAGCCTTCAGAACCCAATTGGTCGCGCGTTGCTTCGTGGTTACGAGTTCTCGACCATCACGCAATTGCAGAGCGGGCGGGCATTCTCCGCCACCGCCGGCAACGATCCGAACAACGACGGCAACAGCCGGACCGATCGTCCGCCCTACGTGGGCCGCAACACGATCGACGGCCCCGGATTCCAAGGCGTGGACGTCCGCTTTACACGCGACATCACTCTCCGGGAGCGTGCACGTTTGCGATTAATGTTCGAAGCGTTCAACCTTCTGAACCATCCGAACTTCAGCAGCATCTTGACTGCCCAGTATAACTACAACGCGACCACTCGAGTATTTGCACCGGCCGCGGGTTACCTGACTCCCACGGCCACCCTCGACCCGCGCATACTACAATTGGCGGCGAAGTTTACTTTCTAACGGGGGCTTGATGAAGACCAGAAAGACCTGGCGGGAGAAGATGGACAATCCTGACCTGCCAAAGGTGGTGGATATCCCGCCTAACATGCAAAACCGGTTCGGCAACGGCACGATGCTGTTGCCGAGCCCGGTGGAAGTTGACGCGCAGATCCGCACGGTTCGCAATGGCAGCCTCATCACGGTAACGCAGATCCGGGAGACACTGGCGCTGAAGTACGAGGCAGACGTAACCTGTCCGCTGGTGACGGGGATCTTCGTGCGCATCTCCGCGGAAGCGGCGGAGGAGGACGCTGCCGCGGGTAAAACGAAAATCACCCCGTACTGGCGAGTGGTGAAAGATGACGGCTCGCTGAATCCGAAATTCCCGGGCGGAGTGGAGCGGCAGGCGGAGCGGCTGCGGGAAGAGGGCCACCGCATCCTGCCCGGCCGCGGCAAGCGTCCGCCGCGCGTTGCCATCAGCGGGTTCGCCCGAAACACGAGCGCGGCGTCGTAAAACCTATCGCGGCTTGGAGGGAGGCGCCTGATCGCGGGACGTCCGCCCTTCGAACTGCACCTCGCTGATTGCGGTCCACGCCTCGGCGCTGGCTGGCACCAGATGGATGCGCACGGCGTGACCCGACGCGCGGAACGGTATGTCGATGTAGCGAGCCTTGCCGTCGCGCTGCTCCTCCGGCGTTGTGGTCCGCACCATGAACTGCCGGAAGTTGAGCCCATCGTCGCTGACGCTCACCGTTGCCGTCTTCCATAGGCGAGCGGGTCCAGCCGGATTCGCCGTGAAGATGCGAACCACCTTGAAATCGCAGCGCTGCCCGAACTGAAACGTGATGGTCGGGGCGCTGTGCCAGCCCACCCATTCGTACCCGGGGCCGCTGCCACAATTGACCGTCAGGTCGTCGCCGCAACCGGTGCTGCCATCGCTTAACTGGCCGAGCCCGCCCGACAGCGCCGTCCGATCCTGCTTGGGGTCGCCGGTCCCGTGGTAGATATCGTCGCGGAATAACAGACCGCCCGGTCCGAGTTCGCCGTTATTCATGGAGTAAGACGACGGATTCACCGTTTGAGCGGAACCGGCCATCGCGAACGCGAGTCCGAGAAATAGAGCGAGCGTGGAACACGTCATGACGGCGTTCATTATAGCCCGGCGCCGATCGGCGAAAATGAGTTCATGTCGGCGAGAGCTTTATTGCGAGTCGCGCTGAGCGTGATCATCATCGGCCTGGTCTGGTTCCGCGCGATACGCGGGTGGCGTTACGAATCGCGCTGGTGGCTGGCCGGAAGCCTGGTGCTGTCTGTCTTGCTGATCCTGGTTGTGGTGAGTGAGCTGTTCGGAGTGAGGAAGAAGTGGAGCCGGATGCGGGAGGATGTGCCGAAGCGTCCGTTAGGATTGGAATAAAAACCGGGGACTGGTTGTCCAGCCCCCGTTTGTTTTGAAGCAGAGTCGGTCTTAGAAGATAAACCGGACTGCGAGACGCATACTACGCGCGCCCTGGAATACTTGCGGCATCCCATAACGGCTGGCGAGCGTCAGCGGCGTCTGAACTCCCGCGAATGCCCCCGTTCCATTCAAGGCATCCACATAGTTGTAGCCGTTCATGACCTTGCCCCAATCCACCTGCGGATCGCCGGAAAAGCGCGACGCGCGGGTAGGACTGATCAACTGGCTTCCCGGCAACAGGATTTCGTTGTATGCCACGGCCGCGCGCTGATTGAATACGTTGAACGCATCGGCTTCAAACACCAGGCGCTTGCCTTCCGTGATGGCTATTTCATGGTGTACGGAAAGGTCGGTCTGGAAGTAGGGCTGCGTGCGAGCACCCCGATCCACTGCCGAACTAACAAAATCGCCATTAGCAGCACGAGTGAAGGTCACAAAGTTTCCGCGTCCCTCGGCCCATTGGCAAGCCGACGAGGTTCCCACGACAGGAAGACAAGTGCTGAGCGGCGTCCCCTGGAATGCGGACTGGGTGAGACCGAATAAGGTGTCCATGTGCAGCCAGCGCGCGCGGTAGAACCCGAACACTTTGCCCGTGTGCGGACGGTCGGTGGACAGCGGACCGTCATCGATCTTGCCACCAGGGGTGTATTCCATTGTCGGGAGATCGAAGGCGCGGCCATTGTTTGGTGCGTGACGGCCGCCGCCGCCATCCGTCGGATCGGTGTTGGTGAGGCCGGAATAGTTGCCTGTCAGTTTGCTGTAGGTGTAGCTGACGGCTCCGAACCAGTTGCCTGACGCTCGGCGAGCCAACCGAAGTTCCAACCCGTCATAACGGCGGATAGCGGGAACGACAGGCGGGCACTCGGCGCAGAATGGGGTGGTATTCAAATAGTCATTACCCGCTGCGTTGGGAATAACCACGGGCCGGTGCAACACATCGGCGAACTGAGAACCGGGGTTGCCGATATAGAAGCCGAGGTTATCCGTGATGGACATGTCCTCGATGGTGCGGTCCAGCCGCTTGCGCGCATACCGCGTCTCCAGACTCCAATTAGTGGAGATCGCCCAATCCACTCCCGCCGAGAATTCGTGCATCACCATGGGCTTGATGCTAGGCGAAATGGCCGGATCGCGAGTGTCGGCTTTGGTTGCGCGGAAGTCGACGTTTTCAATGAAGCGGCCGGTGTTGACGCCGGGGGCGGGTCCGGTCGCCGGGCAACCGCCACCCAACGGGTAGCTCGGCGTAATGGCGGAGAAACTCAAACTGTCCATTGCATATACGCAATCGTGCCAGTAATCGCTGCCGAAGGAGCCGCGCGCCAGGCCCATTTTCATAATGTCGAAGAATTTGCCATAGCTCGCGTAGATCTTCACTTTACCGTTGTGCAACAGATCGTACGCCCCGCCGATGCGTGGCGCGATCTTGTCGCCGAATCCGAACTCAACCGTGGGGAAACGAGTGGGATCGTAGGGAGGCTGCCGCTCCTGGTCTAAGCGTACGCCTACGTTCAACGTCAGGCCATGCCCGACATTCCACTGGTCCTGGAGGTACATCGCATGGGCATACTGGCTGGTCCCGCCGGTGTTAGTGACCGTGGTCCCGACAGTGAAGTAGCCGTAGCGTCCCTGGCACACCGATTGACCATAAGCCGCCTGGTTCTGCGATTTAATCTGATCGCAAGCGGTGGTGCTGGTCACAGGCGAGTAATCCTGCCCGAAGAACAGGTTCACCATGCCGCCCTGGAAGGTTCGCAGCACGTCGTTCGATTGCTTCTGCATGAAGTAGCCGCCCTTGAACGTGTGCGTGCCCAATAGGTGGCCCACGAAGTAGGAGGCATCGATGTTCAAACCGTTGCGCTTATACGCATCGTAGACGGTTGCCAGGTTGCTGGGGATATTCGCGAACCCGGCCGTGTTGAACGATGAGGCAGGAAACGCGTTGCCACCGAGATCTTTGGTGCTAGCACTAACGGTGTTTTGATACACCAAACGGGTGCCAACCGGCGTTCCGCGTTGTTCCGTGTTGTTGAAGAAGTATCCGTAACGGACCGTGACCACCAACTTCGAAGTAGGTGTCCAATCGCCGCCGAAGGAATAAACGGCCAGCGGATTCACCGAACCCGCGTCGGAGCGGAACGTGTTCGGATCCGTGCTGGCGCCGGTATTGATCTGCCCGAATTGGCTGTCCGGCGCGCCCAACGTCCCGGATTGTCTGAAGTACCCGTAATTCCACGAGCCGAACAGACGCAATTGATCCAGCACGCGATAATCGAGCCGGTTGTAGGCGTTGTGCGCCGTCGTGGTCTGGCTCAAGGTGCGGGGTCCTGGATTCGCGCCGGTGAAAGTCGTCGTGCGGCGGATGGTGTCGATGCTCGGGATATAGCTGCTGAACAGCCACAGGCGGTCCTTCCACAGCGGTCCGCCGATCGTGTATCCGGGCTCGATGATATTGCGCTGGTCCTTGTTCGGAACATAGTATTCCGGAGTCCCGTCCCTCCTGGCGGATGTCGACAACTGCGGCAAGCTGGGATTCAGGCGGAGTCCGCACACAGTGCTGTAGCCCGCCGACGTGTAGCCGCTCGAACACGCATCGTTGGCATTCAGCACATTTGTGCGTAGATACGTCAATACCGATCCGTGCCATGCATTCGAGCCGCGCTTGGGAACGGCGTTGATCACTCCACCGAGCGCTCCGCCGTATTCGGCCTCGAAGCTGCTCGACTTGATCTGAACCTCGTCGATGAAGTCGGTCTGGAAGCTCTTTCCGACACCGCCGTTCTGAATGTTGGTGGTGTTCACGCCATCGATCAGGTACACGTTTTCCGAATCGCTTGCGCCATCGATTTGGAAGCCGTTGTCGCGGCTCGACGTTCCGCCCTGAAGCGGTTCCTGACGGGCGCCGGGAGCGAAGGGAATCAGCGATTGGAATGAGCGGCCCTTGGGAATGTTCAGCAGGACCTCGTGCTCGACCGTCACCGCGACTTTACTTTGCGTGACGTCAACCATCGTGGCCGCGCTCGAAACTTCGACGGTCTCGGCGACCGCGCCCACCTCGAGCGTGACGTCGATTGTGGGAAGGCGTCCGACACTCAGGTCGATATCGCTCTGCCGGAACGTACGGAATCCCGCGGAGGAAACCGTCATGGAGTAATTGCCCGGCGCCAGCGCGGCTACGCGGTAGTTCCCGGTCGAATCGGTTTGTACTTTGCGCGATCCGATCAGCGCGGGGCTGGTGACTTCGACGGTCGCCCCGGCAACGGTCGCGCCGGACGGATCCTTCACGGTCCCTTGCACGCCCGCGGTTGTTTCTTGCGCAAGCGCGCCCGGCACAAGTAATATTGCGGCCGCCATTAACTGCAGAAACGTGTGTGTCGCGCCGCGAGACATGGTTGTGCGCCACGGGCGAAGTAATGTTCGTAAAGCCATCAACTAACCTCCTTAAACGAGCAGCACTGGGCAAAGGGCGCACGCATCGTGGCTCCCGCCCTCCACTGAAAAGGCACTGGATGGGAGGAATGATACCAGAGATGGCGGCCGTTGTATATGATTTTTAGCAACCGTTGTATTTGGCTCGGGCCTCGGGCTAATGGTGTACAACGGACGTTGCGATCAAGAGTGGGGGTGCGTGAGGTAGTGCTGGCGTAGCAGATCCTTCCCGTAATCGTTGCCATTGGGCGTGCGGATCACGCAGTGGATGTGCTCATGGTCGGGAAGATTCGGATTCGATGAAAGATGGCGCAGACCCACCGGACGCTGGTGGTCGAATTCGATCAGGATCACCGGACTGTGAATTCGGTAGTAGTAAACACTGCGCTCTTCCGTGCCGCCAATCCACGCAAACCACGTCTCGTCGATGTGCTTCGCGACTTCTTCCATCTTGACTCGCGCGTGCCCGTCATCGGTGTTCGACACGTAAAGGCGGATCAGGCCGAGCAGCCGCTCTTTTTGCGCTTTGTCTAATTCTGATGCGCGAACTCCGGCGTAGTTGAGGACTAGATTGTCCTTGAATGCCTCGGCCAGGTTGTTATTGCCGGTCTTCGTAACTTCAAGGATTGCCTTCTTGCGCTGCGGCTCACTCAAGGCGTTCACCATCCCGAGGCCAGCGCTCTGCTCCGCTTGTAAAATTGCAGTGCCCTTGTATTTTCCCGACGGTGCGATCACGGGCTCCGAGCCGAGGAAAGTCGGAGTCATTACCACCTGGTCGCCAAGCACAAAGTAATTGATGATCAGATGATGACCATCGATCTGCCAGCCCCAAGGCTTGGTTGCGGACGGCTCACCCATCACTGTGATCCAATACAGCCATTCTCCGTAGCGCTGAAAGTCGTTGTTATTCAGCTCGCCCAATGTGTAGTTGAGCCGCATGATATCGCGAGAGAGGTTCAGCCCCTTGGCGCTCAGCGAAGCCCGCATCAGCCCGAACGCGGCTTCCCGTTGGGACTCCGACATCTCCTTGAAACTGACTCCCTGGCGCACGTAGAAGTCCTGATTCATCCACTTGCGCCATTCAACGTCCTCCACCGGAAACTTGGTCTTTGATTGCTGGGCCGGACTCAACGAGCCCAGAAATGCGGTAGCCGCGGCGCGAACCGGCTGTGTCGAGACACCCGTCGAACGGATCGAGAACAGCCCGGGCTGAACGGTCCCATTCGTGGTGACGCCTTTGAACGGTTCGGCCAGCCCCTTGGCCTCGGCGTCGTGCGACATCTCTCGAAAACGCTCCGCCTGAGGCCCGGTCACCTGCCAGGACTGCGCCCGGTTGTAGGCGAACGCGAGGAGAATGAAGAATGAAAGTAACGTCCAAGCGCGCTTTCGCATGAGAGTATGGGTTGTTATACCACAACCCGCAAATGCTCCGGAGCCTGTATCACCGCCTCCTCGCCGTCGTCTTCATCCTGCTCACATGGAGTCTCGAGAGCGCCGTGCGGACGCCGGGCTTCCAGCGTGGCGTCAACTTTACAGCCGAAGGTCCGGGCGGCTACACCGCGGAGAAGGCGCAGCCCATGCTGGAGAAGCTGAAGCAATATGGAGTGAATTCGATCGCTTTGGTGCCCTACGGATTTACGCGGCGCGATCAGCCGGGCGTGCGTTTCGGAGGGGGCTGGGAACGCGACGAAGGCATCGAGGCTGTCGCGCGGGTGGCCCATGAGTTAGGCATGAAGGTTCTGCTGAAGCCGCAGATCTGGGTGCACCCCGGCTACCCCGGCGATCTCGAATTCACCGCCGCGGCCGATCGCGAGGAATGGTTCCGTCAATACTCCCGCTATATCGAGCATCAGGCCGAACTCGCCACTAAGATCCACGCGAACGTGTTTTGCATTGGCGTGGAGTTCGTCAAATTAACGCAATACGAGGAGCCGTGGCGCAAGCTGATCGCGCGTGTCCGTCAAATATATAAAGGGCCGCTCACTTATGGAGCGACACAGGGCCCTGAGTTCGAGAATCTGCGATTTTGGGACGCGCTCGACTACATCGGATTGAACAACTACTATCCGCTGCCCGACGACTTGTCCGCGGACAAGATCGCCGCCAAGGTGGAAGCGATCTCGCGGCGTTTCTCGCGTCCCGTGATTCTCACCGAGACCGGATTTTCCAGTTACGAAGCGCCGCACCGCGCGCCTTGGGACGAGACGCCGCGCAAGCTCGCGCCCGCCGAGCAGGCTCGTTGCTACGAAGCATTGTTTCAGGCGTTCTACCGCAAGCCATGGCTGGCGGGAATCTACTGGTGGAAGGTGGGTACCAACGGGCGCGGCGGCGTGAACGATGGATCGCACACGCCGTGGGGCAAGCCCGCGATGGAGGTAGTGAAAAAGTGGTACTCGAGCCGGACGCGATAGCTTTCGCGTTTAGCCGTGCACGCGTTTGAACTCAGAAAGGCACTTCGCGACTGTGTCGAGTGGAGGATACGCGCTGCCTTCCTGTTCGATCAGATAGAACTCCACACCGCCCGTCTTCTCGGCGGCATCGAAAATCTTCTTCCACGGCGCCTTGCCTTCGCCAAACAGAACCTTATAGCCGCGGTCCGGCTCCGGCGACCAATCCTTCAGGTGGAGACAATTGATGCGCCCGGGGTTTTGATTGATCCAAGCCACCGGATCCGAGCCGGCTTCGATGCATGTGCCAACGTCGAGCTGCAGCATCACATTGCGCGGCGTGTTCGCGGCGATGACTTCAATGGGACGCTTACCTTCGATCGGTGTGAACTCCAATTGATGGTTATGATAGCCCGCCCGAAGATTGGCCGCCGCGAACTTTTCGGATCCGCGCGTCAGCGTCTCGGCCACCTTCTTCCAGCCATCCAGATCGTTCACACGGCCGGCGCTGGCAAGCACGATGTACTTCGCCCCGAGGATACTGTTCAGCTCGATCGCCTTGTCCATTCCAGCCGGGCTGAACGATTGCGGCCCGTTGTGCGTGGACCTGCAAACCAGGTTCACGTCGTCGAGCAGTTTACGGACTTCCTTGGCCTTCTCGGGGGTCCAGGAATAATACGGAGAAAAGAATTCGACATCGCGATATCCCATCTTGGCGACCGCGCGAACCGTCGAGTCCATATCTTTGGCGAGTTCATCGCGGACGGAGTACAACTCGAGGCCGATGGGGATGCGCGCCGAATTGGCCGCCGGGAGCAGAGGGGAGGCCGCCGCAACGGCCAGGAAGGAGCGGCGTGAGAGATCCATGGATGACATAACGATTGGACAATATCACACTTACCCGGTTCGCATCCGCGGCGGTCTTTCGCTTATGCTCTTAACATGGCTTCGAATGCCGACATGATCACCGTATTCCGCAGCGCCGACGACGATGCCGAGGAAGACGCGCGCGAAATACACGAGTTGCTCACCGCACAGGGAATTAGCGCGGTGCTTTTGGATGACAGCGCGCCCGGGGTCCCTTCGGGGGCCTGGGAAGTCGAAGTGCCCGCGCAGGATTCCGGGCGCGCCGAGGACCTGATCGACGAAACCCGCTTGCCCGATGAAGACATGGCCAACGTCAGCGACTCGGCGGAGTTCGACGCGGAGACCGTTTTCAGCGCGCAATCCGGCACCACCTCCGAACTTGAGGCGATGTCGGTGAAGAGCATGCTCGAGGCTTCGGGCATCGCCGCGATTATCGTTGGCGACTCCGTGTTGCCCAATCTTTCGTTCGAAGTTCAAGTCGCCAAGGACCACGCCGACGAGGCCCGCAAGGTCATTGCCGATGCGGAAGCCGTGGGCACGGAGGCGGCGGAGCAGGAAGAGCGGGCCACTGAAGCGCCGCTAAATCCGTAACGCGCCGTCCGATCCGGCCCGAAGCGGCGTGCGATGGGCTATCTGCCAATCGAAAATTACGGCGTCATTGGCAACCTGCGAACGGTCGCGCTGGTTGGCAAGAACGGGTCTATCGACTGGTTCTGCTTTCCCGATTTCGATTCGCCGAGTCTGTTCGCCGCGATCCTCGACGACCGCAAAGGCGGCCGGTTCCGCATCTGGGCACAAGGGCCGGACATCGACTGCAAGCAACTGTACTGGCCCGACACGAACGTGTTAGTCACGCGCTTTCTTTCCCCGGATGGCGTCGCCGAACTGATCGACTACATGCCGATCGGAGTACGACGCCGCACAGAGGCCGGCTTCCACGGGCTCATCCGCCGTGTGCGCACCGTGCGCGGCGAGATGAAGTTCAGGATGGAATGCACTCCCGCGTTCAACTACGCGCGCGGCTCGCACATCACTACTATTGAGAAGGGCGGCGCGAAGTTTTTCTCCCCGGATCTGAACGTAGCGCTCGCCGCGTGCGTGCCCTTGCACGAGAACGGATCGGGTGTTTCCGCCGAGTTCACGTTGAGCGAGGGCCAGGCGACAAGTTTTGAGTTCCATGCGCTCGAGCGCGAAGGTCAAAAGATCGGCATTTCCGACCAGGAAGCTGACGAGCTTTTTCACGAGACACTCGACTACTGGCGGGAATGGCTTGCGGGTTGCACCTATAAGGGGCGGTGGCGCGAGATGGTGAATCGCTCCGCACTCGCTTTGAAACTTTTGACCTATGCGCCCACCGGCGCCATTGTCGCGGCCCCGACCTGCAGTCTTCCAGAGAGCATCGGCGGCGGGCGGAACTGGGACTATCGCTATACCTGGATCCGCGATTCCGCTTTCACCATCTACGCGCTGCTGCGCATCGGATTCACCGGCGAAGCACGGCAATTCATGCAGTTTCTGGATGCGCGCTGCCACGAGATACCGCCCGATGGATCGCTTCAGGTGATGTACGGCATCGACGGGCGGCACAAGCTCACCGAGGAGACTCTCGATCACCTGGAGGGCTACCGGGGATCGTCGCCCGTCCGCATCGGCAACGGCGCCTACAACCAGTTGCAACTCGATATTTACGGCGAGTTGATGGACTCCGTGTATCTGTACAACAAGTACGGCGAAGCGATCTCCTACGACATGTGGCAGTATCTGCGGCGCATGACGGACTGGGTTTGTGAGCACTGGCGGGATCACGATGAAGCGATCTGGGAGGTTCGCGGCGGCGCGCGCGAGTTCACGTATTCGAAGCTGATGTGTTGGGTTGCCGTGGACCGCGCCTTGCGCCTCGCGGACAAGCGTTCATTTCCCGCAAACCGGGCCGCGTGGCTCGAAGCGCGTGACCGTATCTACGAAACCATCATGCAGCAAGGTTGGAGCGCCAAGCGAAACGCATTTGTGCAATCGTTCGGCGGCGACGACCTGGACGCATCCATTTTGATGATGCCTCTGGTCCTGTTTGTTTCGCCAACAGATCCTCGCATGATCCAAACGTTGGAGGCCATCAACCGTTCGCCGCGCCAAGGCGGTCTGGTCTCCGATGGGCTGGTGTACCGCTACAATGTCGAGAAGACGCCCGACGGGTTGAAGGGCACTGAAGGCACGTTCAACATCTGCACATTCTGGCTCGTGGAGGCCCTTACGCGAGCAGGCAAGCGCGACCCGGAGAAGCTGAACAATGCACGTTTGCTGTTCGAGCAGATGTTGGGATACGCGAATCATCTCGGCTTATACGCCGAGCAGACCGGAGCACGCGGCGAGGCCTTGGGAAACTTCCCGCAGGCATTCACGCACCTGGCCTTGATCAGCGCCGCGTATAACCTCGATCGCGCGCTCGGCAGTTCAACTCCGGCGTAGCGCGTTACGAAGCAAATCTCCAGTAACTTCGCCCGCCCACGTCGACCCGCTTCAGTCCGAAGCGCCGCTCTGGCGGGTCTCCTTTGTCAAGCAGAGTGTACGCCAAGCACGGCCGCGCGGCTCATTCTGCATCGTGGTCTCCTTGAGTCCTCGCGAGACGGGATTTTCGCTGAAGATATCGCAAAGAGCCTCGTATTATTTCTGGCCGGCCTGCACGAGGCAACGGACACCGGCGCTCAAAGTATCGCAGACGAGATCAGCAGCAATGCGGTCTGTCAGCGTACTCAGCAACAAACTCAGCAGCCGGTCGGCCGGCACACTGACCATGACGGATAAAGTCGAGAGCGAAGGACCATCGCTCGAGATGCTCTGGGCCATCGAGTTCCGGAACGAAGCCAATCCCGGGCAATTCGGTTGACACCGCGCGCGAGCGCCGCATACGCTGGTAAATGACCGTGCCGGTGTAGCTCAGGTGGTTAGAGCGACGGTCTCATAATCCGTAGGTCGCAGGTTCAACTCCTGCCGCCGGCACCAGTAAGCAAGCGTTTGTACAGCCCATAGACGCGCGCAAAGTCCAGGTCTATCATTACGCGAACCGGCGTTGCTTCCGGCGCCAGTTTCCTGTCCAGCGGAACCGTCGCCCCATACGCCCCCGCGAATCGCGTGTCGACATCCAGGTACAGCGTCTCCGATCGGGTCACGAAGCCAGGGTCGATCAGCCACGCCGCCGGCAACTCGTCCCACAGGTATCCCGTTGCGTTCGGATTTTTGAGAAACGCGGGGTAACGCAACCCCGCATCTTCGCGGAATCGCGTGGTGACCGGCGTTTTCACTGACACGATCTCATCGAAATGTTTGCGCGTCACAACGGCGCGGTTGCAGATGTCGAGAGGGAACATCACCTTCTCCGGAATACGCGAACGCAGCACGATTTGAGCCGCCTCCGGGTCGAACCAGAAGTTAAACTCGGCCGCGCGCGAAGCGTTCCCCGCGGCGTGGACGTTGCCGCCCATGAACACCAGCCGCCGGATCTTCGTCTCCAGCTCCGGATGGATCCGCAGCAGCATGGCGATGTTGGTCATCGGGCCGAGCGCGAGCAGGGTCACCTGCCCGGGCTCCTTCTGAATTCGCTCGGCCAGCAATTCGATTGCGGAGGCGCGGCCGGGCGGTGCTGTTTTCAGCGGCAGCGAGAACGCCCCTTGAAATTCGAGACCAGTCTCCTGTTTGGCGAGAGCGGGCGTATGGATCAATGGCATCTGCGCGCCGGTACGAATCTCGAGAGTGCCCGCTCCGCTCAACCCGAGAATCTCCTGCACGAACGCCGCGCTCTCGGCCGCCCAAACATTTCCGGATACGGTTGTAATGCCCGCAATCGTCACCTTCTGCGGGCTTCGCAGCAGCATCACCAGCGCCGCGCCGTCGTCGCCGAAATACCCGCAGTCGGTATCGAACAGGACTTTGTCCATGGCCGAACCCGTAATCGCAACCAGAATGGCAGGCAGCAGCTTCGAGATCATTGCGCCGGCACAAGCACCGCAAGCGGGAACGTGCTCAGGATCGCCGCCAGGCCGTTGCCGTTCACCGCTTCGCCCGTAATCGCATTCACCCATCGCTGGCCGTCGAGCGCCTCATGCAAGCGCAATGTCGTGTCCTTCCACGCGCGGCGGCCCAGCGGGAAGCGCCCCGCCCCGCCCAGTCGTGCCGCAAAGCGCGGCGCAACGGTGACACAGGCCTGATCCCCTCGAGTTCGCGCAAACGCGATCACGGATTCGGCATGCATTCCTTCCACCCCCACCGGAACGTACTCGCCTTCGAGAAAGAGCGCCGGGTGCTGCGAACGCAGGCCCAGCACGCGCTGCGTCACGAACGCTTTCACCCGGCCATCCTTCCATTCGCCCAATAACTCACCCGCTATCTCCGGCTTCCATCCGGCCATATCATCCAGCAACTTGCGGCGCAACGCAACGTCGACCGGCCGGCGATTATCCGGGTCCACCAGGCTCAGGTCCCACAGTGCCGTGTTCTCGTAGAAATCGGGAATGCCCGGCGCAGTGGCCTTAATCACCACCTGGGCCAGCGAATTCAGCGCGCCGAAGAAAGCGATGCGGCTCTGGAATTCGATGAAGTGAGGCAGGAACCGGTTATCGTCGCGGCTGTCGGCAATCGCATCGAGGAACGCGTGGATTGCGCGTTCATGCGTTTCGTTCGGCTTGATCCACGTCGAGTACACCTTCGCCTCCCGCGTGGCTTTCACGATGTACTGCTTCACGCGTTCGATGGTGGACGGAATCTCGCCCGCCGATAGCGGCCACACTCCCAGCAGAGTCTGGTACAGCAGAATTTCTTCGTTCCTATCGGGAATCGCCCTGCCCTCAATCTGCGTCTTTTTATCGCGATTCCAACGCGACCACCGGAAAATGTTCCGGTCCCATTCGGCCGGCAACTCGGACAGCACGTTCAACCGCGCCCGCACGTCTTCACTCCGCTTGGTATCGTGCGTCGAACTGGCGCTCATCGCCGCCGGCCAGCGCCGTTGACGATGGCCGTTGAACTCATGGAACGTCCCGAGCGGAACCGCAGTGTGCCGCGCGCCCACCTCGTTCATCGAGAGCAGCCGGTTGTACACGTAGAGCGTCGTGTCCTCGACACCCTTTGCGGTCACGGGGCCCGTCAACTGCTGCCAGCGCATCACGAACCGCACCCACGCCTTCCGCCCATCGTCGCTGAGATCGCGGGGAAAGTCCGCTGTCAGCACGCGAGCCAGAAACTGATACACCGCATCGCCGATCTCCGGAGTGTGCGCCCTCGCCGCGCCGATCGCCCGGCGAATGCACTCGCGGTCGCGCTCCTCCATCTGCTCGCCTTCGAGATACGTGCGATACACCGGCAGACAAGCAGTAATCTCGGCGAGCGCCTTGCGCAGCTCCTGCGGGCTGAGGTCGCGGCCGTGCCGGTCTGAATCGGCCAGCAACTCCAAGTGCAGCGATAGCGCGAACATCTCGCCGCGGAACAGGTGGCGCACGATCCAACGCTTCTGCTCATACGCAGCTTCATCGAAGGTCCAGCTCAGTCCCGTAAAGCGCGAATACGTGTCCTGCAGCCGCTCGAAATTCCCGCCGTCGATGAACACCCCGTTCAGCACGCCCAGGAAGTCGTATCCGCTGGTGCCTTCCACCGGCCAACTTTCCGGCAGCCGCTCATCTTCAAGCAGAATCTTTTCGACAACGATGTAAGGCCGGCTGCCCGCCATCGCGCCCAGGCGCTCCAGATACTCACGGGGCGCCAGCAGCCCGTCCACATGGTCCACGCGCAGGCCGGTGACCTTGCCCTGTTCGACCCATCCGAGAATCGCCGCGTGCGTAGCTGCGAACACTTCCGGATTCTCCACGCGCACGCCGATCAGTTCGCTGACATCGAAGAACCGGCGGTAATTCATACGCTCCCGCGCACCGTGCCACCACGCTAACCGGTACGGCTGCCGCGCGATGAGCGTGTCCAGAGCATCGAAGCTGGCGGGATCGCCTTTGACGCCGTTGAACGCTGTCAGGCTTCCATCGACGAATGCGCGCACCTCGCCGTCGCTCTTGAATAACGCGAACAACTGCGATTTGATCGCCGGCACCTCCCGGCGGCGCGCCTCGATGCCTTCCCACATTTGCGCGGTCCGCCCCGGCAACCGCTGCAGTGCATCGATCAGCGCGCGAAACTCGGCTGATTCCGGACGGTGCTCGGGCCCATGCTCGAAGATCGTTTCGTACGCGCTCGGGTCTACCGGCAGGTGAATCGTGTGATAGTCGATCGCGAAGCCGTCCGGTCCGATCGATAGCCGGATCTCGCCATTCTCCAACGCGGTCCCATACGGGACGCCGAGGATCGGCAGAAAGATTTTCTCTTCGCCATACTCCTTGGCCGGATCCCACTCCACATCGAAGAAGGGTGCATACGCCGAACTGGGGCCGTTCTCCAAAACGTCCGTCCACCACGCGTTGTCCGAGCTCGCGGCCATGTGATTGGGCACGATGTCGAGCAGCAGCCCCATGCCCCGCGCGCTCAACTCCGCCGCCAGCGCGTCAAACCCTTCCGGTCCGCCCAGCTCCGGATTCACCGTTGAGGAATCCACGACGTCATAGCCATGTGTACTGCTTGGCCGCGCCTTGAATACAGGCGAAGCGTACAGGTCCGAAATTCCTAATGCCTGAAGAAAGGGCAGCAGGGCCGTCGCCTGATCGAACGGAAAATCTTTGTTGAGTTGAACGCGATAAGTCGCAATCGGATATCGCAAATAATCCTCACAACCGCTGCAGGCCCAGCTCCGGAACGTCCACGCGCACCCCCAGCTTCGCGCCAAGCGAACGGAACGCTTCGAGCCAGCTCATCGCTTCGGCATCGCCCAGCCGTGCTCGCGCCGCCACTTCGGGATAAGTCGACCGCAGCACTTCATAACACTTGTTCTGCACGGACCACACGTTCAGCGTGAAGGGCAGGGACTCCTGCAAACCCAACGCTTCATCCAAACGCTCCAGTGCCATGAGGTCCTGCGGATCCGCGTCGAATCGCTCCGAGATCCGCTCGATCCGCTTACGCAGCACGAACTCGAGCGTGGTCCCATCCAGTTCCGCGCCGGCGACTTTCGCCTCTTCGAGCAACGTCTTTATCCGGTCCAAATCGAGAGGCCGCACATCGAAGGACTGCCGCAAAAGACTGTTCAGCGCGATACCGGCCGCATGCTGGAAGATGCGCGGCATGGGCAGTTTCAACCCATGCAGAAAGCGCATCAGCGGAGCGTGATGCTCGTACACGTTGCGATACGCGGCTTCGGCTTCCTGAATCGTACCCCGCAGAATCTGGTTCAGCAGATTCCGCTGCTCGTCGCGGAACAGGCTCTTCAACGAATAAATATTCGTCCCGAAACCGCGGTCCAGCAGCCGGATTACTTCGGGAACATCGGCGCGATAAAATGCATCGCCGGCTTGTCTGACGAGATCCTGGTACGGCTCCGATCCTTGAAACTCGCGAATGCCGCCCGTCAGGTTGTGATCTCCGAAATGCAGCACTCCGAACGACAGGTCCTTAGTATGTTGCGTCACCTCGGAAGTAAACGTCGCCCGTCCCAAAGCGAGCCGCAGCTTCCCCGATTCGATCATGCGGTAATCGGAGCGGTGCACCGAGTAGCAGTAGATCCGCTTCTCCTCCGGGTACGTCTCGAACATCGAGCTAATGGCATAGTGGGCGGCCAGTTTCTCGAGATCCACCACGTTCGGCTTCACGCTGTTCCGGTAGATGCGCGCTCCATCCCCATGCTCGGCCAGGTTGCTCTTTGCGTGCGCCAGCCGCTCCAGCAGCGGCTCTTCGAAGTCCTCGCCGAACACCTGCCTCGCCAACTGCACCACGCGCCCGGCGTATTGAATCACCTGCACGGTCTCGATACCCGAGATATCGTCGAAGAACCATCCGCAGCTTGTGTACATCAGCATCGCGTGGCGCATGGTCTCCATCAGTCGCCAGAGCTGTACGCCCGCGCCGGCCTCAAACGGCGCATGGCAGTGGTCCCGCAGAAAGCGGGCGCGGCTGGCCGGCGACCGGTCCAGGATCACCTGAATGTAATCGTTGCGCGCCGTCCACGGATCGTCCATCATTTCGCCCGCGGCCTTTTCGTACAGCGGCGTGATCTGGTCGCGAAGCCAGTCCAGCGCCTCGCGCAGCGGCTTGCGCCACTGCTGGCTCCAGCCCCCATGCGCACCGCTATTACATCCGCAGTTGTAGCTCCAGCGGCCCAGTCCGTGAACACAACTCCACGCCGTGTTCTCGAAGATCTGCACCTCGTTCGTTGGGGCGTGCCGCGCCAGATGCTCGCCGTAGTTGGTCAGCTTCGCCTGGCCGCTCTTCTGAATATGGTCGATCGCATACGCCAGGGCCATCTCGCCATAGCGGTGATGGTGGCCGTAGGTTTCCCCATCGGTGGCGATATGCACCAGTTGATCCTGGCCCCGCCCGTCTGAAAACGCGCTCATCAGGCGATGTGCGAACCGTTCACCACTCTCGAGCAAGTGTTCGAAAGCCACCGCCTGCGAGACGGGACCATCGTAGAAGAAGATGTTGATGGAGCGCCCTGAACCGAGGCGCAGCACATAGGGCTGGGCCGGATCGATCGCGGCGCCCGAAACGTCACGCCACTCTTCCGAACCGATCGGGCGTACGCGGTACGCCTGCGATGGAGCGAGGATGGTGAACTGAATACCGAGCTCGGCCAGTATGCCGAGCGACTCCAGGTCCACTGCGGTTTCGGGCAGCCACATGCCTTCCGGCTTCCGTCCGAAACGGCGCCGGAAATCCTGAATGCCCCAATGCACCTGCGTGTATTTGTCGTGGCGGCTGGCCAGCGGCAGAATCATGTGGTTGTACGCCTGCGCGATGGCCGACCCGTGATTGGAGAAGCGTTGCTGGCTTTCACGGTCGGCCGCCAGAATTGCGCGATACGTTTCGGGCGCGCAGGATTCGGCCCAGGAGAGCAGCGTCGGCCCGAAGTTGAAACTGCACGACGAGTAGTTGTTGACGATCTGCTGGATGCGGCGATGCTCGTCCAGAATGCGGCTGGCTGTGTTCGGCGCGTAGCACTCGGCGTTGATGCGATCGTTCCAGTCGTGGTACGGGTACGCCGATTCCTGGCGCTCGATGGTCTCCAGCCACGGATTCTCACGCGGCGGCTGATAGCAGTGTTGATGAATGCAGATGTATCTCATGAAGCAGGTTCAGATGCGGTTCAAATCACCGGCACTCGTATGGTGAAAGCGGCCCCGCCATCCGCCAGGTTGGCTGCCGCGATGCTTCCGCCACACCGTTGTACCGCGGATCGGGCAACGCACAGCCCCAGCCCGCGGTCCTGTGGATGCCCCGAAAAACCTTGCAGCCACAATTCCGGAATGCCCGGACCGTTGTCCGAGACGGTGATGACGATGTCCCGGGCGTCACGCTGCAATTCGATTCGCACTTCTGTGCAAGGGCGGTGAGAATCCGTCGACAGCGCCGCCGCATTCATCAGCAGGTTGACGAACGCACGTTCCAATTCCGCCGATACAGTGTGCGCGAGCAACGGCGCATTCGCGTCCACCACGAAGCGCGGCAAGCGTCCGCCAGCGGCCCCGTGATCGCGCACGAAAGCCAGTGCGTTATCGACAGTCTCCGACAGCGGAATACGATTCTGCGCTCCGGTATTTTTCAGCAGACGCCGGCCATGCTCGACGGAGCGCAGGATGACACCCGCAGCATCGGCATGCCGCGCATCCAAGGAGATCGGCTCGGCGGCCTGCAAGATCGTGTGCAGGACGTTGTTCAGATCGTGGAGCAGGCCAGCGAGGGACAAGTCAAATTCAGGTTGCGAACCCATTGTGATTTGAGACAGTCAGGCTCTGAGCTGCTGCAAGGTATTATAGAACTCCGGATACGAGACACTGGCGGCCTCGGAGCGCTCGATGGTGCACGGCCCATCGGCCACCAGCGCTGCAACGGCGAACGCCATGGCGATGCGATGATCACCGAACGATTCCAGTATCGCCGCGCGAAGCCGTTGATGTCCTGGAACGTGGAACCCGTCCGCGCTGACTTCCGCCTTCACGCCCATACGCTCGAGATTGGCCGCGATCGCCGCGATCCGATCCGTCTCCTTCACCCTTAACTCAGACGCATCACGAACGGTCAAGCCCTGTTGACTGACCGCGCCCAGGATCGCCAGCACCGGCACTTCATCGATCAGCGCCGCTGTCATCGCGCCTTCGAGCACTCCGCCGCGCACCGGTCCGCTGTGTATCAGGATGTCGCCTACCAGTTCGCCCGACACTTGTTCGAGTCCTTGCACCCGGATCTGCGCACCCATGCCGGCGAGAAAGTCGAGCAACGGTGTACGCGTCGGATTCAGCCCCACTCCGTTGATGAGAAGCTTCGAGCCCGGAGTAATCAGCGCGGCAACCATGAAGAACGCCGCCGAGGAGAGATCGCCAGGGACCGTTAGCGATCGCCCTTCGAGCTTCGGCCGCCCGTGGATCGAAATCACGCGGCGCGCAGTTTCCACCTCCGCGCCGAATTCGCGCAAGGCTACTTCGGTGTGATCGCGCGTGCGCACCGGCTCGCGTACGGTGGTCACTCCATCGGCGAATAGCCCGGCCAGCAGGACACAAGTCTTGACCTGAGCGCTTGCCACCGGCAGTTCATAGTCGATCGGCTGCAGCGTGGAGCCCTCGATTTCGAGCGGAGGGAATCGACCGTCGCGCGCATGGATGCGAGCTCCCATGGTGCTCAGGGGTCGAAGTATCCGTTCCATCGGACGCGCCGACAAGCTCTCGTCGCCCCCGATGCGCGACGTAAATTTCTGGGCCGCCAGAATGCCCGACAGCATGCGAATGGTGGAACCGGAGTTACCGGCATCGAGCTGGTGAGCCGGCGCCTGCAATCCATCCAAACCGCGCCCGTGGATCGTGACTGCGCCGTTGTTCCTCTCAATCGCTATGCCGAGCGCTTCCACCGCACCGAGAGTCGACTGGCAGTCAGCGCCAGTGGAGTAGTTCTGTATCGTGCTCGGCCCTTCGGCGAGCGCGGCAATCATTGCGTAACGGTGCGAAATGGATTTATCACCAGGCAGGATAGCTGTGCCCTCGATTCCGTTCGCGGGCAAGATAGTTTCGCGCATTCAAGTCAACAGTCTCTCATGTCAACTTACGGAAGAGCGCTACCAGTTCCGGCACGGGCACCTGCTCGGCGCGAAGCCCCGCTTCGGGCGAGCCTTCAATTGCGGGATAGCGCTCGCGCAAGTTGTTGCGCAGAGTCTTGCGCTTGTGCTGGAAGGCGAGCCCGGCAAACACGAGGAACGCGGGAATGTCTACAATTCCCCACTCCGCGGCCGCATCGCGCGGAGTCAGTCGCAGCACGGCCGACTCGACCTTGGGCGGCGGAGAGAACGCGAGGCGCGATACCGGAAACAGCAGCTCCGCTTGCGCATAGATCGCCGCGTGTACCGTCAAGTAGCCGTAGTCGCGGCTCCCCGCCGCGGCCGTCATCCGGTCGGCAACTTCTCTCTGAACCAGAAATACTGCACGGATCCAATTCGCCGCCGCGAACAGATGCGTGAAGATCGGAGAGCTGATGTAGTACGGCAGGTTCCCCGCGATTGCCGCAGGACCCCACTCGTCGAGCTTCAGCTTCAAGACATCGTCCTCGACAATGGTGAGCCGGTCGTTCTCGCGAAACTTCTGCCGCAGATAGTGGACCAGGTACGGATCCACCTCGACGGCCATCACGCGCGCGGCTCGGTCGAGCAGATGACGCGTGAGCGCACCCTTGCCGGGCCCGATCTCAACGACCGTTTCCGCCGGGTCGCTGCAAGCGGCTTCAGCGATTCTGCGCAGTATCGATTCGCGAACAAGAAAATGCTGGCCCAGGCGCCTGCCCACGGATAACGGGCTAGCCTTTGATATCGATCCGGCTCGTGCGGAACGACACGCGCACTTTGCCCGACATGGGCGTGCCGAAGAAGTTTGCCGGAGTGAATTGAGTCAGCAACAGGGCGCTCTCGAAGCGGCGGCGGCGTCCTTCGTCGCGCAGCAGCGGACCGCCGCTCACGATCGAATAATCCGTCAGGCGGCCGCTCTCGTCGATGGTGAGATCCACCACCACATCGGTCTCGCCAATCACAGGCCACGAGGCGTCTTTGACGCTCGGGTTCGTGAACAGCACGGTCGGTACGTCGTTACTAATGGGGTGCATCTCCACCGCCATATCGGGAGCCAATAAGGCAAACAGCAGGAACGCGGACGCGACTCCGCCCGCGATGGGCAACGCCATCGGGCGCATCAAGTCGTTCAACATGAGCGAGGCCCGCACGCGCCACCGTGAAATCGCGCCGGTGACGTTCAGCCAGAACACCTGTCCCGTCTGATGCTCCTGGGCATTGGCGAACAGCACTGGCTGCAACTCCGGCGGAGGCGTCTTCGCGGGCAGACGGAGAAGCCCTTGACGCAAACGCAGAGTATCATCGACGGCCGCCGAGCAATCGCTGCAAGCTGCGACGTGATTGCGCAACTCGCAAAGCTCGTCCTCGGAACCCTCCCGGTCGATGATCACTGACACCGCGCTACTCGATTTCAAGCATTCCATACGTTACTCCGCAGGCTGGGGCGTCCACCTCATGGGCGCGCCTTCCTTCACCACCGGCGCAACTCTCGCCGTGAGAGCGTGGCGGAGAGACTCTCTGCCGCGCATGATTCTTGATTTCACCGTGCCTATATTGATCTGAAGAATTTCTGCGATTTCCTCGTAGCTCAAATCCTCGATATCGCGCAGCACCACAGCTTCACGGAACGTGGGGCTCAGTCCCTGCATGGCGGCCTCGAGGATGCGTTGCGCTTCCTCCTCGGCCGCGATCTGGTATGGCGAACGGCCCGGGTCGGACAACGTGTCCTGGTACCCCTGATCCTCCTGGTCGCGCTCGAGCCCGATCTCCTGCCTGCGATGGCGGCAAAACCAGCGCCGGTGATTGTGCGCTTCGTTTACCGCAATGCGATATACCCACGTCTTCAAACTGCTCTGGCCGCGGAACAGGCCGATCTTACGAAAGACTTTGAGAAAGACCTCCTGCACAACGTCGCTCGCGTCTGCGGGGTCGTTCAGCAGCCGGTAAACGAGGTTGTACACAGGCTGCTGGTACAGCCGGATCAACCTCTCGTAAGAGATCTCGTTGCCTGCCCGCAGGCCATCGACGAGATCCAACTCCTCGGCGCGAGATTCCAGCGGCAGGTCGCAGGACCCGAATCCCGTCTCGAGGTGCAGGCCGATGTTCCCCACGGCGCCTCCGACTGCAATTCTATCTAAGTTGATAGACACCAGCGCACGCGTTCCGGTTCCCATGGCTGCGTGGGGGAACAGACGGGACGGCGAACTCCCGAAAACTTCGGGCGAGTGCTGGCACACCGAACACGGTCGGCACTGTATTGGTATCCCCCAGGTTGCAACACGTCGTTCCAGCGCTGGACGAGTTTGCTCTCTCCATCACGCCCCTGCCATCCGCTCGAGAATGATTTGTGCTGCCCTTTGCGACGCGCTCTTCTTCGAGGATCCCTGGGCGTGACCTACCCACGCCGCGCCGACCCGCGCCTCCACCGTAAACACCTTCGCGTGTTCCGGTCCGTTCGAACCGACGATGGTGTAACGCGGTTGTGGCAAGCCCTTGCTCTGCGCCAAACTCTGCAGTGAACTTTTGTAATCGTTGACGCCGGGAATCGCGACTTCGAGCGCCGCTGCGTTCCCGACGATGTGCGTGCGAACGAAGGAGCACGCGGCGTCCATACCGCCGTCCAGATAGATCGCGGCGAGGACAGCCTCTACCCCATCCGCCAGAAGCGCCTTCTTCATGCGCCCGCCGCTCATCTCCTCTCCGCGCCCAAGCAACAAAAACTCACCCAGGCCGAGCGCGGCAGCCACCTCGTGGAGATGCGTCGCGCTCACCAGTTGCGCGCGAAGCTTGGTGAGCTCGCCCTCGCGATAGGACGTAAATTGCCGGAGCAGCAGATCGCTGACAACGAACCCGAGGATCGAATCGCCGAGAAATTCGAGCCGCTCGTTGTCGGTGGGATCGCCGTTGCCCGGCTGAGATTCCTCGTAAGCACGAGATTTGTGGGTCAGAGCCCGGATTAGCGGTCCCCGATCGCGGAACTCATAACCGAGCGCCGCTTCGAGAACCGCGAGGTCGACCGCCATGAACCCCTATTTCGAAGGAGGCGGGGCAGGCGACGGTGAAGGAGTCGGCATTGGCGCGGTCGGTGTCGTTGACGGCTTGGTGACGGCCGGAGCAGGCGAGGCGCCCTTGTTCTTAAGCTGCATCGCCCGCACGCGCTCGGCTTGCGCAACGGACTTTACCTGAGGATGCGCATCGGCCGTACCCATCACCTTTTCGAGCAGCGGGAGCGCGTCGTCGGGTTTGCCGGCCTGATCGTAAGCCGCGGCTAGGCGAACCAGGGTGGCCGGATCGGCGGGCGTTGCCGCATCCACGGCGGTCTTATATTCCTTGATCGCCGTATCGTAGTTCTTGCGGGACATGGCGGCTGTTCCGAGAATCTCGTGCGCCTGCGCGATCAACTGCCTTTTGCCTTCGTTCCACTGCTCGTCGGTGAGATCGGCGCGAGGCTTGTCAGCGGTCTTCAGCGCTTCGAGGCTCTTGTTGGCAAACCCTTCGGCCTTGGACAGCTTCTCTTCCTTATCGAGATCGAACTCCTTGGTCCGCGCCGCATACGCGCTGCCGAGCATGAGCATCGCCTGGTAGCTCTTCGGGTCGGCGTCGAGCGCGCGCTCGGCATAGACGATCGTCCTATCGTTGTCCGCCATCTGCTGGTAGGTAGCGGCAGCCATCAGCAGTAGACCGGGTTTAAACTCCGTGTCCGCGAATTGGGTGAGAACGTTATCGATGGCGGAAATGCGCGCCTTGGCGTCGGCTGCGTTTTGCACGGCCATCAACGCATCCACTTCCTTCTGCGATTTCGGCTTGGGTTGCTTGACTTGGGCGAAGGCCGCGGCCGCGCAAGCGGCGACCATCAGTGCTTTAGCGAGATTGATTCGCATTTATAATTGCTCCTTAAGTTCGAGTAGACAACCGGCGCAGCCGGTGCTACTGATCTTTCCTGAACGATTCTTTTGATCCTCTTTCAGCCGCCTGACGCGCGCCCGGCGGCAGCCCTTCCACGCTCAAGGCCGCCTTGTACTGCTCGATGGCGTGCAGCCGGTCACCCTGCGCATCGAATAATCTTCCAAGGTACACCAGACTCCAGCCGCGAACGTCCGCGTCCGGATTCAATTCCAGGGTACGCCGGAACAGCTTTTCGGCAATCTCGGGCTCACGCTGGAGGACCGCGATCCTGGCCAAACCATAATATGCCCGCGACTGCACACCGCGATCGGGCGAACCCGCAACCAGGCGTGAGTACGCGTCCTTCGCCTTATCCAACTTGCGATCGCGATAGAGCGTGTCGGCGTCCTCAAGGGCCTTCTGCGGGCCGGAGAGGACGGGTTCGAGGGGCGCGGGAGCGGGTGTCACTTTCACCGTCTTTGTAGCGCGCTCCCTCACAAATTCGACGCTGGCCAGGCGCTTGTCCTCGCGCCGCAGATCGATAGCTTGCACCATCTCGGGGAAATATAGACGCAGCGCCTGTTCCTGTTTCTCGTAAATTGGCAAAACTTCGGCAAACGCCGGCATCATCACGAAACCTTCGCGGAGCGCTTGCTGCACGATGGCGTCGCGCTTTGAGGCGGGCAACAGCCGCGTCTCCACGGCCTTGATCAGACACTCGGTGGCGAGCAGTGTGAAGTCGGTTTTGTAATGCTCCGGAAGCGCGGGCGCTGCTTCGGCGAAATCGGCCAAACCCCGCACGCGGCTGAGCGACTCGGCGTATTTCAACACCAGCGGATCCAGCAGGTAATGCAAGTACGCGTGGCGAATGTCCTCGGTTTTCGCTTCCTGCGAAGGCGTGACGACGATGATGTAATCGTCCTTGTAACTGCGCGTGTGCACCTGATTGGGGCCGGCCAGCGCCTCGACGTAGATCTGGAAACGGCGTCCTAAGTATCCGCTGGTCGGATTCCGCAGGTACGCATTGGACTGCATCACCGCGCGCGATACCGGTTCCTGATACGCGGCGATCATCTGCTCGAGCACCGGTTGCGACTTGCGCCAGACGTCTTCGAGATTCGTCTCTTTGTAGAAGCGCGCCAGCAGCGGCCCGAGCTCGCCCATCGGTCCGACATCGGGCGCGAGTTCGTTGATCGGATAGCGGAACCCGAACGTCGGTGGTCCGTCGATGGACAGCGCGAAGGAAACGTACTGGCCCAAATTAGCGCTGGGGTCCGGCAGCTTGTGTGCCGCGTAGAACAACTTCAACTCCGCAATTACCGGGCTGTTTTGCTTGGCCAGATACTCGCGGACGGCTTTGCGCAGTGGATTGTTGGCCGCCGAATCGATGTCGGTGTCGTATCCCGCTGCATTGATGGCCGCCATCACCGTGAACAGCGCGGGATCGGCGTCGAGTTGATCTTTGTCGGCGGCGCGCGCGGCCGGCGGCAGGATGAACGCCGCCATCGCCATCGCCAACGGGAGAACAACGGGAGGGGTACGAATCAAGCGAAACTGCCTCTGAATGTTAAATTTCAGTGTACCTAATCCTCAATCGTAATCGCCGGACCTTTTGAGGCAGTCTTCTCCTGGCTGGCGCGCGCGATCAGATCCTTCGCCATCTGGACGAAAACCGCAGCCCGCGGATCGGTAGCTTCGCGCGTTGCGACCGGCTTACCGGAATCGCCGCCGATGCGTACCTCGGCAGAGAGCGGCACTTCGCCCAGGAAATGCACGTGCATATTCTCCGCCGTGCGCTTGCCTCCTCCGTGACTGAATACGTCGATGCGCTCGTTACAATGCGGGCACATCAGAAAACTCATATTTTCGACGATGCCCAGAATCGGCACGCGCACCTGCTCGAACATATTCACCGCTTTTCGTGCATCCTCGAGCGATACATCGGAAGGCGTGGTGACCACCACGGCGCCAGTGAGCGGCGCGCTTTGGATCAACGACAACTGCACGTCGCCGGTGCCGGGCGGCAAATCGATCAAGAGGTAATCGAGCTCGCCCCAATCCACGCCGCGCAGAAATTGCTGGATCACGCTATGCAGCATCGGGCCGCGCCATACCAGCGGCTTGTCGCCCGGGTTCAGAAAACCCATCGACATCAGCTTGAGTCCGAATTTCTCGAGCGGTTGAATGCGTTCGTTAATCGAGTGCGGAGCGGCACGCAGACCCATCATCAATGGGACATTGGGTCCGTACACGTCTGCATCCATCAGGCCAACTCGATGCCCCAGCTTGGCCATCGAAATCGCCAGGTTCACCGACACCGTGGTCTTTCCCACGCCGCCTTTTCCCGAACCGATCGCAATCAGATTTTCGACGCCGGCAATCGGCTGTTTGGGCGCGTCACCGCGCGGATTAGGACTCATTTACTCCAGAGTAGCTTCATTTCGTGCTCGCCTTTGCGAGAACGTAGGGCCCGTCCGGAATCACCGCGATCTCGCTGTTCGGGGCAAGACCGTCCAACAGCACGCTCACCGCGGCGTCGGGCGAGTGGTACGCCTTGCCCCACAACTTCGGGTAAAGCTGCGGGTCCAGTCCCGGCACGTAATACAACACGCCGATGTTGGCGGTTACCAGCGCGAGCTTCTCCAACTGCCATTGGTCCACAGCTACCGGACTCTGCGCGATGCGGGACAGATACTCGTGATCGCCCAGACCAGTTTTCAACAATGCAGTGAACTCGTCGCCGCCCGATCCTTCGCCGCATGCCGCCAATAACAGGATGCGCCCACCGGGTTTCACGATCTGCGCCGCCGCAGTGATGCCTTTGATCGCCTGATAAAAAGTAAGGTCGAGCGGGTATCCGGCCGCCGTGGTGATGGCCGCGTCAACACGTTCGTCGAGCCGGTGCAGCATCGCGTCCGACACGAACCGCATACCTGCCGCGTGTGCCTGGCCGGGCTCACCCGCGAATACGCCCGCGATCTGACGCTCGCGAGTGATGCTGACATCCACCATGAAATCGTGGCGTGCCATCCGCGCGATCTCTAGCAACTCGCGGTGCAGCGTGTTGCCCTCGATCGAGCCCTCGACAGCACGCGGATCGCGCATGAATCGCGGGCTATGGATGACCTTGATCGTTTCCTGAGCGGCCAGGCCGGGAGCTACCAACTTGCGTCCGCCCGAGAATCCCAACATCAGATGCGGTTCAATCAGGCCGGCCGTGATGCGCAGATCGGCGGCGGCGAAGCGCTCGTCAATATAAACCGGCGTGCCCGACTGCGTGGAACCGAGATGCCGGTGCTCGCTCAATTCGCGGGCGTGATGATTCACAACCGTGTAAGTGCCCGCGATCTCCGTCCCTAGAATTTCTTCGATCTCGGCCGTGGTTGCGGGCCGGTGCAATCCCGTGGCGATCAGGATCGTAATCGCATCGCGTCGAATCCCCGCGGCTTCCAAGCGCGTCAGCACATGCGGAAGGACGATGCGATTCGGAACGGGCCGCGTGATATCGCAAACCGAAATCGCGGCGCTCTTCCGACCTTGCGCCAAATTGAGAAGTGGCGGACCCGCGACTGGTTGATCCAAAGCGCGCTCAACCGCCTGACCCGCATCGTCCACCGGCGGAGCGTTGCGCGCCTCCAGCACGCGCCAGCGGTAAGCGTCGGGTAGGTTCAACGCTAACCCACCGCGGTCGAATGCAACCCGAATCTGCACCTTCTCAGCTTACGCCCGCTATCGCGACGAAGTGGTCGTGAGCGCGCCTGCGTTCTTCACGTATTTATCGAACCACCCGATCATCTCCCACAGCGTGTGCTCGATCGATTCGCGCGCCGTGTAGCCGTGCGGCTCGAAGGGTAGGGTGACGTACCGCACCGTGCCGCCATTGCCGCGAATCGCTTGATACATCCGCTCGGATTGAATCGGGAATGTGCCTTGGTTATCGTCGGCTTCACCATGGATTAAAAGAATCGGGCGCTTGATCTTGTCGGCGTGCATGAAGGGCGACATCTGCAGATAGACCTCGGGCGCTTGCCACAACGTACGCCGTTCGCTCTGGAATCCGAACGGTGTCAGCGTACGATTATATGCGCCGCTGCGAGCGATCCCCGCGCGGAACAGATCGGAGTGAGCCAGCAGATTCGCGGTCATGAAGGCGCCATAGCTGTGGCCGCCAACTCCCACGCGAGCAGGATCGGTAACGCCAATCTCCACGGCTGTATCGATGGCCGCCTTCGCATCGGCGACAACTTGTTTGATGTAGGTATTGTTCACCGTCTCTGGATCGCCGATCACCGGCATCGCGGCGTTGTCCAGAATCGCATAACCCTCGAGCAGGAAGAATAAGTGCGACATGCCCACGATTGACGTGAAGCGTTGCGTGGAGCCGCTGATCTGCCCTGCCGTGCTGGCGTCGTTGTATTCGAGTGGATAGGCCCACACCACGGTGGGCAGCCGCGTTCCGGCCTTGTATCCTGGCGGCAGGTACAGCGTGAACGACAGAGGAGTGCCATCGTCGCGTTTATAAGTGACGAGCCGTTTTTCGATGCCGCGCAATTGCGGCGTTGGGTCGGTGTAGTGGGTCAGCGGCTTGTCGTCGTTGGAACCGGTTGTGCGGATGAAGTAGTTCGGAGGCTCGGTGGGCGATTCGCGGCGCGTGATGAAGCGCGTGCCCGCGTCATCGAGCAGCGCGATGAACACTTCGTAGGAGTCGCCGCCCGATTGGAACAGATGATCGGTCTGGCGCGTGTTGATGTTATAGCGTGCCAGGAATGGGTGATCGCCTTTCGACGATGCTCCCAGCGCGTCGAGATAGATACTATCGCCGTTCTGCAGAATGCCCGAAGCGCGGCCCGCCTGCATGACCGGCGTTCCCGGATCCTTGTAGCGATCCTGCACATTGCGCTCCCACAAAAGGCGCGGTGTCTCGCCGGGCTTCGCAAGATCGACGGAAAATGTTCGCGTCCAGCGCCGGTTGCGTTCGTAATCCATCACCATCGCAAAACTCGTAGTGCCGCTCATCGCGACGCCGCGAATGCGTTGCTCCATGCGCGCAACCTCGACGGGCTCGCCTGAGAACGGCGCGCGAAACAACATCAGGCGGTCGCGGAACGGAGCCGCGCGCTTCGGATCGCCGCCGTCGAGCGCTTCGAGCCACATCACGGACGCCGGCGCCGACGGCTGCCACATATAGTTGCGTGGACCGGTCGGAACGCCTTCTATCGGCACCCGCTCTTCCAGCGGAAGACTAGCGATGCGGTGCTCCAGCTTGCCCGTGCGATCCCATAATTCGACCTGTCGCGGAAAGCTGGTGGCCGGATGCAGGTACGAGTAGGGCCGCTCGACGCGGGCAGCGAGGATGTGCAGTCCGTCGGGCGACGGGTGGGCGGTGGTGAAAATACCGGGCGCACCGGCGGGAGTTATCTTGCCAGTCACGACGTCGATGAATGCGAGCTGCGCGGTCGCGTAGTAGTCGAACAGATCTTCGTCGTGCGGGTTGCGGAGCATGTCCTCGTACGTGCGCACCGGACCCGCATTGCCGCTGGACTCCTCGATATGCGGACCGGTGGGCACCGCACTCTCGACGGGAACGGGCCCGCGGTTGGCGGGCACCAGCGGAACCAGCACCGTGTGATTCTTGTCGGCCCACTCGATTCCCGCGCCTCCGCCGAACGGAGTCGATAGCGCCAGATTGAGCCGAAGGCCCTCGATGCGCCGCGCTCGGCTTGTGGCAGGGTCGATGGTCCATAGCTCGATGCGGTCTGTTGCAGTGTTGGTGAAAACAGCGCGGCTGCCGTCCGGACTCCAGTGCAAATTACCCGGCTTGGCGCCCGCGGGCAAAGCGATGGGCGTCTCGACACCGTCCGCAATCCGCTTCACGGTAATGCGCGTGTAGTACTGTGCGCGATGCGGCCCGTTCGTCTTCGGATCGATGCGTAGTCCGGCGATGCGCAACGCCGGTTGCGCGAGGTCGGCGATCGGCGGATAACGGAGCGGCTCGGCCATAATCGCGTGCGTTTTGGCCGGGCTCAACATGAGTATCGGAGTGCCTGGCGCGTTCAAAACGTCAAGCACGGCTTTGGGAGGTCTCTGATAGGCGGTTTCCGCCAAAGCGGCGAACGTGAGAATCGAGGCAAGTGCGGCGCAACGCAGTTTCATGACGTACTATTCTAATTCGCGGGGCCGCCTTCGATTTTGACGATGTTGGTCTAGAATCAAAGAGACGCTATGGACGAAGAATTAAGATCCGAACTCGACCGCCGCTTTGGCGCCGTGGTCGACCTGATTCAACAGCTCACGCAGCGTATGGATGAGCGCTTCGCTGAGGTGATAGTGCGTTTCGACACCCAAGCCGCGCGTTTGGAACGTCACGGAGCGCTGCTTCAGACCGGAAATCGTTGGGTCGCGCGGTTCAACGATTGGTCGGAAAAAATCGATTCGGCTCTCGAGCAGAAAGACAAGGACATCGAAGAACTCCGCAGACGTCTTGAGAAGCTCGAACACAACGGCCACTCGGCGTAAATCTTGAGGAATCGCCATGAGCGTTGTTTCTACGCACCTCCCGGTACTTCTCGATGCATTCGAACGGCTGCCGGACAAGGACGGCATTCAAGAATTGCTGGACGGAGTAGTAGTCGAAATGCCCCCGCCGAAGTTCCGCCACAGCGAACTGGTTAAGCGCATAGCCAAGTTTTTCGAGAGCCACGTCGATGAGTCCAGAGTCTGGATCGAGACCGGTTTCTTAATCGGACCCAACTGCCCACAACCGGACGTCGCTGTGAGTCACGCCGGTCAAGCCCACGAGCGAGGCTGGTTCGCCGGAGCACCACTCATCGCCGTCGAAGTCGCATCTCGCGGCAACACCCCCGACGAACTCGACTGGAAGAAGGACCTCTACCTCGCCAACGGTGCCCGCGAAGTTTGGATCGTGTACGAAAAGACCCGCAGCATCGCTGTGCACTCGGCCGACGGTATGATTCAATACCGCAACGCGTTCTATAGCCGTCACCTCGAAGCGGATTTTCCCGTGCCCGAGTTGTTCCGGCAGGCTTGAACCTCCGACCGATTCCTAAACAGTAGCTTCACATCAGCGGAATTCTAAAAATTCCTGCCCGACAGCTCGTCTTTCAGGCGAACAAAAGGCGTACAAGTAGCTGATTTAAAAAAACTATTGCATTGTACGCCAGACGTGTGGCATCATCGCTCTGGGTCCGAAATGGACCAAATGGGTTCAGAAAGACACTGAAGTGGAGCAAATACCCAAACCGAGCACGGTTGAGCCCCCTCGCGGGTTCCACCAGGCTCGCGTGGACGAGCGCGGGCGTCTCAAATTGCCTGCGGTGTTCCAGCAGTACTTGAGCGAACTCGGGGAGAAAAAGGTTTTCATCACAACCATGGATACGGTCACAGCCCGACTGTATCCCATTTCCGTCTGGAAGGCCAACGAAAATCTGTTCACGAACGCTGGCGAGGAAGCGGACAGCGCTGGGGTGACGAATTTTTTCATGAACCACTACGGGGCGGATTCGGATGTGGACGGGCAGGGCCGGATACTTCTTCCCCAGGAGCTACGGCGCGACCTGGGCATGGAAAATCAAGCGGTATTTTTGGGAAACGACAAGGGCGCGATTCAGGTGATGGGCGAAACGGCATATCAGCAACGGCTCTCCGAAGCCAAGGCCAAGATTGCCAACGCTGTCGCCGCGCTCAATAAGAAGGGTTTGAAGTAGCGATGTATGCACGTCCCGGTCATGTTGAACGAGGTACTTCAGTATCTCGATCCGCGTCCGGACGGCGTGTATCTGGACGCTACCTGCGGTCTCGGAGGACACACCGGGGCGATCGCGCGCAGGCTGGCAACGGGGTTCGTGATTGCGAACGACCGGGACGCGGAATCGTTGGAACTGGCTCGCCAGAACACGACGGATTGCGCGGACCGGATTCGTTTTCACCACGGACCTTTCTCGAAGTTGCGGCAGGCGCTCGAAAGCTCCGGTGTGAAACGAGCCAGCGGCATGATTGCGGATTTGGGCGTAAGCCGTTATCAGTTGACCGATGGGGAACGGGGTTTCTCGTTCATGTCGCCAGGTCCGCTGGATATGCGGATGGACCGGAGCGAAACGTTCACGGCCGCTCAGTTGGTGAATCATACATCGGAAAAGGAACTCGCCGATCTGATCTTTCAATTAGGCGAGGAAAGGAGGTCGCGGAGAATAGCCAGAGCACTGGTTCGAGCGCGGCCAATCACAGGCACTGCCCACTTAGCCAGTGTGGTGGAGCAGGCCGCGCCTCGAATCGGAAAAACGCATCCGGCCACGCAGACGTTCATGGCGCTGCGCATGACCGTCAACGGCGAATTAGAAGAGTTGGACGCGCTGCTGGCCGCCGTGCCGGACTTGGTCGCCCCGGGCGGACGGGTGGTCGTGCTCACGTTCATGTCGCTCGAGGACCGGAAGGTCAAACAGGCTTTTCAGGAATTGGCTCGCTCGCACCGCGCGCTCGCGCTAACGAAGCACGTTGTGAAACCGGGCGAGGAAGAGATCGCGGGGAATCCTCCGTCGCGTAGCGCCAAGCTCCGCGCCGTGGAAATTTTGTAAGTAAACAGAAGGCCGGACGAAGCGCCGGTGGCGGCGCCGCCACGGGAACGTACGGCTACAGGTGTGTGCGGAAGTTCAAACAAGAGGGCAAGGCAACAGAATGGCAACGCTGGCAACTGTGTACAACCGGTTCGTGGGAACCAAAGCGGCCACCGCCGCGGTTGAAAATTCGGCGCGAGTAGCGAACCACGAGTTCACGCTCCGGGCCATCCCGAATGAGGACATCTACCTTTTCGTAAAGGATATCGACAATGGCCGCGTAGTCCGTCAGGCCGATCCGAAGGCGCGCGTGGCGTGCTGGCGCTTCATCGTTTCCGGCGGCCTGGCCGTCACGTTGTTGATCGGCGTGCTGCTGCCGGGCGCCGCATCGCGCATCGCCGGATACCAATTGGAATCCCTCCGCGCCGAACAGCAGAAGCTTATGTCCGACAAGGCGAACCTCGAGCTTGAAGAGGCGCGCCTGTTGAGTCCCGAACGGCTCGAGCAACTCGCTCGCATCCAGAACTTCGTCGACCCGGCTCCGCGCACGGTCGTGTATCTGGATGCCAAGAGCGGCGCGCTCGCAATGAACGTGAGCAAGTAACCAGCCGCATCGCCCGCGATTGGAATGAAGCCATGGATGAATCCCAGCAAGCTCGACGAGTCCGGATCATCGTCCGGGTCGCGCTCGCCTGGGCGGCCCTCATCGTCCTCCGGCTAGTTCATCTGCAGGTGTTCTCGCACGACGAACTGTTGCAGCAGGCCCAGCAACAGCAGGAGCGCGAACAGGAAGTAAAGGTGCCCCGCGGCACCATTCGCGACCGCATGGGCAAGACTCTGGCCAAGAGCGTCGCCGTGGATTCGGTATGCGTCAACCCAATGCGCATCCCCGACGCCGACGTTGCCGCCCGTATGATCGCAGGCGTACTGAACATCGATGCCGCTGCTCTGCGCGACCGCATCGCAGGCGCCGCGCGCAGCCATCGCGGATTCATCTGGGTGGCGCGAAGCATCACGCCGGAACAGTCCGACCGTTTGCACAGCCTGAACCTGGAGTGGATCGAGTTCCGCACTTCGAGCCGGCGCGATTACCCCAGTGGCCAACTCGCCTCGCACGTGGTGGGCAGCGTCGATTTCGAAGAACGTGGCAACTCGGGTATCGAGCAGGCGTTGAACGAAGATCTGCAGGGTGAGTCCGGGCAGGTGCGCTTCACCACCGACGTAAAGCAGCGCGCCTACGACTCGGAGACGGAAACCAAGCCGGTGCCCGCCACGGATGTCACGCTCACCATCGACAGCCGCATTCAATTCATCGGCGAGCGCGAACTCGCGGCGGCCGCTCAACGGGGTCATGCCAAAAGCGGCAGTCTGATCGCGATGAACGCGCGCACCGGCGAGATTCTGGCGTTGGCCAACTGGCCCACCTTCGACCCCAACCGGCCGCCGGTTGCTGGTGACAATCCCGCGGGGCGCAATAACATCGCGGTCACCACGCCCTACGAGCCCGGCTCCGTGTTCAAAGTAATGACGCTGTCGGCCGCGCTCGAGTCCACTTCCCTGCGTCCGACGTCGATGATAAATTGCGGCGGCGGCGTGTTGCGGCTCGGCTCGCGCGTGATTCACGAAGCCAAGCACGGCTACGGAGCCCTCTCCATGGCCGACGTGCTCGCCAAATCGAGCAACATCGGAGCGATTCAGATTGCAATGCGTACCGGCCAGGAAAACTTGTACAACTACGTGCGCCGCTTCGGATTCGGTCATGAGACCGGCATCGCGCTGCCCTCGGAATCGCCGGGCAGGCTGCGCAAGGTGCAGCGTTGGGGCAAGACTTCGTTCGCCTCGGTCGCGATGGGTCATGAAATCAGCGTGACCGCGATCCAACTGGCTCAAGCCTGCTCCATCATCGCCAACGGTGGCGTGCTGATTCGGCCGCGCATTGTTTTGAAACGCCAGCGTCCGGGCGAGCCCGCCGAATTCGAGCCGGCTGCGAAGCCTGTACGCGTGATCCGTCCCGAGACCGCGATCACCATGCGCCAGATGATGGAAGGCGTCGTATTGCACGGCACCGGCAAGAGCGCGCGCTTGAAAGGCTATACGTCGGGCGGCAAAACCGGCACCGCGCAAATTTACGACGAGGCGACGCGTACTTATTCGCATCACTATAACGGTTCATTCATCGGATTCGCTCCCGTCGCGAATCCGGCCATCGTCATCGTTGTCACCTTGAACGGCACTAGTGGAGGCACGGCCGGCTATGGCGGAGTCGTAGCCGGCCCTGTCTTCCGCGAGGTCGCCACCGCGGCGCTCCGCATCCTCGATGTGCCCAAGGATCTTCCGGAGGATTCCGGGGAAATCGACAACGCTCCCGTCGATGTTAACGATCTGTCCATTGCGGGTTTGGGTCCTGATCCAGGGTCCGAGCTCGTGTCCTCAATCCCTCAGAGCCTGGCTCCGGCGAGCAATCAATCGAGCCAGGCTCCTTTTTTTGGACCTATCGCCGCGCCTGTCACGTTGGCGGGACCGAAGGTACCGAATTTTCAGGGGAGGACCATGCGCGCCGTGGTTGAAGAAGCCGCTGCCGCGGGAATTAATGTCGAGTTGATCGGGCATGGAATGGCTCGCGCCCAGGCTCCGGAGCCGGGTTCCATTCTTCCAGCCGGAGAGCGGGTCAGGGTTCAATTCGCGCGCTGAGGTATCTTAATGGCCGCAGCCAAGCCGCTCATTGAAGTGCTGCGAGAGGTGCGCACGCTGGCTCCCGTTAGCGCTGAATTGCAAAGCCGCAAGGTCAGCGGACTGGAGTACGACTCCCGGCGCGTGCGCGATGGTTTTTTGTTCTTCGCGTTTCCAGGCTCGAATGTAGACGGCCGCAGCTTTGCCGCGAGCGCGATCGAAAAAGGCGCCATCGCCGTTGTCAGCGAGCAGCCTGCGCCCGAAGCCTTCGCATCGCCGTGGATTCAGGTGGAGCATGGACGCCGCGCATTGGCCACCGCCGCACGGCATTTCTACAACGCACCCGACACCCGCATCGCGATCACCGGCATCACTGGCACGAACGGCAAAACCACAACCTCTTATCTGGTGGATTCGATCTTGCGCGCCGCCGGCCGCACCACAGCGCTGGTCGGCACCATCGAATATCATCTGGCCGGCCGCGTCATGAAAGCGCCCAACACAACGCCCGAATCCCTGGACCTGTTTCGCATGCTGGACGAACTCGAACGCGCGGGCGGCACAGCGGCAACCATGGAGGTTTCCTCGCACGCTCTCTCGCTGGGCCGCGTTTACGGGGTCGAGTTCCACAGCGCGGTGTTCACGAATCTCACCCGCGATCATCTGGATTTTCACGGAACGATGGAGTCCTACTTCGAATCCAAACGCCTGCTCTTTGCGCCGCAAAGCGGATCTGCTCCGCGCTGCTCCGTACTCAACTTCGACGACCAATGGGCCCATCGCATCGGAACCGCTCCCGATTCGACGATGTGGTACGGACTGAACGACGGCGCTGAGTACCGCGCTGAAAAAATCCGCTATAGCTTTGACGGCGTCGAGTTCGATCTGAACGCGAAGGGCGCGATATCGGCGATCAAGTCGCCGCTGGTGGGGCGGCATAACGTCTACAACGTGCTGGCCGCAATCTGCACCGGCCTCACCCATGGAATCGAGATGCCGCAGATCGCAGCGGGTGTGGAAAGCTGCAGGTCGGTTCCCGGACGCTTCGAGAGGATCGACGCCGGACAGCCGTTTATGGTGGTCGTGGATTACGCACACACCGACGACGCGCTGCGAAATCTGATCGCCGTTGCGCGCGCGTTGGAGCCTGAGCGCGTCATTACTGTATTCGGTTGCGGCGGCGATCGCGACAGAACCAAGCGTCCGCTGATGGGAATGGCTGCCGCCGAGAACAGCGATTTTGTCGTGCTGACCTCCGACAATCCGCGCTCGGAAGATCCGTTGGCGATCATCAACGATGCCCTGGTAGGCTTGCGGCGGTTCGACACCGAACACCTTATCGAGCCCGACCGCGAGCGCGCGATCCGGCGCGCGATTCAACGCGCCGAGCCCGGCGATATCGTACTCATCGCGGGCAAGGGCCACGAGCCGTATCAGGTGCTCGGCAACAAGACCATCGATTTCGACGACCGCGAAATCGCCCGCACCGTACTGCGTGAGATCGGGTATCCAAAGAAGAGCCGATGAAATTCCCGCTCAAAGACGTAGCCGCGGCGCTCGGCTCCGCGCTCGATCATACGGAAATGGTGACGGGGTGGAGCGTCGACACACGTACCCTGGAGCGCGGAGATGTGTTCTTCGCCCTGCGCGGACCCAATCACGACGGCCACGATCACATCGCGGAAGCATTTTCGAAGGGCGCCATCGCCGCCGTCGTTGAATCGGACCGGACGCACACAGGACCGCTGATTCGGGTCACCGATACCTTGACCTCGTTGCAGGATTTGGCACGGTGGGCGCGCTTGCAATGGCGCGGCAAGATGATCGCGATCACGGGCAGCGCCGGCAAGACGACAACGAAGGACGCTGTGGCCCTCATGTTGGCCACTCGCTTCACCGTTGGCAAGACAGCCGGCAACTTCAACAATCACGTCGGCGTACCGCTGTCCTTGCTCCGCATGCCGGCTGATGCTGAGTTCGGAGTGATCGAGATCGGCATGAACCATGCTGGCGAGATTCGCGAACTCGCGGCGCTCGCCCGTCCACGAGTGGCTGTCGTCACGAACGTAGGTAGCGCGCATATCGAGAATTTCGAATCTGTCGATGGAGTTGCCGCGGCCAAGCGCGAGTTGGTCGAAGCGCTACCCGATGATGGAATCGCGGTGCTGAACGCCGACGATGAGCGCGTGGTTCGGTTCGCCTCCGCGCATGCGGGCCGCACGATCACCTTCGGCATATTGTCCGCCGCCGATGTGCGCGCGACCAACATCGACTACACCGGCGAGGGCGCGAGCTTTGACGCCGGCGGCGCGCATTTCCAAACGCGCGTCTTCGGACGGCACGGAATTCTGAACCTGCTCGCGGCCATCGCAGTCGCATCGATATTCGGCATCGAGCCTGCGGAACTGGTGGAGGCAGCAAGCGGCTTCGAGCCGGCGAAAATGCGCGGATCGCGCTTCCATCGCAACGGGATTTTAATCTTCGACGATTGTTATAATTCAAATCCGGACGCAGCGCGTGCCATGTTGGACGTGCTGCGCGATACTCCCGCCCTGCGCAGAATTGCGGTGTTGGGGGAGATGCTCGAACTCGGCCGCTGGGCCGGGCCCTTGCACCGCGAAGTAGGCAGCTACGTCGCGTCCGCGGGGATCAACCTGCTCGTCGGGATACGCGGCGTGGCCCGTCAAATGGTGGACGCAGCCGTTGAGGGCGGTCTGGAAACAGACGCCGCGTTTTTTTTCGAGCAGCCCGAGGATGCCGGCCTGCACTTACGCAATCTGGCGCGGCCAGGCGATGCAATACTGTTCAAGGGCTCCCGCGGCACTCACGTGGAACGCGCTCTGGAAAGGTTCCTGGGTTAAGGCCCCGCCTATGCTCTACTGGCTACTCTGGGAAAAGCTTTTCCACTACGTTTCGCTGTTTCGCGTATTCCAATACAGCACGTTTCGCACGGCATTCGCCAGCCTGACGGCGTTATTTCTGTCGATCCTTCTAGGCCCTTTACTGATTCGTAAGCTCCGCGATTTCCAAATCGGCCAGCACATCCGCGAGGACGGTCCCAAGAGCCACATGAAGAAGGCCGGAACGCCGACAATGGGCGGACTGTTGATCGTCATGGCTGTTGTGGTCTCCACGTTGCTGTGGGCGAATCTTCGCAATCGCTACGTCTGGATCGCGATGTTCGGTATGGTGGGCTTCGGCGCGGTCGGCTTCTACGACGACTTCACCAAGGTTCGCAAGATGCGCAACCTGGGCCTCACCGCGCGGACGAAGATTCTGCTGCAGGTTGCCGTATCGCTGGTCATCGGTTTCATTCTGCTTGGACTGCACGCGCAGCGCGCCTACTCGACGGAAGTGAACGTTCCGTTTTTCAAGCAATTCAGACCGAATCTGCTCATCTCCGACTTTCTGCACAATCCCTGGACGTACCCGCTTGCGTTCCTCGGGTTCTATATTTTCGTGGCGTTCATCCTGGTCGGCGCATCGAACGCGGTGAATCTCACCGACGGTTTGGACGGGCTTGCGATCGGCCTCATGATCATCGCCGCGGGCGCGGTGACCGTACTGACCTATGTTACCGGCCACGCCGATTTCGCAAAGTATCTCGACTTGGCGCGCCTGCCCGGCGCATCGGAGTTGACGATCTTTTGCGGTGCGCTCACGGGCGCGTCGATCGGCTTCCTCTGGTACAATGCGCACCCCGCCGAGATCTTCATGGGCGACGTCGGGTCGTTGGCCCTGGGCGGCGCGCTGGGAACCGTCGCCGTGCTCATAAAACAGGAAATCCTTCTCGTGTTTATTGGCGGCGTGTATGTCCTTGAAGCCCTCTCCGTGATTTTGCAAGTAGGCAGTTTCAAGCTGCGCGGGAAACGCATCTTCAAGATGGCGCCGCTGCATCACCACTTCGAGGCGCTCGGCTGGCAGGAGTCGAAAATCATCGTGCGCTTCTGGATCGCAGGACTGGTGATGGCGCTCTTCGCGCTGACCACGCTCAAGTTGAGATGACAGCCATGCGCCCTGATTTCAACGACAAAACGGTGATCGTGGCCGGCATGGCCAAATCCGGCATGTCCGCCGTGGACCTGTTGCTGCGGCACGGCGCCAAGGTTCGCGCGGTCGATTCGAATCCCGATGAGACGATGCGCGCTCGCCTGTCGCCGTTGGGCGTCGAACTTTCGGAGCAGACGCCGGAAGCATTCGCGGGCGCCGATTGGATCGTGCTGTCACCGGGCGTTCCGGTCAACACCGTGCCACCCGGCGCGGCAATGTTGATCGGCGATCTCGAACTGGCCGGCTACTATCTGCAAGGCCCGGTCATCGGCATCACCGGTTCCAACGGCAAGACCACGACGACGGCTTTGATCGGGCACATTCTCGAACACAGCGGAATTAAATGTCAGGTGGGCGGCAACATCGGAGTCGCCCCCGCCGCGATGATCGACAGCTCTGCTCCCGACCAGTGGAACGTGCTCGAACTGTCCAGCTTCCAGTTGGAGACCACCCGCGAGTTTGGCGCTAAGATCGGCGTCTGCCTGAACATCACACAAAACCATCTGGACCGCCACTTTACGTTTCGGAATTACGTCAACGCGAAGGCTCGCCTGTTCGAGAATCAGACGGAAAGCGATTTCGCGGTGCTCAACCACGATGACGAAAACGTCGCGCTATTCTCATCGCGCACCCCCGCGAAAGCAGTCTGGTTCAGCATGCGTGATGCGGCGCCGGGCGGGTTCTGGCTCCAGGGTTCCGAAATCGTGTCGGAGAGCGGGCCGTTGATGAACATCGAAGAGATTCCGCTTCGTGGTCTGCACAATGTCGAGAATGTTATGGCGGCGGCAGCGGCCACGCGCATTGCCGGAGCCACGCCGGGCCAGATCCGCGATGCGGTGATGAGCTTCCAGGGCGTCGCGCATCGCATCGAATTCGTGCGCCGCCTTGCCGGAGTGGATTACTACAACGATTCCAAGGCCACCAGCGTCGACGCAACGCTGAAATCGATCGCCGCGTTTCCCGGCGGGCTTTGGGTGATTTTGGGCGGCAAGGATAAGGGCAGCGACTACACTCTGCTGCGCGATCCTTTGCGCCGCAAAGCAAAAGCGGCCCTGCTGATCGGCGCCGCTGCGGAGAAGATCGGCGGCCAGTTGGGCGAGGCAGTACCGCTGGTTCAGTGCGGCGATCTCGCGACAGCGCTCGAAACCGCGCGCGACAACGCGTGCCCCGGCGATACCGTTCTGCTGGCGCCCGCCTGCGCCAGCTTCGATCAATTCCGCAGCTTCGAGCATCGCGGCGATACGTTCAAGAGTTTGGTTCAGAAGTGGGAGGAAGCACCCGATGGCGCAGCGCCTAAAAACTGATTGGACTCTGTTTTTCACGGTTCTGTTCATGGTCAGCCTGGGATTGGTGATCGTGTACAGCGCCTCGTCGGTCGTGGCTGAATTGAAGTTCAACTCGAGCAGCCACTTCTTCGTGCGCCAGTTGAGTTGGGCCGTCGCATCGTTCGTCGCGCTGATGACCTTCAAGAAAATGGATTACCGGTCCATGCGCACGCCGGCGTGGGCCTTCGGAACGTTAGGCGCAGTGCTGCTGATGCTGCTGGTCGTCTACTTTCTCGACGCAAAGAACCACCGCTGGTTCCGCCTTTCCAGCTTCTCCTTGCAGCCTTCCGAATTCGCGAAACCGGCGCTGGTGATATTTCTCGCGTACTTCATCACCGTGCGCAATCGCTCGGTCAACGATCGTTACGTGCTGTGGCCCGCCACCATGGCCGTGGCGATGCTCGCCGGCTGTGTTGTGATCGCCGATTTAGGAACGGCCGTCGTGCTCGTCGTCACGGCCGCTGCTGTGTTCTACGTCGCGGGTCTCGATAGACGGTATTTCACCGCTGCACTGGCGATCGGCGTACTACTCGCGGCCGGCGCGATTATCTCCAAGCCGTACCGCTTCGGACGCATCGTGGCGTTCGTCGATCCGCAGGGTCAGATTCTCGATCGCATCGATCCGCAAGGACGCCTCAAAAACTACATGCATCGGGCCGCCACGGCGCACGATCCCAGCTACCAGGCGCGTCAATCGAAAATCGCAGTTGGCAGCGGCGGTGTTCTCGGCGCGGGCTTGATGCAGGGCCGTCAAAAAGTTTTGTACCTGCCCGAAGCGCATACGGATTTCATCTACGCCGTCGTCGGCGAAGAGCTCGGACTCTGGGGCTCGGCGGCCATACTGGCGGGATTCCTGGTCATTCTCTGGCGCGGCATGCAACTGGTGTGGACGGCCCCCGACGACTTCGGGCGTTATCTCGCGCTCGGTGTGACCGCGTCGATCGTAGTGCAGGCCTTCATCAACATGAGCGTCGTGCTGGACATGGTGCCCACCAAAGGAATCCCGCTGCCGATGATCAGCGCGGGTGGAAGCTCGCTGTTGAGCACTCTGGCATCGCTCGGCATCTTATTGAGCGTCGGTGAACATTCCGGATGAAAGAGCCGGCGTGCTTCATCATGGCGGGCGGACATACGGGAGGGCACATCACGCCCGCCCTGGCGGTAGCGCGCGTATTGAGGGAGCGCGGCCACGTCCCCGTCTTCATCGGAACTCAGCGCGGATTGGAAGCGAAGCTCGTACCCGCGGCGGGGTTCACCATCGAGTGGATCGAAGTGGGCGGACTCAAAGGAGCCGGTCCCGGCAAGCGCTTCCGAAGCATCGGCCAGATCCCCACAGCAGTTCGACGCTCGCTCGGCTATTTGAAAAAATACCGGCCCGCGGCGATCTTCAGCATGGGCGGATTCGTCGCCGGACCCGTCGTCCTGGCTGCCATCGTACGCCGTTTGCCTATCGTTGTGATGGAGCCCAACGCGATGCCGGGCGCGGCCAACCGCTATGTCGCGCGTTTCGTATCCCGCGCTCTGATCAGTTTTCCAGAGGCGGCCCGATTCTTTCCCAAAGGCCGTACCGAGTTATCAGGCATGCCGGTTCGGCCGGAATTTTTCGCGATCGCCCCGCGCACTCCGGACAACACCCTGACCGTGCTCATCACGGGCGGCAGCCAGGGCGCTTCCCGTCTCAACACGGCTGCACAGGATAGCTGGAAAATGTTTCAGCGTTCGCGCCTGCCGATTCGATTCATCATTCAGACCGGGAACGCACAGTACCCCGCGATCTCGCGAGCGTTCAAGAAATCGGGATTGGATGGCGAAGTGGTCGCGTTCATCTCGGATATGCCAGCCGCGTTTGCCAGCGCCGACCTGATCGTGAGCCGGTCGGGCGCGGGAATCGTTGCCGAGATAGCCGCCGCAGGCAAAGCGTCGATCCTGGTCCCCTACCCTTTTGCCGCCGATCAGCACCAATTGAAGAACGCGCAAGCGCTCGCGCAGGCAGGCGCGGCGGTGGTGGTGCCCGATGTCGACCTCAACGGCGAGCGCCTGTTTCAGGAAGTGCGTAGCATGTTCGAGATTCCTGCGGAAGTAGAGTAGTTGTCTAACGAAGTCCGCCGCTTCGCCAAGCCCGGCGCAGCGCTAC
>JBBQGC010000001.1:0-255255 GCA_038322705.1 Bryobacterales bacterium | reverse complement strand
TGAAGCTCTGGAGCGGAGGCCTTGGGCATTCAAACGCGAAGACCGCCCGAAGGGCGCTCCAATTCCTGCGCAGTGCATGCTTCATGCTTGAGGGGCAGCAATCTGAGAATGGAAGGGGCATCCGTTGTGACCCGTTACAGTGAGCGGTTCGAAGTCCGCTTCGGATTTGTGACGCGCGCAAGGCTGACGTCAGTGCTCCACCGATCACCACGCCAATAACGGATCGACCGGAAAAGCCGTTGTCTTGAACGCAGCCGCAGCGGTGAGCCGTCCGAAGTCCGCTTCGGATTCGTGGCGCGCGCATGGAGGCCGAACCGCCCCGCTCCGCCGATCACCGCGCCAATAACGGAACCGCAAGCAACACGCCGGACAATCCGTTGTTTTTGAACGCGGCCGCAGCGGTGAGCGGTCCGACATCGCTCGCCCGTTGATGGGCGCGCGCGGCGCGGAAGCGTTGACTAAGCCGGCGTTGTCGGCAAAAAACGCCGGACGCCAAAATCGTACAGCGCTCCGCCGATTACAGCACCAATCAGCGGACCCACGATCGGCACGAGCCACACCCCGCCCGCGAACCCGTTGTTTTTGAATCCGGCCGCAGCCGTCAGCAAGCGCGGTCCGAAATCGCGCGCCGGATTGATGGCGTAGCCGTGCATGCCGCCGAACGACATGCCGATCGCCACGACAACCAGGCCGACCAGGATCGGTCCGAAACCGGGCGCGAGCGGTTGGTTGCGGTCGTCGATGATGGCGAAGATCAGCATGATCAACAGCGCTGTTCCGATGGTCTGGTCCAGCAGCCCGGCGGACAACAGATCGGGAAATGCGGGGAATGTGGTGAAGATGCCAGCCGTGTGGTCCAGGCCCGGATCCATTTTCAGAAACGCGGGCCTGTAGTTCCAGTACACCAGCGCCGCGCCCACAAAAGCGCCCGCGATCTGGGCCGCGGCGTAGGGCGCCACCTTGCGCCAAGGGAACCCGCGAAAGGCGGCGAGCGCGAGGGTCACCGCGGGATTCAGATGCGCGCCGCTGGTCCGCCCGGCGATCAAGATACCCATCGTCACCGCCAAGCCCCAGGCGATCGTGATGTTGGTGTAGCCTCCGTTCACGATTTCCCCAGTCACTCCGTGGCCGAACAGCAACGTCATGGCGACTACGCCGTTGCCGAAGGCCAGCAACACCATCGTGCCCAGAAATTCGGCGAGCAACTCGGCTCCCAAGCGGTCGTTTTTCATGGAAGCTGGAATTGTAGCATCATTGCCCATGTGGTCGTGAATACGCCCAACGGTGTGGGATTTGACTTCGCCGGGCCTGACCGCAACGTGGCCACCCCGATTAAAATCAAACACATACATATGGCAACGCGGGTGCCTTAATGACTGCTTCCGGCCACTGTTAAGATAAAGTAGGTTCCCGGTTTAGTATGCCGTTTCTGCACAATCAATTCGAGCGCAACTTTCTGACCACCTCGGTTGACTATGTATTCAACTGGGCGCGCAAGTCGGCCCTGTGGCCGCTCACGTTTGGCCTGGCGTGCTGCGCGATCGAGATGATCGCCTCCAGCGCCTCGCGTTTCGACATCGCGCGATTTGGAGCCGAAGTGTTCCGGCCCAGTCCACGCCAATCCGATCTGATGATCGTCGCCGGCACGGTCACGCTCAAGATGGCGCCCGTGCTCAAGCGCATCTACGATCAGATGCCCGATCCCAAGTGGGTGATCTCGATGGGCGCTTGCGCGAATGTCGGCGGTCCGTTCAATACCTATTCGACGCTGCAGGGCGTGGACCGAATCGTCCCCGTCGACGTGTACGTGGTGGGCTGCCCTCCGCGACCTGAGAATCTCTTTTTCGGGCTGCTCAAGCTGCAGGACAAGATCGATCAGATGAGTTCGCTGGTAAAGCGCCCGACCGAAGTCAGGCTCGATGAGAGCATGCTCGCGGAATTCAAGAGGCAGGTCATGGTCGGGCAGGTGCAGAATCCAGCAGGCCAGAGCGCCAGCGAGTTGGCCCAGATTTACACGCCCGTCGGATAGCGATTGGGATCAGCCTCGTTCCGCCTCGATACGGACGGCGTGTATCGCGTCACCGCGTTCGAACAGTTTCCCTGGTTGCGCCACGGGTTCGGCACCCGGCTTTCACCCGCCTGGCCCGAGGAGTTACCTTTCGCATCGCTCAAGCAGGTGCATTCCGCCATCGTGGTCCCGGCGAGCAGCCCGGGCCTGGCGGGCGAAGGCGATGCGCTGATCGGAAATACGCCTGGCTTGATGTTGAGCGTCCGAACGGCCGACTGCGTTCCGATCCTGCTGCTCGATCCCGAGCACAGGGCTGTGGCCGCAGTACACGCGGGGTGGCGCGGCACCGCTCAACGCATCGTATGGCGTGCCATTTCGGAACTGGCGAGTCACTTCGGCACATCCTCCGGGGAAATTTACGCCGCTATAGGACCAGCAGTGGGGCCGTGCTGTTACGAAGTGGGACCGGAGGTCGCGCGGCAATTCGCATCATGGCACTCCGAGCTTCTCCGGGCCGATGGTCCAGTGAAGATAGATTTAGTGGAGATGAACCGGCGGCAGTTACTCGATGCGGCAGTAGGCGCCGAGCGGATCTTCAGTTGCGGACTTTGTAGCAGTTGTAACCCGGCCGAATTTCATTCGTTCCGCCGCGATAAAGAGAGTGCGGGGAGAATGGTGGCCGCAATCGGATTCATTGACTGAGACAAGAAAGGCGCGAAAGGCGATGGCCGATCGCGCCTACTATGCTGCAGCCTGAACGAAGCCGGACGGTAGTAACGTCAGGCGGCGTTTACCAGGATATCGTCGAAGGAATCAGTCATTTCCTCGCGGCTGCGATCGGCCGCTTCCTGGCACTGGATGCAATACGGCGTCCACGGCACCGCGTTCAACCGCTTGGGGCTGATATCTTCCTCGCAATGCAGACACACACCGTAGCTGCCCTCGTCCATGCGGCGCAGAGCGGCGCGGACGTTGCGCAACAAATTCGATTCGCGATCGAGATTACGAATCGCTAACTCACGCTCGGCGGCGTGTTGTACTTCATCGAGAGCGTCTGGGCTCTTTTCGATAGTAATCGCTTCGCGGTTCCGGATTACTTGCTCGAGCTCTGCCTGCCTGTCTTCCAGAATGTTTCGGTACTTGTTAAGTTCGGTCTTCGTCATGGCTGTTACCTCTCTATTATTTTTATTCGTCCGTGTTGATTCAATACGCTTAGACGCATCCAGTCTCGAAGAAGTTCTATTACCTTTGTGCGTCTGAAGTCGCGGCTCTCACATGTTCCAAACCTGTGTTGTACGACTGCATAACCCAACGGGAAGTCAACAAACCGGAGGGATACTCTGTCGTCTGAGACGGGAAGATCTCTGGTGCAGGCTGGATCCGGCGTAACGCGATTCGAAATTCGAATCCCGCTAATGCCACTTCGCGGATACCGACTCCAGAAATCATACCACACCCCTTGAGCAATTTGTTGCCCACTGTCCGACCACCCCGTCCACTTCTCCGATCCTCCCGCCTGCATTGTGTTCCTCAACTGCTGCCTACTCTTATCGGCGTTCGCTGTCGCCTTCTTCGATGCGTAATGAGATTGACGGCTCTTACGGCTTACGGTTTCAAACAAGAAGTACCCTATACTGTATGCTTTGGGTGTAAAGAATTCTCATCTTTTCTGGAACTTTTTCGTAGCTGGATCTTGCTTGTGATCCCCACCGCTCCATCAGCGCCTCCTCGACCGGGAATTTGGTCCAAGAAAGATGCTACACCGTATGTCAAGCCCTGGCTAGCGGCATTATCGCCGATTCTGTTTGCGGTGCTCGGTGTAACAGTTATGCCTTACGCGGGAATCCAGAACGACGAGGCGCTGTTTGCAGCACCGTTGTTCACGGCCATGCCGCACGACCTCGTCTTGCGTGCCTTCCATCATGACGTGCCGCTCATGCTGATGTCTTACCTGGGGACCACGAAAACCTGGCTGTATGCCGTTATTTTTCAGCTCTGGCCCCCGGGAATCGTTTCGCTTCGCCTGCCGCCCATCCTGATCGGCGCCGCAACCCTGGTGTTATTCCACCGCCTGGTGGCGCTGTGGGCCGGCCCGCTCGCAGCGACGATCGCCTGCCTGCTGCTGGCCACCGACGCGAGCTTCGTGCTCACCAACACCTTCGATTGGGGTCCGGTCGCGATACAACACCTGACGTTGATCGGGGGCTTGCTGTTAGTTTATAAAGGCGTCCGCAGTTCGAGCGCTTCGCGCATCGGTGGTGGCTTTCTGCTGATCGGCCTGGGCATGTGGGACAAAGCGATTTTCATCTGGATGCTGAGCGGAACTGGCGTGGCTACGTTGCTGCTGTTCCCGGCCGAGGTGCGGCGCGCGTTCACAAGGCGTAACGTCCGCGCCGCCGCAATCGGATTCGCGATCGGCGCTGCTCCGCTGATCCTGTACAACATCCGGCAGCCGCTTCGCACGTTTCGCGGCAATGCTGTCTATTCCTCTTCGGAGTTGCCGCAGAAGTTCGAGGTGGCAAAACGCATGCTCGCCGGCAACCTGATGTTTGGCTATCTGGTGAACGAAGATTGGGCCGCCAACCCGAGGGCGCCCGGCAACGCTCTGGAACGGGGTTCGCTGGCCGTTAGCGATCTCGCCGGAGAACACCGGACCAGCTTGCAGGTTTACGCGTTCCTTGCTTCGCTCGCAGCCATCCCGCTGTGGTGGAACCGGCGTAAGCTCGTGCTGTTCGCGCTCGTTACGATGATCGTTGCGTGGCTCCAGATGGCCTTTACCAAAGACGCCGGAGGTGGCGGTCATCACGTGGTACTTCTATACCCGTTCCCGCACCTGATCATGGGCGTGGCGATCGCCGGCGCCTGCGTGCGCTTACGTTGGCGTCCGCATGTGATGGCCGCGCTCGTTACCGGTGTTTTGTGCCTCTCCAACCTGCTGGTGTACAACCAGTACTTGAGCCAGTTCATCCGCGATGGCGCGGGGCCGGTGTGGAGCGAGGCCGTTCTGCCGCTTTCAACGGCGGCGAACGCCTGGGAAGACCGGAACGTCTTCGTCGCCGATTGGGGGATCGATCCGGTGTTGCGCATGCTGCACGGCGGCCGTCTTACGAAACTGTGGACGGCGAGCGATGTAGTCTCGCACGAGCTCAGCGCAAGCGATCGCGCGACGCTCGCCAACATGCTGGCGTTGCCCGGCGCTTACTTTATCACGCACACGGCTCCGTTCGAAGTACAAAAAGGGTCCCGCGCACGGCTGCTGTCGGTTGCCCAGGCGCTCGCTTACCGGCCCCGCACCGTCGCGGTGATAAACGATTACAACCGGCGCGCAGTCTTCGAAGTGATCGAGTTCGTGCATTAGCAATGCTTGTGTCCGCCGGACTTCCGCTGCATTCGACAACCCCCGCCGAGTGGGGACGGGCCGTGCTGTCCGACCCGATTGCGCTGTTGGTGGACCATGCCTTTCTCGAAAAGAAGGCCGCCAACAATGCGATGGAGTTGATGACTCACTGGCCGGATGTTTGGTTCCCGGGCTGGGTTGAGATTATGACGGGCGTCGCGCGCGATGAAGCGGCCCACCTGGCGCAAGTCGTCCGGCTGCTGGTGCGGCGAGGCGGCCGCCTACAACGGAGCCATAAGAATGGTTATGCGAACGCGCTCCGCTCGCTGGTCCGTAAAGGCGAGCCTGTCGAAGTCGTAGACCGGTTGCTGGTTTCAGCGCTGATTGAAGCCCGTTCCTGCGAGCGCTTCTCAGTGCTGGCCCAGGCATCCGAAGACGCGGAGTTAGCCGCTTTTTACGGGGCTCTGTTCTCGTCTGAGTTGGGACACTACAAGGTGTTTCTAACCCTGGCTCAGGAAATCGACTGCGGAATCGAGCCTCGCTGGCAGGAGATGCTGGCGGCGGAGGCGCGGATTCTGGATGAACAGCCGCCGGGGCCGCGCATTCATTCCGGTTTCGCGGCGTCTGAATCGGACGGCCCGCCAGCTATTTGAGCCTGTCATTTCGAGAAATGGTCGCCGCTACGCGCTGGGTCCTATCCCGCTGGTCAACTAGAATTATTGCGTGAGGAAGAACCTCTGTATATTTACGGCCCTCTCGGCAATGCTGCTAGGCGGGTGCTCCAACCGCGAACTCGCCCAGTCAGGCATCAAGGATGCTGCACTGGCCGAGCGAATCAACGGACTTGTAGAGACGTTCATCACCTCCGACGATGACGCGAGAGAGGCGCAGGTCCTGGCGGAGGCCAAAGCCGTCTCCGAACGAGAAGGTATTCCGTCCGTGGCCAAGGTCGGCGATGCAGGCTCCTATGGCTTCGTGTTAGTGAATATGCTCGGACAAACTCCGAATGTTCGAAACGAGTTCATTAAGAAGGTGCGAGAAGCCCACGCACACCGCGAACTGCCCGCAGACGCCGTGGTGTTCGCCGAGGCCAGATTCCGGCAAGCGTCAACCGAACAGCGCATTTCCAACCACCCTCCGTCTGACCCGGCGTTACGAGACGAGATTCTAAGGCTACTGAAGAACGATCAGGCCGTCCGAGACAAAGATGGGTTCGACGCCAAAAAGATGGAGAAGGTGGATCGCGAAACAGGGTTGCCGCTCAGGAGCTATCTTTGAACGGCACGGGGTCCCTACCTACGACATGGTTGGGGTCGAGGCGGCCAAAGGCTTCGTCGTTATGGTGCAACACCAAAGCCCAGAATTCCGGCAAGCGGTACTTCCGAGGCTGAAGGTCAACGTGGATGCAGGTCAAGGTGAGGCCGGCACGTATGCCATGGTCTACGATCGAACCCAGCGGGATCAGGGCAAAAAGCAGCTTTATGGCGAGCAGTTGGAGTGCCTGCCGGGCCAGACCCTGAGTGAAGCCCCGATCCAAGAGGAAGCTACAGTCAACATGAGACGAGCTGAGCTCGGCCTGGTCAGAGTGGAGCTGTACGCCCGGTTGGTCAGGCTTCATTCCCCAGACATGTGCAGATCAGAATCTCGTTAGCTGGCGCTGCTCATAACAAGGCCAGATTGGCTTGATTTTGTGCTTGTGAGGAAGCGAATGTTTCGCTCTCCAAGTTGGCCCTCGACATTCGCGCGAGCTGGTTCCGAGCCTCTTGTTTTCAAGCGGGCCCACACTACTTCGACCTGATTGCCGGGCTGTCTCTGTAGCCACTCGACGAGCGCGAGGCCCGCGGTAGAAAGCGTCTCACCCTGCTTCTGTTGTCCTATTCCGTGGACAAACCAAACGGCGAAGTCGAAGCCGGCATCAGCCATCGAAAGAATTTAGCACAGGTGCGTTATCATCTGACTCGACATGGAAGAGTCCGCCCCGATAGTCCCCATAAAGGTCACCGTCCTAATTCTGTCCGAAAATTCGGCCCCGGCGTTGCGTGAATGTCTGCCCGCGCTCGAGGCATCGCAAGCGCGGGAGCAGATCGAGATCATCGTCGTCGATTGCGGATCCACCGATGGAAGCGCGACGCTCGATACCGAGTTTCCCGCCATCACCATCCAACGCCTGCCGCGGAACTTCGGCGCTACGCGGGCGCTGAATATTGGCATGCGGACGTCGGCTGGCGACTACCTGTTTCTGCTCGCACCGGAGGTGATCGTAGAGCCCGGCACCGTGATGGCGCTGGCGCAGCGGTTGGACACCGACGAATCCGCGGCGGCAGTCTGCCCGTTGCTGGTTGACTCCTCTGGCCGCGCCCAGACGCAAGTTTCTCGCCTCCCAGGGGCGAACGATATGAATGCGCTTTGGCGCGATCCCGAGTCTCTGCCCCGGACAGCGATCGACCCGGCCGCTGAATCGGTTGCAATCGGCTATCCGGGGCGCACGGCGTTCTTCGTTCGCAAATTCTTCGTGAAAGGGATCAACTGGCTGGACGCGCGCTATGGAGAATTCGGCGGCGACCTGGAGTTGGCGTTTCAAATCCAACGCTCCCAGAAGAAGATTCTGCTGCTGCCCGGTGTGCCGGTTACGTTGCGGCCCCACCCCGCGCGCGAGTACGGCACCGCCGCGCTGGCAACGTTGTCTGCGGACCGCGCTCACGGAATCGCCGTATTTATGGCCAAACACTCGGGCTTTATTTCGGGCCTGATATTCCGAATCACGGCGGTGCTGATGACGCTCGTGCGGCTACTCACGTTTCAGCAGCCGGCTTTCCAGCTTCGCCTCCTGATCGCATTAGTCAGCGGCCAGAAGATCGACGGCTCGCAAGCGGCGCTCTAGAATATTCCCATCGCCAGCGGAACCGCTTGCAGCCGATGTTACCCTGATAGATTCGATGGCCGAAGCTAAACTGCAAGTAATCCCGCTCGGCGGGTTGGGTGAATTCGGGATGAACTGCATGGCCTTGCGCTATGGCGAGGACATCCTGATCCTCGACGCGGGCATGATGTTCCCCGAAGCCGAACTGCTCGGGGTAGATATCGTCACGCCCGATTTCACGTATCTCGAGCAGAATCGGGAGCACGTGCGCGCGGTCATTCTCACGCACGGGCACGAGGATCACATCGGGGCCGTTCCATTCCTGCTCTCGCAATTCAGCCTGCCCGTGTATGGCACCGCGTTCACGCTGGCGCTGGTGGAGCGGCGGCTCGAAGAACACGACCTGCTGAAGAGCGCGCAGCTTCATGAGGTGAAGCCGCTAGAGCATGTGCAGATCGGTCCTTTCTCAATCGAGTTCATCAACGTCACTCACTCGATTGTGAGCGCCGTCGCTCTGGCCATCACCACGCCGCTGGGCGTTGTGATCCACACCGGCGATTTCAAAGTGGATCCGACTCCGACCGACAACGAACTCTTCGACCTGCATACTCTGGCCGCCTATGGAAAGCGGGGCGTGCTGTTGTTGATGTCGGACTCGACCAACGTCGACCGGCCTGGCTACACCGAGAGCGAGCGCGCTGTCCGCCCGCGCCTGGAAGATCTGTTCGTGCGCTCCGAACGCCGGTTGTTCATCGCCTGTTTCAGCTCGTCGATACATCGCCTGCAGCAGATTCTCGATCTCGCGCACGAAAACGGACGCAAGGTGGCGTTTCTCGGACGCAGCATGCTGAGCACCACCGAGATCGCGCACGACCTGGGATTGCTCACCATCCCCGATAACATCCTGCTGCGGCCGCAGGACATCATGTCATCGCCGCCGTCGAAGACCTGCGTCGTGGTATCCGGCACGCAAGGCGAGCCGATGTCCGCCATGTCGCGCATCGCCATCGACAATCACAAGAGCGTGAGCATCGATCCAGGCGATACGGTCGCGCTGAGCTCGCGCATCATCCCTGGCAATGAGAAGCCGATTTACCGGATGATCAACCACCTGGCCAAGCGCGGCGCCGAGACCGTGTACGGCACGATGAACCCCCCGGTTCACGTATCAGGGCACGCCAGCATTGAAGAGTTGAACCTGGTGCTGAACCTGGTCCGGCCGCGCTACTTCATCCCGGTGCACGGCGAATACCGGCAGTTGGCCAAGCACGCCAAACTGGCGCAGCATCTGCGGCATCAGGGGCTGGAAGACACGTTCGTGCTCGAGACGGGCGACACGCTGGAGATCGATCAGCATGGTGCGCGCCGCGGCGGCCGCGTGACGGTTGGCCGCGTGTGCATCGATTCCGGATCGCTGGACGATATCGTCGAGGACATGGTGATCCGCGACCGCCGTCACCTGTCCGAAGACGGGTTTGTGCTGCCCATCATTGCCATCAACAAGCACTCGGGCAAAAGTGAGACGCTGCCGGAGATCGTGAGCCGCGGCTTCGTGTCGCTCGAGGATGGCGCACCTCTGCTTCTCGAGGCGCGGCAGGTGGTCGCACGCACCGTGGAAACCTCGACGAAGGAGGAGCGGACGGATTGGGGCGTGATGCAGGAAAAGATCCGCTCCGATTTGAAGCGCTTCCTCATCAAGCAGACGTCGCGGCGGCCTCTGATCATGCCGGTGATTCTCGAGGTTTAGTGCTCGACCAGCAACTCGAGCGCCTGGCCGAACGCGGGATCAACCTGCTTCCGGCGGTCGAGATCACGACCCACTTCCTCTTCGAGCGGGACGGCTTCGTGGCGCTGGTGGAGCGCAGAGCCGCCGGCTTCGGCAACATCGGCGCGCCCGGTTTGCTGGTGGAGCAGGGCGGCTTTGCGGCGCTGGTTTGGAGGGGGCGGGATCCGTGGTTTGTCGGCCGCGGGTTCGAGCAGCGCGCCTCCGAAGAGCAGGTGACGCGAATCCGGGCGTTCGCGAGCGATCTCGATTATGCCCTGGGAAGCTAACCGAGGCGCTCTGTCAGCGTCGGAGCTTTCGTGGACCGGAGAGCGCTGACACGTCGAATCGTAAAGGTGGCGATCCTCACGCTAGCCTTCGTGTCGGGCTTGAGTGCGATCTCACACCGGGAAGCCCGCGAGTCCGTGGTCCGGTTTATCGATTTCTACATTGCCGCGCCCCCGGTTTGGTGTCGTTCTCACAGAGATACTTCTAAAAGCGCGGTCTGGTTTCGCGACAGCGGCAAGATCAAGCCGCCGCGTAGATGAAGCAACCAACGCTGGGCCCCATTGATGAACTGGTATCGAATCGTGCGCCGCGCCAAGTGGCGAAACCTCGCAGATGCCCGCGTTGACTTTGCCCACGCCGACGTCGTCGGCCGAAGAACGGTTTTCAACATACACGGCAATGAGTATCGCCTGATCGCTCGGGTCAACTACCTAACAAAGAAGGTGTTCATTCTGTTCATTCTCACCCACGCCGAGTATGATAAGGGAGTTTGGAAGCCATGAGCGCAGCGACCAATTTCAATCCCACGGTGTATGCGGGACTTCTCGCAAAGTTTCTGCCCAAGCCGATCGGGTCCGAACGGGAGCTCGAAGCCGCTACAGCGCTCCTGCTCGAGTTGGATGAGCGTGAGAACCTGTCCCTGGAAGAGGAAGCGCTCGCCGAAGTGCTTACCGTCCTGATCGAGCTACGAAGACAAACACTACACACTGCCGGACGTTCCTCCCAACGAATTGCTCAAAGCACTCATGGAGGATCGCGGTCTGAAGCACAAGGATATTTGGCCAGTTCTCGGCAACAAGGGCGCCGCGACCGAGATTCTCAACGGACGACGTTCGATCAGCAAGTCGCAAGCCAGGAGACTCGCCGACTTCTTCCGCGTCCCCATTGATCTGTTCATTTGAAGGCCGCGCCCTAAAAATCAAAACGGCCGGATGCGCTCGACGGCGCACCCGGCCTTTTCACTCACGAACCAATCCTACTTCTTTCTGCGAACAGGCGTCCGCGCCTTGGGCTTCGCGGCGGCGGGAGCGGGACCGCCTTTCCACCCGGTGATGTTCGCCTTCGGAACTTCAACCGTCACCATGAACGGGCTTGCAGTGTATTTGGTTGCGGTGCCTTTGAATCCAAGCTCCGCGCCAGCGTCCATTTTGCCGGGCAGCGGAGTTTCAAGAACCAGCGTCACATCGGGCGTCATCCCGTCCTCGACAGCCAGCACCAGCTCCTTAGGCTTTGTCTCGGGACGAGCCTCCACCAGCTTGCCTTTGAATTCGGGCAACTCGGTCCCCTTCATGTTGGTATCGAAGTAGCTTTGCGCCTGAGCGCCGGTGAGAGCTTCTTTCAAACTCTTCCACAGAGCCAACTGGGGATTGGCCTTCTTCAGTTCTTCTTCCTTCGCGATATCGGCCTTGGCCAAGTCCGTCTTACTCGGGATCTTGAAGTCGGCCGGTGGAAGCGCGGCGCCCTTTGCCTGCGCAAGCAACTTGTCCGCACCCTCCATGCTGCCGTGGTAGGTCTTATAAGTCGTGTTGAAGGAGTTGAGAACCGATTGGCGGCCCTGGGCATTTAGCGATCCGGCGCCGTCATAGGAAGCTGCCCGGGCCAAGTTGTAGATCGACGCTGAATACTTCTCAGGCTTGCGCTGCGCCAGGATAACGGTCGAGAGCCAGTAAGACACCTGCCCCTGGTTGGGCTCCATCTGCAGACTTTTCACGAACTCCTGCTCGGCCTTGTCGTACTCTTTGCGTTGCCAGGCGTCATAGCCCAAAGTGTTCTGGGCGAGCACCTGCATGTTCTTCTTGGCGCTGGTCCAATCGGCATCGCCGACAGTGGCTGGCTTCTTGTCCGTCGCAAACAGGGTGTCCACGTTGGAGGTGACCTGGTTGGCTGCTTTGTCAGCTACGGACAACTGATCGGGCGTAGGATTGGTGGTGGAGAAGATAGCCGTCAAAGCACTCGAAAGCGCCTGAAGATTATTCGGGTCCTTGCCCAGGATTTCGCCGGCCGCGGTGAGTGCGTCGGCGGCTCGTCCTAACTGGGCGTAAGTGGCCATGTAGACCTGCTGCCGGACATCCGCGAATTCCGAACTCGGATACTTGTCTTTCCACGAGTTCAGCAATTCAAGGCGTTTGGCTGGCGCAGTTTCCTTCGTGATCGACTCGTACAGGTCGTACTCAGCACGGTCTTTCCAATTCTTTTGCGCCGGCTGTCCTGCGGCTTTAGCCGGTTGTGCGCCTTGAGCCGCTGGTGCACCCTGGGCCGCCTGCGCGAACGCCGGAGCTTGGGAGCCTGCGATGATTGCCGCCCCCGCAAGGGCTAGTGGTATAAACCCGATCCTCGAAATGGCCAACACTGATAGCCTCCCCAAAATATGTGCCTAGCTTTCGCGAGCCGCCTGCCACGCACCTGCGGAGTATATCCAAACTGGCCGGAGGCCGCAACTCGCTCGATCGCCAAAACTTCTCTAGCCAATTAGATGCCTTGCGAAACGATGTTGTTCCGTTTGCCGTTCGCGAGTGGCTCTACTGTTCATACCACGAATAAACGGACCAGGAAAGTACCTATACGTCCGGGGCGATAAGATACAGCCCGGAAAAAGCTAAAGGCCGCCCCGGGGGGAGCGGCCTTCGTCAAAATCAGTGTGAAATGTTTGCGCCAGGCTTTAGGGTCGAGAAACGTTCTCAGCCTGTAGTCCCTTTGGACCTTTCTTCACCTCGAATTCCACTTCTGTTCCTTCGTCCAGTGTCCGGTACCCGGTCATCTGGATGGCCGAGAAGTGAACGAACACGTCCTCACCGTTGGACCGTTGGATGAATCCATAGCCCTTAGCGGCGTTAAACCATTTCACAACACCTTTTTCTCTCACTGCTTTAGTTCTCCTGGTTGGTTGCATCGCAACACGGTGCAAACACACAGTCTTTGTACTGTGGAATACAGCTCGACACCTCGGGCGCGAGAGTCCCGCTGACTGCGACTACAACTCATTTAATGCTTCGCATTATTTTTACACGGACGTCCGAGTTCTGCAATAGTTTTTTCGTGGCTCGGCCGTTTTTTCGGCGCGACGCGATCAGCGCCACTCCGCGACGAAGATGTTGAACTCGTAGCGGGCCTTGGCATCGCGGTCGGATGCGAAAACCAGCCGTTTGCCATCCGGCGAAAACTCGGGAAACGACGTGAACCCACCGAAGTTCGTGATCTGTTCCACGTTTGCGCCATCCAGATCCACCATGAACAGTTCGAACTTCCGGGAATCGCAGGCGTGCTTGTTCGATGAAAACAGGATATGGCGTCCGTCGGGCGTAAAGGTCGGCGCGAAGCTGGCGCAACCGAAGCCGGTGATGCGCCGGGCGCCCGATCCATCCGCGTTGGCGATGAAGAGTTCCATCTTCATGGGCGCGGTCAGGTTATCGTTCAGCAGATCCTTGTACTTGCGGAGCGCCTCCGCGTCGGGCGGCCGGTATGCCCGCCAGACCATGTGCTTACCGTCGCGCGAGAATACCGCCCCGCCGTCGTAGCCCACATCTTTTGTTAATTGCTTCTTCGCGGATCCGTCGAGTTTCATCGTCCACAGGTCCAGGTCTCCGGAAGCTAAAGAAGTATAGACGATCCGTCCGGTGCGCCAATTCACGGTCGCCTCAGCATCGTAACCCGGCGCTTCCGTCAGCCGCTTCTGGATCTTGCCATCGGTGCCCGCCAGATAGATATCGTAGGAGGGGTACACATCCCAGACGTATCCCTTACTCCGGTCCGCGCGGGGAGGGCAGGCATCCCCCGCGGCGTGCGTCGATGCGTACACGATATGTTTGCCGTCGGGCAGGAAATAGCCGCACGTTGTGACGCCCTTCCCGGTGGAGACCATCCTCAGGTCCGATCCGTCCGCCGCGTTCATCAGGTAAATCTGATCGCAAGTTCTGCCGTCACGTGTCGATTGAAAGATTAGCTGGCGGCCATCGGGCGACCAGTAGGCTTCCGCGTTCTGCCCGCCGGAGGTCAACTGCTTTAGATCGAGTAGATGCGGCGTTTGGGCCGGCAATATCGAGGAGAAGACGAGAATCCACAGAAATGAGATAGCGCGGTTCAGCATGGGCGTAATCGCCTATTGTATATTGAAGCCTCAGAGGCTCAGATGACACCTCGCAGTTTGGGGTTGGCCATGGCGCTCAGTCTGTCTGCAATCGCCAATGCACAGGTGCGCCTGGCGGGGCGGGTCACCAGCGATACGAACGCGCCCGTCACAAACGCCTTTATCACCGTCCGAGAAAAGGGCGGCTTTGGAGCAGTCGCCCGCGCGCTGACCGATCCCGCCGGCGCCTTTCAGTTGCAACTTCCGTCAGCGGGCGATTATTTCTTAGATGCCGAAGCGGTAGGACACTACGCGGTTCAGGAGCGACGAATCAGCGTCAGTGCCGGCGACCATGACGTCTCGATCACGTTGATTCCGGTTCGCGAGTTCGCCGATAACGTGGAGGTTGCCGCCACCTCGAATTCCGTCGCACTGGACCACATACAAACGGAGCAGACCCTTACCGGCTCCCAGTTGCTGGACATTCCATTCCCGGTGACGCACGACCTGAAAGCCGCCATGCGCGTTCTGCCCGGAGTTGTTCAGGACGGCAAAAACGGCATTCACCTGAACGGCGGCGCCGAGAATCAAACGTTGTATCTCCTGGACGGCTTCAACATCGGCGACCCGCTGACCGGAAATTTCGATACGCGTATCAGTATCGAAGGCATCCAGACGATGAACGTCGAAACCGGATCTCTCGCGCCGGAATACGGCAAGGGCTCGGCAGGCGTGGTTGCCATCGAGATGCGCACTGGCGACGATCACATCCGGTACTCCGCCACGAATTTCATCCCGGGGATCGACAACAACAAAGGCTTTTATATCGGAAGCTGGAATCCCCGCTTCAATGTTTCCGGCCCGATCCGGCGCGGGCGCGTGTGGTTCTCCGATAGCTTCACCGGGCAGTACAACCAGACCGTCATCCCGGAACTTCCCAGCGGCCAGGACACGGCGCACAGCTTGCGCTACAGCAACTTTCTGCATATCCAGGCGAACCTGACCCCGGCCAATATCGCCAGCTTCGGCTTTATGGCCAGCATGTGGAACGCGAACCGGACTGGGCTGGGCGTGCTGGACCCACCCGAGACGACGCTCGACCGCCGCACGCGCCAGTGGTTCGCCTACGCCAAGGACCGGATCTATTTCGGACACAGCGCTGTTGCGGAGTTCGGATTTGCAACGAACCGGACCTTTGCGCGCGATATTCCCCAGGGAAATGAAGTCTATATGTACACGCCCCAGGGCCGGCGCGGCAATTATTATGTGAACGGCACACGCGAGGCATCGCGGGACCAGTTCATCGCCAACGCGTACCTGCCCGCTTTGAACTGGTTGGGTGCCCATCAGTTCAAGGCTGGAATCGAGCAGGACTGGCGATCCTATGGCCAGAATCTCAGCCGGACGGGTTATGAATGGCTGGACCTCAACATGGACCCCGTCCGGCGAGTGTCTTTCACGGGTGACGGCAGGATCGGCCAAACGGACCTCGAAAGCACCCTGTTCGTGCAGGACAACTGGCGCGTCCGGCCGCGCGTGCTGATCGAAGCGGGTCTGCGTGCGGATTGGGACCGCTTGTTGCGCAACTGGACGGCTTCTCCCCGCGCAGGAGTGGCCTGGTCGCCGCCGAAGCTCGAGAACACGCGTGTGTCGGCGGGCTATGCCATCGCCTACGACGCAACAAATCTGGAACTGTTCACCCGACCCCTCGATCAAACCGCGGTCACCTACTACTTCCCACCGTACGGATTGCCCGATCAGCCCGTTCCGTCGACGTTCACCATCGCGCCAGGGCACCTGCGCAGCCCGCGCTTTGCGGTGTGGAACATGGCGCTCGATCATCGCCTGGGTTCGAATGTCTATGCTCGCATACAAGCATTGCGGCGTAGAGGATCGAACGGGCTGTCGTATGTGGGAATCCCGCTGTTCGCGCCTTCTGCGGCGTCGGTATTCCGGCTCGGCAACGCCCGGTCGGATTTCTACGATGCGGTCGAACTCACGTTGAGGCAGAACTTCCATAAGGAATACAGTTGGATGGCCAGCTACACGCGATCGCGCGCACGGTCGACCGAAGTGCTGGATCTCGCCACCGACTCCCCACAACTCGTAAACGCCAACTCGGGCCGTCTACCCTGGGATGCTCCCAACCGCCTGCTCGGGTGGGGTTACCTGCCAACGCCGTGGCGTGATTGGGCCATCGCCTATTTGGTGGAGTACCGCAACGGATTCCCATTCTCGATCGAGAACAGCGGGGGCGAAGTGGTCGGGCATGTAAACTCGTTCAGCTATCCCGATTTTTTCGAAATGAACCTGCACGTGGAAAAGCGCTTTGAGTGGCGCGGGCAGCGCTGGGCTGGGCGCGTGGGTTACAACAACCTGACTGGCCACAAAAATCCGAACGTGGTGAACAACGTCATGGGATCGCCGCAGTTCCTGAGCATGTACGGCGGGCAATCGCGCGCGCTTCAGTTCCGTATCCGCTGGTTGGGGAAGCTGAAATGATCCGGCCGGCGGCGTTGATCCTTTTGGTGGCCTCGGCAGCCCAGGCCGAGTTGCACTTCGTCGAGCACACCATCGCGACCGGGCTCAAAGGCGGATATCAGGTTGTCGTCGCCGACCTGAACCACGACGGAAAGCCCGATGTGCTCGCCTTGGCCAGCGGCATGGATGAGCTGGTCTGGTTCCGGAATCCTGGCTGGGAACGGCACGTGATGGCGCGCGGGTTTCACGGGATGATCAACGCTGCCGTTTACGATCTGGATGGCGACGGCATTCCCGAGGTCGCGCTCGCCCACGAGTTCGCGATGCAGGCGGATAAGAGCGCCGGTGTCGTCTCGATCCTCACCCATGTGGGCGATCCGACAGGCTTGTGGCAGGTTCGTGAGATCGACCGGCTGACCACGTCGCATCGTCTGCGCTGGGCCGATATCGACGGCTCGCACCGGAAAGTGCTGGTGAACGCCCCGCTCACCGGGGCCGATTCCGTGGCGCCCAACTACGGCGGACCCGTGCCGCTGGTCTATTACCGCCCTGGTGAATGGAGCCGTCAGGTAGCAGGCGATGAGAACCAGGCCGTGATGCACGGGATCTACGTCACCGATTGGGACCGGCGCGGGCGCGAGTCGATTCTGACGGCGAGCTTCTCCGGAATCGATCTCTACCGGTTCGGATCGGGCGCCACGTGGTCGCGCGAGGAGATTGCGAAGGGCGATCCGTCGCCGTGCCCGAAATGCGGATCGAGCGATATTGCCGTGGGGCGCGGGGCTACCGGGCGGTTCATCGCCGCAGTAGAGCCGTGGCACGGCAATCAAGTGGTGGTGTATCGAAAAGTGGGCGCGAACTGGGCGCGGACGGTGCTCGATTCCACTCTCGACGATACGCACTCGATCATGACGGCCGATCTGGATGGCGATGGACGCGATGAGCTCGTCGTCGCCCAACGCGGCAAGCCGTATCGCGTGCTGGTCTACCGCGAAGGGAAGGCTGGATGGGATCGCACGGTGCTGGATGAGGGCGGAGTGAGCGCGGCGGCTTGCGCGGTCGCCGATCTAAACCAGGATGGCCGGCCGGATGTGGTGTGCATCGGTTCGGCGACCGCGAATCTCAAATGGTATGAAAACGTAGGGCCAAAGCCGATCCACAAATAAACCCTCATGGAGCGCGCCGTTCCTGCCGATAGGGACAGTAGGAGGCGATGCGCTTATGGGATTAACTCCGCTCACGTTCACGGGCGTCAGCTCGCTCTCAAACGATCTGCAGACCGTTCTCTCAAGAGCTGTCTCCATCGCGCAAATCCCACTCAAGTCGTTGCAGTCCGCTGACTCGGACGCCATCCAGAAAAAAGGTCTGCTGGGCGGGTTCAACGATGCGGCGGCAGCGCTGGGAAATGCCGTTACCAAACTCGGCACGATTTCCGCGGCTAAGGCGTTGAACGCGAGCAGTTCCGATACGAGCAAGGTCAACGTTCAGAACGTGGGGGCAACCGCTGCCGCGGTGTATACCATTAGCGATCTCACCTCAATCGCGACCGCCGCATCGGAGACGACAACGGCGGGGTTCGCCGACTCGAATGCGACCCCCGTATCCTCCACGGGTTCGATGCGGTTGACCGTCGGCGCCAAACAGGTCCCGATCACGCTGGTGAAGAACACCCTGGTGGAGCTGCGCGACGCCATCAACGGCGCCGGCGCTGGAGTGAGTGCGACGATTCTTACGGCGGGCGCTTTGAATTATCTTTCCGTCTCGGCAAGCACGACGGGAGCGACGACCTTGACCCTGGAAGATGACCCGCAAGGCGCGGACCGGCAGATGCTTTCGAGCACCAACCAGGGCTCTAATGCCGTGTTCAAGCTGAACGGAGTCGCGATCGACCGCACCAGCAATACCGTGAACGATGTCGTCCCTGGGCTTAGTTTTACGCTGCAGCAGCCGACCGGGTTGGGCGGCAGGGTAAACCTCTCGCTGGCAACCGACCGGAGCCAGCTATCGAGCGCCATTAGCGACTTCGTTTCCGCCTACAACGGAATGTCCGATAAGGTGCAGGAACAGGTTGGTCAAACAGCCGGTCTGCTTACCGGCGATTACGTAGTTCGCGCAGCGCAGGAGGATATGCGCGCTCTGTCGGGATACTCAGCCGATGGAACCATCAAGAGCCTGTGGGAAATGGGCGTCGCCTTCGACGTGAACGGGAAGCTCTCGTTTGACAGCGCGCGCTTCAACACCCTTTCCGACTCGCAGGTTCAGGGCGCGATGGCATTCTTCGGTTCCACGACGACCGGCTTCGGCGCGCTCTCGAGTAAACTGACCGCGCTCACCGATCCGGTGACGGGTCTGATCAAGCTCGAGCAGGACGGCCTCGATGCAACCGATAAGAATCTGCAGTCGCAGATCGGGACACTCACCGACCGGATCAACGCACTGCAGGCGACTACCGCGGCACGGCTTCAGGCCGCCGATGCGCTGCTAGCGGGGCTCGAGTCACAACAGAAAATGCTAAGCGCGAGCATTCAAAGCGCGAACTTCTCGTTATACGGCAAGCAGCAGGGCAACTGATGAATACTGAACTGGAGATCGCGCTAAAGAATCTGGAGCAGAGCACCGAAGCTCTACTGCGCGCCGACATGCAGGACGTGATGGCCGTGTGCCGCGCCTTGGAGCGCCGGGCGAACGCGATTACCGAGGTCGCTTCGATCGTCGAGGACGCACGCGGAGAGCGCAGCGCCTTTGATCGAGTTTCGGCTGCCCTCGCCAGCGGCGATGAAGCAGCGCGCCGCGCACTCGGAATGAAGCGTGACGCCACCGAAGAGTGGATGCGCCTTCACCGGGTGTTGGACGGCCTGGATAAGACTATGGACGTGACTCCGCCCGTAGTGGACTGCTCGGCGTAATGGGGCTTCAGCCCTTGGCCAGAGTGTCCGCGTGCTGTTGGATCCTGCGGACGGCGGTCGCGATGTCGTCCATGTCCTGGCGCGGCCCGAGCAGCATGGTTTGGGTGAACCATACGGCTTCCTGGCACAAACGATCGTTGGCGGGACACTGGTTGCGCTCACGCCACTGCGCGATCTCGCGGGCGCCGTAGATGCGTTGATAGCCTCGCGAGGCGAACGTCTGCTCGAACACCGGTTCCTTGTTCAGCGGTGAGTAGCCGGACTGTGCGGGAATCCCCTCGGCGGCCAGCGCCTTCAGGAACTTCGCGCGCGGCAGACCCGAAAACTGAGCGGAGTCGTACCGGAACATATACAGGTGGTATGCATTGCGAGTGCAGCCCGGATAGGAGCGGGCCGGACGAATTCCAGGAATTTCTTTGAGAAGGGAGCTCAGATACGCCGCGTTTTCTTCCCTCGCCCGCATCTGCTGCGCCAGGCGGGTCATCTGTGAGAGCAGCAGCGCGGCCTGGAACTCGGGCATTCTCACGTTCAGACCTTTTTCGCGGTAGCTGAAATCCGTGCCGCCCCGGCCGCGGCTGTTGTTGTGGAACGCGTAGCAGCGGTCTATCAGCTCCGTATCGTTGGAGATCAACGCGCCGCCCTCTCCGGAATTGAGATTCTTCGATGCCTGGAAACTGAAGGCCCCGCACTTTCCGAAAGTCGAGACCGGACGGCCGCGCCATTCCGCCAAGTGGGCCTGGCAGGCATCTTCGATCACCGGCAAATTGCGCTTGCGGCCAATCTCGAGGATGGCGTCCAGGTTCGCGGCGTTCCCGCCCAAATGGACCGGCATGATCGCGGCCGTTCGCGGAGTAATCGCCGCCTCGATCTTGTTCGCGTCGATCTGGAACGTCTCCGGGTCCGTATCGACGAAGACCGGCAGCGCGTGAACCTGCAGAAGAACGTTCGTGGTCGCGACGAAGGTGTAGGGCGGCACGATCACCTCATCGCCCGGCCCGATGCCCAACACATTCAGTGCGGTCAGCAGCGCGGTGGTGCCGTTCGCCGTCGCCAGGCAAGCCCGCGCACCAAGCGCTTTGGCGTACTCCTGTTCAAAGCGCGACGTCACGCCCCCGGTGCCACGATTCCACCGCCCGCTGCGTAGCACATCGGAGACGGCGCGCTCCTCGGTCTGATCGAACACGGGCCAGGATGGAAACCGCGTTTTGCGTACCGGATCCCCGCCCAGCATCGCCGGCTTGCCCGCGACAGCCCCGTGCGCCGCCGTTGCCGCTACCGTCCCGATCAGAAAGTCTCGCCTCTGCATCCTTCACCTCGATGTCAAATATTCTACGCCGGAGAAACCAGCAGTGGAACACACCCAGCTCGCTCTGAATCTTTTCGCGCCCTGGAACGCGGCAAGTCCCGCGCCTGCGGCCGGTGCTCAGATCTTCCGGAGGTGCGTGAACAGTTTGAAGGCCTGCTCGATCTGTTGTTCGATGAGCCAACCAGACTTGCGCGAACTGGCTCGCCTATCTTCCGAGTCCGATGTCGCGCCAGTATGTTCACCTGGCCGAGTACATACTCTCCGCGGCCGTCGCGCGAGAGCTTGCACAGTACCTACGCCAAGTCGGACTCCCGCCGCGCGGTTGGTTTATAACCCAGCGTCCAACCCCACTCGAGCAGCGGCCGCGCATCCATCGCCAACTGGACCACTGCCTTCACCAACCCCGGCGAGGTAACCACCTCAGTAGTCAAAGGCCGGCTGACCACCAGGCATTTTAGCTTGAGATAAGGAGCCACGGCACTGCCCTCTGCGCGCTCGAAACCGCGTGGCATCCGTTTCAATTGCCACTCCGTGCTGAACTCCAGCCGCTTCTTCCTCAGCGCCTGCGCGACGCTCTCGAACCCGGCCGGTTGCTCGACCATACGGTTCCGCCACGCTCGCACCAGGGCTGCATCCGGCATATAAAATCCCGCGGCAACGAACGAAGCTTCCGGCGACACGTGCAGGTAAAGCTCGCCGAGCGGAGCTGACCCGCTCCGGCCGAGCAGCGTCGCCCCCGTATGGTGCTGATACGGCCGCTTGTCGGCGCTGAAACGGGTGTCGCGGTAGATGCGGCCTACCGGCGACGGCTCCTTCGCAAATAGCGCGAGCCCCTTCTTCTGGCATTCCAGCGCCGCCGTGCGGGCGATAACATCCATGGGCGCTTTCAGTTCGGTTTCGTAGAAGGTTTTGCGCGGCGCAAACCAATCCCGATTATTGTTTTCGCGCAATTGGGCGAGAAACTCGATGGCCTGCGGCTTCAACGGCAAGTTCTCATTGTATGCGGAACAAAACTGCGATTCAGGACGTTGTTATAGAGGGGAGAGAGCCATGTTCTGTACCAAATGCGGTGGTCAACTGGAGAGCCGTGACCGGTTCTGTTCGCAATGCGGCGCGGTGACGGGGCCAGGAGGATCTCAGCAGTCGCCCGGCACGGCGAACAACCGTCTGAGCCGGTCTCGCGAGGATCGAAAGCTCGCCGGTGTGTGTGCGGGCGTCGCGCGCTACTTTGGAGTGGATGTCACGCTGGTTCGGATTCTCACCGTCGCTCTGACGATTTGGCCCATCGGCGTCGGCGCGATCGTTTATATCGTTTGCTGGATCGCGATGCCGGACGAGCCTCTGATGCTGCCTGCCGCAACAGCCCCGGTCGTCAACACATGATTCAGGAAGGCTCCTTCCGCTGACTCTTCTGTTCGCGGCGCTGTTGCTGAACGTCCTGATGCCGCGTCTGCAATTCGTGCCATTGCTGAGCTGTCAACACGACCCGGACCTTCAGGAACAGCTTCGAAAACGTGCGCGTCAGTTTCAGGCGCGCGTTGGCCAGATCTTCAATCGCCTGATTCGCGCGCCGCGTATCCACGGAATCCTCGTCGAACAGGTACTGCAACTCCGCTTCCGCCTTATCCAACGCCGCCCGCTGCTCGATCAACTGCGCGCGGTATTCGTGGACCGCCGCTTTGATCGCCCGCGATTGGGTCGCAGTCAGGTTCAAATCCTTCGCGATCGGTTGATCCCACCAGGGAAAGAAACCTCGGGGGAGTTGGGCGGCCGCGCCGGTCGAAAGAGCAACGGCCAGCACCACTGCTCGCAGCATGCCTAGTTCTCCTCGAATAGAGCGCGCATCGGCTTGGCCACGTGCGGCTCCGAACTCTGTTCCACCGCGTAGATGTCGGCAAAAAGTTGCGCATCGGAAACGGCCGGTGCGGCAGGGGTCCCCGGATGCGGAGCCTGGCCGATAAACAGACTCCCGGTAACCAGCAGCAGCACGGCCGCGAACGCCGGAATCAGGCGAGCGGTTGCGGGACGGGGCTCGCGTCCCAGGCGGCGGTAAATGGCGCGGCGCTGGGCGGCCAACACATCGCGCTCCACCTCGGGCTCGCGGACGATGTTGTCGCGGACGGCGCGAACCTCGAGCCACCGCTCACGGCATTGCGGGCACGCGTCGAGGTGCCCCGCCTTAGCGCTCAATCCGTATACGTGATCGATCAAATCCTGCTGTGTCCAATGTTCACCGTTCATTTGCTCTCTTCCTTACCGGCGCGGCTGCCGTATAGATCCCGCAGTTCGACGCGGAGCTTGGCCACGGCCCGGAACATATGCGCCTTTACGGTCCCGGTATCCAGTTGAAGGATCCCGGCGATTTCCTCCAGGGTGTGATCCTCGAAATGGCGCAACACGAACACCGCGCGCTGCCGGGCGGACAACCGCTCCAGAGCCGCTGCCAGGCGCTTCTGAATTTCGCCCGCAAACAGACGGTCTTCGGCGGTCGGCGACGGCTCGGCGGCCATGGCCAGGATCGCGGCTTCGTCTTCGGGCGCCGGCCGCTTGCGCCAGAATTGCCACTTACGCGATCGGAGCCGGTCCAGGCAGGTGTTCACTGCAATGCGCGTGATCCAACGCGCCGGGTCCTCAATCTCGGGCACCGCGCCGCGGGAAAGACTCTGATACGCCTTCAAAAATGCATCCTGTGTGGCGGAGCCGGCGTCCTCGCGATCCTGCAGCATGCGCTGGCACAGCAGAAACACCCGCTTCTGCTCCGCTACCATCCACGAGCCGAAGTCGCGGAGTAACGCTCCAGTTTCCGCGGTGGCCGCTAAGGGTTCGGCCATTTCGCCCATCATACCTATCCAAGACGGGGCAGCGCGCGGAAGGATTACCTCTCTGATACACTCCGGACGTGATTTACCTTGGACTTCTCGCGCTTGGCCTAACGGCCGGGGTCCTCGCTGGCCTTTTCGGCATTGGCGGAGGGGTCATCATCGTACCCGCCTTGCTCCTGATCTTCAAAATGGAAGAGAAAACCGCACTCGGCACCTGCTTGGCCGCGCTTATCCCGCCGGTGGGATTGTTGGGCGCCATGGAGTACCACCGCGCCGGGTACATGAACATCCGTTACGCAGCCCTGATCGCCGCGGGACTGCTAATTGGAGGCTATTTCGGAGCTCGACTCATGCTTGACATCCCTCCTGGTCTGGTCCGGCGGCTCTACGGCGGGTTCCTGGCGATCATCGCCATACGCATGCTCGTTTTCTCGAAGTAGCCGCCCGCTCAGTCCTCGAGCGCGGGCCGCATCGCCAGCGATTCCTGGATCATGTGCGCGACATCGGCATGCGCGCCGCTGAGAGCGTTGGCCGTGAATACCGACGCTTTTCGCGCCGCTTCCTTCGGGTCGATGCCTTCCTCAAGCAGCATCTCGTGCTCCACCCAGTTCGACAATGGGATGTTGCGGAAAAACAACCGCTCCTGAACCACCATCAACTTCTTAGTCGAGAACATTGACTTGCTCTCGCGAAGATAACTGCGCTCTTCCACGCGGATATCCTGGAGAAATTCGTCGAAAGCTTTCCTACGCGTCGCCTCCTCGGTGGATTTTAGCCGCTCTTCGAGCGTGATTTTGTGAGTTTGAATCGTACTGCGCGCTTCAGCCAGCGACTCCCGCTCTTTGGCCACCGCAACCTCCATCCGGGACTGCATGATGGAGAACGCCAAGAGCGCTGAACCCACTGCGATGAGCAACGGCAGCAGGATCCAGAGGAACGCATCCAGGTGCATATATACGCCATTTATAACATCGGCGGGCGAGGCGAAAAACTTCAGGCGGCCGCTTTCAGTCACTTTCCGCTGAATCGCCGCCGATCAGCCGGCTTTCTTGAGACCTTCGCGAATTGCTTGCTTCAACACCGATTGGTAACCCACGCCAGTCTGGTCGGCGATCATCCGCGCGCGCTCGAGATCCGCGATCGGAATGCGAATCGAAATGGCGCGCGTTGCGTTTTGCCTGGCTTGCTCCATGATCCGCTCGAGAACCTTCGGGTCGGTCTTTGGCACATTCAGTCCAGTGGACCGGACGAGCGTCCCGCTTTTGAGCGCACGAGCGAACTGGCGCTCTGTCTTGCGGCGTCCCTCCGGCGTTGTATACCAATCGGCCTCCTCCGCTTCAGATTTGAAGTTGTGAATGTTAGTCGATTTGCGGGGCATACCTCCTCCTCTCTGCGGCATTCATTTCATAAACGGTCACGGTTCGGAAAAGCTTCGTGCGAATCGTGAACACCACAACCAGGTGGCGCTTCGCGGCGGTTGTCCCGAAGAGTTTCCATCGCTTCTCACCATACTAGGGTCTCAGCGCTGTCATGACGTGCGGGCGGTCATCAAGTGAGCTCTGAACGCCAAAGGTAGCGTTTAGCAATACTCGACCGGGATCAGGTTGATTCTGGCTTCAGTAGGAGTTGCGATATTCGGCCCCCACCTCATCGAACACCCAGCAAAATCCTGACCACCCTCTCCACGTCGCCCCGGTTCGCCGCGCCGGCATGAATCGCCGCGACACGCTGATCCCGGTCCACAAAAAACGCCACCGGCAGCGCCTCAACCTCGCCATACAGGTAAGCAACGCGCCTGTTCCCCAGCACAACCGGATAGGTGATGTGCAGCGCCTCCATGAACGGTTTCACCACCTGCCAGCCATCCTCGTCCATCGAAACACCAATCACCACGAGTCCATCTGACTGGTATTTGTCCGACAGTTCAATGATCCACGGAATCGAGTTTTTGCATGGCCCGCACCACGTGGCCCAGAAGTCGAGCAACACCACCTTGCCCGCGAGATCCGACAGGCGCACCGTCTTGCCTTCCGCGTCTTGCAGCACGAAATCCGGCGCGTGTTTCCGGTGCGAATCCTTTTTCAGTCTGATCGCCCCACCGGCTACGGGAGCAACCAGCAACACCGCCCACGCGATGGCCAGAACACGTGTCCGCATCAGAATCTTTTCGAGAAACCCAAAACCACGATGTAATCGGCAAAGGACGCGCTACTATCGCGGAAGCCATTCTCTATCTCCGGAACACTGCGCCGCAGGTTGCGCTCAATAGCCCAGGGAATATTGCAGGAGACAACATAACCCCACCGCGTGTAGAGAAAGCCCGGATCGGCCGAGATCGCGTACCCCGGCCGCCGGAATCCGTTGCTCTTCCCTAGCAGATCGCGCACCGGCACGCCCTCCCACCGGCCGCCAAAGGTGACCACCAGTCCGGGCACTTTGGGCACCGCGTGAGACACGCCCCCGCGCGCCAGGTATTGGTCAGGCACCGACAACACGGTCTCGCGGAAGCGTATGCGCGACGAATTCACTCCGTTGGTATCGCGTGGATTGAATAAATAGGATCCGCTGAAGTACAGCATCGAACGGAACCAGGCAGGCCGGTACGCCTGTGTATCGATTACGAACCCCGTGCCCGCGTCGCCCGCCTGGACGGATTGGTCGGCAGTCGCGATAATCGTCTGCCCTCGTGAATTTCTGGCCTCACCCGTGGCGTTATATTTTCCCGTCGGCAGTTTGATGCTCAGGCCCACTGCGATGTTCCCGCCGCCTTCCGTTGGTGGCCGGAATAGCCACGCGCGGCCGCCCACGGTCATGTCGCCGATGCTGTTCACGTGGAATTGTCCGGTGGGTGTATAAGGCTGATTCCGGTACGCAAACAGAATAGGCAAACTCGCCGTCGCGCTGAAACGCCTTGTCAGCTCACGCTCAATTGAGATATCGAATAGGTGATAGATGTTCTGGATCTGAGACGTCCCAAGCTGCTTTTGCTCCACCGTTCCAACAAACAGCCGGGAGGACGGCTGATACCGGTAGCCTACGTTGATCACCCACGGATGCGGCCGGTATATCTCGCGCGGCGTGATCCGCTCATCGTCGGACACAGCGGGACCCCTTGCCAGATCGTCAGCTTCCTTTTGCGCCTTGGACTTCTGCGGCGCCTGCGAACATAGCGCACCTAGCACGGGCGCGCTGCTACGTGCCGCCACTCAACCCTGACCAGCCGCGGGGCGAAGAAAGAAAGCCAGAAAAGCAATGATGAAAAGGACCTGCCGGGTTCGTCTTAGTCTGAATGTAACTTCTGAGAGCACTCGTCTTCATGGTAAGCCCGACTTAGCTCGAGATATCATTATCTGAAGATACGGTGTTGTGGCCGTTACACTCCTATGCCTCCGAATTATGCTAGCATCATCACTCAGCGACAGGTGTTAAGGTCATCATGCAGTCTCAACGGAACCAAGCAAAGTCTTCAAACATGCTCATCCACGGCGTAATGGCTCTTACGCTGACAATCGCTACCTCACCATTGGCACTCAGCAACAGTCTCTCCGATGGCACGGCCAATGCGGCGGTGCAATGGAACGACGCCGCAGTATCGGCAATCAAAGCGACAAGCGCGGCGCCCACGGTGGGTTCGCGCGCGCTCTTTATCGTTCATAGCGCGATGTACGACGCCTGGGCGGCCTACGATGCGAAAGCGCTCGGCAGCATGCCCGGAACTCCGCCGCGTCAGCCCGCAAGCACAGCCACTCTACTCAACAAAACAACCGCCATCAGCTACGCCGCCTACCGGACCCTGCTCGATCTGTTCCCGAGCCAGGCGAAAGCATTCACCACGCTGATGATCAATCTCGGTTTCGACCCGTCCATCAAGAACGCCGATCCGACTACCGCGGCCGGGGTCGGAAACGCCGCAGCCGTCAATGAGATCGCATTCCACCACACCGACGGCTCCAACCAGCTTGGCGACCTCGGGGGCAACGGCCCCTACACCGACTACACAGGCTATCAACCGGTGAACTTTCCCGAGACGCTGAACGATCCGAACCACTGGCAACCGCTGCGCAACGCCAACGGCACTGTTCAACAGTTCCTGTCGCCGCACTGGGGCAAAGTGACTCCGTTCGCCTTGACCTCCGCCGATCAATTCCGTCCAGGACCTCCGCCGCAAGCCGGAACCTGGCTGTTCCAGCAACGAATGCGCGACGCCATGCGCATCAATGCCGAACTGGACGACCGCGCGAAGATGACTTCTGAATATTGGAACGACTTCGCCGGCAGCGATTCCCCGCCGGGGCACTGGAATCGCATCGCTCAGGATCTCTCCAACCGCGACCAGAACAGCCTGGACCGCGACGTTCAAATGTACTTCGTCCTGAATGCCGCCGAACACGATGTCACCGTCGCGCTTTGGGATGCGAAACGCTACTACGACTACATCCGGCCGGCGAGCGCGATTCGCTATTTCTACCAGGGTCAGACGGTGCAAGGCTGGGGCGGCCCGGGCAAGGGCTCCATTTCCATCGATGGGGCCGCCTGGACGCCGTTCATCCCCACCCCTCCTCATCCCGAATACCCGTCCGGCCACAGCGGCTACAGCAATGCTGCCGCGGAGATTCTCAAGCGCTTCACCGGCAGCGACGCGTTCGTCAAGAGTGTCACGTTTAGCGCCGGCTCCTCCGTGCTCGAACAGGGCGCGCCCCAAGCCGATACCACACTGTCCTGGCAAACGTTCTCCGAGATTGCTGAGGACGCCGGCTTCTCGCGGCAATGCGGCGGGATTCATTTTCAGGAATCGGTGTACCGCGCAGGAATCATGGGCCGGGAAGTCGCCAACCAAGTGTGGAACCGCTACTCACAACTGATCAACGGAGTCCAATAGGACCCCTCGAACGCCGGCCGCCCAGCACGAACAGCGTCCCGTCGTTCTGCGTATAGATCTGCCCGTCACCGCCAATCGCCAGCGGCGTGTACGCGGCCCCCAGCGCCAGCTTCAGGAACAGACGTCCCACCGGGGCGCCTGTTCTGTCGATGGCGTACACGTTGCCGTCCTCGCTGTTGGCGTACACCACGCCATCGCGGTCCACGGCCACCATGTTCACGCACCATTCGAACTTCTCGTTCGACGTCGTGCACAAGATGCTGCCGTCCGCCATTCGCTGACAGGCCTGATCGTTCGTATTCTCAAAGTTCCATTCCGGGCGAAGGTCCGGGCCGAGGCTGGTCAGGCTATATCTCGCCTCGCCTTCTCCGCATTGCCCCACAACGCCGCAATACGATCCCACTGGATAGAAATTGTCTTTGAGTATCACCGACCATGTACCGTCGTGCTCGTAAATTGCAGGCGTGGTGTCCCACCCGAAATCGTAGGCGCCCAGGAAGCTGCCTGCCGCACTGAAGTGAAACAGGTGCCCGCGATCGTAGTTGTAACGCGTGGCCGCGCCATAAAGTATCGATCCATCGGGCGCGATCACCGGCGTTGCGCTCGACTCATCGCGCACTCTGCCCGCGGGCATCTCGTTGGTTGCCGGGTCGACTCCGCGGCGAGCGCCCGCGCGGCATCCGCCCTGAGTTCCACTGGGTGGCAGCAACACGTCGCAGCCGTCACCCAAGCGGTCGCGCAGCGATGCACTCCAGCGCTGGGTCAGGTCCGGATTGACGGCAATGAGATACGAATAGGCGGAGTTGAAGTGCGCCCGGCTGACCACATAGATGGTCCCATCCGCGCCCACTGCGGGAGCTGCATTCACGCCAGGCCGTTGCGACCCGCAAGGCGACACGGGGGGCGACGCATCGGACGCGGGCGGCCAGGGCAGCGGGGCTGATTGAAACGTCGTCGTGCACGCACTCACCGGGGCATCTGAAATCAGTTGAGCGAAATCGGCCTTCTGCGCCCGCCCGTTCGAGTCGATTTTCACCAACCAGGCTTCCTTCACGTCCTTGCTCCACGGCGCCGCGGTATCGAGTTTCATCACCGTGTAGTAAATCGATCCATCCGCGTCGATGGTCAGAGGACTGCTCACGAAACGGTTCGGATCGGAATCTACGAACGGCTGCAAACGCTCGAGTAGAGCGCCCGTCTGGCGATCGAACTTCACCACCGCTCCCGCACCGTCCGGCAGGTAGAGCCCGTCGCGCGACAAGGCAGGATGAAAAACCGGCTCCCAACCCGACCCATTGTCCGGCACTGGCTTCCACGACGATATCGCCGTCCACTGTTTCTCGAGTTTGCCGCGCCGCATCCGCAGTTTCGTCACGCCCCATTGCATCTGCCCCCAGCGCCCGGTCCCGCAAGGCGCCGGCTGGTCGCGGCAGGAGATCCATGTGCTGTCGCCGCGGCTCAAGGTAAACAAGTCGTTGCCATCCACCAGCGGGGCCATGTAATGGACCAGAAGATCGCCGCCTGTATCCTGGCGGATCTGATCGGCCAGCGGGTCGTAGGTGAACTGTCCAAGTACGCGATCGAGCGATTGCCCGGCAACGGCCACAGCTCCGGTGTGTCGTGCATTTTGTCCCCACTGGGGCCAGCTTTGCGCGTTCGCGGCCAGAGCAAGCAAACAGAACAGTGCAACCGTCTGCGTCTGCGTCTTCGTCACCAGATCCCAATATCGCATTCGAGCCCGGCCGGCATTGGAATCTCTCCGCACCGGAAAGGCTGGATGCCCTGGAATTTTATGCAGAATCTTTGATTGCGCATCCTTGCCGGAAACTCACCGTGTCAGCGCGCCTGTTTGTACATCTGCAGCAGCATCACGACGGGCGTCCGCGCCACGATGCCATGGGTCAGCGCGGGCGGCATGTGGACGTAGGTGCCTGGCTTCGCCTCACGGCGTTCGTCACCCAATGTCAGATCGGCCTCGCCGCTGACGAAATAGAGGCTCGCAGCCATGGGCGCGGTATGGGCGGATAGCTCCTGCCCGGGGGCGAATCCGAATATCAGTACCTTCACGTGATCGTCCTGGTAAAGAGTCCGGCTCAGGATTCCGTTTTCGGGGATCTGAACTTCCGCCTCGAGATCGGCAAAGAAATGCATACTCATATCTACCAGTGTGTACTACACTGCGGCTAATGGCTGACCGTGTGGACACGCTGAAACAGATACTGGCGGAAGACCCAAATAACACCTTCGCCCGCTACGGACTCGCAATCGAGTACATGAAGGCCGGTGATGCCGCAACGGCGGTAAGCGAATTTCGCGCACTGCTGGCCGCGGACCCGGATTATGCGGCGGCGTATTTTCACGGCGGCCAGACGCTCGAAAAAGCCGGGCTCGTCGACGAGGCTCGCGCGATGTACGAGCAAGGCATCCAGGCGACGCAGAGGACCGGCGACGCGCACACGCGCAGTGAACTGCAGGCCGCGCTCGACATGCTCCCGTTGTAAGCGGCGTCCGCATTGTTGACGCGTTTAGGCCGGGTGGAACTCGACGTTCTGGTCGATTTCAATCGTGCCACCCCGCGCGACATCGCAATTCAAAGCAACCTTCCCACCGAAACGCTTGACGATATCTCGCAGAACGTTCGGGTCGTGCGCGAGGGTGTCGGGATCATAAGTGGTCATGATGCACCGGCCACGCAAATCCGCGATGTCGATGAGCACGTCGCCGATGACGAGCCGCCCACCTTGCCACAACCGTTCGTCGAGGCCATTCACTTCCCCGACTACGATATTGGGCCGCAGGCGCCGCCGGTCGCGTCCAAAAGCGGAAATGGAACCGTCGGTCGCTACCAGGAGCGGCAGAACATCGAACCGATCCAGGCTGTCGTCGTACACCAACCGCGCACCCGGTCCGGCAATCTGTTGGATCTCTGCCAGAACGCCCGGATCTTGCCATGGCCGGCCATCCACGAGCGGGCTGCCGTGCTCGTCCAGCGTTGCCCGATGTCCGAGAAGACCGGGATGCGTTCGCGAGGTGATCTTGCGGCCACGCGAATCCTGAACCTGAATGACACGGTCGCCATCGATCCCTGCCGGAGTCAACCGGGCGCTCTGCAATTGTTCGCCGGCCATCGACTTGGCTGGATATCGCCATATTTCCGAGACATGCATATCCAGCCGCGCTCTACGCCAGTTTGAAGCGCCGCACGTCGATCTTGTCGTCGGCGAACATGCCCAAGCCCAAGACGCCCGCGATCTCGATGTGCTCCACCTGCATGTTGAGGTAGCTGCTGTCAGCATCGGGTTTCGCGTCCGCAATAGGCAGCATCCCTACCGCTTTGCGCTGGGCATCGATTGCCTTCCACCCTGTTTTGTCGAGCGCCACCGGATCGGTGGAGAAGTACATCGTGTTGTGCTCCCAGACGTACTTCTGCACCTTGCGTCCGGGGCCGCCGTGATATGCGCCGAGCACGCCGTCGCAGATGTTCAACACCACCTTCTGGCGAATGATCGGATGGTCGACGATGTTGGGCACGAACGTTCCGCAGGTGTTCAGAGTAGGCGTAGGGTGACTGCGGCTGACATTATTCACCAGCCCGTGCGACATGTTCTTCAGCGCGATGGTGACGCCGGCCGACTGGTGATGCTTCAACACGCACAGATTCACCACCTTGTTCACGTCCTGGGTGATGAACTTCGACAGGTACGAGCGCCGGTGATGCGGATCGCTTGCGTTGCCGGCAGGTAGCACAAGCGGCATCTCGACGTACTGCTTCTCGTCGTACATGTCCATGTCGAGTTGCAGCGGATGAATCTTGTCCGTGCCGTAAGTCCAGCGCACGCCCTCGGGTAACCACTTGTCGAAACCCGCCTGTAAGAACTCGGCACGGTAACGATCGTAGGCGACGATGTTCCTGGCGGGCACACCGGCGGACTGCAGGCGATCGATGATGGCGGCAACCACTTCCGGCGACGACATTACGAAGGGCCGGCCGACCGGATTCAGCTTTAATCCGACCACATCGCCCGGTTGGAAAAACATCCGCCATGCCTCTACGGGAGACTTAGCTCCGGTAAGCTCCAGCATGCCTTTATCGAGCATCTGATTGACGGAGTCGCGGTCGTACTTGCCCGCGGCGACAACGCCGGGGCGCTCGACGGCGATGACGCGGCCAGGAAAGGGTCCAGGGATCCCGGTGCTCGATGGAGCAGCCTGGGCCGAGTAGGTGGCAGCCAAAAATCCGCCCGCAAGCGAGCGCGTCAGAAAATCCCGGCGGTCCATGTCCTATACTCTAGCCGAAGCTGACGAATTGCGCGACGCAGCAGTTCGATTCGCCGCGCGTTGGCAACTCCGGCATGGCCAGGGCAACATCATAACGTACGGTCGACAACCAGGCCGGGCTTCGATCCGAACCTCGGGCACACCATATGCGTCAGCAAGAAATCCAGGCCGCACCACACCAGGTGTCCAACGTACGCCGCCTTGCCGCTGATCGCCAAGACACAGCAGGAGGACATTGTTTTAGGCAAAGATGTCATGTCAAACGGTGCGCGGTATCGGGTACCGCTTCGATCCGGACAGCGGTTCGTAAGCAATTCACGACGGGCGGCGGTAGCGCGCGATCTCGGCGTCACCCGGAAACAGATGCAGCGATTCGGCCACCAACGCATCGAGTCTGGCGCGGTCCGGTGTTTGGGAATACAGCTCGAGCAGCAACAGGCGGCTCTGATGATCGAGCGGATTCGAGCGGAGTGCGGTTTCCAGCAGCGGGATGGATTCGGCGGACCGCTGCTGTCCCTTAAGCCAGCGCGCATAGAAAAAGTAGGCTCGGGAGTTGGCCGGCTCGAGTTCGATAGCGCGCTTGAAGTGCGATTCTGCACGGACATTTTGGCGTAACGCGCCGCTTGCGATACCGATGTTGATATGCAGCAGCGAGTAGTTCGGCGTGTAAGTAAGCGCGTCCTTGAATAGAGTGAGCGCCCCGTTGACGTCGCCGCGGTTCATCAGAGTGAGACCGTAGTTCATCAGGCCGCGTCCGTTGTGCGGGCTCTTCATGGCGACATCGGACCACAGGCTCTCTTCGGAGCGCCAAACTTCGTTGCGCTCGCGGGTGGCGTAAACGCAAAGAGCCAGGAGCACGGCGCTGACGGCGGCTGCAGGACGCCAGTGCCGCAACATCAACGGGCGGACTGCCCAGATTGCGGCCAGCGTCAATCCAACGAACGGAAAATACATGCGATGGTCGTTGGTCACTTCCGCAAGCGGAACCCAAGCCACCGGAGCGAGGGCGAGCAGGAACCACGCCAGGCCGAACGCGATGGGCCGCGTCGACCGCTGGCCTCGAGCCCACCAGATCGCCGCCAACACAGCCGAGAGAAACAAAACTCCCGCGAAAACGCGCGGCTCCCACCAGTGAGCGACAGCCTGCATATCGGAATCGGCGGTTAAGTCATAAGGCCAGAAGAACGAGCGGAAGTAGTGCCACGCGATCGCGGGCTGCGTTAAACGGTATTGCCAGCGGCTGCCGCCCTGCGGGGAGAACGTGTGGCGCTCCATGGCCAAGACGAAGCCCGCCATGGCGGCAACAGCGAGCGTTGCGGGGGCTGCGCGCGACAGTGATCGCCGGAAATTGCAGTCCTCTTCGAACAGATAGACGTACAAAAAAAGGATGGCCACGAACATCGCCGCCGGCGGCTTGGCCAGCATTCCGGCGAGCACCGGCAACAGATACAACCCCGTGCGGCGCAATCCAGGAGCGCAGATGTACAGCACCAACCCGCCGATCACTCCGAGGGTAGATTGCACCTCGGCTCGTTGTATGACGTAATTTACGGTTTCGGCATTTACCGGATGGACGCCGTAGAGAGCCGCTGCCATCAACGCGATCCAGCGATTCCGCACGTTCGGTTCGGCAAGGTCCATCAGCCGGACGTACAACATGTACATGAGCACGAGTTGAGCGAGAAACAGAACAAACGTGGACAGGTGGAAGTACAGCGGGTTTGGGCCGTGCGCGGCGCGGTAATCGATCGCCAGCGAAGTGGTGACCAGCGGACGGTACGACTGATGCGCGGACAGCACGCTGAAAGTCCGCGGATCGGTGAAGAAACGCGGCAGATTGCGCAAGCTGCGAATGTACGGGTTGCCCGTGATCGTATGGAAGTCGTCGAAGTGGAACGCGTTTTCGAAGTGATTGGCGTAGGCGAGGACAACCAGCGCGCCGGCCGCGAAACAAGCCGCGGCGAACGGCCTATTCACGGCAGATGCCTCGCTTGCTGGATCGAATGAACGAGACCAGGTGATGGGTGTGAGCCGTCGGAACTTCCCGCTCGATGCGCGCGAGGGCCGCCTCTAATTTCAAGCCGGAGCGGTATAACAGCCGGTACGCAGTTTTAAGAGCGGACACGTCGGCGGCGCTGAATCCCGCACGGCGCAGGCCCACAAGATTCAGTCCTTTCGCCTCCACGTAGACTCCGCTGTACAGGAAAAATGGCGGCACATCGAGATTGACACGCGTGTTGCCGCTGATCATCGCCAGCCGTCCGATCTTCGAGAATTGATGAATCAGAACACCGCCCGAGATAAACGCCTGGTCCTCGATCTGTGTGTAGCCGGCCACCAGCGCACAGCTCGCAATCACGTTCGCATTCCCGATGGAGCAGTTGTGCGCGATGTGGCCGCTGGTCATGATGTAGTTCTCATCGCCGATCTCAGTAGCCGACTCCGGCTGGGTGCCGCGCGAGATGGTGAAATGCTCGCGAATCTTGTTGGCGCGGCCGATGCGAAGGTAGCTACGCTGCCCGTTGAAATTCTTGTCGAGCGGATCGGTGCCCAACACGGTTCCCGCGGAAATCTCGTTGCCATCGCCCAGCGTCGTCCAGCGCTTGATGTACACGTACGGCTCCAGGCGGCACTCTGCGCCGATGACGGTATCCTGCTCCACCACGCAGAAATCGCCGATGATCGCCCGCGGACCGATTTGCGCATCGGGGTGGACTCGCGCCGCCGGAGCCACGCTGGCCGAAGGATCGACGGGCATAACTTGTATGATAAACGGCATGTTGGTGCGCGAATTAGCGGAGATGCTCGGCGCGAGTTGGGAGGGCGATGGCGACCACGACGTTGTGGGCGTCGCGCCCTTGGACAACGCGCGGGCAAACGAGATCAGTTTCGTGAGCGGTGGGCGCGGAAGCCGGGACGCAGTTGAGTCCAACGCGGGATGCCTGGTGGTAGCGCTGAATTATTCAAACGCAAAAGGCCAGACGGTGATTCGCGTGCCCGAACCGCGGGCAGCGATTGCGCGGGTCATCGCCCGGCTCCATCCCGAGCGCAGCCCGGCGAGACGCGTGCACCCGACGGCGATCATCGGCGCAGCCGCAGTGTTGGGCGAAGCGGTTGCCATCGGGCCTTACGCAACCATCGGGGAAGGCGCGCGTATCGGCTCGGGAACTACGATCGGCGCCGGTTGCGTGATCGGCGACGAAGTTCGAATCGGCGATGACTGCACCGTGCACGCGCGGGTGACGGTGTACGACGGCGTGGTTATCGGCAACCGTGTTGTGCTGCACTCGGGCGTGGTGCTGGGTGCAGACGGATTCGGCTTCGTCATGCGCGAAGGCCGCTGGGAGAATTTCCCGCAGATCGGGCGCGTCGAGATAGGAGACGACGTGGCGATCGGCGCGAACTCCTGCGTGGACCGCGCGGCGCTGGGCGTTACATCGATAGGAGCCGGGACGAAGCTCGACAACATGGTCCACGTAGGACACAACTGCCGCATCGGGAAGCACGTCGTGATCGCGGCGCAGACGGGGATGGCCGGCGGATGTGTGATCGGCGATTACGCGGCGATCGGCGGCCAGGTCGGGATGGGCGAAAAGGTACAAGTGGAAAGCCAGGCCGTCATCGGATCCGGCGCGGGCATTCTGAATTCGAAAATCGTGAGAAGAGGGCAGGTGATGTGGGGTACGCCGGCGCGACCGTTGAAGGAGCATCTCCAGCAACTGGCCGTGTTGGCGAAGCTTCCGGAGATGCGCGAGGAGTGGCGGGAGATGAAGAACCGGCTGGATCGGCTGCTCCCCTGAAACCGAGCGATTGGCTAGTACGGAGGCCATGGAACTTGAGGCCCGCCGAGGTTGCGGGCGCGGTGATACTCTGAAGCCAAGCACTATGCGTTATAGCGGTAAGCGCGTCCTGGTGACGGGCGGGCTGGGATTTATCGGCAGCAGTCTGGCTATACGGCTGGTCGATGAAGGCGCCCGCGTTACCATCGTCGATTCCTCGGTTCCGGGGTGCGGGGCCAACCTGTTTAACATCAAACCGGTCGAAAATGATGTGCGCCTGTGCACGGCGGATATTGCGGAGCCCGAGGTGTTCCGCGAGGACATTGCCGAAAGCGACGTGATCTTCAACCTGGCGGGCGAGATCAGCCATATTCACAGCATGCAGTTTCCGGAACGCGACCTGCAGATCAACACGGTCGCACAGCTCCGGTTTCTGATGGAATGCGCGCGTCATGCGCCGGGCGTCCGCGTCGTTTATGCGAGTACCCGCCAGATTTACGGGATTCCCGATTACCTGCCGATCGACGAGCGGCATCCGATTCAACCGGTGGATTTCAACGGCGTGCATAAGTATGCGGCATCGATGTACCACCAGATGCTGTCCCGGTCCGGGCAGATTGACGCGATTGTTCTACGCCTGACGAACGTCTACGGACCGCGCATGGCGCTGGATGTACCCTGCCAAGGTTTCCTGAACACCTTCTTGCGGCGCATACTGCTGGGACAACGGATCGAGGTGTATGGTGATGGCCGTCAGCTTCGCGATCCGATGTATGTCGACGATGCGGTGGAGGCGTTTCTAATGGCGGGCTCGATCCCGCAGGTTCGATCGCGCTCCTACAACGTTGGCGGCCCGCGATCGCTGAGCGTCGCCGAAATCGCGCAGATCTCGTCCGGCTTGGCGGGCGGGTGCGAACTGGAATTTCTGCCATTCCCGGATGAGATGCGGCCGATCGACATCGGCAGCTACACCACCGACAGCAGCCGCATCCAGGAAGAATTGGGCTGGCACGCGCTGGTGCCTTTCGAAGATGGACTGGCGCGCGCTGTCGAATACCATCGCGCGAACCTGAGACGCTATCTCGATCCCCACGACGCCGACCCGACCTGCAAGATGCCTGAGCATTCCGGCGCTCTCTGGCGTCTGTTGTACGCCGAAGTTTAAGTCTCCGGATGATGAACCCGGCCGAGTTCGCGAACATCGCGCGCTCGGAGCAGAGCTTCTGGTGGTACCGCGGCATGCTGCGCATACTCATCGGACTGCTGGATCCCATCGCCGCCGGGCGCCGGTTTGAGCGCGTGCTCGAGGCAGGCTGCGGAACCGGCTATCTCTCGCGCGTGTTGAGCGAGCGGTACGCCTGGCCGATGTATCCGGTCGATCTCGGCCAAGAGGGTCTGCGATACGCGCGTGGATTGGGCGTTGCGCGGCTTGCACAATGCGACATCGCCGCGCTCCCGTTCGGCGATCGCGAATTCGATCTGGTGCTTTCGATGGATGTGATCGTGCATTTCCCGCGCGGCCAGGAGCATCAGCCTATGGCCGAATTCGCGCGGGTTTTGCGGCCCGGAGGACTGCTCGTGATCCGCGTATCGGCGCTCGATATTCTCCGGAGCCGGCATTCGGAGTTCGCGCACGAGCGGCAGCGGTTCACGAAGAGCAGATTGTTGCGACTCCTCGAGGATCACGGTTTCCAAGTCGAGCGCAGCACCTACGCCAATACGCTTCTTCTGCCCGCCGCGCTCGCGAAGTTCCGTATTTGGGAACCGCTCACCAATGCGCCGCCGCGCAGTGGCGTGGAGCCTGTCAGCGCGTGGCTCGATCAACTGCTGTATCTCCCGCTGGCCGTGGAAGCGCGTTTGCTGGGTGCTGGTGTTGGGCTGCCGATCGGGCAATCCCTGATCGCCATAGCCCGGCGCCGCTGATCAGATGCCGGGCTTCAGCTTCTTGACACCGGATGGTAGCGCGAACATCTTGTCCGGCAAGCCTTGATTCACGGTGACTGAGTCGGAGTACAGTTCGAAGATCTTCTCGCCATTCCGTTCGCGCTGAATCGAGAGCGGCCACTGGACTCCATCGCCCACGTCACGATACTTCGAGAATAGGGTGACTTCCTCATCCTTCTCCTTGGTCGTTGGATCCCGGCGATTGAAAACCTGGCGGACCGGCAACTTCGTACTGCGGTGGAAGTACACTGTTGTTACCTGATCTTTTGCATCGGTAATGTCTACGATTTCTACCGGCACATTATTGATAACATCCGACCCTTTTGATTCGAAGATCATCCCAGGCTCATGCAACCGGGTGCGCAGAATATAAAAGATATTGTGCATCGTGGTGTCGTAATAGCGCGCGATGCGGTCCTGCGGCAACGGCCGCGCGCCGCGGAAGGTAAGCTCGTACCCCTCTCCATCCGGCATGAATAGAACGATGCTCTCTTCCTTCTTACCGAAGGCCTGGCGCTCTTCCACCTTGACTTTGGCGCCTGGGGCATCGCGGTAGCGGGTATAGATCTTGGCCAGCGCCAACCCAGATAGCTGTTCCCGATAGAAGGAGTAAGCGCGGCCGCTCTCGACGCGATCCGTCATGGATAGAAACTTCTCCCCACCGAGCGCGGCCACTGCTTCGTCCACTACACGCTGACCGCGCTGCTGATCGGTTTCGGCGTACGCGGCCAACGCCGTCGCACAACACAACAGGGCAAAGTATCTCATCATCGCTGGTCACCTCCAGGGCGCGGCTTCGGTTCAGGGATTGTCAGATCGAGCGGATGGACAGGTATTCCCAATTTGGATAGCGGCTGTACGAATTCCTTTGGATTGCCTACCGCCACGATGGTCAGGTTTTCCGGCTTGAGATACTGCCGGGCCACCCGCTGAATATCCGATTTGGTAACCGCCGCTGTCGCCTTTTGAAATTGGAAAATAAAATCGCGCGGGTAACCATGATACTCGTACGAGATAAGCCGGTTGAGTGTCTTCGCCGGAGTGTCAAACAGAAAGACAAAACTGTTCACCACGGTATCCTTGGCGGTACGCAATTCTTCATCCGTGACTTCTCCGTTTCTCAATTTGGCTAATTCCTGCGCAATGGTTTGGATCGTCTCGATTGTGGTTTGTGACTTGGTGCTGCCCGAAATCTCGAATAACCCCGGCGACTCATAGCCCGCGCCCCAGCCCGCGCCGATGCTGTATGCATAGCCCAGCTCCGTCCGGACGCGGCGCATAAGACGGCTGGTGAACCCACTACCCAGGATGTTAGCGGCCACCTGCAGAGCGGGATAATCCTTATCGCGAAGCAGTCCGCCAATATGGCCGATTTCGAAGAAGGTCTGCGTTACATCGTTCCGGTCGGCAAGATAGAGGCCTGGCGCCGGTTTGGCGTCTGCTGCAGGAAAGGCAGGCACCGGAGGCTGCTTGTAATCCCACGGCCCGAACAGGACCTCGAGTTTGGCCCGCATGTCTGCTGCATTGAAATCGCCGTAGACCGCCAAAATGATGTTCGACGGGAAATAGTAACGCTGGTAGAACTTGATGAGATCCTCGCGCGCGATCCGGTCGACATGCTCGTATTCCAGGCTCCAGCCGTAAGGCGATTCGCGGCCGTACACGATGCTTGCGAGCTCACGCGACGCGATCCCGGATGGGTCGTCGTTGCGCCGGGCAATTGCGCTCCGCAACTGGGTTTTCGCTAACTCGAGTTTGTCCTGGCGGAACTCGGCCTGAGTCAAGACATCCCTGAAGATCGACATCACCTTGTCAGTGTTCTCGCGAAGACAGGAAAACGATAACGTGCCGCGGCTTTCTCCAATGCTGCTCTCAACAGAGGCGGCCATGTTCTCCAACGTCTGATCGAGTTCGTCTCCCGTCTTGTCGCGCGTACCGCCCGAGCGCATGACTGACCCCGTTAATTCAGCCAGGCCGCGCTTGTCCGGAGGGTCAAATAGATTGCCGGTCCGCACGAGAGCAAATCCGCTGACAAGAGGCAGTTCGTGGTGCTCCAACAGGAACACCTTCATTCCGTTGGGCAGTGTGAACCGGATGGGATCCGGTATGTGGACCTGCTTCAACTGAGGAAAGTGCAGGCTTTTATAATTCGGCAGATTGGGAATGGTCCGGAGTGTCGCCTCGCCTTGACCCCAGGCACACGCGACGGCAAGCAGAGCGATCGGGAGTACCCGCATTACCGGTTCTCCTTTGCGGCAGACGCAGGCGGAACAGTATAGGCGACGGTCCGTGTTTCAGCAGTGAGATACTGGCGGGCGACCCGCAGGACATCGTCTGCAGTAATGCGGTTGTAAGCTTCGAGCTCCGTAAACAGCCGCCGCCAATCGCCATATGCCGCGTGATACGACGGCAATTCGCCGGCTAACCCGGAGTTACTGTCCAACTTGCGAATCAGGTCGGCACGCAACTTGGTCTTGACGCGTTGCAGCGCTTCGTCGCTGACCTTGGTTGTCTTTAGGCGTTCGACGATTTCATAGCACGCCTTTTCATTCTCTTCGAGCGTGCGTCCGCGATTGGGAATTAGATAGAACAGGAACAGGTTTGGATATTTGCCGCCTGGAAAAGACGGTTGCGCGAACGCTCCGAGCGCGAGCCGTTTGTCGCGCACCAGTTCGGTGTACAGCACTCCCGTACGGCCACCGGCCAGTACATCGCCAAGCACATCGAAGATCAAGTCGTCGGGATCGTTCTGCGAGGGTCGCTTGTAACCGATGGCCAGATAGGGCTCCGTCGCCGAAATCACCTGCGCACGTTTCTCACCGCGTTGCGGCGGCTCAACGGTGCGGACGCGCGGCGGAAGCGCCCCGGGTGGAATCATGCCGAAATAGCGTTCCGCCAGACGGCGCGCCTCCTTGGGATCCACATCGCCCGCAATGCCGATCGTGATATTGCCCGGCACATAGTACGTCTTGTAAAACTTGATCGCTTCACTCAGGCGGAAGTTCTCGATGTCGCTCGCCCAACCTGCAGGGCCGGTCTTATAAGGATGCGCCGCGAAGGCTGTTGACAAAAGACTCTCAATCAGCAGACCTTGCGGACTACTCTCGGTCCGCATCCGGCGCTCCTCGCGAACCACATCGCGCTCCTTATAAAACTCCCGAAACACTGGCGCGAGGAAACGTTGCGACTCCAGAAGAAACCACAGCTCCACGCGATTTGACGGAAAGCTGTAAAAATAATCGGTGCTGTCCTCCGAGGTACCGGCATTCATGCCAACGCCACCGTTAGCCTCGACGATCCGATCGTACTCGTTGGGAATTTCGTAGCTATTCGCTTTGTCGATCGCCTGCTCCAGTTCCGTCTGGATGGCGGCCATCGCCTTGGCATCCGGCGCAGCGTGCCTCTCCCCGGCTTCACGGCGCGTCTGCTCCAGCCTGTCGTACACGCGTTCGACGTGCTCGAGCGCCGCCTTTTCGGCGGGGTAATTCTTCGACCCGATCGCCTCGGTGCCCTTGAACGCCATGTGCTCGAACATGTGCGCGATGCCGGTTTCGCCCGATGGATCGTCCACCGCGCCGGCGTTCACATACGAGTGAAACGACACCACAGGCGCGTCGTGACGTTCGATCACAATGAAGTGCATGCCGTTGCGAAGGTCAAATTCAGTCACTCGCTTTTCGAATTCGGCGAGAGATTGTCCACATAGAGCGGCCGGGATCAGCACTGCCGCGATCGCGAGTTTCATCTTCACCAGCGTAGCAACCGTAACGCGATATGATGAATGACTTCCTCGGGCGCAATCGTATGGTGGATCCGCATTTCGCATTGTTCCGGCTAAGATTTCGATTTCGGGCGGAAGAGTCGATTCATTTCCCGGAAGGCAAACCCGGCAATATCATCCGGGGTGCGTTCGGGACCATTTTGCGCCGGATCGCCTGCGCTCCGGAGTGTCCGGGTGCAAAGTCCTGCCCGCGCCGGGGACAATGTCCGTACGCCCGCATCTTTGAACCGGGCTCGCAGGACTCAGGCCCCAGCGGGCTTGCAGATTGGCCCCGGCCATTTGTCTTCCGTGCGGCCCATCTGAACGGTCAGACGGTCGCGCCCGGACGCGCGTTCCACTTCGACGTCCATTTGTTCGACATCCACGATCCAGCCATCGCTTACTTCGTGCTGACGTTCGCTGAATTGGCGCGCTCCGGGCTGGGTCCACGGCGGGGCCGCGCGGAGTTGCTCTCGGTCGATCAGATGGATTTGCAGGAAGGCGTCCTGAGCCGGTTGTTCACTGGCACGTCCATCGAAGCCCGAGCGGGGGCGCACCCATCGCGCATCCCACTCAGTCCTTCGGGTACACCCGTGCACCGTCTCCGCGTGGATTTCATCACTCCCACGGAGCTGAAACATGAACACGCACTGGTGGGCCGGCCGGATTTCGGCGTCCTGTTCGCACGCGTTCGCGACCGGATCGCTACGCTGAACCGGCTGTATGGCGCCGGCATTTTGGAGATCGATTTCAGGAGCCTTGGTGAACGTGCCGCGGCAATTCGCATGACTCGCTGCGACCTGCACCGGTTGGATGTGGAACGCCTCAGCAGCCGGACCGGCCAGCGCCATCCAATCGGCGGCTTCGCTGGAACCGCCGAATACGAGGGCGAGTTGTCGGAGTTCATGCCATATCTGCAGGCTGCCGTCTTCGCCGGAATTGGCCGTCAGACGGCATTCGGCAACGGCGAGATCCGCGTGGCCGCATGAATGGCGTTTTGCATTGTGACGTGAATGTGTTCTAGACTGAGATCGCGTGCGAGATGAACAATCGGCTCGAATTCTGATGGTCGAGGACAATCCCGCCGACGTCTTCCTGTTGAAGGAGGCGCTCCGGACCCACGGTGTACAGTTTCACCTGGATTGGTTTGCTGATGGCGAACAAGCCGCCGCCCACATCGAGAGAATCGCCGAGAACCCAAACCTTCAATTAATACTTTTGGATCTCAATCTACCGAAGGTAGACGGCAAAGAACTTCTCGCGAGGATTCGTTCGCATCCTATGCTGAGCGGGACGCCGGTGGCGATTTTGACCTCTTCGGATTCGCCCCAGGATCGAGCCGATACGGCCCGCCTGGGAGCGAACTGCTATATACAAAAACCGCCCTCGCTCGATGAGTTCCTGCACTTAGGCGTTACTTTGCGAGAACTTCTCTCCCGCCAGGCGGCGTAGAAATCACCAGTAGAGTTTCAGCGCGCCCTGCATCTGGCGCGGCGAATTCGACTGCGCCGAGATGATGCCGAACGAAGTGCTGTTGAGATTCGTATTCGGCGCGGCAAAGACAATCCGGTTGAAGATGTTGAACGCCTCGGCGCGGAAATCGATGCGGAACCGTTCGGTGATGTCGAACGACTTGCCGAGGCTGACGTTCTCGTTCAGGTTGGGAAACGCGCGCACCTTCGGGTTGTAGCGCGTGGCGTTGCCCAACAGATCGCGCGGCTGCACAGGGAACGCAGCCGCATCGAGGAACAGGTTTTTGGCCGGGTCGAACTTCCCGCTCACCGGGGCTCTCCAATCATAAGTCGTGATGTACGGACGGTTCGAACCGTTGAAGATCGGCAGGGGCGCGTTGCGCGTAACTCCGATCGGGTAGCCGCTCGAATATACCTGAATCGCGCTCAAACGCCACCCGCCGACTAATCGATTGGCGAACCCGCCGGTCAGCCAGCGCCGCCCTTTGCCGAACGGCAATTCGTAAACCGTGTTCAGCTTGAGCACATGCGTCTGATCGAAACGGCCGATCGACTTCTCCAGGCGCCGGTTGCCCTGGTCCTCTGCAAACCCGCCATTGGCGTAATAGGTATCCGAGTCGGTCAGCAATTTGGAGAAAACATAACTCCACTGGAATGTTAGACCGCCGGAGAAGCGCCGGTTCACGCGCAACACCATCGCGTGATAACTCGAATGCCCGCTTTTGTCGCCGCCGCTCTGGCTTGTATCGATGGTGAGATATTGCGGGTAAGGCCGCAGCGCCTGACTCACCGTCTGCGATCGCTGCACCGCCGAATTCGTGAAGTTGGGATAAGGAATCGGGATTCCAGCCGCCACCGCCTGCGCCGACAGGATATTCGAATTTAGAAGATTGATGGCCTGCGTCGCCCCGTACTGCTGAATCAAGGCGTTCATCGCCGTCATGGGGACCTGGTTTATGTTGACTGTCCCGCTCTGCAGATGCGTACCCACTGTGGCGTTGTAGTCGGCTTCGAACATGGTGTTGGCCGTCAACTCGCGCTGGATCGAGAATGTCCAATTCAGAGCTTCGGGAGCCCGGGTCGCATTCTGTCCTTGCCAGTAATCGACATTCTGATTGTTCACGAACGCGGGGTTGATTTGTGGCGGCAGAGGATAGGAGGGCAGCCCTTGATCCCAATAGAACGCCGGGGTGATTCCCTGGTTCGAGGAAGCAAAGTTGTATTGTCCGATAAAGCCCGCGTAGTGACTGCTCGAGGCCACCACCGTAACCCGGCTGAACGAGCGCGCAAATCCCACGCGGATCGTGGTCTTCGGGTCCAATGAGTATGCCAACCCGGCGCGCGGGCCCCAACCGCCGAACCAGCCGGGAATCAGGCTGCGCGTTCCCTGCCGGCCGGGCCCTTCCCCTGCAAAGATCAGTGCGCCGCGATAGTTGTTGACCGCGGGATTCGGCGTGGTGGGCGAGAAATCCGAGTACTGATCTCCACCGGCGACGGGCGGTTGCGTGAACTCATAGCGCAGTCCGAAGTTGAGCGCCAGTTTGCGCGTGATGCGCCAATCGTCCTGGGCGTAGAAGCCGTGATAATCGTACGTCTGCGGCAAGTAGCGGATGGTCTCGGTGGCCCCGCTATCGGCCGCGCCCAGCAGGAACGATGCGAACGAACTGCCGCTGGTGAACGACGTCGCTCCCGGAACCGCAGTCTCGAGGAAACTGAAGCTGGCCTGACCCGCGATGTTCTGCTGCCCGAACCCATTGGCGCGCTGGCTCTCGAACGCATACCCGAACTTCATCGTGTGCGCGCCGCGAATAAAACTGAGATCGTCTTTCAACGACCACGACGGCTGCTCCGTGCCGTTGTACGCCGTGCTGCCCCATCCCGTAAATTCGCTGAATGAAATAACCGGGAAGTTGACGTTGCAGTCCACTGCGTTCTTGATGCAGACTTTGCTGGCCCAGTTTTGACCTGTAGCGGGCGAGTAACTATTTTTCGAAAACTTATTTCCGCCGATCGAGAAGTGGTTGAACAGGCGCGCGGAGACAGTCCAATCGTGGCTCATGCGGTACAGGGCCGCGTCGAATTGCGACACCTGCCCGTTCCACAGCGGAACCGGCAGTCCCGACGGACCGCTCGCGCCCGGTTCGGAGTTATAGCGCGTCCGGTTGTAGAAGAAAGACAGGTGATGATTCGACGTGAAGTTTTGGTCGATCTTGAAGCTACCTTTATCCGTGGGGGTCTGCGTCGTGCCTCCGTTCGAGACATAGTTGTTGGAGATCCAGCCTGGCGTGCCCGGAACGATGCCCGCGCGATTGGGCAGCACACCGGTCGCGTAAGGGAGAATCGCCTTGGAAATTGCGCTGAAACGTTCGACCGGTATTTTGTTTCCGGGGAACTGGTCGCGGATAAAGCCGCTGCCGTTTGGATTGGGACGCGTCGAGGCTGGATCGTAAATCGGGATGAGCTGGCCCTTGGAATTGACCCAGTTGGAAAAATCGCCCTGGTACATCTCCGGCGTGGGTACGGTTAGAATCGTCCCATTCGAGCCGAGGCGATTGCGGAATCCTTCGTAAGCGACGAAGAAGAACGTCCGGTTGCGGCCATCGTAGAGTTTCGGAATGCGAACGGGGCCGCCCAGGGATGTGCCGAAGTCGTTCTGCTTATAGATGGAGCGGCTTTGCGCGAAGAACCCGCGCGCGTCCAGGGCGTCGTTGCGGATGAAGTCGTACGCGCTGCCGTGATAGGAGTTCGTGCCCGACTTGGAGGCGAACGTGATTACGCCGCCGCCCGCCTGGCCGTACTCCGCTTTAAACCCGTTTGTATCGACGGCGAATTCGGTGATCGCCTCCACCGACGGAGTGAGATAAGCCGTTTCGCTCGCGTCCGCCGACCGGTTCGTATTCACCGATAAACCATCGAGCGTCGCGCTCCAACCCGCCGCTTGGCCGCCGCCGATCGACAGAGTATTGCCGCTGCCCTTCGCTTCCGGAACGGTGGACACCAGATCGAACGGACTACGCAGCGCGCCGCCCACCACCAGCGGAAGTTCATCGACCAGTCTGTTCTGTACCGCCGTGCTGATCCTGGCGTCCTCGGTTTGCATCTGCGGAGCTTGCGCCTGCACCTCGACTGTCTCGCTCAATTGACCGACGGTGAGTTGCGCGTCCACCCGGACCGTACCGCCCGCGGTAAGCGTTACGCCGTCCTGAACAAAGCGCCGGAAGCCGGGCGCGGCAACCTCGATCCGGTAATCGCCGATGCTGAGATTGGGCGCGCTGTACTCGCCGGCGTTCGTCGTTGTGACGTGTTGGGCTGTGTTAGTGGCTTTGTTAGTAATTGTGACGGGCGCGCCGGCGATGTGGGCGCCGCTCGGGTCGGTAACTACGCCTGTGATGCTGCCGCGTTCAGTTTGCGCGGCGGCCCATGAAGCGGTGACAAGAAGCAGAAGTAAATATCGAGACAATGCGGCCCCTCCAGATGGCTTCAATTCGTACCATAGTCGGGGCTGGCGGAGCAAACGGTTCTATTTGGCGGGCCGCCGCCGAGTCAAGAACGCCAATCGAAGGTATCCCGCGGCGGCGCGTAACCGGACCTGCTCCTTGCTGTCGTTCAACAAGCGGGCGAGATCGGGCTTAACGGACACGTCATTGCGGAGCGCCAGGGAATGAACCGCCGCGGCGCGCACTGACCAGTCCTTGTCCTCCAGCGCATCGCGCAGGGCCGCGGCCGTGGCTTTGTCCTTCTCCGTTCCGAGCAGGAGGGCGGCTGTAGCTCGGCCGGATACGCCGGGGTCCGACAGGATGCCCTGCATCGATGCGACGCCAGCGCCTACACCCGGAATTGGCACGAAGCCCGCGCCGGCTTTCAGCGCGAACAGGAACATCGGCTTCGGTGTGTGAATCAGACGCAGAGCATCGCGTTTCTGGAGCGTGAGAAAGCTGCTGGAGGTTTTTGTCTCTCCACTCAGGACGGAGAGGAGTGCGGCTTTGCCCGCGGGATCCTTCATCGCCCAGAGAGCCTTAGCCGCTGCGTAACTCACCTCAGGCGTTTCATCGTTCAACGCCGTGTGAAGAGCGTCCAGCGCGCCTTTGCTTCCCAAATCCTCCAGGCTCGCGATCGTGGCCAAGCGGACCTGCACGTCCTTGTCGTCCAACATCGCCGTCAGCATTCCCAGGAACGGCTGGCGCGCGCCGCCCAGACTCAGCGACAAAACCGCTTCCTTGCGCACGTCCGGATTATTGTCTTTCAGTGCGTCATTCAATATTTCGCGGCAACGGTCCGCCACCGTCTGGCCGGATAATGATGTGACGCAGATCGCCGCAATCAGTAAGGATCGCATCGCTCTATGCCGCCACGTACACGCGTTCGCCGCTGACGTACGTTTCTAATACTCGAAGATCGCCGGTTGACGAATCCATTTGAAACACCACCAGGTCCGCGCGCTCGGCGACCGACAAGCCTCGGCGCCGCGACGCAATCTTGCCAATCCGCGCCGGGTTAATTGTGGCCATCGTGATCGCATCGCGCAGGGTCACGCCAGCCAACCTCATGACGTTCGCGATCGCGTGGTCCATGGTAAGTGCGGAGCCCGCCAATCGCGTTCCACCACGCATCCGGACGCTTCCGTCGGCGTGCAGTTCCACTTCGACTTCGCCCAACATATAAGGACCCGGCTCGCATCCGGCGGGCATCACTGCATCCGTCACCAGGATTAAACGCTCCACCCCTTTTGCTCGCAAGGCCACCTTCAGGAACGAAGCGCCGAGATGGATTCCATCCACGATGAAGCTCGCGGCCAGCCGGTCCTGCGCCAACTGCTCCCAAATATAATTAGGGTGGCGAGCGAGTAACTGGTGCGCACCGTTTCCCAGGTGCGTCGAAAGGGTCGCGCCCGCACTCACCGCCGCGTCGATCTGTTCCGCATTCGCCTTCGTATGCCCAACGCTGACCACGACGCCTTCGCGAGTCAGTTTCTCGATATAACCGGGGGCTTCGGGCCACTCGGGGGATACGGTTACCAGTCGCACGTTGCCATCCGCCGCCTCTTGCCAGCGCCGGAATTCGTCGTAGTCCGGCGGCCTGACCCAGCGCTGCGGATGAGCGCCGCGCGGCCCGTCCTCCGGCGAAATGTGCGGACCTTCCACGTGGAAGGCCTCCATCGCGCCGCCCTCCGGCAGGCTCGCCTTGGCGCGCGCCAGATTTCGCAGTGCGCCGGCCATATCCTCAGGCGAGCCGGTGATCACCGTCGGAAAGAAGCGGGTCACGCCCGTGGCGTGTATCATGCGGATGGACCACGCGATCTTCTCGGCCGGAGCGTGTGGCGAACAGTAGTCGACGCCCGCGAAGCCGTTCACCTGCAGATCGACGAACCCCGGCGCGATGTACGGCAGATCCCGCGGCGGCGATATAAGATGGTCCACTCCGTCGATCACCGCGCTTGCGGAAATCTCGATTGCCGAGCCAGTGGCGGTTTCAATCCCGAAACACTTCATATAGATTCCGTTTTATACACACCTTACGCACAGACATCTGTCCGTAAATTGCTGGAGGCGTAGAGAAAACATCTGTTGAAATCCGGGGTCTGAACGCCTTTTCGCGCTGGCCAAAATGTCCGGACGCTGGTACAACTGTTCACAGATCCTTCGCGGGTGCGGTTGGGGCGTAGAATCTCGGGGGAGGTGGACGCCTTCGCCGGCACCCGCGGATCGATCAATCTGAACACGCTACTTGCTGGCTCCTACGGCTTCGGCAACGGGGGTCAGCCATCCGAAGCGGTCCTCCGCCGCGCCTTCGACAATCGCAAAGAACTCACGCTGCAAGCGTTCGGTGATGGGGCCCCGGTGCCCCTTCCCGATTTCGATGCGGTCCACCGAACGAATCGGCGTAATCTCGGCGGCTGTGCCCGTGAAGAACACCTCGTCGGCGATGTAGAGCATTTCGCGAGGCACCGGAGCTTCGGCAACCGGAAATCCCAGAGAGCCGGCGAGCTCGATCACAGTTTGACGCGTGATGCCGGGCAACACGGACGCTCCCAGCGGCGGAGTAAGGAGCTTGCCGTCACGAACCACGAACACGTTTTCGCCCGAACCTTCGCTCACATACCCTGAGTCGTCCAGCGCGATGCCTTCGGCGTAGCCATTGACATGCGCCTCCATCCGGATCAGTTGGGAGTTCATGTAGTTCGCCCCGGCCTTGGCGAGTGCGGGGAGCGTGTTGGGCGCAATACGGGTCCAACTGGAGATACAAACGTCAACGCCGTTGGCCAGTGCTTCATCGCCGAGATACTTGCCCCACTCCCAACATGCAATGTATGTTTCGATGGGATTGTCCTTGGTAGGCAGTACTCCGACGTTGCCGTATCCGCGAATCACCAGAGGCCGCACGTAACACGACTGCATTCCGTTCACGCGAATTACTTCGAGCATTGCGTCCACGAGTTGATCGGCGCTGTAGGGCAGTTCGATCCGGTAGATCTTGGCGGAATCGATCAGGCGGCGCGCGTGCTCACGAGCGCGGAAGATAGCGGGTCCAATATTTGTCGCGTAACAGCGAATGCCCTCGAAGACGGAACTGCCGTAGCTGGTGACGTGCGCAAGTACGTGGATCGTGGCATCATTCCAATCGATCAACTGTCCATTGCGCCAGATCTTCGCGGTGGCCTTAATCATGAAGAGAATTATAGCGTATGCCTCTGAAACGCTTTCGATTAGCGCGCATCCCACCGTGGGGAGAGGTGTCGAAAATGCGCACATCGGTGGTTGCCGCAGGTGTTTTACTGGCCGTAACCGGCGCCGCAATCGGAGCCATTCAGCAGCCCAAGCCGGGCTGGAACCTGTTCTCGGCGAAACAGGATGTTCAACTGGGCAAAGAAGCTCAGCACGAAATTGAACAAAAGATGGCCGTGGTGCATAACTCCGAAGTCAGTCAATATTTGACTTCTATCGGACAACGCTTGTCACGTTCCAGATACGCGGGCGAGTGGCCCTTCACCTTCGGTTTAGTGGCCGACAAGAACGTAAACGCGTTTTCACTTCCGGGCGGACCTATTTATGTCAACACAGGCACGATCGTCGCTTGTGAGAACGAAGCTCAGTTGGCCGGTGTCTTGTCTCATGAGATGTCGCATATAATTCTCCGCCACGCGACCAATCAGGCCAGCAAAAGAAACCTGGTACAGATTCCTGCGATGCTGGCCGGCGCTGTCATGGGCGGCGGACTGCTTGGCACGATGGCGCAGCTTGGCGTAGGCCTGGGCGCCAATTCCGTGCTGCTGCGGTTCTCTCGCAGCGCCGAGGCCGAAGCGGATTATAACGGCACTTTGATCATGTCCGACGCGGGCTATAACCCGATCGAGATGGCTCGTTTCTTCGAGAAGTTGGAAGCGCAGGCCGGCAAGTCCAGCGTGCTGACGAATTTCCTTTCCGATCACCCGAATCCCGGCAATCGAGTGAGAGCCGTGGAAAGCGAGATCCGCCAACTGCCGCAGCGCGATTACACGACCGACACAGGTCAATTCGAGCGCATCAAGGACCTTGTCATGCATCTGCCGTCACGCGGCCAGTTGCGCAGTTCGTATACCGACCAGCATCCGTCCTCGCCGCCGCACATCCGTCCGTCCTCGCGATTGAAGGAGTATCGCACGAACGCCTACTCCATCAATTACCCGGATAATTGGGAAGCATTTGGCGATCAAAACTCGACGGCTGTCACCATAGCTCCGCGCGACGCGTTATTTAAAAACGGTAACTCGGGTGTCCAGATCGGATACGGCGCAACCCTGAGTTACTATTTCCCGGAAGGCGATCGCATCGAGTTAGAGCGCGACACGAACGCGTTGATCGCCCAGTTAAAAGGCCAGAACGCGGGTATGCGCGTCGAGTCGCAGCGCGCCACATCCATACAAGGACAGAGTGCGACGGTGACGACGCTGGCTGGCTCATCCCCCTATCAGGGAGAGCAGGAGGTGGACGTGTTGGTAACCGTGCCCCGGCCGGAGGGTCTGTTCTATTTCATCTTTATCGCGCCCCGAAGCGAGTACAGTTCGGTGCAGAGTGTGTTTGACGAAATGCTTCGCAGCTTGCGCTTCCTCTCGTCGTAAACTCACGCGTGATAGAGTCACGGTATGTCGGGACTCACCAGGCGTGACGCGCTTTCGGGCGCAGGCGTTTTTACGATTCTAAAGCCGGCCACGGCTTTTGGGGCACAGGCGAATTCGGCGGTTTCTTTCGGCGTCATCGGAACGGGCGGGCGCGGCACATACGTCGGCACCCACATGGCCCACGATCCAAATGCCCACCTGACTGCGATCTGCGATTTATTCCCGGACCGGATCGACCAGGCAAAAACCAAACTGCCGGGCGGCGACCGCGCGCGCGTGTATCGCGACTATCGCGAATTGTTGAACCAGTCCGACATCGACGCGGTGCTTATCGCCACGCCTGTGTTTCTCCACCCGGAGCATTTTGAGGCCGCCACCCAGGCGCGCAAACACGTTTATTGCGAGAAGCCGGCGGGTGCCGATGTTGCGGGCGTCAAGCGACTGATGCGCGCGGCCGAACGTGCCGACAAGTCAAAAACCGTTCAGTTCGGGTTTCAACAGCGCTTCAGTCCGGAATATCTGAAGGCGCTCGACATTCTGCGCACCGGCAAGATCGGCGACATGAAAATGATGACCAGCTACTGGGTGCTGGGCGGCACTCCGCCCCAGAAGTTCCAGTCGCCGTATCCGCCGGCAGATCAGAAGTTGCGGCACTGGGGCAATTGGATGGAGTATTCGGGAGGCGCGATTGTCGAGCAGGACTGCCACGGCGTCGACGTTCTGAACTGGTTCGCGGGCGCACACCCGTTGAAAGCTACCGGCACAGGCGGACTGCGCTATCCGGTCCCTTACGGCGATTGGACCTCCGACCATCACAACATCACTTACGTTTATCCCGGGGGCAAAGAAGGCTGGTTGATCAGCATCAAACACACCGGTGGTTTCCGCGATGTAAAAGAGCAATTCTACGGATCGCAAGGGATGCTGGAGACCGCCCGGACTTACTTCCGCTGGCACGGGCCGACAGTCACCTCGCCGCTCAAGAACGCCGACGATCTTCGGGATCGAAGCCTGATCGATCAGGGTGAGTCCAAACGCGAAATCACCATCGATGCGGTGGCGGCGTTCTTCCAGAGCATTGTCGACGGCAAGCCGTACAGCCTGGCCCAACCCGCCGCCGACGCAACGCTCACGTCTCTGCTGGGCCGCATGGCTTACGAGCAGAAACGCGAAGTGACTTGGGATGAACTGTTGAAGAACGCGTGAGGACTACTCGCGCGCTTCCATCAGAGCCTGCGATTGAGCGCGCGCTCCCGTGCCGGTGAAATCCGTCATGCTCACCACAAGGCTGGCCAGCGCAGCCGAGCCGTAGAAGAACTTGCTCTCCGGCTCACCGGCAAACCCCATGAAACGCGGCAAAGCGGCAAGCATCGCCGACGTGCCCATGTCGATGCGCCCGTGCAATGGGAAACTGATCACCTTGCAAATTCCGCCGGGAACATCGGTCATCGCCACGTTAGTGACCTCGGCCATGGCTGCCATCATTCCCGCCATTGCCGCAGCCTTGTTGCGCTTGAAACAGTAGATGGCGAACGCCGCGGTAGCGCCCGCCACCATGTAATCGATCATGGCGTGGTTTTGCGGCGAAATCGATTTGGGCATGCGGTCGATCGCCGCGTTGGACATCTTCTCCAACCAGTTCATTCGGTGAATCCTCCATGTAGAGGACGCCCGATGAGGGGAAAAGGCGTCACTGTAGCGAGCAAATCCGATCGGAGTACGATGAGATCATCCATGTTGAGTCGAAGAGCTCTCATCGGTGGCGCAGCCACGGCCCTTGCCTATGCCCAGACCTCACGGAGGACGCAGTTGAAACCGAAAGTGCTCAAGCAGGGGGACACCGTCGGGCTGATCACGCCTTCCACGTCCGTCACCGATCCCGAAACACTCAGAACGGCCGAGCGCACGGTCCGCTACTTCGGCCTCAATCCGAAGTGGGGCAGGAACGTCGGCAATCGCGCAGGCTATACCGGAGGCTCGATCGAGGAGCGGGTCGACGATCTGCACGCGATGTTCGCCGACAGCAGTGTCGCGGCGGTGTTCTGCTTGCGCGGCGGATACGGCTCCGGCCAAATCCTGGCGAAGATCGACTACGCGCTCATCCAGCGCAATCCAAAAATTTTCGCCGGCTACAGCGATATCACCGCCATGCATCTGGCCATTCACCGCATGACGGGGCTGGTCACCTTTCACGGGCCCGTGCCCCTGTCTGCGTTCACCGCCTATACTCAGAACGCATACCGCCGTGCGCTGTTCGAGGCGCGCCCGCTCGGCGATCTCACCAATCCGCCCGAAGAGAACGAATTGCGGCCGAAACACACGTTGCGTCCCGTCCGGCCCGGGAAAGCGCGCGGCCTGCTCACCGGCGGCAATCTCTCGCTCATCGCGGCGACTATGGGAACGCCCTATGAGATCGACACTCGCGGCCGCATCCTCTTTATCGAGGACGTCGAGGAACAGCCTTACTCGATCGACCGCATGCTCACACAACTGCAACTCGCGGGTAAGCTGGAACAGGCTGCCGGCATAATTTTCGGCGAGTGCCACGACTGCCGGCCGCGCGATTATCAACCGTCGTTCACGCAAGGCTCGTTTACTACAGCGGAAGTCGTCGATCGGATTCTGGGCACTCTGCGAATTCCGGTGTTGTCCGGACTGACCATTGGCCATACCGACGATCAACTGACGCTTCCGATCGGCGTGATGGCGGCGCTCGACGCGGATAAAGGCACGCTCACCATCGAAGAATCCGCAACGGTCGCCTGATGTTTTCCGGGCGGCTGGACTGGTCGATCCGCGCGAATCCGATTTCCGAGTTGCTCGCTGAGAAACGGGGAAGTGGCGAAGAAATCCTCGATTTGACCGAATCGAACCCGACGCGCGCGGGCATCGAGTACCCAGCGGGCGAGATCGCGCGTGCGTTGGCGGACCCGCGAGTTCTCGGTTACGAGCCGCAACCATTCGGATCGTTGCAGGCCCGCGAAGCCGTAGCCGGCTATTACCGCGGCGCCGGATTCGCGATCGAGCCCGCGCGCATCTTACTCACCGCGAGCACGAGCGAGAGCTACGCGTACCTCTTCAAGCTGCTCGCCGGGCCGGGCGATGAAATCCTCACGCCCCGCCCCTCGTATCCATTGTTCGAATACCTGGCCGCGCTCGAAGGTGTGAAGGCGATCCAGTATCCGCTGTTTTACGATCACGGATGGCATATCGACACGGCTGCGTTCCGTTCCTGCATCACAGCACGCACGCGCGCCATCGTCGTCGTGAATCCGAACAACCCGACGGGTTCTTTCTTGAAGACCCGCGAGTTCGAAGATCTCCAGACTGCGGCTCTCGAGCACGATCTCGCGATCATATCCGACGAAGTCTTCTCCGATTACGAGATTGTGGGCGGGGCCGATCGCATCAAAGTCGCGGCGGCGAACTCCGGCGTCCTCACCTTTTCGCTCAGCGGACTCTCCAAGGTCTCCGGACTTCCGCAGATGAAATTGGGATGGATCGCGGCGGGCGGCCCCGAGTCGGTTCGCGATCGAGCGCTCGAACGCCTGGAGCTGATCGCCGACACCTATCTTTCGGTAAGCGCTCCGGTGCAACTGGCGGCACCGGTTTTGCTGGACGCGCGCCGACCGGTTCAGGCTCAGATACACGCGCGGATTGGAGAAAACCTAAACATCCTCCGCACGGCGTTAGCACCATCGACGCACATCCGCCTGCTCGCCATCGAGGGCGGCTGGAGCGTGATTCTGCAAGTTCCACGTGTGCGCTCCGAGCAGGAATGGGTGCTCGCGTTACTACGTGAACACGGCACGCTGGTTCAGCCCGGCTTCTTTTACGATTTCGATTTCGAGGCGTTGCTGGTGATCAGCCTGCTCACTCCGCCGGCCACTCTGCAGCAGGGCGTCTGCGCCATTGTGTCCTCCCCACCCGATCCCCGCAGTGAGATATCGTAATCCTCGTGAAGATCCTATTAATTCTGTTCGCTTCTATAACCGCCGCAGCGCAGCCGGAGTACGATCTGTTGCTGAAGGGCGGCCACGTCATCGACGGGAAGAACAAAATCAACGGTATTCAAGACGTCGCGATCAAGGACGGCAAAATCGCCGTGGTCGCGCCTAAGATCGACGCAGCTCGCGCGCTGAAAACCGTCAACGTCAGAGGGCTGTATGTCACGCCCGGCCTGGTGGATATTCACGTCCACGTATATGCGGGCACGGGCGAGAAGGCATCCTACGCCGGCGATAACAGCGTCTATCCGGATGGGTTTACGTTTCGCACCGGCGTCACCACTGTGGCCGATGCGGGCGGTTCCGGTTGGCGAAACTTCGAGGACTTCAAGGACCGCGTCATCGACCGGTCGCGCACTCGCGTGCTGGCGTTTCTGAATATCGTCGGCAATGGCATGCGTGGCGGAAAATACGAGCAGGATCTGAGCGACATGGACGCGAAGCCCACCGCCGAAATGGCGCTGAGACATAAGGACGTCGTCGTGGGCGTGAAGAGCGCGCACTTCGCCGGGCCGGAGTGGAAGCCCTATGAACAGGCGGTCGAGGCCGGCACGATCGCCAATATCCCGGTGATGATCGACTACGGGTCGAACCGGCTCGAGCGCCCGCTTTACGAATTGCTGACTCGCGTTTTACGGCCGGGCGACATCTACACGCACATGTACTCCGGCCTTCGTGGTGAACAAGTGGAATCGGGAGGTCCGAGCAAAGCGATGCTGGAAGGCCGGCAACGCGGCGTCATCTTCGATGCGGGTCATGGCGGCGGCAGCTTCTTGTGGCGCGTGGCTGTGCCGATGGTGAAGGCGCGCTTCCTGCCGGATTCAATCTCGACCGATTTGCACATCGGCAGCATGAACGCGGGGATGAAGGACATGCTGAACGTGATGGACAAATTTCTGACAATGGGCATGTCCGTCGACGAGGTGGTCATACGGTCGACGTGGAATCCGGCGCGCGAGATCAAACACGAGGAGCTGGGCAACCTATCGCCGGGCGCCCTGGCCGACGTCGCCGTGTTGCGATTGGATAAGGGCCATTATGGGTTCGTCGACATGAATGGCGCGAAGATGGACGGGGCCCGCAAACTCACATGCGAATTAACAATCCGCAACGGCCGGGTGGTGTACGATCTGAATGGCATCACGCGCGAGAACTGGGACAAGCTACCTTCCGGCTACGGCAAGCAGGGCGATCCGCGTTGGGACGCCTCTGCTCCGCGCGTAGGTGCGCCGGCTGCGGGACAAGTGAAGTAGTTGAGGAGATCTTCCATGTACGAAGCATTCTTGAACAAAATTGCGCGCCACAGCCGGCGGGAGATGTTTCAACGAGGGGGAGTGATCGCCGCCGCCAGTGCGTTGCCCGGACGGTCCGCGCCGGCTGCGACGGTCGCGCCCGGCGACGGTGGACGGATCTATCGAGCCATCGGAGTGCGGCCGCTCGTCAACTGCCGTGGCACCTTCACCATCATCACGGGTTCTCAAACACTGCCCGCCGTGAAACGCGCGATGGATGAAGCCTCACGCAGCTACGTCCAAATGGACGAGCTGATGGAAGGCGTCGGCAAGCGGCTTGCGGAGGTCACCCAGGCGGAATGGGGCATTGTGACGGCCGGATGTTGCGCGGCGCTGACCCACTGCACCGCGGCATCGATCGCGGGTTCAAATCCCGAGCGGATGCAGCGGCTGCCGGATCTCACCGGACTCAAGAGCGAGGTGATCATCCCGGAATACTCGCGCAACGTCTACGACCATGCGATTCGAATGGTGGGCGCGAAGATCGTCGAGGTGCACAGCCCGTCCGCCTTGGATGCCGCGTTCAACGAGCGGACCGCGATGGTGTACATCCTGGCCGGGCCCGGCGATGAAGGGCCCTTGGGTACGCGTGTGATGTCGGAAGCAGCGCGACGGCACGGGGTTCCCGTGGTGGTGGACGCGGCCGCGGAAATCCTGACGATTCCCAATGTACATCTCGAGCGAGGTGCGACGGCCGTAGCTTACAGCGGCGGCAAGTGCATTCGCGGTCCGCAAGCGGCGGGGCTGTTGATCGGCGAGAAGAGTCTGCTGAAAGCGGCTTGGGCCAATAGCGCGCCGCATCATGCTTTTGGGCGCTCGTTGAAGTGCGGCAAAGAAGAGATCATGGGCATGCTTGCAGCGGTCGAAGCATGGCCGAAACGCGACCATAAAGCGGAGTGGGCACAATGGGACGCATGGATCGCCGAGATCGCGTCGGCTGTGAAACGCGTTGGTGGAGTGACCACCAGCGTCGGCCAGCCCGACGGTTTGTCGAACCGTTCGCCGCGCCTGATCATCTCCTGGGATGGAGCGAAATTGGGCATCACCGGACAGGAACTGGCGAAGACGCTGCTCGATACGGAGCCGCGGATTGTGCTGGGCAGCGCGAGCGGGAACCGGCCCGATCACATGGCCAGTTCGATCTCGATTACGCCGTACATGATGATTCCGGGCGATGAGAAAATCGCCGCGCAACGCATCTACGCCGTGCTAGCCAATCCTCCGAAGTTCTCGAATCCGGAGGTGCCGCAGGGAACGCCGCTGGTGGTGGCTGGGCAATGGGACGTCCGCATGGAGTTCGGCCGCGGATCGGCGGAGCACACGATCGTTCTCGAGCAGGATGGAACGAAACTGGCCGGCACGCATCGCGGCGAATACGTTAGCGGCGATCTGAGCGGGTCGGTCGCCGCGAACCAGGTTCGGTTTCGCAGTTCGCAGAAAATCGAGGGCACGCGCTTGTCGTACGATTTCACGGGAACCGCCAGCGCTGACCGCATGTCGGGTACCGTGAACCTGGGCGAATATGGTGAGGCGCGCTGGACGGCCCAGCGGCATCCATATCGCGTCCCCGGCGGTGTGATCCGGCCGGTGAAACAGGCCTGAAACAAAAACGCTGTGACTGTGCCGCACACGCCCGCCGAAGCCACTACCGGACTGGATCGCGGCACGGCGGAACATATTGAACGCATCGTGGCGAGCTCCGGCGACCCCGACGCCGCCTGTCATTATCTGATCCGCATCCGCGAGCGCCAGCCGGAAGCTTTCCGCCGTATCGCGGAGTCCCGGACAGCTTTGCTGTATGTGATCACGGCATTCGCGCATAGCCGGTTCCTGTCCGAGGAGCTGCTTCAGAATCCGCAATGGATCGAGGATCTGGTAGCCCGCGACGACATGCAACTCGTGCTGCGGACCGACGAGTACACCAGCCGTTTGCGTACAGCACTCTGGGCGGTTGGCGAGCAGTCCGCACGCGCCGCGCTGGCCCTCGCGCTGTTTCGACGCGAATCGATTCTGCGTATTCTGCTGCGCGATGTATTGTCGTTTGCGACTTTGCCCGAGATCACCGAGGAGCTGTCCAATCTGGCCGACGCCATCCTGGAGGTGGCATACTCGCGCATTCACGACGAGCTTGCTGCCCGCTTCGGAGCGCCGGGCAACTCGGGCTTCGCGGTAATCGCACTCGGCAAACTGGGCGGCTCCGAGCTCAATTACAGTTCCGATATCGATCTCCTGTTCGTCTATTCCGTCAACGGCCACACCGCGGGCGCGCATAGTATTTCGAACAAGGAGTTCTACAAGAAACTCGCGAATCAGCTCACTGGTCTTCTGTCCACATACACGAGCGAAGGCATCTGCTACCGCGTGGATTTGCGGCTCCGGCCCGAAGGTAGCCTGGGCGAGGTGTGCATTTCTCTCGACGGCGCGAAGAGCTATTACGAAAAGCGGGCGCGCGACTGGGAACTGCAGATGCTGATCAAGGCTCGCCTGGCGGCGGGCGATGCCGCAACCGGCCGCGAGCTGATCGACTTTGTGGAGCCGTTGATCTATTCGAGCACGCTCGATTTTTCGGCCGTGGAGTCGATGTCGGCCACCCGCGACCGCCTCGACGACAAGTTGGCTGCCCGCCGCGGCGGAGCGGTTTCGCTCGCCGGTTTCGATGTGAAGCTCGCGCGCGGCGGAATTCGCGATATCGAGTTTCTCGTGCAATGTTTGCAGCGCCTCCACGGCGGCCGCGTGACGTGGGTCCGGCACGGAGGCACGCTGCTTTCGCTGCTCCGGCTCCGCGACAAGAACCTGTTGTCGGAAACTGAATATTGGCGATTGGCTTCGGCGTACGAGTTCCTGCGGGAGATCGAGCATCGTCTCCAGGTGGCCGACGACCGGCAGGTTCACACGCTTCCCGTCGAGCCCGAAGCGTTGGAGGCTGTGGCGCGCCTCATGCCGGCTGTTTTGCTTGGTGGCGAGAACACGCGCGAGAGCCTGTTGCGGCACTTGAACGTGCACCTCGAGCAAGTCACCATCATTTACGAGCGTGTCATTCACGCCGAGAAGCCGATCTACTACACGCTCTCAGCGCCGTCCGCAGACTTCGAAGCCGCGCCTGCCGCGATTCAGCCACTCGAAACCGGCAGCAATCTCATTCGCGCTTTGAACGAGACTGCGCCGCTGCTGGCAACGCAGGTTTCGAACTCGAAACTAAAGCGCGGTCAGCGGACGTTCGAACATTTCCTGGAACGCGCGTCGGCAAATCCGGTCTTGATGAATGCGCTCGAAGAAGACCCGTTGCTGAGCCGCAATCTGCTGGATCTCTTCGAACATAGCCCGTACTTCGCCGAAGAGTTCGTTCGCGAGCCGGAACTGGTGAACCAGGTGAGGGCAGGCGCCTTCCCGGATTATGCCGATTCCGTCTCCGGCCTCAGTGCTCCGGCGGAGTTGCGGCGTTTCTTCCGGCGGGAGATGGTGCGCATCCAGGCAGCGAGTATCTGCGGCCGCGCGCCGATCTTCGAAACGCTGGGTAGAACCTCCGACCTGGCCGATGCAGCCATTGCCGCGGCATACGGGATTGCGCTGGGTCAGGCGCTCGCAACGAGGCCCCCGTGCAATCCGCAATACCAGGCCGTCGATCAACTGATGGTGGTCGCGCTGGGCCGTTTGGGTATGCGCGAGTTCGATCTTGCTTCGGACGCCGACCTGATCTTCGTCCTGCCCGATGCCGACCAGCCCGAACATCTGTTCTGGACGCGGGTGGCCGAACGCACCATCGAGCTTTTAACCGCCTACACCGGGGAAGGCGTTGTGTTCGCGGTGGACACGCGGCTCCGGCCCAACGGCCGCGAAGGCGCGCTCGTGCAGACGGCGAGCGCCTACCAGGAATATTTCGATAAAGGCGCAGAGGCGTGGGAAGGCATCGCATACATGAAATCGCGCGGCGTGGCGGGCAACCTGCAGACTGCGGAAACATTCCTGAATGCGCTGCAGCAGGTGGATTGGCGCCGCTATGGGCAAGGCGGGCGTTCAAAGAAGGACCTGCGCCAGATGCGCTTGCGCCTCGAGAAAGAGCAGGGCGCGGCCAATCCGCTGAAGGCCGGGCGCGGCGGCTACTACGATATCGATTTCGCGCTGATGTATCTGCGGTTGAAAGGCGCGGGGTTCTTCTTCAAGGTTTTGAACACGCCGGAGCGCATCGATATTCTCGAAAAAATGGGCCACCTGGAACGCGAGGACGCCGCCTTTTTCGCAGATGCCGCGACGTTTTATCGCGCGCTCGATCACGGGTTGCGCGTCTTCTCGGGCCAGGCTGAGGGCAGTTTGCCGAACTCCGAATCGAAACTCGAAGCTCTCGAGGAACTAGTGGAGCGCTGGATTCCGGATCGCCTGCACGACCAGCCGCTGCGGGCCAAGGTGTCGCAAATTCAGGATCGGACGCGCGCCGCATTCGACCGGCTGTTCAACTGAACAGGAAACGTCAGTCGCGCAACTCTAAACTTTCAACTCCTGCCCCTTCCGGAACACCGGCTTTACGAACTTGTTGGCCTCGGGACTATTTGCGAATCGCAGATTCTTACTGTCCCAATCGAGCTTGCCCGGTACGCGGAACGCGATTGCGGCGAGCGCGAGCCACTCCGCATACGGCACAGCAATCCTGAAATCCGAACAGGACGGATCGCCGCCCTTGCAGGCTCGAATCCAGTCGAGCATGTGACCGGGAGATCGCGTCAGCAGTTGTGGCGGCAGCACGTACTCACTCCATCGGGACGAGGGCAAGAGCCACACGCCTTCCCCTCGATTGCACGTCGCCATAATGCCCTTGGTGCCGATGAACACCGCGCCGTTGCCGGTGAGAATGCCGGGCTGCGGACCACCACCGCGCCCTTCGCCAAACACCTTCACCCCGGGTCCGCCTGCTCCCAGACGCGGCCCGCTGGGAGCTGGTCGCGCACCGCCTTCACGCGGAGCGGGCGCGCCAGCCGCGGCGCCGCCCCGAGCCTGACGCCCGCTGGGACGGCCCTTGTCCGCAAGATTATCCGGAGGCGGAAGAATCTTCTCATTCTCCATGCCGGGAACGTGATACACATCTGCATCTGTGGCTCGCGCCGAATCGTGATAGAACACCTTCACCGCGGGCATCTCGCCGCGGGCCGGAAAATCCAGCCGGATGATTGCGTGATTGGGAAACGTGATCGCGCTCTTTCCTTCGATGCTCACGCACTCCACGCTCGAGGGCGCGCCCAACTGTAGCGCGTGATGGACCGGCCCGGCCGTGTGTGTCGCCCAGTTGCCGATCTGGCCCGTGCCGAAATCGAAAAATCCGCGCCAGTTATACGGCACATAATACGAACTGTAGGGACGCATCGGCGCAGGCCCGAGCCAGGCATTCCAGTCGAGAGTTTCGGGCACGGACTCTTCTGGCGGTAACTGCTGCAGACCGGTAGGATGAGTGCCTGGCGTCGTCGACACGTGCGCTTCCGCCACGTCTCCGATGGCGCCCGACCACACGATCTCAGCGGCAACCCGGTGGCACTCGTGCGAGAATCCCTGGTTGCCCATCTGCGTCGCCACCTTGTACTTGGCCGCGGCATCCAGCAGCAGCCGCGCTTCCCACGGCGTTCGAGTTAGCGGCTTCTCGAGGTACACGTGCTTGCCGCGTTCCATGCAAGCCAGCGCAACGGTGGCGTGCATAAAATCAGGAATCGCGATCGTGCACGCGTCGATATTCTTGCCTTCCTTGTCGAGCATGACGCGGAAGTCGCGGTACAGCGGCACCTTTCCGTAGCGTTTGATATTCTGCGAGCCGCGGTTCAGGTCGACGTCGCACAGCGCAACGATATTTTCGGTGTGCGCGGCATCGTTCAGATCGACGCCACCCTGCCCGCCACACCCGATCGCTGCGACGTTGAGCTTGTCGTAAAACGGCTTGTAGCCGAGCGCTCGGAGCGACGGCACACTACCGTAACCCGCTTCCGGCACCGCGCCGGCCAGCAGCGATCCGAAGAAGAAATGGCGTCTCGAAATATCGTTAAACATATTAGAGCCGTTCTGGCACTGCCATTATATGCGGCTTTGGTTGAATTGACAGCGTTCCTCCTGCAACTGGTCGTGTGACGTGACTAACCTCTTATGACTTTGCCGCACACGTCGACTCAGCAAGCTTCTCCGGCTCGCTTGATTATTCCCGCGTCCAGCGCCCCGGCGCGCATTCGTTGAAATCACTTTCTACATTCCATGTCTAACACGTGAGTGACTGACGAGATTCACAGGCTGATGCCAGCCGGCGCCCAAGTTGTGCCCGGTGGCGTACATTTTCGCGTGTGGGCTCCCGAACACACCCGCATTGACACGGTACTTACCGAAAGCCGCGATGTCATCCCGCTTGCTCGCGAAGCGGATGGTTACTTCTTTGCCCTCATCCGCGAAGCACGTCCCGGCACGCTTTACAAATTCCGAATCGACGGCGGCGATTCCTACCCCGATCCCGCATCGCATTTCCAGCCCGAAGGACCGCACAAACCATCGCAAGTGGTCGACCCGCACGCGTTCCGATGGACGGATGAGGCATGGCCCGGTCTCACGCTAAACGGCCAGGTGCTTTACGAAATGCACGTGGGCACGTTCACGCCCGAAGGCACGTGGCAAGCTGCCGCCGAAAAGCTCGCGTTTCTCCGCGACACCGGTATCACCGCTCTCGAAGTCATGCCGGTCAGCGAATTTCCGGGCGAGTTCGGATGGGGATACGACGGCGTTCATCCGTTTGCCCCGACTCATCTGTACGGGACGCCCGACGACTTCCGCCGCTTTGTCGATCGCGCGCACGCCCTGTCCATCGGAGTCGTTCTCGATGTCGTTTACAACCACTTCGGGCCCGACGGAAACTATTTCGGGCAATTCTCTAAGCATTACTTCACTGACCAGCATAAAACCGACTGGGGCGCCGCGATCAACTTCGATTCCGCCGAGTGCCAACCCGTCCGCGACCTGATCATCAGCAACGCTGCGTACTGGATTCGCGATTTTCACCTCGACGGTCTGCGCCTCGATGCCACACAGAATATTTATGACGACTCAGAAGATCACATCATCGCCGCGCTGACCCGCGAAGCGCGCCAGGCCGCGGGCAGCCGCAGCATCATCGTCATCGCCGAAAACGAACCACAGGAAGTGAAGCTCGTGCGCCCTGTCGAGGACGGCGGTTACGGACTCGACATGTTGTGGAACGACGATTATCATCACTCGGCGACGGTCGCCATGACGGGCCACAACGAGGCGTACTATTCCGATTACCTGGGCACGCCGCAGGAATTCGTGAGCGCTATGAAGTACGGTTATCTCTACCAGGGGCAGTGGTACCGCTGGCAGGGCAAGCGTCGCGGAACGTCCAGCATCGGAGTACCGCCCGCGGCGTTCATCGTCTTCACCGGCAATCACGATCAGATTGCCAACTCAGCGCGCGGCTTGCGCTGCAGCGAACTCACCGATCCCGGCACCTTTCGCGCGATGACAGCGCTCACGCTACTGGGTCCCGCGACTCCAATGCTTTTTCAAGGACAGGAGTTCGCGGCGCGCTCGTCTTTTAGCTATTTTGCCGACCACGCGCCCGAGTTGAGCCGTCTGGTCCGGGAAGGCCGTGTCGAATTCATGTCTCAGTTCGTCACCATGGCGACGCCCGAAATGTCTGGCTGCCTTCCCGATCCCGGCGATCGAAAGACATTCGAACGCTCCAAGCTGGACTGGTCCGATCTCGAAAAGAATCGCCCTCTTTACGAGATGCACCGCGATCTGCTCCGTCTGCGCCGCGAAGATCCTGTCTTACGCCAGCAACGGCCCGGCGCTGTGGACGGCGCTGTCATCAGCCCCCAGGCTTTCGTGTTGCGGTACTTCGGCGGCAAGGCGGGCGACCGCTTGATGGTTGTAAATCTCGGAGTGGATCTGAATCTCGATCCCGCGCCCGAGCCGCTGCTCGCCCCTCCGGACGAGGAGGGCTGGACAGTGCTATGGTCCAGCGAGCGCCCCGCATACGGCGGCTGCGGCACCGCACCGATCGAAACAGAACAGAACTGGTGGGTACCTGGCCGCTCGACTATTGTGCTCAGAGAAGGCCCGCGGCCGGACCATCTTCCCAAACACCCCATGAGGCAAGAAGAAGCGAAATGAGCGATCTCGTCCGTAAAATGCCGTGGCCCGGCGAAGACCCTAGCGAGTCAGAGCCTCTGCTGACGCGCGAATGGCTGGTGACCAACGGCCTGGGCGGCTATGCCTCGGGCACTGTTTCCGGCGTGATCACGCGCGGTTTCCACGGTTATCTTATCGCAGCGTTGCCCACCCCATTCGGCCGCATGATGATGTTCAACGACCTGGTGGAGAAGCTCGAGTTGCCCAACGGCAACGTCGTTCAATTGGGCGGCGAGGAGCGCGCGGGTTCGCAGGTCCAACTGCATGGGGCCGACTTCCTGAGCGAGTTCCGGCTCGACATGGGCCTGCCCGTGTGGCGCTATACGGCGGGCGGAATCACGCTCGAAAAGCGGCTCATGATGCCGCGCGCGCAGAACACCGTTTATCTGCACTACCGTATTTTGAGCGGCGAGGGCAGCGTCCGTCTGTCGCTGCGGCCGTCCATGCACTTCCGGCCGCACAACGCCGCGGTCAGCGAGCATTTCCAAACGCGGTACACGCTTTCGGTGCTCGAGGAAGACCAGTATGAGGTGTCCTCGGAGACGCCGCTGCCGCCGTTGCGCTTCCTGTTATACGGGGAACGCGCCGCCCTCACCGTCGATCGCATGCACATCGAAGAGGTGCTGTACCGCATCGAGGAGAGCCGCGGATATCCGGCTCGCGGCGATCTGTGGAGCCCTGGCTGCCTGCATATGAATCTCTCGAAAGGCAAGGACGCCACCATGGTCGCCTCCACCGAATCGTGGGAGTTGATGCGCGCGCTCACTCCGGATGAGGCTTTCGACGCCGAATACGACCGGCGCCGCCGCCTTCTTGCGGAAGCCCATCCGCTCGCTCAGGACGGAATGCAGGCTGAGCTGGTGCTGGCCGCCGATCAGTTTTTGATCACGCCCACCGGACGCATCCAGGACACCGCTCGCGCCCGGGCCGCCGGCGACGAGATCCGGTCCGTCATCGCGGGATACCACTGGTTTACCGATTGGGGCCGCGACACCATGATCAGCCTGGAAGGCCTCACACTTACGACGGGCCGCCACGTCGAAGCCGCCTACATCTTGCGAACATTCGCCCACTATATCCGCGACGGCCTGATCCCAAACCTGTTTCCGGAAGGCAAGAACGAGGGTCTGTATCATACAGCGGACGCGACGCTGTGGTTCTTCCACGCGATCGACCGGTACCTCGAACATACGGGCGACCGCACCATGCTGCAGCGCATTCTCCCCAAGTTGATGGGCATCGTCGAGTGCCACTTGCGAGGTACGCGCTTCGGCATCCACGTCGACCCGGAGGACGGGCTTCTCGTGCAAGGCGCGCAGGGTTACCAGTTGACCTGGATGGACGCTAAGGTCGACGACTGGGTGGTGACTCCGCGCCGCGGCAAAGCGGTCGAGATCAACGGACTCTGGTACAACGCCCTGAAGCTACTCGAAGGCTGGTTGATCGAGGAGAAGCGTGGCGATGCCGCGCCCGCTATTGCCGAGCATGCAGCGCGCGCGCGCGAATCTTTCAACCGCCGTTTCTGGTACGAGCAGGGCGGTTATCTATACGATCTAGTGGATCAGGAGGGCGGCGGCGACAACCCGGCGCTACGGCCCAATCAGTTGCTTTCGTTCTCCTTGCGCCACCCCATCCTCGATGAGTCGAAGTGGAAACCGGTGCTGGACATCGTGAGCCACAAGCTGCTCACGCCACTCGGTCTGCGTTCGCTCGCTCCGGGCGAAGCCGACTACAAAGCGCGCTATTATGGCGACCTCCGATCGCGCGACGCCGCTTATCACCAGGGCACCGTTTGGTCGTGGCTCATCGGTCCGTTCATCGATTGCTGGATTCGCGTCTACCCGGCCGATGCCATTCAGGGGCGGCGTTTCCTCGAGGGGTTCGTCCCGCATCTGGGCGAGGCATGCGTCGGCTCGATCAGCGAGATCTTCGACGCCGAAGCGCCGTTCACGCCGCGCGGATGTGTCGCACAGGCCTGGGGTGTCGCCGAAGTGCTGCGCGGGTGGGTGAAGGTGCAGGCTGCCGTTCAATCGCGGCCGCTGGTGAACGAAGATCCCGTCGCGGTGCCGATGCAGTAAAGTGGTTTGGTCCCAAGCACGATATTGGCCCGTCGGGGCCGTAGGACGCGTTGCTCTGTCGCTGCGTGAATCCGGGTCGTTTTCCGCCGTGAACTGGATTTTGGACATGTCCATCGGTTCCGGGTCCCTGACCTGACCGACGCCTCTTCCAACCGCTGGATCGAGTCGAGAACCTGTGCCAGCATGATCTCTGTCTTCTCCGGGCTGTGAACGAGTTGGTCGATGCGTTCGTCTACTGCCATCGTGGTCGCTATTCTACGCCTTGACCGGCCGGCGCTACGTGCTGAGAGTCACAACGGTCTTGACTCCGATTGCATCCAGGATCTCCTGGAGACGGGCGACCGCTACCGTCTGGTAATCGCTTTCCTCATAACGGCTGACCACCTGTTTGCTTACCCTCAAACGGCGCGCCAATTCTGCTTCGGAAACGCCTTTCGCTATCCTGATTTTCACGATTGATGGCGCGTTTGATCGAGCCCCTCGATTTGCGGCAGATTCAGTTTCCCGGACTTGAGCTGATCGTATTCGCCCAACTCATCTTCAAGCTGCCGGATCATGCTGCTGTAACTACCCGTGATTGCAGCGGAGCGTCTATCCGGCTTTTGCTGCTCCACCTTCGCGAGTGCCTTCCGGAAGCCGGCAATCTGCGCCAGTGTCCGGGCCCGTTGCGCATCGCTCTTAATCATGGTCCTCCCACTTCAGCAGTTGAATGAGACCCCGAGGCCTGCCGTTCGAGGCTGTCAACAAATGCTGTCGTTGCTAATCGACAGCTAACGCGGGCCCACGGCCATCAGTCCCAACCACCCAGCGCCACGGGCGTTTGTGTTAGCATTTTCGTACGCCCTTGCCGCCCAGCGCGGCTTCGCTGTACTTCAAGGATCCGAACTATGCCTACCCCGCGCCGCCACTCCTCTGCGTACTTATTCATTCTGGCCGCATTGATTTTGGTCTGTGCCGTCCCCGCATTCTCAGCCGCCACCGCGGACTCCGTAACTCCATCCGTTGGTACTGGCACCAATCAGACCTTCACCTTCAAGTTCTCCAGCACCAACGGATACTCGAATCTCAGCGTCGTCTACATATTAATCAACGGCAGTCTGGCAGTCCCGTCGGGTTGCATCCCCTACTACGTCCCATCCACGAATTCGTTGTTTCTGTACAATGACGCGGGCAACGCAGTCACCGGACCGCTGACACCCGGTACGCCCGCAACCCTCTCCAACAGCCAGTGCACGATTTCCGGATCGGGAATCACGGTCAGCGGAACCGGGAACACTCTCACCCTGACGCTGCCCATCGTGTTCAACGCCAATTTCCAGGGTCAACAGACTGTGTTCGGATATGCCGCGGACTCGAACTCCAACAGCGGCTGGCAAACGCTGGGAACCTGGACCCCGTCCGCCGGATCGAACCCAGCGCCCACCGCCGATTCGGTCACGCCCAGCAGCGGATCCGGCACTTCCCAAAACTTCTCCTTCAAGTTCTCCAGTCCGAAAGGGTACACCAATCTCAACGCACTCTACGTGCTCATCAACGGAAGCTTGAGTGCCTCCAATGGCTGCGTCCCGTACTACGTTCCGTCGAGCAACTCCATCTTCCTGTTCAACGATGCAGCCAGCGGGGTCACTGGCCCCCTGACCCCCGGCTCCAACGCCAGCATTTCGAATTCTCAGTGCACGATTAACGGCGCAACTACTTCTGCAACTGGCGCGGGCAACACACTCACCCTGACCCTCGGAGTCAGTTTCAAACCGGCCCTACAGGGCAAGCAGACCATCTTCGCCTACGCCCTGGACAACGCCAACTTGAACAGCGGATGGCAGACTCTCGGGTCATGGACGCTGGCCGGTGTCGTGAACACGCCTCCCACGGCCGATTCGGTAACGCCAAACTCCGGCACCGGCGCCAGCCAGAACTTCACCTTCAAATACTCAAGTGCGAATGGCTATCAATCTTTGAACGTTGTCTATGCGCTGTTCAACAACGGCCTGACCGCCGCTGCGGGCTGCATACCGTACTACGTGCCGGCGAGCAATTCCATCTTCCTGTTCAACGACCAAGGCAGCGGGGTGACCGGTCCGCTCACGCCGGGTAGTGCATCCAGCATCTCGAACAGCCAGTGTACGATCAGCGGCTCGGGCGCCTCGGCGAGCGGCTCGGGAAATACTCTGAGCTTGACCCTGCCCATCTCTTTCACTCCCGCGTTCAAAGGATTGAAAACGATCTTCGGCTACGCCAGCGACAACGCCAACCAGGCTAGCGGGTGGCAGACCCTGGGCACGTGGACCCCGCCGTCCATCGTGGTTCAGCCGCCCACCGCCGATTCGGTCACGCCCACCGGTGGCTCGGCGACTCATCAGGCGTTCACCTTCAGATTCTCGAGCGCCAGCGGATACAAGAACCTCACCGCTGTCTATGCGCTGATCAATTCGTCGCTGAGCGCTGCCGGTGGTTGCGTTCCGGTCTACGTCGCTTCCAATAACGGACTTTATCTGTTCAACGACGCGGGTAACTCGGTTTCGGGACCGATAACTCCCGGCACGGCTGGATCTCTTGCAAACAGCCAGTGTACGTTGAGCGGAGCGGCATCCACGGTAAGCGGCGCGGGCAACACCTTGACGCTAACCCTGGATATTACATTCAATCCGGCGTTCACCGGACTCAAGAGTATCTTCGGCTTCGCTTCAGATAGCAATTCGCTGGACAGCGGCTGGCAAATGCTTGGAACGTGGACGCCAACTCAAGTCGTGGTAACGCTATCGCTCAGCATCTTTCCGGGCAACATCGGCGTGACGCCCGGAAACACGAGTATATTCCGGGTCACGCTGTCCGCCCCTGCACCCGCCGGCGGGCAGACCGTCAATCTGAGTTCGAGTAATGCCGCGGCAGCCACGGTGCCACCGTTCGTCACTATTCCGGCCGGTTCGAGTTTCATCGATCTCGCGGTTACTGGCGTAGCCGCGGGTTCGGCGTCGATCACCGCAAGTGCACCGAATTATACGTCTGCGTCCACCCTGGTCACCGTCACGGGCGGGACCGCGCCTTCGATCGTGTTACCGGCGAACGTGGTACTCGCGGTTGGCGGCCTGGCCGATTTCCCAGTCAGCTTGACCGCGGCCGCTCCCACAGGCGGGATCACCGTGAGTCTGACCAGTAGCGACACTTCGAAGGTGACCATCACGCCAGCTTCCGTATTTGTTCCGCAAGGCTCGACGGCTGCCACCGTGATTCCGAAGGTGTCCGGAGCCGGTGCGGGCTCGGCCACAATCATGGCTTCCGCTACGGGCATCGCAGGGGCGAGCCAGCAGGTGACCGTTGTCGGAAGCAACGGCGGGGCCAGTTTTCAGCCGAACACTCTGACGATCACTGGAACGTCTACTCGCGGTCTGTTAGTGCTCGTTGCATCGCCGTCGCCGAATCCGGTCACCTTCAACCTGACATCGAGCGACCAGAACGTCGCCAACGTGCCGTCGACAGTCACCTTACCAGCGAACACCAGTACCGTTAATGTGCCCGTAACCAGCGTGCGTCCGGGCACAGTGGTGATTCAGGCGAGTTCACTTCCGGGGTACCCGGCCACCAGCGCAACGGTCACGGTCGTAACGGCGGCCTCAATCATTTTGCCGGTCTTCGACGCCGTTGGAATCCACAATACGATCCAGTTCCCGGTCAGCTTATCCAGCCCCGCTCCCGCCGGCGGCGTGACGATCAGTCTCACCAGCAGCGATCCGTCGAAGTTTGAGATTTCGCCGAGCGTGTTCGTCCCAGCAGGTGCAACCACTCCATCGTCCCCGGCGATCATCACGGCCGGCGATCTGATCTCGAGCGAAGGCTTCTCCACGGTTACCGCGACCGCACCGGGCTACACTCCCGCCAGCCTCGAAATGCACGTCTCCGACGCGATCACGCTGGCTCTGCCATTCAACCTTAGCGTCGGAGTCGGCGAGACGAAGCCGCTACCGGTGGCCTTGCCAGGACCCGCTCCGGCCGGCGGATTGACCGTGACGATCACAAGCAACAACGCTTCAGTGGCCACAGTCTCGGCAACGGCATTCATTCCAGCCGGGGCTAACATGCCGGCGACGTTCCCGTTGGTAACAGGAGTCAGCGCAGGCACGGCCCAGTTAGAAGTAACTGCACCGGGCGGTTATATTTCCGGCGTTCAGCCGATTCAGGTGCGCTGACTTTGCTTAGTGGCGCGGGCTGTTCAAAAACGCGTCGTGGCCCGCATTGCTACAGCCCCAAACCGAGGGATCGAAACCGGTATTGCAGAGCTACCCGCCCGCGACGCGCGAGTCGGCCCGCCAAAAAACCGCGATCATCCCAAGCGTTCGGACCGTGTCCAGCGGCAGGAACGAGTCACGCGCGCGTCTTTCGCCTTCGTGCGGCTGCGCGCAGTGCGGCCGACGGTTTTGGCGGATGCTCAAGAAGAACCAGGATCCTGACGCTGTCACGATACGTCAACTCGATGGGCTCGTGGCGAGCGACGATCTCTTCTGCGGTTGGCAAAGTAGTTCGCATCCCAAACTCATTCAATCAGTCTTTATTATGAAGCGGCAGCAGCGAGAATGCACTCTTGCTCGCGAGGCAGGTAGTTCGAACTCTCGGAACCTACCATGGCAGGTTGGTAGCGATCATTTCCCATGGACGGAAATCGCCCACCTGATCGATCGGCGAGGCGATGGTGGCTTCCCCGATGACCGTGCCAGTGGAGTCGATTCCACCAGAGCTTGCGCAAATGGGCCAGTGAGCAGGAATCCGCGATCCCCGGCAAACCCCTGGCGGGAGGCGAGGTGATCCGCCCCGCCCGGACCCGCACACGGACACTACTTCTTCTTATTCACGGGATCCTGCTTCGAATCGCGGTAGCCCGCCTTCACTGCATCCGCCTCGCTCATGTACTGGCCGGTTTTCGTCTTACCGTACCAGCGATCGCCCTGGCGATGGTACACCTTCGTTTCCGTATTCACCCAAACCATTCCCGGTCCGGCCTGGCCTTGTGGCGCCATGTTCCTCGCTGGCGCGCTGGTTGCCTTGGTGGTGGGCATGGGCGATTGCTGGGGCATTGCGGGCGGGGGGGTGGCTTGCGGCATCGGCTTGCTTGCAGCTCGTGACGATCCAGCGCCGGCAGCCGCGGCCGCTGCAACCGGACTCGCCATCACCATGGGCGTGATCTGCTGGATCACGGCCGGCTTCAGCCCGGCGCGCGACAGATCGTTAACCGAACTGTACGGACGTCCGGCGATGATCTTCTTCGCCGTCGCCGGTCCAACGCCGGGCAGCGAATCCAACTCTTTCTCGCTGGCCGAGTTGATGTCGATCGGCGCGCCCGGTGTTTTCGCAGCGGCCGATTTGGTAGTGGAATCTCCCTTGGCCTTCTTTTCCTTGGCAGGGGCGGCAGCGATGAACATCGCCGACAGAAGTATCAACGCAACGGAGACTTTTCTGGTTTTCATAATGGTTATACGCGATCGGGCTCGGGGTGTTGCCAGGGCTTCCGGTAGGGGCGCCGCAGCAGGCGGTTGGCTTGTTCATCGCCCACGATGCGCTGGTTCGCAGCATCCCAGGTGAGGCTTCGCCCGAGTTGCATCGAGAGATTCGCCATGATGCAACTCGCGGTGGAGATATGGCCCTGCTCGATGTCCGCCACGGGCTTGGCACGTGAGTCGATGCATTCGAGCAGGTTCTTCATGTGGCCGCGAATGGCCGGCGCGACATGCCGCTCCAAATCTTTTTCCGTCTTGTCTTCGGGGTATCGTTCGAACTCGTAGGTGACGTCCTTGCGGATCGCCTGGGCGCCCTTACCGAGCGGAATGTAATCGTATCCGTAAACATCCGCCTTCAGCGTTCCCTTGTCGCCGTAGAGCGTCGCGCCCCAGGGATACTTTTCGTCGTTGGCCTTGCCCCAGGTGCGATGCTCCCATACGACGCGCAATTCCGGGAAGTCGAACGTCGCCGTCTGCGTGTCGGAAATGTTGGCCTTTGCGCCCTTTTCAACGAAGATGCCGCCTGTCGATCCGATGCGCGTCGGCCAGCCGAGATCCAGCATCCAGCGCACCATATCGAGCATGTGGACGCACATGTCGCCCACGATTCCGTTGCCATACTCCATGAAGGCGCGCCAACCCCGCGGATGCACGAGCGAATTGTACGGCCGCATGGGCGCGGGCCCGGTCCACATCTCGTAATCCAAGTACGCTGGCGGATTGGTGTCGGGCGGATTGGCGGTCGAGCGCATGTGGTAGTAACAATAAATCTCGACCAATCCGACTTTGCCGAGTTTGCCTTCACGCACCACGCGGTCGCGCGCTTCGATCAGGTGCGGCGTGCTGCGGCGCTGCGTGCCCACCTGCACGACGCGCTTGTATTTGCGCGCAGCGGCCAGCATGGCTTGACCCTCCACCACGTCGACGCTGATCGGTTTCTGCACATAGATGTCGGCGCCGGATTTCACGGCTTCGATCATCGGCAGCGCGTGCCAGTGGTCCGGCGTGGCGATCTCGACAATATCGAGGTCCTTCTGCGCCAGCATCTCGCGGTAATCGGAAAACGTGCGCGGCTTCTTCTTGGATGCCTGTCGCGATGCAACGATGTCAGCCGCGGCGGCCAGCATGTTTTTATCGACGTCGCACAGCGAAACCACTTCCACGGGCGCAATCTGGATAAGGCGAAGCAGATCCGCCTTGCCGTACCAGCCGCAGCCGATCAGGCCTACTCGTCGCGGTTTCGAATCGGCGAACAGGGCCCGCGACGAGGCCATACCTGCCGCAGACGTTGCGAAAAATTGACGGCGGTTCATGCGTTCCTACAGCTTACTACCGGGCGGGGCCGTCCGGTAGCGAAAGCAGCTAATCGCAAAAGAAGTTTAATGCGTTTGCAATGTACGGCTTCAGTTCAGAGCGTTTTACCACCGCATCCAGGAAGCCGTGCTCGACCAGAAACTCACTGCGCTGAAAACCTTCGGGCAGCTTCTGCCGGATGGTCTGCTCAATCACGCGCGGTCCCGCGAAGCCGATCAAGGCGCCCGGCTCGCCGATATTCACGTCGCCCAGCATCGCGAAACTGGCCGTCACTCCGCCCGTTGTCGGATCGGTGAGCACGCTGATGAACGGCACCTTGGCTTCATCCAGGCGCATCAGAGCCCCGGAAATTTTCGCGAGCTGCATCAGGCTGACCGCGCCCTCCTGCATGCGCGCGCCGCCGGAGGCAGACACGATAATCAGCGGAGCTTTAGTCTGCATGGAGCGCTCCACCGCCCGCGTGATCTTCTCGCCCATCACAGTGCCCATGCTTCCGCCGATGAACTTCAACTCCAGTGCGCAGATGTTCACCGTGCGTCCGTTCAACTTGCCGGTTGCTGACAGAACGGCATCGCGATAGCCCGCGGCTTCCATCGCCGCCAGCCGCTCGCGGTAGGGCTTCGCATCGACGAACTGCAACGGATCGGTGGAGGACATGCCCGTTTCGTGGAGTTCGAACTGCCCATCGTCGAACAACATCCTCAGGCGTGTGTCCGCGTCGATCCGCGAATGATGCTCGCATTTGGGACAGACCTGAAAATTTTCGTCCAGGGATTTTCGCCAAACGATCTGGCCGCAGTGATCGCACTTCAGCCACAGACCCTCGGTCTTGACGTGACGCTCCGCCTCGCCTCCTGCCTCAACCGAAGGCTTCTTCCGGGTAAACCAAGCCATGCTAAGCCTCTACGGTACCACGCAGTGCACCGTTTCCCGCCCGCGGAGAGCACGCGCCGGCGCGGCGGTAAAATAGGATGTGAGTTCAACTCCGGCCAGCGTAGAACGGCTGTTCGAATTCTCGCTGCTGGGCATGGTGGCGAGCGGCTATTTGGCCGTTGCCGGATCCGGATACCTCGATCTGCCCACCATGGTCCTGACGGCCACGGCCCTGGTGGCGCGCTGCCTCATGGTGCTCGGCGTGTTCCGGCTGCGGCTCACCGCCGGCCAGGTAAACGCGGCAGCGCTGGCCTACGCGGGCTTCTATCCGCTGGACTACATGTTCATCTCGCGAGAGCTGGTGCCCGCCACGGTTCACCTGGTCTTCTTTCTCGCCATCACCAAGATCCTGGCCGCGCATACGGACCGCGATTTCACCTACCTGAAGCTGATCGCATTCCTCGAGTTGCTCGCCGCGTGCCTGCTGAATGGCAACCTGAGCTTCTTCGTCCTCATGGCCGTTTACCTGGTGTTCGGAGTCGCGACGTTCACCACATCCGAGGTCCGGCGCTCGGCCAATCGCCCGGTCCGTGTGGTGCGAACGGGCTTGCGGCGGCTGCCTCTGCGCCTCGGCCTCATGACGGTGTTCATCACCACCGGTGTGTTGGGCATGACGGCGGGGTTGTTCTTCTTCTTGCCGCGCACCGCCCGCGCCGCGTTTCAGCACCTGGTTCCCGACCGCTATCGCCTCGCTGGTTTTTCCAACAGAATCACGTTGGGCCAGTTGGGCGAGATCAAACAGCAATCGACGCCGGTGATGCATGTCCGCTTCATCAACCCGGAGCACCCGCTCAGTTTGAAATGGCGCGGCATGGCACTGGGGCAGTTCGATGGCCGTAGCTGGTTCAACGCATCCTCCGTACCGGAGCAGAAGATCGAGGCTGAGCGCAACCGCCTGGTGCGCCTGGTGGACGACCGTTACCGGCCATCGCGCCGCACCGAGTTGCAATACGAAGTTCACCTGAGGGATATCGGGACCGACACGTTGTTCTTCGCGGGCGTGCCCGAGTTCGTGAGCATCGACGCCCCGCTTATCAAACGCATGCCGGGGGGAACTTACCGCGTACCCTTCGGTGCTGCCGGCGGCTTGTCGTATGTCAGCTACGGGTACCTGGAACGCGCCGGAAGCGTCTTCCCGCCAAATATTCCAGGGTTGACGCAAGTGCTCCGGCAGGAGTACCTGAAGCTGCCACAACTGGATCCGCGGATCCCCAACCTGGCTGCTGAGTGGATCGAGGGCAACCAAGATCCGGCCGCGCAGGCAGCCAGCATCGAACGCAGGCTGCGCAAGGATTACGGATATTCGCTCGTGTTGTTGCAGTCGGAGGTGCGCGATCCGCTCGCCAACTTCCTGTTCGATCGCAGGGCCGGCCACTGCGAATACTTCGCATCGGCGATGGCGGTGATGCTGCGCACCGTAGGCATTCCGTCGCGCGTCGTCACTGGATTCCAAAGTGGAATCTTCAATCCGTTAAGCGGCTGGCAGGTGATTCGAAGTTCCGATGCGCACAGTTGGGTGGAAGCGTATTTGCCGCAGCGCGGTTGGACCACGTTCGACCCAACGCCTCCCGATCCGAACGTGACGCGCAACAGTCTCGCGACCCGCCTGGCGCTGTACATGGATGCAGCCGAAACGTTCTGGCAGGAATGGGTGCTGAACTACGACCTCGAACATCAACTCGTGCTGGCCACGCGGGTTCAGCAATCCAGCCGTGGATCGAACCGTCTGGACACCGCACTCGCGTCGTGGAACGTTATCCGCGAGCGCGGGACCGAGTTTCTCAAACGCTACGGAGCGCCGCTGGCGGCAGCTCTGATCCTGACCGCATTGGCAATTCTCTACGGCCCCTCAGTCCGCAACAGCCTGCTCATGAAGCGCCGCTTAAAGCGGGTTCAACGGGGTGAAGTCGATCAGTCGGATGCGAGCCTGCTCTATCGCAGGATGCTGCGCATTCTCGAACGGCGTGGAATCGACAAACCCGCCTGGGTGACCGCTGGCGAATTCGTGCGACTGATGCCTGAATCGGAGTTGACGCCCATTGTCGAGGATCTGACGGGCTTGTATTACGATCTGCGTTTCGGCGGACGCCGCGATGCCGGTCCACGGATGCTGGCCCTCATCGAATCTCTGGAACGCATCTGATCCGGGCGCCGCAAAAGCGTCCTGTTAAGCTGTATACGATCCTCGTCCGAGAGCCATAGCAGTGACCGCCGAACGTTGGGAGCTAGTAAAGAACCTGTTCGAATCGGCGCTGACCATTAGTCCCGAAGAACGGGCCGCCTACGTGAAAGCCCGGTGCGGCGCGGACGATGAAGTGCTGCGCGAAGTCGCGTCCCTGCTCGAGTCCGTGGGCGAAGACGACAAATTCCTCGAAGAGCCCGTGATGTCGGTGGCCGACGTCGTGGAAGTACCCGAGCCTTCTCCCGACCTCTCCGGTGTCCGCGTCGGCGCCTACGAGCTGGTCCGCGAGATCGGGCGCGGTGGTATGGGCGCGGTGTATCTGGCCGTGCGCGCCGATAACGAGTTTAAGAAGCGCGTTGCCATCAAGCTCATCCGCGGCGGAATGGAGAGCGAATTCATCATCCGCCGCTTCCGCAACGAACGCCAGATTCTGGCGCGCCTGGAACATCCCAACATCGCGCGCCTGATCGACGGCGGAACCACCACCGACGGCTTGCCCTACTTCGTCATGGAGTACGTCGAGGGCGAGCCGCTCATTCAATACTGTCTTTCGCGCTCGCTGCCGGTCCGCGAGCGGCTGGAGATTTTCAGCAAGGCCTGCTCAGCGGTGCACTACGCCCACCGGCGCATGATCATCCACCGCGATCTGAAGCCGGGCAACATTCTGGTGAAGCAGGACGGCACGCCCAAGCTGCTCGATTTCGGTATCGCCAAGCTGATGAATGGCGAAGCCGCCGATTCTCTGGCGGAAACCATGGGCGGCTTCCGCATTGTCACCCCGGCCTACGCCAGCCCCGAACAGATGCGCGGCGAACCGGCCACGGTGTGCAGCGATGTCTACGCGCTGGGTATCATTCTGTTCGAGCTCATCGCCGGACACCGGCCTTCCAACGCCGCGGGCCTCGACCCGCTCGCGCTACCCGCCGAAAGCGGCGACACCGAGCGGTTGCTGAGCACGCAACTCCGCGCGGTGGTTCATCGCGCCGTCCAGCCGGATCCGCGCGAGCGCTACGAATCGGTGGAGGCCTTCGCGGCCGACATTCGCGCCTGTGCCGCGGGTACGCCGATCCCCGATTACGGCGCGGCTCCCACAGCCGAGGAGCGGCTCGGGGCGCCCGCGGACGGCTCCGTTGCCGTGCTGCCCTTCCGGCTTCTGGGGGCCGACAGCACCACCGATGGCTATCTCGGCTTGGGCATCACCGACGCGCTGATCACGAAGCTGAGCAACGTGGGACGTATCTCGGTGCGCTCCACCAGTGCGGTGATGCGCTATGGTCCGTCGATCGATTCGCTCACCGCGGGGCGCGAGTTGGGCGTCCAGTTCGTTCTGGAAGGCCGCATACAGCGCCCGGATAATCGCGTGCGCGTCACCGTTCAACTGGTGAATGCACGAACGGGCGCGCCTGCATGGGCGGCGAGCTTCGATGACAACTTCGACGATCTGCTCCGCATGGAGGATTCCATCTCCGAACAGGTCGCGCAAGCCCTGGTTCCGCACTTGACGGGCGAGGAGCGCAAGCAACTGGCGCGCGCCGGCACACAAAATCCGAAAGCGCACCAGGCCTATCTGCGCGGCCGCTGGCATTGGAATAAAGGCACCGCCGATTCGCTCGCGCAAGCTCTTCTGGCGTTCATGCAGGCCATCGCGCAGGACCCCGAATACGCGCTCGCTCACGCTGGAGTGGCGGATTATTACGTTCAACTGGGCATGCGCGGGGGTCTTCCACCGGCGGAGTCCTTCGCAGCCGCAAAGGACTCCGCCGCCACAGCGCTGCGCATCGATTCATCGCTCGCCGAGGCGCAGGCCTCGCTCGGCTTCGCATTGTGGGCACACGATCGCGATCACGCCGGCGCGGCCCATCGCTTCCAACTGGCCATCGCGCTGAATCCGGATTACGCGCCCGCGCACCACTGGCTGGGGCTGTTGAACTCGTCGTTAGGACGTCCGGAAATGGCGGTGGCCTGCCTCGAACGCGCGCGAAAACTCGATCCCAATCGGGCGGTGTTCGCGGCCGCACTCGCGCTGTGCCATTACAACGCGCGCCGGTTCGGACGAGCGATCGATTGCTGCCTCGAAAGCCTGCGAACGGTTGGCGAGAGTTGCGATCTGCAAGCTCTACTCGCGCTCAGCTACCACGCCGATGGTCAGGGGGAGCGGGCGCTGGAAGCCGCTCACAAAGCCGCCGCCGGCGATTGCGATCTGGCGCCCTTGTGCGTGGTTGCTGAAGTGGAAGCGCGGAATGGCCTGCCGCGGCGGGCTCGCGCGTTGCTGGCCGATCTGGAGGCGCGCTCGGAAGCGACGTATATGTCGGGTTGCATCATGGCCGCGCTTTACGAGGCATTAGGCGAGCGGCAGAAGGCGCTGGCCCAACTCGAACGGGCCTTGCGCGATCGCGATTGGTGGGCGATGTGGCTGGCCATCGGGCCGCGCTGGGATTCACTGCGGGGCGACCCGAAGTTCGACCAATTGCTGCTTGCGCCCCGTGCGGATGCTGAGCCTCCGCGCACGCATACGAAACCACACACTCCGGTTCAACGCCGCCGCACGTTCTGGACCGCATCGGCCGTCGCGGCGCTGCTGCTGATCGCGCTCATCGCGGCGTATCTGTGGCTGAAGCCGCCGCCGATCCCGTTCCAGCAGATCGCCATCACTAAGCTCACCACCAACGGCACGGCTTTGCGAGCCGCGATCTCACCCGACGCCCGCTACGTCGCCTACACCAGCGCCGAAACAGGCTCGCCGGTTCTCTCCGTACGCGAGGTGAACGGAAGCACCGCTTATCCGATCGCCGGGCCGTTCCAAGGCGAAGTGCGCGCACTCGAATTTATCCGCGAGGGCAAGTACGTCAGCTTCCTCGTGTACCCGGCGAACGAGCCCGCTAAGGGCATCCTCTACGCGGCGCCGATCGGCGGCGGTGCGCTCGAAACTCTGATGTCGGATGTGCCCGGGCCCGTTACGGTTTCTGCGGACGGCGCACAACTGGCCTACTACAGCGCGAACCCGGGGAATGGAACCGACGATCTCTTCGTACGTTCCGCACCGGCTTCGGAGGCACGCAAGGTCGCGTCGCGGCGCTACCCGGACCGTTTCTCCATGGACTCGGCGCCTGCGTGGTCGTTTGACGGCAAGCGACTGGCCTGCGCCATGGAGGGCACGGACGCAACCGGGTTCCGCGTCACGCTCGCCACCGTGGACGAGGATGGATCGATGCACGCTGTGAACGGACCGCGCTTTCAGTGGATCGGACGCGTTGCGTGGCTGAAGGACGGGCAAGGCTTGCTGGTCATCGGGCAGGAGCACGACTCCTCATTCGAGCAGATCTGGTATGTGCCGCTCGGCAAAGGCAAAGCCGTCCGCCTCACCAACGATCTGAATGAGTATCACGCTCTGTCGGCTTCTGCTGATGGGGCGGCGCTGGTTTCCGTACAATCGCAGACGCTGGCGAAGCTCTACGTCCTGAACGCGGGCTTATCGGCGTCCCCTCAGCAGATCACGCCCGCCTCGGGCCGGTATTTCGATTTGAGTTGGACCCCGTCGGGCGAGATTGTGTACGCAAGCGATGCCACAGGATCGGCCGTTATTTGGACGATGAAAGCCGATGGCTCCGGCCAGCAGCCCTTGATCGCAGGGGTTGGACGCAGTTATTCGCCCGCGGTTTCCCCCGATGGCCGGTCGATAGCGTTCCATTCCAATCGCGACGGCAACTGGAATATCTGGTGGATGGATCTGGCCGCGCGCACTCCCGTTCAACTCACCAGGGGCACTCGCGATAGCAATTGGCCGCAGTTCACGCCGGATGGAAAGGCGGTGATCTACCACCATACCGGCTTGAACGCGCTGTTCGGTCTTTGGAAGACGCCGGTAGAAGGCGGGCCTGCGCAACGAATCACCAACCGGCTCACAATGCATCCGGCGGTCTCGGCCCAGGATGGCCGTATCGCCTGTTGGTACAGCGAAGACGCCGCCAAACCGAATTGGAAAGTCGCGATTCTCGCTCCCCAGGGCGGCGATGCGGTCCGTTTGTTCGATGTGCCCGAAACGGTAACTTACGATAGCCGCCTGCGCTGGACACCGAAGTCGAACGGCATCACGTACATCGACATGCGCAACGGCGCAGCAAACCTCTGGGTACAGCCCATGGACGGCACGCCCGCGCATGCGTTGACTGCCTTCACCTCGGGCCAGATCTTCTCCTTCGACTGGTCGCGTGATGGACGCCTGGTATACTCGCGCGGCATGACCACCAGCGATGTCGTCTTAATCCGCAGCCGGAAATAGACCGCCAGCGTGCTTCGTGCTATCAACGATGTATGCGCCTCGCCTTGCTACTGGGATTCGCCGCCGCACTGTCCTCGTGGGCCCAGTTGGTTGCACCCGGAACTCCCGTCCCGCACAAAGCTAAACCGCCCGTGGTGTTCTTGAATGGATACCAGAGCGATTGCTCGGCCACGACCTTTGCCAACACGTTCGCCACCGCCGATCAGGTGTTGCAGGCCAATGGCGAAGTCAGCCTGTTCTTCAACAACTGCTCCGTGGCCGGCAAACCGTCCATTGAGGACTTGGGCGCGGCTTTCGGAACGTTTCTCTCAGGTCTCAAATACGACGACGGACAACCCGTGAACACCGTGGATGCCGTTGCGCACAGCATGGGCGGACTGATTCTGCGGAGCTATCTGAGCGGCAAACAAAATGGGACGGCTACGTTTCGGCCCCCGGCCACTGTGAAAATCCGCAAGGCCGTGTTCCTGGCGACGCCCAACTTCGGAACGCCCGTTGCGGCATTTCTGGGCTCATCCGGAGATACTCAGGTTCAGGAATTGGCCAGCGGCAGCCAGTTCCTGTTCGATCTTGCCACCTGGAATCAGGACACCGACGATCTGCGCGGCGTCGATGCTCTGGCCATCATCGGCAACGCCGGTTCGGGAGCCTTGACCACCGCCGGTTTGGACGACGGAGTGGTAGCGCTCACCAGCGGATCGCTGGGATTTTCGCTCCCGGGCCGTACGCGCGTGGTTCCCTTCTGCCACACTGGCGGAGGCGGCCTGATCGACCTTGTGTGCCGGCCCGGCGGTCAGGGCATCGCGGAGATTCGCGCCGCAACCGACCCGCAGGCGCGCATTCTGCTCTCGTTTCTCAACGGGACCAACGACTGGCAATCGATCGGCGTTGCGCCTGAGGCCGATCCATTTCTGTCGAAGAACACGGGCATCGATCTCCAGACACGGTCTGCCATGAACGTCGTGTTACCGATGGATTCCGCCTCGGCAGGCTCGAAATCGCTGAACTTGCCGACGAAGAATGTGGCATATTCGGATCTGATTCCGTCCGGAACATCGAGCCTGAAGACTGTTTCGGGAACGGTGACCACCACCGGCACGATTAACTTGGTGCCAGGCGGTTACACGGTGGTTGTACTGAAGGCAGGTCCGATCATCGGCCGCGTGTATCCGGCAGCGAGCGTCACTTTCCCATTGAGCGTGGCGCCGGGCGAATTCGTCGCGATCTACGGAGACGCGCTGGCGGGTTCGACAGCGCAAGCCGCGTCCATCAATTTCCCCACCCAGCTCGCGGATACGCAGGTGTCGGTAAACGGATCACCCGTGGCGCTGTATTTCGTTTCACCGGCACAAATCGACGCGATTGTTCCCGATGATGCGAGCGGCCTGGTGGCGTTGAAGGTGCAGAACACGGCAGGCAATCACACGGTGAATGTCCTGGTTGAGCCGGCGGTGCCGTCGATCTTCACGCAAAGCGGCACAGGCAGCGGTCCTGCATCGGCATTGCGAGCCAGCAACAACCTCGTGGTCAGCGGCAGCAATCCACTACGTGCGGGGGACTTCGTGGAACTATTCCTGACTGGACTCGGCGCGACGTCCCCGCGTGCCGGCCTGGATTGGGCGATTCAGCAACCAACCGTCACCATTGGCGGCCGCCCATGCGCGGTGAGTTACGCCGGCCGTGCACCCGGCTATCGAGGCCTGGATCAAATCAACTGCCAAGTTCCCGCCGGAATCGTGAGCGACCCGGCAGCCCAGATCGTAGTCTTCTCGGGCCAGCGTGGGAGTAATGTTGCGACGGTAGCGATGCAGTAGTTGGGGCCGCCCCGGCATTCCAGCCGCGCCGAATCAGTGTTCCTTACAAACGTTTACAATTTTTCTACCGCTTCTGGTTAACACTGTTAAGAGAGCCCTGGGATTACTGAACTTTTCATCCGCCGTACTCGTACCGGGTGATGTTGTACTTTGGGCGGAAGTTACGCTATCGATTTCTGGAGGGGTTGCGAATGCGTTTGTTTGCACTGGGCCTTATTTGCGCGGCGGCTGGATTCGCCGGCAGCACCGGTTCCACACAGGTCACTTATTATAAGGACGTTCTGCCGGTTCTTCAGAAGAACTGCCAGAACTGCCACCGGCCCGGCGAAGCAGCGCCGATGTCGTTCTTGAACTACGAATCGACCCGCCCTTACGCCAAGGCGATCAAGGCGGCGGTGCTCACCAAGAAGATGCCGCCGTGGTATGCCGACCCGCACTACGGTAAATTCGCAAATGACCGGACCATGCGCCAGAGCGACATAGCCACGCTCGTGGCCTGGGCCGATTCGGGCGCAAAGGCCGGTGAAGCAAAGGACGCTCCGGCTCCCATGGCATTCACCGACGGCTGGGCAATTCCGAAACCCGACGTCGTTCTCACGGCAGCCGCGTTCGATGTTCCTGCTTCCGGCACCCTCGATTATCAGTACATCATTCTGCCGACGAATTTCACTGAAGACAAGTACGTGCAATTCGCCGAAGCGCGCCCCGGCGACCGCGAGCGCGTCCACCACATCATCGCGTTCATCCGTGAGCCGGGCTCTCCCTGGTTGAAAGATGCGAAGCCGGGTGTCCCGTTCGTGCCTGCTGAGGCGATGCGCCAGGCAGCCAAACGCCAGGCCGAGCAGGCGCAGTCGAGCGGTGATCAACCGCGTCGTAGACAGGGCGGCGATGGCGGCGACGGCGGCGGTTTCGGCGGCGACTTCCTGTGCGGATATGCTCCGGGCGCTCCGCCTCAGGAATTGAAGACGGGGCAGGCGAAGCTGGTCAAGGCCGGCTCGGATATCGTGCTGCAGATGCACTACACCGCCAACGGCAAGCCGGGCCACGATGTTTCGAAGATCGGTATCGTGTTCGCCAAGGACAAGCCTACTCAGCGCGTGCTGACCTTGGCGGCGGCGAATAACAGATTCGCGATCCCTCCGGGCGATGGGAACTATGAAGTGGATTCCAAGATCACTCTTCAGGAAGACTCGACGTTGATCGGACTCCTGCCGCACATGCACCTTCGCGGCAAGGATTTCCAATTTCGCGCGACCTATCCGACGGGCGAGAAGGAAGTGCTACTGATGGTTCCCAAGTACGACTTTAGCTGGCAGCTCTGGTATGTGCTGGCCGAGCCGAAGGTGCTGCCCGCCGGGACGATCATCGAATGCACCGCCCACTATGACAACTCGCCCAACAATCCCGCCAATCCGGATCCCAAGAAAGAGATCCACTTCGGCGAACAGAGCTGGGACGAGATGATGATCGGCTTCTTCGATGTCACAGTCGGCATGGATAAGAATGCGATGGATCTGATGCGGCCGAAGAAGAAGGCGGCTGGCACGGACTAGTTGACTCGATAAGTCAGGAGGACATTGGCGATGACTCGAACCGTGGTCGTTTCATTCCTGGCCGGTGCGGCGGCGTTCGCGGCTACCGGCAGCAGTTCGGTTACCTACTATAAGGACGTGCTGCCCGTTCTGCAGCGTAATTGCCAAAACTGTCACCGGCCCGGGGAAGCCGCGCCGATGTCCTTCACCAGCTATTCCGAAACCCGCCCCTGGGCCAAGGCGATCAAGGCGGCCGTCGCAGTAAAGAAGATGCCGCCGTGGCTCGCCGATCCGCATTACGGCAAATTCTCGAATGAGCGCTCGCTGAACGAGAGCGACGTGAAGACTCTCATCTCCTGGGCCGACAACGGAGCGCCCGAAGGGAAAGCTTCCGACGCGCCCGCCCCGGTGAAATTCGTCGATGGCTGGAACATCGCCAAGCCCGATCAGGTATTTGGAATGCCGCAGGTCTTCGAAGTACCAGCGTCAGGCACCATCGAGTACAACTACGTGATCCTGCCGACGGGCTTTACCAAGGACACCTGGATTCAGTCCGCCGAAGTACGTCCGGGTAACCGTCAAATCGTCCACCACGTGATCGCGTTTATCCGTCCCCCCGGTTCGCAATGGCTCAAGGATGCCAAGCCCGGCGTGCCGTTCGTGCCGGAGAAAGGCACCCGCCCGCGGCGCAGCGGAAACGCGCAAGCCGCATCCGACGATAGCGGCGGAATGGCTGGTGTTGAACTGCTGGTCGGCTACGCGCCCGGATTGCAGGAGCAGAAATTCCTGCCGGGTCAGGGCCGCCTGGTGCCCGCCGGTTCCGATATCGTGTTCCAACTGCACTACACCACCAACGGCAAGCCCGGCGCCGATCAGACCAAGGTCGGGCTCGTGTATTGCAAGGAACAGCCCAAACAGCGCATCGTCACTCTTACCGCGACCAACGCGCGGTTTGTGATCCCGGCTGGCGATCCGAACTACGAAGTGAAATCGCAGTTCACGGTTCAGGACTCGACCGAACTGGTTTGGTTGATGCCGCACATGCATCTGCGCGGAAAGGACTTCGAATACCGCGCCGTGTACCCCACGGGCGAATCGGAAATTCTGCTGCGTGTCCCCAAGTACGATTTCAACTGGCAACTCGCCTACGAAACCGCCAAGCCTGTGGTGCTGCCCAAGGGCACGCGCATCGAATGCACGGCGCACTTCGACAACTCGCCCAACAACGCGGCGAACCCCGATCCCACCAAGGTCGTCACGTGGGGCGATCAAAGTTGGGAAGAGATGATGATCGGCTGGTTCGGCGTGGCGATCGATGCCAAGGCCGATCCTTCGAAGCTGTTTGTGGGCGACAAAAAGCCCGCCCGCACCAGCGACTGACGACTCTAAAAACGAACTTCGCATGAATCGACTCGCTTCACTCGCTTTATTGGCGGCGCCGGCGTTTGCCGCTGCTTCCGCACCGACCTTCACCAAGGACGTTCTGCCCCTGCTCCAGGACAGGTGCCAGGGATGCCACCGGCCCGGTGAGATCGGGCCGATGGCGTTCATGAACTACCAGCAGGTGCGCCCATGGGCCAAGGCGATCAAGTCCTCGGTTGCAACGCGCAAGATGCCGCCGTGGTTTGCCGACCCGCACTACGGCAAATTCTCGAACGACCGCTCGTTGTCTCAGGAACAGATCGACACGATTGTCGCCTGGGTCGACGGAGGCGCCAAGCAGGGCGATCCGAAGGACGCTCCGGCGCCGCGCACCTGGCTCGAAGGCTGGAACATCGCCAAGCCCGACCTGGTGATTGAACTCCCGGTGGAAGAGAAGATACCGGCCAAGGGTGAGATCGATTATCAGTACATCCTGGTCCAGCCGAATTTCAAGGAAGACGTGTGGGTGCAGATGGTCGAAGTGCGGCCTACCGTTCCCGCCGTTGTCCATCACGCAGTCGTGTTCATCCGCGAGCCCGAATCGAAGTGGCTGCGCGGCGAGATCGAATCGGGCAAACCGTGGGAAGCGCCGCCGAAACGCCGCACTGCGGAAACGTTTGGGGGCGGCAGTGAAATACTCACCGTTTATACGCCCGGTATGGTGCCCGATGTGTGGCAGCCGGGTCTCGCAAAGAAAGTCCGCGCGGGGTCCGATCTGATTTTCCAGATGCACTACACGGCCAATGGAAAAGAGGCGATCGACCGCACGAAGATCGGGATTGTGTTCAGCAAGGAGCCGCCCGCACGGCGCGTGCTCACGATCGCCGCAGTCAACACCGGGTTCGCGATTCCGCCCGGCGATCCGGATTACAAGGTGGAGGCGAAGGCCCCGCATGTAAATGCCGGTGAGCTGTTGAGCTTCTTCCCGCACATGCATCTGCGCGGTAAGGCCTTCGAATTCCGCCTGGTCCAGCCGACCGGTGAGAGCGAAACTCTGCTGCGCGTGCCACATTACGACTTCAACTGGCAGCTCGCCTACAAAACTGCGAAGCCGATATTCCTCGCGCCCGGTTCGCGAATAGAAGCGACGGCGTGGTACGACAACTCGCCCAACAACCCGGCCAACCCCGACCCAAAGGCTACGGTGAGGTGGGGTGAGCAGAGTTGGGAAGAGATGATGATCGGCTTCTACGACGTCGCCGTCGATTCCAAGTACGACCGCAAGACCTATTACCGCAAGTCCAGCACGGACTGAATCCTGCTATATGACCCGATGGCGTCTTCTTTTTACCGTCGTGGGCGTGGGAGTAACGCTCCATGCCCACGACGTAATTTCGACGAAAATTACCTGGTCGCGCGAAGTCTCCCGCATTGTTTATAAGCGCTGTGCGTCGTGCCATCGGGACGGCGGTAGCGCTTTCTCGCTGATCAACTACGATGAGGCTCGCCCGTGGGCCAAGGCGATCAAGGAAGAAGTGCTATCGCGCCGCATGCCGCCCTGGAATGCGGTCAAAGGATTCGCCGAGTTTAAGAACGATGCCGGCTTGACGCAGGAGGAGTTGGAGATCATCGCCGATTGGGTGGAGGGCGGCGCCCCTGAAGGCAATCCGCTGTATATGCCCTCGAAACCTCGGGCGCGCAAGTCGGTCGAGTCGAAGAATGCCGGAGATTCTGTGCGCGTTGCCGGGTCGCTGGTGTTGAAGGCTCCGGCTGAGTTTACCGGCATTCAGCCCGGCACACTGCAGCCTGGCAGCGTAGTCCAAGTCGTCGCACAACGTCCGGATGGCGTGGTCGATCCGCTGCTGTGGGTCCAGAATTTCAACCCCGCCTACAATCAGCCGTACGTATTCGCGAATCCCGTGTCGCTGCCCGCCGGAACACGAATTTCGGTGACCCCCGCGAGCGCACCCGCCGTCGTACTCTACCGCGCCAGCGATAAATAGTGGCTTACGTTTTCCCACAGTAAGCGTGGGAAGCTCTTGTCCAGGTTCGAACGGATCGCGACGTAGCACTCGTCGCACACGTTCGTGTTCGTAAACTCATTCACCATCGCTTCACGCTTGTGCAACGGATAGCGTTTGAACTGCATGGAGCAGGGCTGCAGATACCCATCGCTGGTCACCACCAGAAAGCGCTGGCCGGCTTTGCATCCGGGCGCTCCCCCCGTCTCGAAGTAGCGCCGCGTCGCATCGATCGTGGTGGGAGCACTGACAATGAAGTTGCATCCGCTGCGCCGGCTCTCGACGCGCTGGAACTCGCTATTCAACACGCGGAGTTGATCGGCGCCCGCGGGCAGATACTCGCGATTGCCGGTGCGGCGGGCTGAATATGCGCTGTAGCAGATGTTCACGCCCCAGGCGCGCGCCTGATCGGCCGCTCCGTCGATCTCGCCGACGTTGGCGGAAGTGATGCACGTGTTCAGCACGATGTCGTCGAACGCGTGTGCGGCGCAGCGCGGAATCACATCGTTCAGGTGATCGTACAATCCGGGATAACAGCGGAAATCGTCGTGGCGGTCGTCGGGAAAATCGAGGCTGACCGAGAACTGATCCACGCCCGCTTCCCGCAACTCCAGATACCGCGCCTCCGTCATCAACGACCACGACGAGACCAGGATGATGTACGGCAATCCGCCCGGCGATTTGATGTTGCGAACGATCCCGGTCAAATCGCCGCGCATCAACGGTTCCCCGCCCGATACCTGCACCACACAGGGCCGCAGCTCTTCCATGTAGCGCCGGTAATCGGCGGGTTCGAGATTCCGCGATTCGTCCCGCGGACCGCCGTGATCGCAGTGCCGGCAGTAGCAGGTGCAGGAATCTGTCACCTCGAACGAAACGACAATGGGCCGGCCGGCGATCCAATTGCGCGAGCCGCGAGCTATGATTTTCAGCGATTCACTGAGCGGAACCTTGCGCATGGGGTAAAGACCATCATACCCTTTGGTCCGCTGACGCGGCTACTCTTTGACGTACTTTTTCAGCTTCTTCAGCCGGCCTTTAAGCTCGTCGCTGGCCTCCTGAAGATCGTTGTTGTCGTAGATGACGTGAGGCGTCATGAACACGATCAGTTCGGTGCGGTCCTTGGAGTAGGACTTGCTTCCGAACACGGTACCGATGATCGGCAAGCGATGCAGAACCGGAATCCCCGACGTCGACGATGAGTTGCTCTCGTTGATGATGCCGCCGATGGCGATCGTGTCGCCGTCCTGTAGCGTGATCTGCGTCTGGACGGAACGCTTGGAAAAGCTCGGCGATTGGATCGCCGACGACGATGCGGGCGGCTGACCGGCGCTGACCTCTTGATTGATGATCAGAGTAACGATGCCGCTGGGGTTCACGTGCGCCATGACATTGAGCGTGACGCCCGTTTGGCGCGATTGAATCGACTGCGCGAACGTCGAGTTCCCGCCCACCTGCAGATTGCTCGGCGCTTGCGCGGTCAAAGTCGGGACTTCGTTGCCAACGGTGATCGACGCGCCGATGCTGTCCGTCGCGATCAGGCTCGGAGCGCTGAGCACGCGCGCGCGGGTCGCATTCTCCTGCAACGATAGGAACGCGAGCAGCTCCCGGCTCGCGCCGACCAGGGCGCCCGCGGAGAGCGATGTGAGTCCGTTGGCATAGTTCGCGATCAAGCTCCGTGCGTTGCTGCCCGCCGTGCCCGACGTGCGCTGCTGCAGGAAGTACGAGACACCGCTCGCAAACGCGCCCGTCAAAGAGACCTCGTAGATTTTGGCCTCGAGAAGAATCTGGCGCGGCGGGATGTCGAGCTGATCCATCAATTTCAGAATGCTCGCATATTGGCTTGGAGATGCCTGTATCAATAGTGAGTTGTCGAGCGGGTTGGGCACGATCCGCGGCATTGGTTCGCTCGCAGGTCCGGAACCGGTGCGCGCGTTGCCCATATACGACCCGGTCAGGTCGGCTCCAGGCTGTGCTCCCGCAACGCCAGCTTGGACCACATTGGCCGTACCCGCGCCGTTGAACGGATTGCCTCCCGCAGGGTACTGCGGAGCGTAGCCCCCGGGATAACCACCGGGCATGCCGTAGCCGCCGCCGCCCATGCCGTAGCCCCCTCCGTAGCCCCCGCCGTAGCCGCCCATGCCCATTCCCCCGCCCATACCGCCGCCCAGACCGCCGCCCATGCCGCCGCAACCGCCCGCACTGCCTAAGCCTGCGTTTGCGCCGCCGATCGTCGCGCCGGGCATCGCGTATCCGCCACCGCCCATGCCGCCCCCGTACCCGCCCATGCCATAACCGCCGCCCATTCCGTAACCGCCGCCCATGCCGTAGCCGCCGCCATAAAACGAACCGTACAACTGCATCAGCGCCATGCCGAGGCACTCCGCGCGCCCGTACTTCACGCGATAAACATAGTTGTCCAAAACTGTTCCGGAGCTTTTGATCGGTACATCCAGCCGCTTCAGCCAGCTCTCGACGGTATCGAACACGCCCGGATTCGGAGCCACCGCGATAATCGTGTTGATCCGGTCCACCGGCAGAAAACGGATGGGAGCGGCCTTATCGGTGAGCGCGACGTTCTTCAGAATAGTGCCCAACTCGGCCGCGATATCGGACGGCCGGCCGTTCTTCACCTCAAACAAGCGCACGCGCTGATTGGTCAACATGTCGCTGTCAAACATCGCGATCAGGTCCATCGTGCGCTTCATGTTGCGATGGCTGTCGAGAATGAACAGCAGATTCGCGGGCGTGTAGGTGATCATGCGCGCACCTTCGCCGTTGAACTCCGACAGCACTTTCGCGAGCTCGTCGACGGTGGCGTACTTCAGGAACACCAGGTTCAGCATCGGCTGATCGTCGTTGGGAATATCCTTGGATTGCGTTTTGTTCTCGGCGGGAATCGGCAGATGGCTGATGTCGGCCAGCGGCACGATGCGGTAGAGATCGCCAACCTGAACCATGCCGAATCCGTTGATGCGTAGAATAATGTCGAGCAGCGAACGTGCGTCGATGCCCTTCATCTCGCCATAGGTGTTGAGGTACACGCCGCCTTTCACCCGCGGATCGAGAATGTAGTTGATTTTCAGCAGACGCGCCAGCGAATCGATGACTTCGTTCAACGACGCGTTGTGCAGATTCATTCCGTTGACCACCGGCGGACCGCTTGCCGCGCGATCGACCGGCAGCGACATCGACGGCACGGGCTGGGTCTGAGTCGTTGGAGCGGGCTGCGTCTGCGCCGGCGTCTCCGCGGGTTTGGCGGGCTGCGCGGCCGGGGCTTGCTGCTGTTGGCCCGGATTGGGTATCAGCGGCGCGCCCGGCAGTTGGATCGGCGTGGGCGGGGGCGCGGGCGGTGGCTGCCGGGGAGGCTGCTGAGCGGTGAGCAGCGTCGCCAGACAAATCGCGGATAAACCCATTCGGACCGGTGCAGCCATGATTTAGTTCTCCGGCTTGCCGGGATCCTTTTCCGTCGTTCGCGGCTGTTCGAGCCACGCTTTTTCCTGCGGAGTCAGGTCGGCCTTCTTCCGCTCCCAAACGCGATTACCCATGGGAGTCGCCTGCTCGAAGCGGACCGACTCGCCGAGATCGGTGGCCTTCACCTTCATCTCCGATTTCTTCGCCGGAGCCGAGGCGATCGGTCCCGCAGCGCCCGTCCCGACGGCGGGGTTCTCTTCCATCCTCGAGATCCCGAACGGAGTCTTGCGATAGATCCACGACTTTCCATTGGCGTCCTTGGCACGGTACACCTGCGGGCCGATCATCTCGGCATCGGCGGGAACGGTAATAGAGCCGCTCTTGGCAGCCGTTTGGGTTTGCTGCGCAGCCTGCGGCTTGGTCGTGGGCTTCGCGCTTTTGTCGGCGGCGGCCACGAGGCCGAGCGGAATCATGAATAAAACAAATGAACGCATTCTTGTACTCCTTGTAATTCGGGCGTCTCTTACTTCGCGGGCTCCCACCGGCAGCTCCTGCCGAAGGGCGTCGCAATCTCGACTTTTCGCAATCCGTTCTGAACAGTGCCGGTGGGCGTGCTGTCGTTGGGCTGGCAGCCTTTGTAACCGCCGCCGATATCCACACCGGGTCCTTGCGGAGTCGCGGTCGGCGGCGGCGCGGTCGCTGCAACGGCGGCGCCCGCTGGAGCCGATGTCGCCGAACCGGCGGCGGGCGGCGGAGTTTTCTCGAGCAGGTCGTCTAACTTCCGCTCCACTTTCTCGCCTTCCCAATCGAGCACGACATGCTCGGAATCGAACGCCACCAGTTTGAAGGCGCCCACCTTCTCGCCCTGGTGATACGTCTTCTGCGGAGCGCCGGGCTTGTCGCTCATGATCAGGCTCGGGTCTCCGCCGAAATTCAACATCCCCTGCACCACCGGTAGCGGAGGCATTTTGGGCTTTTCCTTCACGGGTTCCGGATCGATGATCACGTTGGGATTGCGATCGCGTGCCATCAACATGTGCGTGGCGACATCGATATAGTTCGCAGCCACGATCGGCGGAACGGGCGGAGCGGCGGGAAGCGGCGGATACTTCGTTGGCTCGATCTTCTGGCCCAACACGCGGGCCTCGCGTTCCTGAGCGGCGGTTCTCACCTGCTGAAAACGGAGCCCGAGCGCGGCCAGCAACGCGATGAGCGCGATGTTCAGCAGGAACAGCTTGCGTCTCATAGTGCGCCGCTCTTCTTGTCAGGCGCAAGCTTCTTCGGCACAACGCCGGAGACCGCCATGCGAACGTTGATCGTCTTCTGCTTTGCATTGGCCGCAGCCATCCGCAGATCGCTCGTTGCAACTAGTTCGGGACGTGCCGACAGATCCGCCAGCATCTGCACGAGTTGCTCGATGTGGCATTCGAAGCTGGCTGCAATCGTCACTTCGCCGTAGGCGTCGCCAAACGGACGCGGCGCGCCCAACTCGACGCTGCGGATCTCGACCGCGGGCGATTGCGCGGCGGCAATCTTGCGGATGATCTGAAGCACCTGTTCCTGCGCTTGATTCGCGGTGTCGGCTTCGATCAATCCTTTTTCGCGCGTCGCGAGTTCGAGTGCGGCTTGCTTCAATACCGTGTCTTTTCCCGGAACGCGCGCCACGCTCTGCCGCATTCGCGCGAGTTGCAGTTCGGCGGCGGGAATGCTCGACGGCCGCGTAGGCGAAACCACGGCGGGCACCGGCGCGCTCGCGGGCGTCACCAGATAAAGAACCGCCATCACCACCGCGATGCCGATCAGCACCACGGTGCGCCGGTTCAGATCGCCGAACTTCATCGTGACAATCCCTCGCGGCGCGCGCGAATCGAGAAGACTTCGCCGGTCTGGGTACGCGTCATGGGCGCCGCGAATTCGGATCCTTCGAACAAAGGCGAGCGATCGATCAACTTCAACAGACCCGCGGCCTGCTGCGTCTCGCCCGAAAAGCGAATGCTGTCGCGCGTAATTTCCAGCGCGCTGACATACGCGGGCGGCTCGAGAATCTTCGTGAGTTCGGCGATCGCATTCGCATCGTCGCGCGTGCGCCTGCGGAACTGATCGAGCAGCGCGGTGCGTGCGCGCGTCTGTTCAATCTGCTTATCCATCGCGATCGGTCTGCGCGCTTGCGGCTCGAGACGCGCGATCTCGGCCTGCAGTTTGCTGAGATACTGGCGGTCTTCATACGAGGAATAGGCCGCGAGCGATCCTGCGCCCGCCAACAGAAGCACCGCGAGCGCAACGGTAGGCGCGTAGATCCACCGCGACGTGTTGGCGCGCTGCTCCTGCGGCAACAGGTTGACGTGCAACCCGAGGCGCGGGCACGCCGCTACGATCGCCGTGGCATAGGGCAACGCGCTCGAGTTGAGATCGAAGCCTTCGGGCGCGCGCTTGGGCTTCGGTAACACGTCGCCGATCGGTAGGGCGGGCGTCTCGTCAGGCAAGCGCAGCTCGGCGGCGGCCATCGAGCGCGCGCGGCCTACAAGGATTTCCGATGGGGTCTCAAAGGTAGCGGTGAACAGCGGCCGCGCATCACTCTCGCCGTAAGTTTCGGTTTCACCCGCGCCCTTAGCCATGGCAAGGAACGGTCGAACGGGAGCGTTCAACAGGTGCAAACTACCGTAGAGCGCCGCGGCCGAGAAAGTGAACGCGGCAACCTGAATGCCTGCTTCGGAGAACAGCGACGTGTATTTCTCGATCACAGTGCGGCGCGTGATACCCACCAGCACGCTCGATCCGTCATCCATGCGCGCCCAGGCATTTACGGCCTCGTCCTCGCTGAACGGATGCAGACCGTCGAGCTGAAACGCGATCGCTTGCGGCAGATCGCTATCGGAGACGCCTGGCATCGAGATCTGGCGAACAACTACGTCGCGGCGCGGCAACAGGACCGTGGCAGCGAGATGTGCGAGACCATGCCGCTTGAGAAATTTCGAATACGCAGCGCCCCACTCGGCGGCGGGATGATCGTTGAAACGCTCGATGCGCAGCGCGCCTAACGCTTCGATACCGGAGGGACGAACGCGCACGATCGTGACTTCTAGATCGCGATCGCCGATCTCGATACCGGCGCCCGCTCCAAACGCGAGCCACTTCCTTAGATCGGGGCTCAAAACGGGATCACTCCGGGCGACCAGGCGTCGTCATACCAGCGCAGGATGTGATACGGACGGTTGAATTGGCCCGGGTCGAGGAACTTGACCACCGCGGCAACGGTGCGGCGCACATCCGATAATTTTCCGCCCGGCAAACGCACCCGCGCAGTCGCTCGCAGACTCCAAATGGTTGCGCCACCGATGCCGAGGCGCGCAGCTTCGGGTCCAGCGCCCGCGGTGACGGCCTGCACTTCTTCCATGCTCTTGAACGGCGTTGCAACGCGCCGCGCGACAATTTGGCGGATCATTTCAGGGTTCAATCCGAGCGATTCGAGCAAAGCGGGAGGGGCCGTATTCACGTCGACTTGAGAGCCTGCGCCCCACACCGTGAGGCAGTCCCTCAGACCGCCCCGGGGAACAAGGCGGCCGGAGGGTTCCCTATCAAACCGGCCGTAAAATATGTCCGGCGTCATCCCTGGCACTAGGAGAATTTCCTCTAACTCTTCTAATGACGCGTGACGGGGCTGAAAAGTCGAACCGCCTTGAGGGACGCCCGTGGAGCTTTGCTCCGCCGCGCTGCGATAGGCGACGATTCCCTGCGCTATTTGCTGGGCGCGCTCGGGTCCTGCGCCGGTGGTGAACAGCAGGCGGACAATATCCTGCTCGTTCGCAGTATTGATGTTCAGCTTGCCGGCCTCAGGGATCACTTCCACCATCACTTCACCCGCCGGATAGGAATACCGAATGTAGGGCATCGGTGCGCGATAGTACTTGGGCGAGCCATCCGGATTCGCGTATTGGCCGTAGATACCCCAGGAAATCCAGAGGATCGCGCGGTCGATGGAGCCCGCGGACAGATAGTAGGCACGCAGGCTTTCGGCAGCCGTCGAAGTGCGCTCGGTTTCGCCGCGAACACTATTGGCGACGGAGAACGCGATGGCGCTGAGCGCGACCGAGAGCCACAGCACCGCGAGCAGCGCGCCGCCATTTTGACGAGGCTCGCGGCTAATCGGCATACGGCCCCAGCACCCACTTATTCACGCGTACCAGCGCGCTTACCGTCATCACTTGCAGACGCGCGCCGTCGGGAGCAAGCGGCGCCATCTCGATGCGTATCGCCGAAGGGAGCCGGTCGGGGCGAATCCAAACGGCGGACCAGCGCTCTGGTTCGGGAGGCGGCATTGTCTCGCGATACAGGATGCGGCAATAGGCGAGCTTGTCGGCGAGCACGAACGATGCAGGGCCAGGCTGTATGGGCGGGAACACCGGCAGGGGCGCGCCTTCGGGACTTGGAGCGAATCCTTGGCACAGCGATCCCACCATGAACGGGCCGCCGTAGATGCGCTCGTTTACGATGAGGCGCACACCGGCGTTATTCTCGCCGGGTATCACTTTGAACTCGGCGAGACGTGGATAACCGCGCGAAGCTTCAGCCAACGAATAGCTCGACACGAACCGCATCTGATCGGGGCGGCCTTCAAACAGCGAGAATTTGCCCGATGCCTCGCCGCCATCGGGCCGGCAAACAGCGGTGACCGGGACGATCCCGGCGATCTGCGATTGAAGGATCTTCTGGACGCCGATCGCCTTCCTGTTCGAGAGGAAGCGCGAGTTGGTCTTCTCCATGGCGTTCAAGCCGACGCGCATCGCCATCAGGATGCCGAGCGAGATAAAGCTGACCAGCGAGACCGCGATGAGCAACTCCATCAACGTGACGCCAGCGTCCGGGCGCAAACGACGACGCGTCATGGCCCCACCGCCGCTGCGTCTTCGGGCAGCATCGTGCCCCGGCGAAACGCTTCGAGCGCGAAGGTGCGTCGCGTGGCGGACGACGTCCACCACACTTCGAGATCGACCTTCTCGAGGATCGGAGTGCCCGGGCCTGCGCCGGGCGGAACGTCGAATGGACGAACCACGGCGCGCCATCCCGCCTGCTGCCATCCGGTGAGCGCGGGAGCGAGCGCGCCACCCAGGTCGACGCCGTGCGGCAGCTTTGCATCGATCAGCAATTCATCCATCTTGGCCCGCGCGACCATCGCGGCCCGATCGTTGTCGGTGACGCGTCCGGCCGTGCGCAACGACACCGACAGATTTGACAACAGTGCCGTGACCGCGATGGCCATGATCAACGTAGCCACCAGGACTTCGAGTAATGTGAAGCCGCGATTCACTGTGGTGCGCCGAGACGTTCAACAATCGGAGTGCCGGTGATCGGATCCAGTGACACGATGCGTCCCGCGCCACGCAGATTCACCAGTCGCACACCGATGCGCGGCGGCGCGCCACCCGGGTACAACAGAAATCGGCGCGGTAGGCGCTTATCGACGGGCAGCGGCGGCAGCACTTCGGCGATGGAGACTCCGCCTTCGGGAGCGTAGCGCCGCTCGAAGTTCTCGCCTGCCAGGATCAGCGCGTTGTCGGGCACACTGATGGTGAGCTCCATTATTTGCTGCCGGCGCTCGCTACGATTCACCGCGCCTTGCAAGAAACTTGCGACACTATCGGCGGCGCTCGACAAACGCAGCGAATCGATGCCCGATCCAACGGCGGGGAAGCTGATGCCGATCATGATCGCGATCAGCGTCACCACCACCATCATTTCGATCAGGGTGACGCCGCGCTCCCTGGCGCGGGACATCAGTGGTTGTTCCAACTGAGAATGTCGGCGTTGTTGCCTTCGCCCCCCGGCTGGCCGTCGCCACCCAGTGAAACGATGTCAGGCTCATCGCCGTGCTCGCCCGGATACTTGTACAAATAAGGACGGCTCCACGGGTCGGCGGGGATGTCCTGCGGCAGATAGGGGCCATTCCACTGCGGCATACTTTCGGGCCGCACGCGCAAGGCGTTGAGACCCTGATCGGTGGTGGGCCACATGCCGGTGTCGAGCTTGTAAGCGCCGAGCGCGGTCATGAAGGAGTTGATTTGGGCGCGCGCCGCCGTGCGACGTGCGGCATCGGCGCGGCCCAGCATACGGGGCGCGACCAAGGCTGCGAACAACGCGATGATCGTGACTACGACCAGCATCTCGATGAGAGTCACGCCGGCTTGGGCGCGTTTACGCTGAACAGAAACAGCAATCATTGTTTTATACCGCCACGTCGTTGATGCTGGTAATCGCCAGCAGCATACTCAGAATCAAAGCCCCCACCATGATTCCCATTACCAGGATGATGAGCGGCTCAAACAGCGCCGTAAATCGTTTGACGGCGGCGCGGGTATCGGTTTCGTAGATGTCGGCCATGCGCGAGAACATCTGGTCGAGGCGGCCGGTCTCCTCCCCAATGCTCAACAAGTGCGACGCGAGCGGAGGAAACTCGCCGGTGCGCCGCAGCGGGGCAGCGATGCCTTCACCGCGCTTGATGCCGCTCGCCACCTGCTGCAGCGAGTTCGCGATACGTCGGTTATTAAGGATAGCGCCGGAGATGTTGATGGCTTGAACCAGTGGAACGCTGTTGGCGACCAGCGTCGACATTGCGCGGGCGAAGCGTGCGGTCTCGGCTTTGCGCAAGGCATCGCCCAGGATCGGGATGCGCAGACGAAAGCCGTCCCACCACAGTCCACCCGCTGAAGTACGAATGTACGTATACAGCGCGATGCCTGCGGCTGCGATGCTGCCGAGCGCGAGCAGGCCATAGCGCTGCACAATCGCGCTCGCCTCGATCATGATCTTGGTGGGCAAGGGCATCTTCATGTGCCCTTCCTGAAACACCGACGCAAAGCGGGGCACCACGAAAGTCAACAGAACAAAAATGGAGGCCGCGCCCACCGCGGCGAGCAGCGAGGGGTAGATCATCGACCCGATGATGTAGCCGCGCAGATCGTCGCGCGTGCGCTCGAATTCGGAGAGCCGGTCGAACACCTGCGCCAGCGCGCCCGAAGCTTCGCCCGCGCGCACCATGTTCACGTACAGATCGGAGAAGTACGCAGGATGCCCTGCGAGACTGTCGCCCAGCGATTTTCCGCCCTTGAGCACGCGGAGCACATCCATCAACACCTGGCGGAACGCGGGCCGCTCGGTCAGTTCGTTGGCGATGGACAGTGCGCGATCAAGCGGCACGCCGGAGTTGAGCAGCGTCGAGATTTCCTGAGTGAAAAATAAAATATCGCGCCGCTTACCGCGATTGAAAGCGGGCAGCTTCAGCTCGAAGCCCTTCTTCTGCTCCAGGCCGACATAAACCGGAATCAGGCCCTGGCGTTTTAACTCCTGCGCGACCCAGCGCTCGTTATCAGCGGTAAGAGAACCGGTGCGCAGCTTGCCATCTGAGCCGACAGCTTTGAAGTAGAAACTCGCGGCGGCCATCAAAACTCCTGAGTGACGCGCATCACTTCATCGGCGGTGGTGAGGCCCGTTTCCACTTTGAGCCAGCCGTCCTGGCGCAGATTGCGCATGCCATTGCGGAGCGCGGCGTTGGTGATCTGGCTTGCGTCCTCGTTGCGCATGATGCGCGCGCGGATGTCGTCGTTCAATTCCATCAACTCGAAGATTCCCAGGCGCCCCGTGTATCCCGATCCGAAACAAGCATCGCATCCCGCGCCCCGAAAGCTCGGAATCGAACGGCCCTCGGGAGTGAGAGCCGTGCCATCGGACTGCCGGCAGTGCGGACAGATCACGCGCACCAGACGTTGCGCGAGAACGGCGACAACCGACGACGTAATTAGGTAATTCTCAACACCCATATCGGTGAGACGAGTGATCGCGCTGGGTGCGTCGTTGGTGTGAAGCGTGGAGTAAACGAAGTGGCCGGTGAGCGCGGCGCGTATCGCGACGTCCGCAGTTTCGCGGTCGCGAATTTCGCCCACCATAATGACGTCGGGATCCTGGCGGACGATGTGCCGCAAGCCCGCCGCGAACGTCAGCCCGATCTGCGGATTGACGTGAATCTGATTGATTCCGTCCATCTGGTATTCGACGGGGTCCTCGATGGTGATGATCTTCTTGTCCGTCTGATTGATGAGCTTGAGCGCCGAATACAGCGTGGTTGATTTACCGCTGCCGGTCGGACCAGTAACCATGAAGATGCCGTGCGGCATGGCCGTGAAATGCTTCATGCGGGCCAGCATGTGGTCGTCGAAGCCGAGCTTGTGGAGATCGTAGAAGTCGCCTGCCGAGCGGTCGAGCAGTCGCATGACGACGCTCTCGCCATACAGCGTGGGCAGCGTGGATACGCGGAGATCGACTTCGCGGCCGACCGTTTTGATCTTAATGCGCCCGTCCTGCGGCAGGCGGCGTTCGGCAATATTGAGCTTGGCCATTAGCTTCACGCGGGAGATGATGGCGGCCTTCATTTCGCGCGGCGGCGGCTCCTGCGGATACAGGACACCATCGATGCGATAGCGGATGCGGAACTCTTTTTCGAACGGCTCGATGTGGATGTCGCTCGCGCGCTTCTCGACGGCCTGCGCGATCATGCCATTCACCAGCCGAATGACGGGCGCTTCGCTCGCCATGTCGCGAAGGTGTTCGAGATCCTCGCTGGCCATCGTGCCGTCTTCGCCGGACTCGGATTCGGCGCGCTCGGCGTGGCCGTAGTAGCGATCGATCGCGTCGAGAATCTCCTGCTCGGCAGCGAGGACAGGTTCTACCTTCAGGCCGGTGGAATTGCGAACCGATGAGATGGTTTCGAAGTCGAGCGGATCGGCCATCGCGAGCCGGACCGTGTGGTCGTGGAAGGAGACCGGCAGGCAGCGGAACTGACGCAGGAAGCGCGCGGGCAGTGCTTCGGTTTCAGGCGACGTTGCGGGCGCTTCCTCGAAAGTGACGATGGGTAATCCTAACTGATCGGACAATGCGGCGAGGACATCGCGAGCGGCAACGAAACCCAGGTCGACAAGCACCTTGCCGATCTTCTCGCCGCGCTCCTTCTGCAGCTCGAGCGCACGATCGAGGTCCTCGAGCGTGATCAGCTTGCGGTCGATCAGGATTTCGCCCAGCCGCACGAATCAATACTCCTCGATCCGGAGCACGGATGCGGGCCGGACGTTATTGCGCTGCGCTTCCATCAGCTTGCCGCGGGGCGCGCGCATGATGATCTGCGACGGGATGCCCGTGCTGTCCTCCCATGGATAGCGGAGCAGGGAGACCGCGAGCACGAACTCCTCGTTGCTCGGCATGGTCTCGAGATAGCTTGCCATTGAGCCGACAATCGTTACCATGCGCTTGCGCAGCAGGGGCAGGCGAACTTCCTTTTTGTCGTGCAAGCGGACGATCTCTTCGCGGCTGATGGTCTGCTTGAACGGTGAGAGGTACGGGCCGGTGGCGAGGTTGATTTCCGCCGAGAAGACCACGCCCATACCGTCGAGATAGACGCCGCGGGCCATGCCAATGAGGAACCACGGTTCATCGGGGTAGAGGGCGGCGAGCTGCGTATTGATGAGCTTTTCCGTATTGAGGACCTTGGCGCGGACGACATGCGGCGCCTCGGCCGGCCGCGTAACCAGCGCGGTTGCGAGCAACAGGATGGAGGTCAGCATCGCGCGCCTCATTCGCCGGCTCGCAGATTGTTGGCGGTGACGTACATGTTGGCAACCTGCTTTTGCAGCAGGCGGGTCTGTTCAGAGAATGCGGCGATGGTTGCGCGGCGGTCGAATTCATAGCGTTGTCCGGCTGCCTGCAGCAGCTCGACGGTGCGCTTTTGCTGCCGTGCCTCGCTGTCGGCAACGGCTTTTGTAACAGCGGCGGTGACGCGCGCAGACACCTCGCGTTCGATGACCGTAGTGTCAACTTGTACCACAGCGGTTTGCGGCGCTGGGGCGGGCGCGCGGTAGCTGTGGATCAGAATCGCGCAGGCCAGCAGGGCGGCAGCGGCAAAGCCAAGTTGGGGTCCCGAGTTCCACACACGCTGATACCAGCGAGGCTCGAACACCTTGTCGGAGACGAAGGCGATCCGCCGGGGCGGCTCCTCATCGCGCACGGCAAGCAGGCTGGTCTGCGTCAATCGCAGCCGGGCGATTTCGTCCCGGCATGCAGTGCAGCCGGCGGCATGGGCCTCGACGCGCGCACGTTCGGCAGCCGGGCCTTCTTCGAACACGTATTCTTTCAGATCGAGTGAACAGGTCATCGTTCATCCCCCGCGGCGACAGGAGCCAGAGTTTGTTTCAGCAGGTCGAGCGCGGTATACAGCCGCGACTTCACCGTGGACACCGGACAGGACAGGATCTCGGCCATTTCATCGAATTTGAGCCCTTGATATACTTTCAAAACGACGGCCTCGCGCTGATCGGCCGTGAGCAGCTTGAGCGCGCTCTCGACGGCGAGAGACAGCTCGACCGGGAACAGACCGGAAGCCGGGCGCGGCTGCGGCGGCTCGTACTCCGTGGCCGTTTCGGGACGCGACTTTCGGAGCAGCGAGTACGATTCGTTGTGCGCGATCCGGTATAGCCAGGGGGCGAACCGCGATGGGTCTTCCAATTTGCCAAGATTTTGATACGCCTTGAGGAACACGTCCTGAGTAAGGTCGAGAGCATCCTCTCGGTGGCCCACCAGCCGGAGCACGTAGTTGAAGACGCGCTTCTCCCAGCGCGAGACGAGAAGGTTATAGGCTTCGACCTTCCCGCGCCTCGCCTGAGCGATCAGGTCGCGGTCCTCGACCTCCCGAAATATCAATTTTCGGCTCCATTCATAGAGACGCGGACGATGGGGGAAAAGTCGATATCACTATTATGCGAGCGATGGGGGTGCGGGGGAAGGGGGCGGAGTTGGGGTCTGCCAAGGTGGTTGATCAACTCCACGGGGGCGCCTCGTTCCAGTTCGAGCGCCGGACGGAACGGCTGACCGCGTGACAGACGGCATCCAGAATCTCGGCATTCGAAAAATCTCTTCTGACTAGCACGCCTGTGCACGCGGGCCGGAACGAGGCCGGATCGGCGATTTCGTACGTCGGGCGCGAGCGGCGCATCCATGAAAGGAACAGGCAGACCAGCGCGAAGTGAGCGGCCACAGCTTCGATCGTGAAGAACGACGCAAACTGACGAATGGCGAGGCGGCAGCCGGGGTGCAGGATCAGCAGAAGAAACAGCGCAGCGAGAATGATCGCGATCGCATTCAGCATGATTAGACACTGACCCGCTGCGGTTGGTTCCCGCTCCGGCGAACGATCATTTGCGATCATATAGCGACAATGCCGGAACAACCGAATCCACCCGAGATGACCGTCAAAGCTGTAGCGCTGGGGCTGTTCTTGGCGCTGGTGTTCGGGTCGGCGAACGCGTATCTCGGAATGCGCGCCGGACAGACGGTTGCTGCCACGATTCCGGCCGCCGTGATTGCGATGGCGCTGTTCCGTCTGCCGGCGTTTCGCGGCGGCTTGCTCGAACAGAACATCGCGCGCACCGCAGCATCGGTCGGCGAGGCGCTCGTCGCCGGAGCGATCTTCACCATCCCCGCATTCATGATGGTGGATCTGAATGGCACGCGCCTGTGGACCGACTTGCGTTCGCACTACTGGGAAGCTTCGCTGATTCTTCTCGCCGGCGGACTCATCGGTGTCTTCTTCATCATTCTGCTGCGGCGCCCGTTGTGCGTAGAAGCGGGTCTGCCGTTTCCCGAAAGCGTGGCGAGCGTAGAGATCGTGCGGGCGGGACAGGAATCCGGAGACGCGCCAAAGTTTATCTTCGGAGCGATGGGTTTCGCGGCGCTGATCCAGTTCTTGAAGAGCCCCTTCGGCATCCAGATCTTCCGCGAGTACACGGATGGCTTTGCGCGCTTCCCGGCATCGGTGGTCCAACATTTCAATTTTGAGCGTAAGCCGATCGGCGCGGTCACGCACGCGGGCGGCGTTCCCTGGTCAACGCCGAGCCTGTCTCCGGCGCTGATTGGAATTGGCTACATCATTGGCCCGGCGCTTTCGGCGATCAACTTTTCGGGCGGCGTTCTGGCGTGGTGGGTCCTGATTCCGCTGCTGCTGTTCTTCGATCCGGATCTGCCGCGGCGCATCGGCTCTCAGGATCCGGCGGTCGCCGCGTACTCTGTCTGGTTCAACATCGTGCGGCCGATCGCGGTGGGAGCGATGCTGGTGGGTGCGGCGAGCACGATGTTCTCGATGCGCTCGTCGCTTGCGGCATCGTTGCGCGGGGCGTTTGCGGCCTCGGCACGCGCCTCGCACGAAGGCGAGCATCGCGAACGCACGGAGCGCGATATTCCCGCCCGCTGGGTGATCGTGAGCGTGTTCGCGTTGATCGTCCCCATCACGTTCATCTACCACTACTTCACGCACGGCTGGTTTCCTGCGATCGCGGCGGCGCTGGTGATGAGCGTGACGGGGTTTCTACTGGCAGCAGTCGGCGGATATCTCGTGGGCTTGGTGGGCAGCTCGAATCAGCCGCTCTCGGGACTAACGCTGTCGGCGCTGCTGATTGCCGCGCTACTCATGGTGAGCATCGGCGTGACAGGGATTGCAGGTGTCGCGGCCGTGCTGGGCGTTGCGGCAGTGGTGTGCGTCTCGTGCTCCGTATCGGGATCGCTGATTCAGGATCTGAAAGCGGGGCACATGCTGGGCGGCACTCCGTGGAAGATGCAGGTGATGGAGATTATCGCTGTTGCGATGCTCGCGTTCTTTCTGATGGGGCCGATCATCGCATTGCACGAGGCCAATCTCGCCGATGGCGGAATCGGTGGGCGTTCGCTGCCCGCGCCTCAGGCCGGGTTGATGGCGCAATTGACGAAGGGGATCGTAGGCGGACAGATGGCTTGGGGCTTGCTGATCATCGGCGCGGCATTCGGAATCGCGCTGCTGTTGTGCGGAGCGCGTTCGGTGATGCTGATCGCGGTAGGGATGTACCTGCCGTTCGATACGACGTCCGCGATTTTCGTTGGCGGTGCGCTGAAGTGGGCCGTGGATAGAATGGTTGCCCGGCAGGGACCGGAACACGCGGCGAAGGTCGAGGAGAGAGGAACGCTGCTCGCTTCGGGCCTGATTGCGGGAGAGGCGATCATGGGCATTCTGCTCGCGGTGGCCGCAGTTTCCAAGATGCCGTCGCTAACGCGCATGTTGAGCGGGGCGGAACAATTCAGTTGGTTCAGCACCTTCGGGGGGTGGACATCGGTGGTGGGATTCGCGGCGGTTGCGTGGGTGCTGGTGGGCATTCCGCTACGCGCCCGCCGGTGACGGGAAGATAGAAGCAGGTGGACACGGTCATTGCAAAAGGCACGAAGGTACTGACGAGGCCGGGCGGCCGTGTCGGGGTTGTGGCGCAGGCTCCCATCGCTCCTCAGCAGGATTATCGAGTCCGATTCGCGCATGGTCCTGAGGAGAGCTTTCGACGGTCTGACCTCGCGATCCTCAAACACGTACAAGCAGAGGCGCCCGGCGGCCCTGATCCGGCCGATTTATACCGGTTTGTCATCTACCGCTGCGTCACCGGGTCGACGGCGTACGGGCTGAGCCAGGAAGGCTCCGACGTGGATCGTCGCGGATTCTATTTGCCGCCGGCCGAACTCGAATGGTCACTTGCCGGGGTTCCTGAGCAGTTGGAAAGCGTCGCCTGTTGCTGTCCGGTGTCGTCGCTTTGAGGCACGGCTTCGTTCCCTTGAGAGTTGACGAGTATCGTGACCGGCTTTAGCGATCCGCAGGGGCGAGGTGCCGTGGGACGAAGTCGAATGCTGGCGTTTGACGCTCCACCGGGATCTCGATGAGGCTCTGAAATCGACACCGCTGGCTGAACGGCCCGATCATGAGCGCGCCAATGAGTTCTTGATCCGGGCCCGCCGCCTCGCAGCTTCACCCGGGTACGCACAGTGATCGATCTCGGGGTCTTGCGCGCGCAAGTAACTGGCCATTCCTATCCACTGCTCTTCGCCATTATCAGCGGGGCGCATTTGTACGGATTTCCATCGCCCCCTTTCAGACTACGATCTGCGGAGCGTCCATATTCCGCGTGCACACGAGGCATTGGGGCTGCTGCCGAGAGGCCCTGAGAAAGCGACTCGGGTCTTCCGCGAGGCGGCATTCCACAAGAAGGAATCGAGCGATTGACGTCGCAACTGGAGGCCGCGGCAGATAAATCGCAACTGCCGTACGAACCCGTATGCCGCGAGGCGCTCAACGATCTTCTTGGCCGAGTGCGTCTGCGCGCGTGAGGGCGAGTCCGCGGGCTACGGACGTGAATTCGTCGCCTGCCGCAATCCGATCGGCTCCGAAGCGGCTCACGAAAATGCGGCGGACGGCGGGGACGAATGACGAGCCGCCCGTCAGAAACACGCGATCGACATCGGCAGGCACGACGGAACAGGATTTCAGAAGCGAATCGACACAGGTCTCAATCTGGTGCAGTTCCGGAGCGATCCAGCGCTCGAAGTCATTTCGGTACACCACCGAATCGAGTTGAACCGAGCCGCCGGCGAACTCGAATTTCGCGGCCGGTTGATGTGACAGCTCGCATTTGGTCTTCTGCACTGCACGGTGCAGGTGATAGCCGAGATCCTCCTCGATCAAGTGGATCAAAGCCGCGATCTTCTCCGGTTGAAACGCCTGCGCGTGAACGCTGCGTAGCATCTCCAACACGTCTTTGGCGCGCAGCAGCGACAGGTAGTGCCAGCGCTCGAGCTTGGCGTAGACCCACACAGGTACAGGCAGGATTTTGTCGATCGACCGCATTTCGGAACCCGCTCCGAGCGCGGGGGACACGAGGTGGCGCACAATCTTGGCGTCGAAGGCGTCGCCGGCCAGACCCACACCCGAGTTTCCCAACAGGTTGGCAGCCCGCGTTTTATGCGCGCGAACGCCGGGGCCGACGCGTATCAGCGAGAAATCGCTCGTGCCGCCGCCGAAGTCCCCGATGAGGATCAGCTCATCGTGGTCGAGCGTGGATTCATAGTGATGCGCCGCCGCGACCGGTTCCAGTTCGAACCGCACGGTCTCAAAGCCGGCCAGTTGGAACGCCCGGGCAAGACGGGCTTCGGCGTATTGGTCATCGGCTTCGTTGTTCGCGCCCACAAAGTGAACAGGACGGCCCGCGACGGCATGCCGCACCGGAGCCCCGAAGCGAGCCTCCGCCTTTTCGCGCAGATCTTTCAGTATGCGGGCGATGAGGTCTTCGAGCGTGCGCCGGCGGCCGAAGACGTCGGTGCTCTGCAGGGTGCGGCTGCTCAAGAACGACTTCAAGGATTGAATCAGTCGTCCGTGGTGCTCGGAGGCGAGATAGTGATCGATTCCCTCCGGCCCGGTCCAGGATTGAATCAGAGTCTTGCCGGCAGTCTTGAGTTGTTCGAGATAAAGCAGGGACCGGTAGGTATCAGTGAGTCCGCCGGCGAATGGGAAGACGGCGACGTCAACGGTACCGGATGAGTTGATGCGGGCGATGGAACTGTTCGTCGTTCCAAAGTCGATGCCCGCAACCGTGTCATTCATTAATTTGGCTCGGATAAAAACGAAACCGGCCGTCAGTGCGATTTGTGCACAGACGGCCGGTTCGCAGGACTTTGTTGATGGCTAGAAGCGGTAGAACAGCCCGAACTGGATGACTCGAGTGGTAACTCCGTCTCCCGTGCTGAGTAGACCCGTAATCTTGCCGAAGTTGCTGGTGTTAACATTTTGGTCACCCACGAAGAAATTCGGGTGATTGAACATATTGTAGAAGTCGGCGCGGAACTCGAGGCTCTGCCGCTCGGTGATTTTGGTGTTCTTCAGAACGGCCATGTCGTAGTTCCAGAATCCTGGTCCGCTCAGAATGCGCCTTTGGAGCGATCCGACCGAGCCGGGTTGCGGATTAAAGAAGACCTGGCCGCTGAACGGCGCCTGCCCATCGGGCGCCACTCCGAGAGTGTCCGGCCCGATGTTCTTCGGATTGATGAAGAACGGACCGTTGCCTGTCATGTAGAAGCCGGTAATGCCCTTGAGTTGATCGAGAGTGTAGGTTGTATCCACCGTATTGGCTCCCGATCGTGCGCCGCGATTGAGAGTTCCACGCGCGGACAGGATCGATACCGGCGGACCCGATTGGATTAGCAGGAAGCCGCTGAGTCCCCAGCCCTCGGCGGCGCGGCTCAACCAGCGGTTGCTCGAACTGAATCGCCGTCCCGGTCCGAATGGTAGTGGAACGTAGTGGTTTAGCTTGAATGCGTGGGTCAAATCGAAAACCGAACGCGATTTTTCAATACCCGGATTGGCATTGTCCAATTGAGCCTCGAGGCCGCGCACTGCCGCGGCATCGCTGAGCGCCTTGCTGAACGTATAGTTCGCCTGGAATTGCATCCCGTGCGCAGTCCGTTTGCGGACTTCGAACTGACCGGCGTTGTAAGTCGAATTGCTGAGGTTGGTTAGCTCGCTCGAATAGAGCAGGTTCGGATTGGGGAAATAGCTAAACGAATCGTTCGGGAAATAGCCCGCGCTCTGATAGGTCTGGCCGAGTGATCCAGCTTCACCTCTTAAGATCGCCCCGCTAACTGAGGCGGCTGTCAGCGAGCCTCCGCCGGGCAGTTGGGAGAAGAAAGGCAGCGGCTGACTCCCCGCGATCTTAGCGTTGTAGGAAGGATTGAACGTTCCGGTCGCCTGTTGCGCCAGGAACCCGTTACTGCGGGCGCGAATGAAGTCGTCGAGGAACCCGCCCTGCTTGATATTGATCTGGTTGAAATCGATCTGCCGGAACTGCTTCACTACGTGGTTGCCGACGTAGCGGCCCTCGAAGATGAAACCTTTCCATTCCTGCTGCAAACCGAAATTCCATTGTTGGACGTAAGGCGATACCAGGTTCGGATCGATGAGTCCTTCAACCGGAGCGGAACTGGTGGATAGATCGAACTGTTCCTGTGTCGTGGTGGGTACCTTGAACGGCGGCGCGGTGATCGTGGGTGTATTCCCCGTCAGGCGGTTGTTCAAATTAGCCAGAGTGATGCCGCTGCTGAGTCCGTTATTCGCGCTGGCGACGTTATACACCGTGTTGATATTGTTGTCGTTGGCGTACGAGATGCCGTAACCCATGCGCACCGCTGTGCGGCCGTTGCCAAAGACGTCCCACGCAAGGCCGACATTCGGCGCGAAGTTGTTCAGGTCTTTCTTATAGAGCGGGCGGCCGGCCGAGTTACCGGCAAAATCGAGCGTCGCATTACCGAGCAATGTCGCCACGGGATTGTTGTTGATCAAACGAGGCTGAATCAGCAGCGAATCGCGCTCATCGACCGGGCTGAAGTATTCATAGCGGACGCCCATGGTCAGAGTGAGCCGGCGCATTACTTTCCAGGTGTCGGAGACGTACGGGGCGTAGTTATTCATCAACAGATTGAGCCGTTGAGGAGCGCCGGGAACGAAACCGGAATTGCGGCTGGTTATATTGAATGTCTGAGCCGCGCCGGATACGATGCCGCCAAGCGAGGTAAGCAAGTTATTTGCCCGGCTTATATCGGTCGAGGTCGCACCTGGAATATCGCCGGTCTTGAAGCCATAAGGACTCGTCGTCGATAGCCCCACGGTGTAAGTTGGAACCGTCCCGGTGTAGCCGTAGGAGCCGTTGCGCCACAGGTTCCCCTGGAAACCGAACGAGACGGTATGCTTGCCGTGAACCCAGTTTGCGTTGTCCTGGAATACATAGACATCGACGGTGCGGCCCTCGGGGGTCGTCGTATTCGCCGGCGAGGTGAAGTTGAGGCCGGCGACGAAGAAGGACGGAAGATCCTGGTTTCGCTGGAACGTGCTCGGCGAGAGATTGAATCCGCCGCGCAGTTCGTTGGTCAGCGTCGCGGTCGGCGTCCAACGCCAGGAAGCTGACAGGAACTTGGAATAGTTGTCGTTGAACAGCGGCGGGATCGCCGTGTAGAAACCGCCCAGGTCGGGGCGATCGACGATGTCCCGATTGAAGATGTAGCTTCCCGAAAAACTGTGCTTCGAAGTCAGATAATAGTCGACCTTGCCGGTCACGTTATCGCGCGTCTCATTTGAGCGGGCGTTGAACGTATAGCCCGTCGTGTTCAACTGATCGCCGGCGGTGGTCGTATTTCCGGCCGCCGGCATTTGCGAGAGGTATTTCTGAATTGCAGGGTCGATCTGAAGCCCAAAACGACCTAGCACGTCGTAGCTTTGGACAACGCCGTTCTGGCGGTAGTGAAAGATTCCCTGGCGTGCGTCGGGCAGCAGAATCGTGTCTGTCTTGGGAGTCGACTGGCGAAGCCGGTACGCCTCGTAGTTCACGAAGAAGAGCAGCTTGTCTTTGATAATAGGCCCGCCCACGCTTCCGCCGAGTTGATTGAGGTTCAGAAAAGGCCGCTTGACGCCGGATTGATTATTGAACCAATCGTTCGCGGCGAAGTAGCTGTTACGGTTGTACCAGTAACCGTTGCCGTGAAACTCGTTCGTGCCCGAGGGGGTTGCGAGGCTGACCGTGGTTGCGTTCCCGCCAATGGTCGGATTGCTGTTGGAGGTGGCAACGGTGAGCTCGGCGATCTGACCGATGGTAAGTTTGTTCGGCAGATAGTCGAGGGCATTCGTCCTGACAACGTCCTGAATGTTGACGCCATCCAGCAATACGTTGGAATAGCTTGGGCGCAGGCCATTGATACTCGTGCTGGTGCGGCTATTCGTCACGCCTGCCTGAGTAATGAAGAGGTTATTGACCTGACGGTCCAGCACCGGAAGATTCTCGACCTGGGATTGAGTCACCGTGGTCGAGATTTCGGCGGAAGCGGTATCCACCGATGCAACGCCCGCAACAACTTCGACGCTTTGCGCCGAGCCTGAAATCTCGAGTTTGATGGGCGCCAGCGACGTTACACGGGAAGGGTCGATCTTGACCAGTTCCTGAGTGTATTTATTGAAGCCGCCGCTTTCGACGGTCAAGGTATATGTATCGGGGCGGATTGCGGCAAAGTCGAAATTGCCCTCGGCAGTTGTTTCAGTGCTCGACACCGGCGTCTTGCCGCCCATGAGCAACAAATTTACTTTCGCGTTCGGAATGGCTGCACCGCTTGCATCCACAACGCTGCCGGTCAGACGTCCAGCAACCTGGGCAAAGACGCCCGACATGGCGAGTGCGAAGACTACGAACAGCTTGAATTTAGACATCGTATAAGAGAAACTCCGTTTGATTAAAGTTTAACACAACGTTGTCTTATTCTGAAAGAACGTGATGCGCTTTGTATATAGCGCGATAGGAATGCTAAAGATTCACAAGACTGCGAAACACTATCTATGATTATTGGTAGATTCAGTGCGTGTCGTGATACTCATCCAACCATGCCATTTGAATAGCTTCGAGCTTGCCTTCCGTCGACTTGCCCGGATCGTCCGCGAAATCGGGCAGCTCAGTGACCCATTTATGAAGATCGGTATAGCGGATGTGAGTAGGATCTAAATCCTGGAATTTTTCGGCGAGCGCAAGGGCAATGTCTTCGGACTGTTCCCAAGTCAGTTTCGGCATCAGATCTTTGTTCCTTTCAAGGCCCCGCGCACGGCAGAGTTCATCATGTTCTCGGCGAGCTTCGTGGTGGCTTCGTTCACTTCGTCGATCTTTGCACGGATCAGAAGATGGTCGTCCGAATGGTACACCATCAATAACTCATTAACTGGCTTCTCAATTGCCGCCCTTTCTTCGCCATCTAGCTCAAACCAGGCCTCGTTTTGACGAGCTTTGTCGAGCGCAGTCAAGATATTGTCAGCTTCAACGCGCGCTTCCCGGACCTGACGTTCCCGGAAGTCTTCCTCTGCCTTTTCATAGGACTCGAGGATCATAGCTTCCACCTGCTCGTCGTTCAGGCCGTAAGAGGGCTTCACCTCGAGGCTGTGCTCCTTACCGGTGCGCTGGTCGCGCGCGGTCACGTTCAGGATTCCGTTCGCATCGATCAGGAATCGAACCTCGATGCGGGGCAGTCCGGCGGGCATCGGGTCAATTTCCTTAAGATCGAAACGGGCCAGGCTGCGGCAATCCTTGACGAGTTCGCGCTCGCCTTGTACGACGTGAATCAGCACGTTGCGCTGGCCGTCGACGGCGGTGGTGAACATCTCGGTCGCGCTTGCGGGGATCGTGGAGTTGCGATGAATGAGCTTGGAGGTTAGCCCACCCATGGTTTCGATGCCGAGCGACAAAGGCGTAACGTCGAGGAGCAACTTGTCTTCAAGGTCGCCGGATAAGATTGCTGCTTGAACGGCGGCACCGAGCGCGACCACTTCGTCCGGGTTCAGTTCCGTATGCGGCTTGGCGCGGAACAACTTCTCGACCGCCTGTCGTACGAAAGGAATCCGCGTCGAGCCCCCGACCATGACCACTTCATCGATGTCCGCCACTTTGACGTGTGCATCGGCGAGACAAGCGCGGCAGGGCCCCATGGTCCGCTCGACGATGGGGGCGATGAGCTGTTCGAGCAGATCGCGCGTGATCTCACGCCGGTAGTTGCGGCCGCGATACTCGAAGGCGACCGTCGCGACAGGCGCGAAGGACAGCTCTTCCTTGGCTTGAATGACGGCGCGGCGCAACAACTGAACGGCTTCCTGGCTGCCCGAGACATCCATGCCCCATTCCGAAGCGACGTCTTCCAGCCCGATGCGGATCAGCAGGTTGTCAATGTCGTCGCCGCCCAGGTGCGTGTCGCCGTTGGTGGCAAGCACTTCGAAGATGCCGTCGTGCAGCTTGAGAATCGAGATATCGAAGGTGCCGCCGCCCAAGTCATAGACTGCGATAGTTCCGTTCTTGCGTTTATCGAGACCGTAAGCGAGCGATGCGGCCGTTGGCTCGTTCACCAGCCTCAGAACCTCGAGACCTGCGATGCGGCCTGCGTCTTTGGTTGCCTGCCGCTGCGCGTCGTTGAAGTAGGCGGGAACAGTGATCACGGCTTGCGTGACCGGCTCGCCAAAATAGGTTTCCGCGTTCTTTTTGAGCTGCCGCAGGATGTACGCCGAGATTTCCGGCGGCGTCAGTTCCACGTCGCCGAGTCGCAGTTTAATGACGCTCTCGGAGTCTTCCGCCATGTGGAACGGGAATAGCTTGAGTTCTTCCTGAATGTCAGCCGCGCCCCGGCCCATGAGCCGCTTTACCGAATAGACGGTCCGTTCGGGCTGCGTAATCAGAAGGCGCCGCGCGTTATTGCCGACCACAATCTCGCCCGATTCGCTGAACGAGACCACGCTCGGCACGAGTTTGTCTCCATCCTCGCCTGGGATGATCTTGGGTGCAGTGAGGTCCATGAACGCAACCAGGCTATTGGTGGTCCCGAGATCGATGCCCACCACGCGCTCCTGTTTACGTCCGCCAAAATCAATCTGAAAGGGCACTGCCCGGCAACTCCTTTTCCACTTCGTTCACCAGATTCTGAATGTATCGTCTTCGGTTAAGCAAACCTCGAATGGCGGTGAGGACTTCGGGCCGCTGAGCGCCGTCGTAACTGGTGAACTCATTTTCGAGTTGCCGGTCAATTTGCTCGAGCATGTTGGTGAAGCGGTCGCGCGCCTGCTCGAGCTGAGGGCGCGCAGAAGTATCGCCTGCACGCATTTCCTCGAGCGCCATGTTCAGTTCGAACACCTCTTCGAGAAGCTCCGGCGGAACATCTTTGGAGCGCTGTTCGCCGATGTCCAGGCCGCGCTGCTTCAGGAAATATTCGGCACGCGTGATCGGGTCACGCAGGGTGCGATAAGCATCGTTCAGCACGGACGAAGCCTGCTCTGAATGTTGACGCTCAATCAGGGGTTTGCGGCCGAAGCGATCGGGATGCAACTGCCGGCTCAGCTCGTAGAATCTCCGTTCTAGAGCGGCGGGATCGAGCGCCAGCTTTTCTTCTGACCCGAACAGTTCGAAGTATCCGGCCGGCGGCTGCTGCAGAGCGCCGCAATGCGCGCAGAACAATCCCGGCGCGGCTTGGCCGCACTGCCAGCAAGCGAAATCCATTCCAGTTAGCGGCGTGCTCAGGCGGTGAATGATGTGCCGCAGCCGCAGCTCTTCTTGGCGTGCGGGTTTTGAAATTCGAAGCCCGAGTACATCAGCGAGTCTTTCCAATCGAGCGTCATGCCGTCCAGATACAGCATGCTCTTCGGATCGACAAACACTTTGACGTCCTCAAACTCAAACACCTTGTCGGCAGGCCGCGGCTTCGGGTCAAACCGGAATAGATAGCTTAGCCCCGAGCAGCCGCCTCCCTGCACGCCAAGCCGCAGGCCGCCAGCCACGCCTTCGCGTTCGAATGCTTCGCGGATTTTGGATACGGCTTTTGGAGTTACTTCGATCATGATCCTCTACGCGTTCACCGTTGCGGGAGTCCGCGTCCCCTGCTTCGCCTTGTAGTCGCTGATGGCCGCTTTAATTGCATCCTCGGCGAGCACCGAGCAATGGATTTTCACCGGCGGCAGGCTCAGCTCGTTGACGATGTCCGTGTTTTTGATCTGCAGGGCTTCGTCCACGGTTTTGCCGCGCAGCCATTCCGTAGCGAGCGAGCTGCTGGCGATCGCGCTGCCGCACCCGAACGTCTTAAACTTCGCGTCCTCGATGACGCCCGTTGCAGGATCCACCATGACCTGCAGCTTCATCACGTCGCCGCACTCGGGGGCGCCCACCATCCCCGTTCCCACGCGGGAATCGCTCTTGTCCATGGAACCCACATTGCGCGGGTTGTTGTAATGATCCAGAACTTTATTGGAATAAGCCATTGTAATCTCCCAGATTCTAAATTCGAGAACTAATGCGCGCTCCACTGCACCTTGGCCAGATCGATCCCCTCTTTGGCCATTTCGTACAGCGGTGAGAGCTCACGCAACTTGCGAACGACGTCGATCACCTTGGCGGCGACATAGTCCACTTCTTCTTCCGTGTTGAACCGTCCCAGGCCGAAACGGATGGAGGAGTGAGCCAGATCGTCGCCCGCGCCCAGCGCCTTCAGAACATAACTTGGTTCGAGCGTCGCCGACGTGCACGCCGATCCGCTCGAAACAGCGATGTCATTGATCCCCATCAACAGGCTTTCGCCCTCGACATAGGCGAAACTGATATTCAGGTTGTTGGGTAGATGGTGTTCCATCGTGCCGTTAATATACACTTCGTCCAACTCGCTCATCAGGCGATCCTTGAGCTTGTCACGCAAGTAAGCCATGCGCTTGGACTCTTCCGGCATTTCGAGGCGCGCTAACTCGCATGCTTTGCCGAGACCAGCAATGCCAGGGACATTCAAAGTTCCCGACCGCATGCCACGCTCGTGCCCGCCGCCTTCCATCTGCGCCGTGATTTGGACGCGCGGATTGCGCCGCCGCACATACAATGCACCGCAGCCCTTCGGTCCATAGAGCTTGTGTCCGGTCATCGACATTAGGTCGATATTGTCTTTGAGGACATTGACCGGAACTTTGCCGACCGCCTGTACCGCGTCGCTGTGAACCAGCACGCCCCGTTCTTTGGCGATTTTGCCGATTTCGGCAAGCGGTTGAATAACGCCAATTTCGTTGTTGGCGTACATGATGCTGACCAGGATCGTCTTGTCCGTGATCGCGTCGCGCAACATGTCGAGATCGATGAGACCGTTAGCTTGCACGGGCAAGTAGGTGACGCGGAACCCGCTCTTCTCGAGCCGCTTGCACGTGTCCAACACGGCTTTGTGCTCGGTGGCGGCGGTGATGATGTGATTGCCCTTTTCGGCGTACATCTCGGCCACGCCCTTTAACGCCAGATTGTTCGATTCCGTGGCGCCGCTGGTGAAGATGATCTCTTTCGGGTTCGCGCCGACCAGATCCGCCACCTGCTTGCGGGCGGTCTCGACCGCTTCCTCGGCCTGCCATCCAAAGCTGTGGTTGCGGCTGGCGGCGTTTCCAAAATACTCCGTGAAGTACGGCTTCATGGTCTCGAACACACGCGGGTCCATGGGGGTGGTCGCGTGGTTGTCCATGTAGATAGGCAGTTTCATATCGTTTCCCTAAGCTGGCGATTCGCGGCCGTGGTTGGCATCGCGGATTTCAATTCCAACAGAAGCGGCGCCGGCGGGGCGCAGCTTCCGGCATGAGGCACTTCCATATCGTCGCGGCAGATGTCCGCAATTGTGATGCTCCCGAGCAGGCTAAGGATGCCTTCATGCAGTTTTTTGAGTGGCGCGCGGACCGAGCACCTCTCCGAATGCGTGCACTCATTATGGTCAGTAAAGCAGGCGGTTAGAATGATGGGGCCGTCGATGGCGCGAATCACTTCGAGCGCACTGATCGAGCGGGGGTCGCGCGCCAGGCGGTAACCGCCGTTGGTTCCCTGTTCCGATTTGAGGAACCCGTTCCGTGCGAGGCGCTGCAGAATCTTGGAAAGCAGCGGGGTCGGGATGCCGTAAGAGTCGGCGATATCCTTGGTGCTCGCGCTGCCCGCGGAATTGCGCAACGCCAAATGCTTCAGGGCGATGAGGCCGTAGTCCGCTTTTTTGGTCAGCTTCAGCATGGAATCGGGATACCCGACTAAAACAGTCTTACTTAGAGTATCACGCAGCCCTCCTTTCAAGTCAACAACTTAAATTGAGACCGAAGATGTCCGCGATCATACAGCGTGTGATGGATAGAAGGATTGGGGTTAGCGCATGTTAAACTGAATAACTTAAGCGCTTTCAACGTTTTCATGCCGATCTTCAACCCCTTATGATCCGGCTGTTCAGAGTGTTTGTGCCCACCAGCGTCGTGGTCCTGCTGGTGTCTGAATGCATTCTGATCTTCTCGTCCTACGTCGCCGCGGCCTACCTGGTGTTTACGCAGGTGGATCCGCAGGTCTTCCTCTTGTATGACGGAGGACTGACGCGCATCGGCATCGTTGTGGGAATCGTGATGCTGGCGCTGTATTTCAACGACCTGTACGACCACCTGCGGGTGCGCACGCGGATCCTCCTATTCCAGCAGCTCTGCCTTGCGCTGGGCGTGGCGTTTCTCACGCAAGCTGTATTGAGCTACGGAAATAAGAATTGGATCCTGCCGAAGTGGCTGATGATTTACGGCAGCGCGTTGACGATCGCCGTTTTATTCGCGTGGCGTATCGTGTACAGCGGCGTGGTGCTGCGCGCGGTGAGTACGGAGAAAGTTTTGTTTATCGGCACGTCGCCCGTCGTGTTCGAGATCGCCAGGCATCTGGGGATCAAGCCGGAACTTGGAATGTCCGTGGCCGGATATCTGGATGAGGATGCTTCCGGTACCGACGCGGCTGCGAATCCGGACCGGCAGGCGCAGCGCTTAGGGTCGCTTCAAGACCTGCGGCGCGTAGTGGGTGAGACGCGTCCCGACCGGATCGTGGTGGCGATGCGCGAGCGGCGCGAGCGGTTGCCGGTCACCGAACTGTTGGAGTTCCGTTTCGCGGGCATTCCGACCGAGGAAGTTTCGGCGCTCTATGAGACGACATTCGGACGCGTTTGCGCGCGCGAAATACGCCCATCGCAACTGATCTTTTCGTCCGACTTGGGTCCGCGCCCTCACCAGGTGCAGGTGCAGACGCTCTACTCCACGTTTCTCGCCGCGATTTTCACTGTCGTCACACTGCCGTTGATGGGTATCGTGGCGCTAATTGTGAGCTTGAGTTCGAGCGGCCCGATTCTGTTCCGGCAAACACGGGTGGGGCTGCACGACGAGCCATTTACGCTGTACAAGTTCCGGTCGATGCGAGCCGATGCCGAATCTGTGAGCGGCGCAGTCTGGGCGACGAAGGACGATCCGCGGGTCACGCCCGTGGGAAGGTGGCTCCGCTTGCTGAGGCTGGATGAATTACCGCAACTGTTGAATGTGGTGCGCGGCGAAATGTCGCTCGTCGGCCCGCGGCCGGAGCGCCCGGAATTCGTCGATACGCTGAGCGGGCAGATACCGTATTACCGGCAGCGCCACTGCGTTAAGCCGGGAATCACGGGTTGGGCTCAGATCAATTATAAGTACGGCAACACGATCGAGGACACGATCACCAAGCTTGAGTACGACCTGTATTACATCAAGAACATGTCGCTGTCCTTGGACCTGTACATCGTGTTCCACACTCTGAAAACAATGCTGCTGTTTCGGGGGGCAAACTAAGGCTTATGCTGATCAACGAACTGTTTTCGCTCGAAGGAAAAGTGGCGGTCGCGATTGGGGCGGGTGGTGTGCTCGCGGGCGAGATGGCGCGCGGATTCGCCGCGGCCGGGGCCGACGTGGTGATTGCCGACTTGAACCCCGCCGCGGCCGAGACTCGGGCCGAAGAAATTCGCGGCCTTGGGCGCAAGGCTGTGGCGTGCAAGACCGACGTAGCGGTGAAGGCGGATCTCGAAAACGCGCTGCGCGTCGCGCTGGAGGAATTTGGGCGGGTCGACATCTTGTTGAATGCGGCCGGGATCAATTCGGGGACGCCGTTTTTCGAGATCGAAGAGGCTGAATGGGACCGGATCATCAACGTCGATCTGCGCAGTGTTTTTCTGGCGTGCCAGGTTTTTGGCAGGTGGATGGTCGACGGGGGGCAGGGTGGTTCGATCATCAACATTTCTTCGGTCTCGTCAGGTCCGCCATTATCCAAGGTTTTCACGTACGCGGTGGCCAAAGGCGGAGTTAATCAGATCACGCAGTTCCTGGCTCGTGAATTTGCGCCCGCGCGGGTTCGAGTGAACGCGATCGTGCCGGGGTTCTTCCCGGCCGAGCAGAACCGAAGGCTTCTGACCGAGGAACGCGTCGGGCAGATCATGAACCACACTCCCATGAAGCGTTTCGGCGAAGCTTCGGAGTTGGTGGGGGCGGCGATCTATCTGGCGTCGGAGAGAGCATCGTCGTTTGTGACGGGGAGTATTTTGCGTGTGGACGGCGGATTCCTCGCGATGACCATGTAGTCGTTACTGAGCCGGGAAGAAATACCCCTGTTGCGGCTCGGGCAGTTCGAGTCCGAGTTCTTTTATGGGCGCCGCAGTGGGTCCCGCGTTTACAGCGACAATGCCTTTTTCGAACGCCCGCCAGATTACGTCTCCTTGCTCCCTGTACGGTTCCGGTTTTGGGCGGCCGGTCGGGGTGAAATAGATCGGGTCACGCTCGTTTTCGTAAGCGGCTGGGGAGATCAGATAGGAGTCGTGCCCCCACAGCTTGGCGCACGCCCACGAGAACCGCGCCGCCCGATGCGCGACGGCTGACGCCCCGGCGGCGTAGTTGGCGTGGACGAAACGAACTTGGGGGTACTTTCGTGCGGCGGGGGCGACCAGTTGCTCCATCGGCGTCCGAATCGCCTGCCAGGGAGTTGACGTATCATCCCACTTCCGGAAGCGGGTGCGATTCCCATCGATCGCGGTGAAGTAACTCTCGGTGAGATCGAGATCGGCATGGGGCAGGAAATGTTCTGCATGACGGTATCCCTGGTTGAGGAAGATTAACTTGCCGGGCAGTCGCGCTTTCAGGGCGGCGAAGAAGGCGCCTTGGCACCGGTTGTAATCCTCGGATCCGTGGCGCCGGAGATATGCGTCCTGCATCGATGCGGGAAGGTTCTCGAAGCCCGGTGTGTCGAAAAAGAACCCATCGTAACCCGACTCGAGTAGACGGCCGGCAAGGTGGGTCGCGCGAAAGGCTGCGAACGCCGGGTCCGCGAAATCGTACCAAAGAGCCGCTCGGCCAGGGGCTGCGGATGCTCCCGCCACCGGGTCCGGCGACAGTAGCCAATCCCGCGCCCTGCCCCGCATCGCTTCTTGCCATTTTTGCGCGGCGGGCGAATCGGTACCCGGGTAGAAGGCCGACGACCATTCGTATGCGATCAGTTGCGACCCTCTGGCGCGCAGTTTGGCGGTTTGGGCATCGGCCAGGATGCCGCCAGTTACGAGGATCTTGAAGCGCGTGTACCAGGCCGCTGCGTCAGGACCGAAAATCGCTTCGTAATGGAAGGCAACGGCTCCATTCGAGGCGGCGGGAATCGCGGCTCTGGCCATGGCGAGCAGGAACTTGCGCCGTCCGATCGTCATGGCGCAATCGAGAGCACGACAACGTCTGGACTGGAGACGCCTTGCGAGATCAGCGTGACCGGAATCGCCGGTCCAGCGGTACTGGATTCGGGAACTATCACGTTAATTTGGGTGAGTCCCGGACCAGACCAGGATACACCGCCCGCATACGAGACTACTGCTTCCTGTCCGCCAATGCGAACACGCACATTCCCGGAGACCCCAGTCGCGAAAAGCGAGACATACGATCCCCGCGGCGCGGAGTGTCCCGGACCGTTGATGGAGCCGTCCTGATTGACTGCGGCTGCCAAGCCCGTACCCACCGAATTGGCGGTGAAGAGTCCGGGATTTGCTGGAGTGACCGCAAGCGGTACAGTGGCCGACACGGATCCGGAGCCCCGGTCAACTTGCAGCCCGACCGTGGTCTTGCCAGTTAAGGACGGGGCTACAACCGAGAGCTGATTTCCCGACACGTACAGAATCTGCCCCGCCGCGCCGTCGAAGAGTACGCGGACCCCGGCCAGAGTTGCAGGCCAGGCGATACTCGACGCCGACACAACTCCGGGCGGACCGATGTTCGTTCCGAACACAGTGACGATCTCGCCTGGGCTGATTCCGCTCCCGGAATAACTGGCTGCGTTCGTCACGGCCGTGATCACCGGGAGCACGGTACGGCACGCGGTGCGGGCGGAATCTAACGCAATGTTCTTCTGCAACGAATTGAAGTTCAGTGCATTAGCCTGTGTACAGAACTGGGCCGGTTTGAGATTGTATTCGACCTCGAACACTGCCTTTCCGGCGGAAAGGAACGGGGCGTAAGCAGCACATTCTTTGTATTCGAAGCACTGCTCGTTCAGCGCCCAATCGAAATCCGAGACCAGTTGCGCAATCTGGTCGACATCGTTCTTGAGCCCGACCGAGAGGCCTCGATCATGGGCGGCTCGCGCGAGATACCGGTTATACGCGAGTTGATCCGCGGCTTTTAGCGGAAACCCGGTTTTGTTCGTGTACCCGTCCACGTTGTCCGGTTCAACGGCGTCGAAGCCTTTCGATTTACAGAGATCCAGGCGGGCTTCCATGATCGGCGCCAGCACGTCTATCCGCCGGATATCCAACCATTTTTCGTCCGGGAATCCTTCGATGGCTTTGCCTTTCACTGCTTCCGGAAAAGAGCCGGCGTCCGGGCGGTATGGCTCCCAACTGCCGGCACTCATGTAGCAAATCGCTTTTCGGCCGGCAGCATGGAGTGCCTTCACCACCGCCGCATCGTTCGTAAAGAGATCGATGTCATATAGGTCTGCGTCAACGTTCAGATCAACCGGCACCTGCAACTGCCATTGCCAACTCAGTTGAGCAGGCGGAACCCAGACGGAGCCGTCTGCCGCAAGGGCACTGACCGCCAACGCTAACCCAAGAAAGAATCGAAAAAGCCTCATCGAAATCTCAAACTATTTTATCGGCGCATCAGGCCGGTCGCATTAGCCGGAAAAAGGAAATTTATTTAGCGAAAAGACTACAAACATAGGCGCACTAGGCCGAACTGAATATCGTGGGTGCAATCATGCGCTGTGTTTCATTCCTGATAACTCTTGTCGTCTGTCACGGAGAGACAGTCCAGGAGACTCCACGCCCACTATCTCTCGATGAGGTCGTGAACGCGGCGGTTCACCATGCGCGCCTGAGCGAGGCGCGGCTGGAACTGGCTCAATCCAACCTGCGCTATCTGGAGGCTCTGAACAAAACTCGGATTGAGTTACGGCCCGCGCTGGGGATTTTTGCGTTTTCGAGTCCCGCGCTGCTGGCTACTAACTTGGGGAGCAGTCTTCTATTCAATAAGAGAACGGCCCCCGGACCGGCATCCATGGACAACGCGCGCTTCGAGGCTCTTGCGGCAGAACTCGCAGCCGAGACAACTACAGTAAATGTGAAACTCGAAGCCGCACGCGCCTACTTCGACGTGCTCGGCAAACAGAACGTCGCGCTGCTCGCCGCCGGGGCGCTCGAAGCCCGGCGCCGCCGCGGAACTGAGGTGGACCGTTTCATGAATGCCGCGCGCATTACAGCGGTCGAGCAACTCGCCTACGGACTCGACTTGGTCGAACTGGAAGGGGCAGCGCTCGGCGGCGAAGCACAACGGAAAGCCGCGGCCGCGAATCTCGCGATCCTGATCGGAAAGCCCGCCCTGGCAGACGCAGTCCATGTTTCCGGCCACCCGGGCGCGCTCGTTTGCCGGGGCGGCATTCCGCCTTTGGATCGATTCGTGGAGACGGCGCTTCGTGCGCGCGGGGAGCCACGCCTCATTGGCGACGAAATAGCAGCTCTTGAACGCCAGTCAGGGCACACCACACGATTCGGCTTTGACTCCGTCGTCGCCGGCTATTCCTATGTCGGGAATAAGACCGGCCTCGCACAGGCGGGTAACGGCTTCCTCGGCGGAAATACCGGGCGGGGCGAACTGACGCTGAACATCCCGCTTCGGAACACAGGCGACCGCGCCGCCCGGGAGCGAGTCATGGAGGTTCGTGGCCGGATCCTAAATCTGGAGCGCTCGGCTATGGAGAACACCCTGCAATCGGAGTTGATAGCGCTCCACAATTCAGCCTTGTTCACGTCTGAGCGCGCGCGATTGGCCGGGCGCAAGTTGGAGTTGGCCCGAAAGGCTGTCGAGGTAATACGATCTCGCGCGGAAAACGGGTTGTCGCCGATCACCGAGGCGTGGTCGGCGGAACAGGCGCTGCTTGCCGCGGAATCAGCCTACACTCATGCCGAGCACGAGCGTAAGGCCGCCCTTTATGCCCTGTTCGTCGCTTCGGGCATGGAAAAAGGCTCGCCGGAACTGGCTGCCACCTCGGAGATGTACGAATGCAGATGAGAATCAGAGTAGGCCCTCGAGCGGAACATGCCGGATGGGCCGTTGTGAAGCTGTTTGCGTTGATATTAGTCGTCAGCTCGCTGGTTTCCTCCAGCTCGCGCGACTGGCTCCGGAGGGCGCCGCAACCGGGTCCCAAGACCGTTCTTCCCGCCCTGATCCGGGCTGCCCGTATGGAGGCGATCACCGTTCCGTTCAGCGCCCGCGTGGCGAGAGTTCTGGTCGCGCCCGGGTCCAAGGTGAAGAACGGTGAACTGTTGGCCGTCCTCGAGAGCGAAGAAGTAAACGAGCGCATCGTTTCGGCACGCCGCCGGGTGGCAATTTGTGCAACGCGAGCCGGTGCTGACCCTCAATCCTCGATCGAAGCGAACGGGCTAAGGAGCCGGAGTGCGGAAGCTTCGCTTGCGGCCGCTCAGCGGCGCATGGCCGAATACTCGAGTTCCGCCACAGAAGCCGCGTACTCCAGAGCAACAGAACGCAGGCAGAAAATCGCAGCTCTCGTTCGTGACCACATGGCGACTTCGGCTGAATTGGATGCAGCCGGACACGAGGAACAAAACTGGTTACGCAATTTGAGGGCGGAGCATGACCAGCAGTCGCGGTTATCCGAAGAGCTCAGAACCGCGGAGGTTCAGGCGGCGCTGGTTAGAACCGAGATCGCCGCCCCCCATCCCGAGCGAACAGCCGCACGAATCGAACTTGCGGAAGCTCAAGAAGCGCTCCGTAGCGCGCTCCGGCAACAGTCTGAACTGGAGGTGCGCGCACCAAGGGATGGGATCGTGCTCAGTTCAGTTCCTGCCGGGGGAGATCGCGTATTCGTTGGATCGCCCGTATTCCATCTTGCCGATACCAGTCAGTTGAGCTTCGAGGCCGCAGTTAGCGCCAAGCTCGCGGGCGAGATCCACCCAGGCGATGCCGTGCGTTTGCGGATCCCCACAGATCCGCCGCGCTACGCGTCAGCCAAGATTTCTACCGTGGCTCTAGCGCCCGATCCCACCCAGCAGAGTTACATCGTTCGGGCTGTAACTCCGAATCCAGAGCCATCCAGTGTGCTGGTAGGACTGGAGGGGGCAATCGAGTTTCCGCACAGGGAGCGCACGTGGCGACGTCCGTTCTAATCACCACCGAAGGGACGTACCCGTACTTCAAGGGCGGGGTTAGCATCTGGTGCGATCAGCTCATCCGCGGGCTGCCCGAGGTCGAATTTCATATCTTCGCCGTGGTTCCGTCCCCCAAACAACCGCTCAGTTTCGCACTGCCGGTCAATGTCAAATCGTGCCGTCCATTTCCTCTGTGGGGAACCGAAATACCGGGCCGGCAGGAAGCGGTGTTCTCGCGCACGTACGCGCGTCGCTTGCGCACGACCTCCGGAATCATCGAGCGGGAATTCGGACGCGCATTCGCGGTTGTGGTTCGTTCACTCGTCTCCCTCCATTCGGATCCGGAACCGCTCGCCCGCGCTTTGCTGGCGCTGCAGGACTACTTCGAGGAGTTCGACTACGCCCGGACGATGACGTCGCCCGAGGCCTGGTCCATCTTCCTGGACGGCTGCTCGCGGCATCTCGATCCCGGCGAGCGCCCCAATCTCGAAGAGGCCACGATATGCATGCGATGGCTTCTCCGGTATCTTTCGGTTCTGGCGTTACCTTACCCTCGAGTAGAGATCGTGCATGCTTCGATGGCCGGCTTGGCTGCGGTGCCGGGAACTCTGTCGAAACTCCGCAACGGCACGGCATTCCTACTCTCCGAACACGGCATCTACCTCCGCGAACTGTACCTCCACTTGAAGGATATGCCGTTCAGCTTCCGGTGCCGCCGATTTCTACACGGCCTGAACGCCGCGCTCGTACGCATGAACTACCACTACGCGGACGCGGTCACTTCGTTGGGCAATTTCAACACCCGGTGGCAGGAGCGTTCAGGCGCAAACCCCAGGAAACTGCTCTTCGTGCCGAACGGCGTCGATGCGGAAACCTTCCAACCCCGCAAAGAGGCTCTGCCGAGCCGGCTTACTGTCGTTACTCTAGCCCGCGTTCATCCATTGAAGGGCATCGATACGCTGCTCGAGGCCGCGGCCATAGTACGCCGCGTGCTTCCCAGCGTCCGCTTTCGCGTGCTGGGTGATATTGCCGATCCCGAGTACTATCGACAATGCCTGGATGTGATTGCGCGCCACGACCTGGGTCCCGTTGTCGAGTGGGGTGAGACGTCGAACCCGGCCGAAGCCTACAATGCGGCGCACGTTTTCGTGCTGCCCAGCATCTCGGAAGGGATGCCCTACGCAATTCTGGAAGCGATGCTCAGCGCTTGTCCCGTAGTGGCCACTGATGTGGGAAACGTTGCAGACGTCCTGGCGGGGACCGGCCTGCTGGTCCGGCCCAAAGATCACGAGGGCCTCGCCAGCGCTCTCTTGCATCTTCTACACGGGCCTCAGTCCCACGTCTTCCGGACCCAACTCGCCGACCGCGCACTGCGTCGAGCCCGGTCCATGTACACGGTCGAGAAATGCATCGGAAGATTCCACCAACTGTATGAGGTTTTGACACCATGCGCAGCCACATACCAGAGTGCCTGAGCGGGCGGCCGGACCGGCCGTTGCGGCGGCCCTTGGATGAGCAGGATGTTGCCGTCCGCCTCGAAGCAGCCGGGATTACGGATGGGGTTGCGCAAACCGATTGGGGATACGCCACGACGTGGGAGCTCGCGAACGACTGTTACCACTCTTTGGCTGGCTCGGACGAGCCTTTCCCGCCACTGGCTCGCAGAAGCGCACTCGCGCTCCATCTTCATGGGATGTTTTTCGCCCTGCCGCTGGTGCTGTGCTGTCTCGCGATGATCTTGCTTAAGTTCTCCTTGTGGGGCGGGGATGTGCCTGGCGACGTCGCGGCGGCTGTGGCGGCGGGTACGGTTTCGAGTTTCATTGTGACCGGCGGCATCGTGCAAGCTATGGCGCGGCAGACCCTGTTTTACTCAGGCACCGGTGAATTCCGGATGTCGGAAGTTGTTTGCTGGCGCTGGTACGGCTACGGCGCGGTAACATTGGCTGCGACCGCGATGCTCGGGTGCGGGCTGAATTCGCTCTTTGCCTGGTTCCCCCATCCGCTCGGTCTGACGGCCGCGGGCTTCCATCTTGCTTTGGGCCTGTTCTGGCTCGGCACCGGCGGCCTGTACATTCTCGAGCGAAGTCTTTGGGTATCGGGCGTGGCAGCAACCGGCATTCTGGTCGTCACGAGTCTGCACCTCGGGTTCAATCTGACCTTGGTCACGGCGCAATTGACCGGCATCCTGATCGCGGCTGCAATTGCCTCAGTGGCCGTCGCATATTTCCTTCGCGCGCGGGCACGAGCCGACCATGGACGCGTGCACCGGCTGATGCCGCTGCGGACGCTTTACCTTACGGCGCCGTACATCACTTACGGCTGCCTCTACTACCTCTTCCTGTTCACTGACCGCCTTCTCGCCTGGACAGCTCAGACGGGGAGTTCCGCGCTGCCTCTCGTCTTTCGCGGCGACTATGAGTTTCCCCTGGATCTGGCGCTCTTCGCATTCGTGGTCCAAGTTGGCTGGGTCCACTCGTCGACCGTCCGATTCTATGAGCACCTTCAAGCGAGGCAGAGAATCTGTGATATCGCGGAACCCGCAGATTTCAATCGCCAGATGCAGTCCTTCTATGCCGTTCGGGTGGGTCGGTTTCTGATCCCCGCTCTGGGGATAAGCATTGCGTTCTGGGCCGCCGCCTGGACGCAAGGGTTTATCAACGGAGCGGCGGCACGGATAGCATTCTCGGGATTAGCCGCCTACCCTTTTCTGGTGGTCGGGCTGTGGAATGTCAGCCTGCTGTTCGCCCTTTCACTACCAAAGGCCGCGGTGGCTGCCATCGCCTTGGGAGTTGGCTGCGACCTGGCGGTGGGCTATCCGCTTTCGCGCCTCATTTCCTATGACTGGGCAGTAGCGGGATTCACCTGCGGCGCTCTCGTGTTTGCCATGTTCTCGAGCATCATCGTGCTGCTTCGATTCAAACACCTCGATTACTTTTATTTCGCTTCGGCCGCATGATCATGAACCCGCACTTGGCCTTAGACTACACACGCGTTGGAGCAGCTTTGATCCTGCTGTATTGCGTGCTGCCGATGTGCGCGCGCAGAATGAGCGACGCTCCCCTGGAACCGTGGCGCCGGGACATCGTTCCGGCATTCATCCGCGCGTGTCTGTTCTATCAAGTAACCGCGATCATTCTGGGGAATTGGCGGTTGTGTTTCGCGGGCCTGTTCGCCGGATTGACGGTGCTCTGGTTGAGCGCCATGATGGTGTTCGCCTCGCGGCGGCGTTGGATATGGGAAGCCGGCCAGTGGCGGATCCGCTTTCTGCGCCTGTTGCAATGGGTAGAGGGGCGGGCCTGGCGCTGTGCCTTTCACCGGTTGCAGGCTTCCGGGCAACGGTTCGAGTGGACTGTTGCCACCGTATTCACCGTCGCGCTACTCACCGTGGTCTTCCTCCAGGAATCATCGTTCGCGCTGCACAACCAGCGCTTTCGCACCTCCATGCCGTACGAGCGGGCGCTATCGCTCGAGACGCTGGTGAATGGGGACGACTGGAAACAGGATGGGTCGGTAGCGCTGCTCGCACCTCTCTGTCAATTAGCGGGCATTGATGGGGTGACCGCCGTCCGGTTCACCGCCCCCATTTTCGGCCTGCTGGTGGCGGCCGCAGCGGCATACTGCGCGTGGATCTTTTCACAGCGATTCTCTGCGGCGTACATCGCGGCTGGACTTGTCACTCTGTATTCGTGGGCACCCGGCGGCCAAGGCCACCCAGAGGCAGGGAGCGCTGAGATGGCCTGTGTGTTTTGGATCCTCTGCGTCGCGCTACTCCGGCGATCCTGGATATACGGCTTGGCTGCTGGCGGGGTCGCCTTTCTGACGCACCCACAATTCTCCGAACAGCTCGCGGTGAACCTGGCTATCATCATGATTGCCTTGCTGATAAGCGCAGTGGGCCGCCCATTTCCCCGCGTTTTCACATCCGCGGCACGGCCTCTCACCGCCACCCTGGTTCTAGCCGCGGTGCTGAGATTCAGCCCGCCGTTGACAGCGGCCGACGGTCCGTTCCAATACGAAGCGGCCGCACGAGCCGTCACCCGGATCAAGGCGGAATTCCCGCGAAATCGCTGGATGCTGGTGTCAACAGGGCAGGAATTGCCCTTCATCTACGGGCGGGGATGGCACGCCTCCATCGCCGACTTCGTGCGCGAGTACTCTGTCGAGGAGGTGAGCCGGCCGGCATTCCGCTTCCCCTATTCCGCCGACGACATCCTGTGGCTGATCGAAAAAGAACCGCTCCGCCAAGCGGCAAAGGGCGCGGCCCAAGCTGCGGACGAATATTCGTACAGGTACTTCACGCAGCTCGGGCGCAGCGAACTGGAATTTGAAGCTGGAAGAAGGATGGCCGCCTACGCAGCCACCCACGAAGATACTACCGTCTTTTACGAGGACGACCAGATCATGATCTACCGCATCCGTATGCGGAATTAGAACATGTACAGCGGAGTCCCCGGACCTTCGCTAGCCTGCTCTTCCGGCGGGCCGCCGGCGCCTACCGGTTGCTCCTGCAGTTCGTTCACCTGGCGGCAATAGATGCCAGCGTCACCCAAGTACACGTTCAACTCGGAAGGACGCGGCAGCGTCCCCTGAATCAACGCATCCGAGAGCGGATCCTCGATGTACTTTTGCAGGGCCCGCCGCAGTGGCCGGGCGCCATAGCTGCGGTCGACCAGCGTCTTCTCGAGTATGTATTTTGCGGCGTCGTCCATCACGCGAATCTTGATCTGCTTCGGTTGCAGATTCACGTTGATCGCATCGACCAGCAGTTGAACGATCTTCAGGAGGTCTTCGTCGATCAGCGACGTGAACAGAATCACCTCGTCCAACCGGTTCAGGAATTCCGGATTGAACGCCCGCTTCACCTCCGACATCACCATGTCTTCCACCTTCGGCGGAATACCGGTGTTCGACGGCGCCGAGAATCCCATCTGCCCCTTCTTATCCAGGAATCGCGCCCCCAGATTCGAAGTCATGATGATGATCGTATTCTTGAAGTCGACCGTGTTGCCCAACCCATCGGTCAACTGGCCATCCTCGAATACCTGCAACAGAATGTTGTAGACATCCGGATGCGCCTTCTCAATTTCGTCCAGCAGAATGATCGAGTACGGCTGCCTTTTGACGCGTTCGGTCAACTGGCCGCCTTCCTCGTAGCCCACGTATCCGGGAGGCGAACCAATCAGCTTCGAGACCGAGTGCTTCTCCATGAACTCCGACATATCGAAGCGGATCAGGGATTTCTCGCTCCCGAACAGGAATTCGGCCAGAGCCCGCGCGACCTCCGTTTTACCGACACCGGTCGGACCCAGAAACAGGAACGACCCGGCAGGCCGCTTCGGCGATTTCAGCCCCGCCCGCGATCGTCGAATCGCCCGCGCCAATGCCGAGATCGCCTTCTCCTGGCTGATTACGCGCTTGTGCAGCTCATCTTCGATGCGCAGAAGCTTTGTTACTTCCTCTTCCCGAATCGCGGTCATCGGCACGCCGGTCCAACGCGCGACAACGTCTTCGATGTCGTCCTTGGTGACACATCCCGTCGAGGTATCGTCCAGGTTGTACTTATCGCGAAGCTGCCGCAAGTTCTCGCGTTCCTTGCGCTCCTCATCGGAATAAAAACGCGCCTTCTCGAACTCGTGATTGGCGATCGCGTTCTCCATGCGGTGCACGATGAACTTGATGCGCTTCTGCACATCGGCCACCTCGCCGGGAAGCGTGGTCTGGCGCAGTTTCACGCGCGCCCCCGCTTCGTCGATCAAATCGATCGCCTTGTCTGGAAGGAAGCGGTCCGGAATAAATCGCGTCGATGTGTAGACGGCGGATTCCACTGCTTCGTCGGTGTAAGCGACCGCATGGAATTTCTCATACCGTTCCTTGATTCCGAACAGGATGCGCACCGCGTCGCTTTCTCCGGGAGGCGGCACCTTGACGGCCTGGAACCTGCGCTCGAGAGACCGGTCCTTCTCGATCGATTTCCGGTACTCGCTGGGCGTCGTGGCGCCGATACACTGAATCTCGCCCCGCGACAGCGCTGGCTTCAGAATGTTCGCCGCATCGAGCGATCCCTCCGCCGACCCCGCGCCCACCAACGTATGCAATTCGTCGATGAAGATGATGGCGTTCTGATTCTCCATCAACTCCTTCATGATCGTCTTGAGCCGCTCTTCGAACTGGCCGCGGTACTTGGTTCCAGCCACGATCAACGAGAGATCGAGCGCGAGAATCCGCTTATCGGCCAAGAACGACGGCACCTCGCCATCGGCAATCCGCTGCGCCAAACCCTCTACAATCGCCGTTTTACCAACCCCCGGCTCGCCGATCAGAACCGGATTGTTCTTCGTGCGGCGGCACAGGATCTGAACCACGCGCTCCAGTTCGTAATCCCGGCCGATCAGCGGGTCGAGCAAGCCGTCCATCGCGGCCTGCGTGAGATCGCGGCTGAACTCGGCCAATAGCGAGCTTTCCTTCGGACGGTTCGACGACATCTTCTCCGAAGACGACCGTGCAATCTCCTCACGCACCTGCGACAGCCTCAAGCCGCGCTCATGCAGAATCTCGGCGGCGAACGATTTCTCCTCGCGCAACAACCCGAGCAGCAGGTGCTCGGTCCCGATATGCTTGTGATTCAGACGCTCGGCTTCCTCGGCGCCATAGGCCAGGACGCGCTTGCATTCATGGCTCAAGGGCAGATCGACGCTCGTCGATACCTTCTCGCGCATGGTGGTATGCGCCTCGATCTGCTTGCGAATGGAATCGATTGCGGCGTGGGACCGCAAAAAGCGGTTGGCCAAAGCCTTGTCTTCCCGGAGCAGACCCAGAAGCAGGTGCTCCGTTTCAATGTAAGGGCTTCCAAACTGGCTGGCTTCGTATCTCGCGAAGAAGATAACCCGCCGTGCCTTTTCCGTATAACGTTCAAACATAGTGCTGCCTGCCCTCTTTAGATGCCGCTGGTTCGGGTAACGAACTGGATACTTCCAGCGTGCCCTTTTCCAGCTTCAAAATTCGATCGCCGCGCCCTGCGAAGGCGAGATTGTGGGTAACGTAAATGGAGGTGAGATCGTGAGTGCGGTGAAGGTCCTCTAGAAGGGTCATCACCATCGCACCCGTGCGGTAGTCGAGGCTGCCCGTCGGCTCGTCGGCCAGAAGAACGCGCGGATTGCCCGCCAGCGCCCGGGCGAGCGCTACTCGCTGTTGTTCTCCGCCCGATAATTCCCCGGCACGGTGCGATGCACGATTGCGTAAGCCCACCTCATCCAACCTCGCCAGCGAAACAGGAACCGCCTCGGAATGGGCCGTGCCCCGAATCAACAGGGGCATCATCACATTCTCGAGTGCGGTGAACTCCGGAAGCAGGGAATGATTCTGCCACACAAACCCAACCTCCCGGTTTCGAAGTTCGGCAAGTTCGGAGTCCGAGAATCGCGAGATGTCCTTATGATCAAAGTGTATCGTACCCTCTGAAGGCCTGTCCAGAGCGCCCAGAAGGTACATCAGGGTGCTCTTGCCGGCTCCGGATTCGCCGATGATCGAGAGCCGTTCGCCCCGGTGAACGTCGAAGTCGAGGCCTTCGAAAATGGTCAATTCTTCGGCACCGGATCGGTAGCGTTTCGCCAACCCGCGCACTTCGATCAAAGTATTTCCGTCGGCACTCATGGCGCACCGCGCTGGCGATGGTCCCTGCTCTTACGCTAACACGGACCCGCGGCGCGTCCCTTCATGAATGCGGATTAACCGGTCAGGATGCGTGCCGGGCGGTACAAAGGTGAAACGGGTTGGCGAGTGTAGCGATCTAAACAGTGAGCACGTTTATGTACGGCGACTCAGGCCCCAACCGTGCTCGGCCGTTTTTCCTGCCGCGTCCACATTCGGCAAGCGGATTGCCTCACCTAAATTAGACACTCGTAAAAGTTCGAGGAGAACATGATTTCCCTTAACAAAAGCGGCTTGTTGTTAGCCGGTCTGGCTTTGATTGCGGGCTGTTTCGACACAGCGCGGGCCCAAAGCGCCCCTTTTCAGGCCGTACCGTCTCAACTCGTCTTCAATATTCCACAACCGGGCCTTTTTCCGTCCCAACCCTCGCTTCAGTTCAGCGTTGCCGCGACATCGCCCGGCGCATCGGTCCAATTCTCGACGTCCGGGCCGAGTTGGCTGACCCTCACGCCCGCGAGCGGGACGTTGTCAAACACCGCGCTGCCTGTCACGGCCACGCTCTCATCGGCCGCCATGACGCTGCAAAACGGCGTGTATAATGCGGCCATTTCGTTTTTTCAAACAGGTACCGGATCGGGCGCGCCGGCGCTGCTTACCGTGCCTGTAACTCTGAATGTCGGCAACCAACTTACGGTGTCGCCTTCCAATGTCATCAATTTGAGTTATCAAAGCGGTCAGACTCCGCCCTCGGTGTCATTGAACGTCGGCAGTACGGTGTCGTCAATTCCGTTCACGATCACGAATATCATGCCTTCCAGTTCCTGGCTTCAGCCGAGTCTGGCGCCGAACGCAACAACTCCCGGCACAGTCAATATCAATATCAATCCGGCCAATCTCACCCCCGGCAGTTACACAGGAACGTTTACCCTATCCTCTTCAGCGGCGGGCGTCACTCCTGTCACCGTCACTGTCAATCTGACAGTAAGTCAAAGCGCCACGTTGAGCGCCGCTCCGCAGTCTCTCAATTTCGCCTTCCAGACCGGAACAGTATCCGGAGCTCTGCCCAGTAAGACGATTACGCTGTCCACCAACGGCGCACCGGTCGCTTTTACCGTCGATCCCTCCTCCCAGAGCTGGCTGACGGTGGCCGCCAATGGCACCGTAGCATCGCAAACGCAGGCCGCTGTACTGACCGTAACCGTAAACCCGAATAGCCCCGCGCTGCCTCCCGGAAATTACAGTACGAATATCACTGTCCGGCCGGCTGGCGCAGCCGCTAACACGCAGCCGCTGGTGATTCCAGTCAATCTCCTGGTAAGCGCTTCACCGCTGCTCATTGTTGGGAATGCGCCGAACACATTCACCTTCCAGATCGGCGGCGCGACACCTCAAGATCAGACGATTTCGATCGCCAGTTCATCCACCGTAACTCCGGTGGACTATACGGTGACGGATAAGCCAGCCTGGCTCGATCTCGCCCCCGGAGCCGGCACAACATCGCTTGCTAATTCCCTCACCTTGCACGTCAACCAGACGGCGCTGGGTACTTTGGGCGTCGGGACTTACACAGGCAATGTGACTATTCGGTCCAACACAGCCGGTAACTCGCCGGTCACTTTCCCGGTTACTCTGGTTGTCGCCTTCACTCCATCGATTTCGACCAATATCGGCGCTCTGACCTTTAACTATCAGACCACCAGCGGCCAACTGCCCGGCGGACAGTTCTTTACTGTGAACAGCACGGGAGCGCCGCTGCCGGTTGGAACGCCGACTTTCTCCAGCACCACCTGCGGCGGGAATTGGATTTCGGTCTCGACGGCCAACAACACGACGCCGGCCACGGTCTTTGTCACTACGAATACGGCCGGGATCACAGCGCCGAGCACGTGTACTGGAACCATCTCAATCCCGTCTGGTACCTCGACGCCTCTTACCGTGCCTGTCTCGTTGAACGTGAGCGCGACACCGCTACTGAACGTCACCTCCGCCGAACTCGCATTCACGACTCCGCTCGGCAGCAGCACGGTTCAACAGAAGGTGCTCACGCTCAGCTCGACCGATCCGAATACGCCGTTGAACTACACCATCGCGACGGATCAGCCGTGGCTGAGCGTGAACCCGAACCAGGGGAGAACGGACACGGCCGGTACTTCGACGGTGTTCATCAACCCCGCTGTTTTCGCGCAGCCCGGAACTTATACGGGCAACGTCACGGTCACTAATCAATCGGCGAACCCGGCCGGCTCACAGCCGGCGCAGAAACTGCTAGTGACTGTGACGGTTACGTCGAACGTCACGCTAAGCACCACGCCTGCATCGGTGAACATCGCCGTACCCGCGGGTGGCCAACCCGTTTCGGTGCCGCTGGCGTTGAATCTGTCCTCAGGCACCGCTGGATTCACGGCAACAGCCAGCAGCGCACAAGGCTGGTTAAAGGTCAGCACCACCGGCGGAACGCCTGGACCTCAGGTCGGCGGATCAGCCCCAGCCACCATCAGTGTCATCGCCGATCCGGCTTCCGTCGGCTTGGCGCAAGGCACCTACAACGGCACAATCACGATCACTTCGCCCGGCCTGCAAAACAGCCCGGTTACGGTGAACGTGACGCTCACCGTCGGAGCGCCGCAAACCATCACCTTCAACGTCCCCAACATCTCGTTCAATACGAATGCCGGCACGACGGGCAATCTCACTTCGACCTTCAATGTGACGAGCACCGGCGGACCGGTGAACTTCATCATCACCAAAGCCGCGACGGGATGCGACGCGATCTCGTTCAATCCGGCGACGGGAACCACGGGCGCCTCGGCCGTTCCGGTAACGGTGACTCTGAATCCGGCGGGTCTCGCGATGGGCACGGTCGCGTGCACTTTGACTCTCTCCGGCCCGCAAGGCAGCGGAATTCTTCCTCAGACCTTCATCGTCAACGTGAACGTCGGCGCAGTGCTGGTGCCGCAAGTCACAGCCGTGGTGAACGCCGCCAGTTTCATCCCCGGCCCCATCGCGCCCGGCGAGATCGTCACGATCTTCGGTTCGAATATCGGGCCCACAACGCTTACCAGTTACATTTTGAATCCGAACAATACCTTCTCGACCACGGTCGCGGATACGCAGGTGCTATTCGATACGTTCGCGGCGCCGATCATCTACGTGCGTAACGATCAATTGAGTGTCGTCGTCCCCTTTGAAATTGCAGGACGTCCGACGGTCAACATCACTATCCGGCGCGGGGGGCAGACCTCGGCCGTTCTGCAAATACAGGTCGCGAACTTTGCTCCGGGTCTGTTTACCACAAACCAGGCCGGCAATGGACAAGCAGCGATCATTAATCAAAACAACTCCACTAACGGACCGGGTAATCCGGCCTCACAGGGGCAGGCTGTCTCCATCTACCTGACGGGCGCCGGCCTCATGTCGCTCGGTAATCAGACGGGCGGCGTCTCGGGTGTCAGTCCTCTTCCCGCATTGCCTTCCAATAGCGCGGTCAGCGTGACGATTGGCGGACAGCCCGCTAGCGTCGAATATGCTGGCGGCGCACCGGGGGCGATCGCGGGTCTCTATCAGATCAACGCTCGAATCCCGGCCAATATCGGTTCCGGCCCGCAGCCTGTATCGGTGACGGTCGGAGGCGTGCCCGCGCAGGGCAACGTCACGCTGTTCGTGCAGTAACCGTTCAACCGTCCGTCCGCACAACAGGGCCGGCCCCCTTTCCCAGGTGGGCCGGCCCGTTCCTTTTTTAGAAACCCGCTTTCGGAGCTTCGGCTGCGGGCGGCGCCATCGCGGGCTCTTTTGCGCCGCGATGACATGTGTAGCAGCTCACGTGCATCTTGCCGTCGGGGAACTTGGCGTTAATCTCCTTGTTCATCGTGATCATTCCGCGCGCAACGTTCTTCTTCGGGTTCTCGTCGCTTGCGAAATCTCCCTGCACATGGCACTCATTACATTCGACGCCCAGCGCTCGGGTAAAAGCCCGCATGGTGGGAATCAGATTCTCAGCAGGAAGGATCTTCAGGTTCTTCGGGGGGCTTGGGGGCCGCCGTTGAGGCTTGGGTGGCTCGGCCGGTTCTTGTGCGAACACGCCCATGGCAAGTGCGAGTGTCAGAATCAAATGTTTCAACGATTGTCCTCTTTCGACGCGAAAAGAATGAGTACAGAATAGCGCACGCCGCACGCCCTGCGTTTACGGCACGAACCGGTAACCAACTCCGCGGACTGTGTGGAAGTGCCGCGGTGATTGCGGGTTATCCTCCAACTTCTGGCGGATCCAGGCCAGGTGCACGTCGACAGTCCTCGAAGAAACGGAGGGCTGATATTCCCAGACTTTCTCGAGCAACTCATCGCGCGACACCACACTCCCACGCCGGTCCACAAGATATCGCAGAAGTTGCAATTCCTTGGCTGCCATGTTGACGGGAACGCCATCGCGCAGAATTTCGCCGGTTTCGAAATCGGCCTGCACTCTGCCGAATTGAAAGCGGTTCACAGGCGCAACGTTGTCCTTGTTCACCCGCCGCAGCAACGCCTCAATGCGCGCCAGCAGTTCGTCCGGATCGAATGGTTTGATCAGGTAATCGTCGGCCCCGAGTTTCAGACCCTCGACACGATCCACCACCTGAGCTCGAGCGGTGAGCATCAGAATCGCGACTCCGGCTCCGCTCTCACGTAGTTCCTTGCAAACCTCGAAGCCGTTCTTGCCCGGCAACATGACATCCAGCACGATCAGATCGAAGCCGCCGGCGAGCGCCTTGGCGAATCCGGAGTTTCCATCGGATTCGGTGTCCACATCGTAGCCTTCCGCGCTCAGCAGGTCGGACAGCGTCAGCACCAGGCCGGGCTCATCCTCGATGAGTAAGATTTTCGAGTTCATGCTGTACTACCTGCGCGGCGGGAATGCGAACCGTGAATTCCGTTAGCTCGCCCGGCCGGCTTGTCACTGAGATGGTCCCACCATGGGCTTCCACAATGCGCTTGGCCAGACTCAAGCCGAGTCCGGTGCCATGAATTTGATCAAGGGTGGGCTTGCTGCCTCGATAGAACGGATCGAAAACGTTCCGCACCTCCGAACGGTCGATTCCCGGGCCGCGGTCTGAAACGCGGATCTCCATGGCCTCGCCATGGCCGGCTGCGCTTGCAGAGATGCCGATCCATTTGCCGGCGCTGCCGTACTTGACGGCGTTGTTCAGCAGATTCTGAAGTACGTGCTTGAGCGCTGTCGCATCTCCCGATACAGCAGGTAAACCGGGGCTGACATTCACGTCCAACACGCAGCCCGACTGTTCGATCAGCTTGCGCTCGGTTTGCACCGCGTCTTCGATCACGGAGTCGATCGACAGCGGCCCCGTGGAGCCTATCACGCGACCGGCATTGGCGTTGGCGAACCGCAACACCTGTTCGACAATCGCGGTCAGCTTCTCGCTTTCGTGCTCGATCAGTTCGCCGTAGCGCTGAACCCGCGACGGATCCTGAGCCACGCGGCCACGCAGATTATGTCCCGCTGTACGCATGACGCTGAGCGGCGTTCGCAGCTCGTGGGAAACGCCGGCCACGAATTCCATCTGCAACTCGGCCAGCCGCTGTGCACGGCGCGTAAACCGCACCAGCGCCGCTACGGCCGCCATCAACAGCAGCAGCAGGCCTGTCGTGACGACGAGGTTGCGCCATCGCGCTTTCTGAACGACGGCTTCAAGGGACCCGGAACGGTGCCGGACCGAGAGCAGCCAGCGGCCCCGGCTAGGCGCTCCTGACTGGATGGTTTCGCGCGAGCGGCCCGGCTCCTGCCTGCGGATGAATACTTCAGGGCGTATGTCAAACAGGCGCACCGATGCGTCGGCGTTCTTGCGAATGCTCTCGTGTCCATCACCGGTGGGAGTATAAATCGCCTTCCCCGGGTCTTCCGCCATCACGATTTCGGCTTGATAGCCCTCGGTCACGCCCGCCCCCAAATCGCGCTGGAACAACTCCGGAAGAGCGACTGTGCGGATGTAATCGAGATCGGCTTCGACCAGCAGCCACTCGGATTCGTGCGGGAACTGGCCGCCGCGCCCGGGCGAAGTGAATCTCGGCAACTCGATCAAATCGGGAAACGCGTCCGTGCCGCCGACACTACGTCCGAAGCGGGTGAAGTCGCCGGCGAGGCGCGCCTCGAATCGCGCGCGGACGGAGGTCCAGGCGCTCGGCCACTCGACGATGTCGAAGCGCGCCTGCTCCGGGTTGAAGCGGCGCAATGTCAGCGAGCCGTTGCCCGGCGTCGCGAGATAAACCGTCTTCAGCATGCGCGCGTGCCGTCCCGATTGCGCCGCAACCAAACGGGCGGCATACTCGCGCTCGCGCCCCGGCTCATTCATGGCCGTGGTCGTGATGTCCGGCAACAACGCCGCGCAAGCCGACGACAGGTCCCAGTTGAAATCCTGGCTGAGCCGCGCGAGGCTGGCCTGAAGGCTTCCACGCAGCCGCTCCCGTTCGGCCCGGCTTACTTCGCCAATCCAGCGATACTGCATCACGCCGAGGCACGCTGCCAAGGCGGCCAGTAAGCCGACAAAGATCCACGAATGCCAAGCCTGCCGGTTTTTGCCAGTATGCATACGTGGAGCGCCTTCTTCGACAATACTCCGTGGAACGGGACTTGGCGCTATTGCGCGCGTAAACTTCTCGTTAAGAATTCTGCGTTAGCATACGCCGATGAGACAAAATTATGCCACGGGAACTCCGTGGGAACCGGTGGTGGGCTACTCGCGAGCGGTGCGCACGGGCAATCAGATATTCGTGACTGGCACGACGGCAACCGATGAGAACGGGGCCGTGGTCGGCCAAGGCGATGCCTACGCTCAAGCCATGCAGGCGTTGCGCAACATCGAATCGGTGCTCGAGCGCGCCGGAGCCGCGATGCGTCATGTGGTGCGGACGCGTATGTTCGTCACCGATATCTCGCGATGGCAGGAGATCGGCCGCGCACATCACGCCTTCTTCGCCGAGATACGGCCCGCCGCGACGATGGTCGAAGTCAGCCGCCTGATCGATCCGGATATGCTGGTGGAAATCGAAGTGGACGCCGTGGTTAACGATTAGACCCGGCTCGGACCACCGATGGAAGCACGGAACAGTCGCCTGCATCCCGCCCGTCTCTCACAGGATCATAGAGACTCTGGGCGACCTGCGCTATTCCCTACGCCCCTCGCACCCTGTACGATCGATATTGCAGGTGATGTTGTCCCCAGTGAGTGAGTGCGGCTCGTCTTAGACACAGACGTACTGATTGCCGCTCTGCGGAGCGACAAAGGCGCATCAAGGCGGTTACTACTCGCAGCGCTGGACCGCGGCATCGAGTTGCTCGTCTCGGTTCCGCTGATGATGGATTATGAGGCCGTCCTGACTCGGCCAGAGCATTTGCCCGCGAGTGGGATCACCGCAAAGGAGATGAACGAGGTTCTCGACGCTTTGGCCGTGGTCATCACTCCGGTGCGCCTCCGGTTCCTTTGACGCCCAAAGCTCAAGGATCCAGCGGACGAGATGGTGCTCGAGACTGCAGTGAATGGTGGAGCGGATTGGCTTGTTAGCTCCAATGTCCGCCACCTCGCCGCCGCTGCGCTCGAGTTCGGCATCCGCGTAGTGCGGCCGCGGGAGGCATGGGAGGAGTACAAACGAAATGAGAAGAAATAATGTGTCGCTGCGATTGCAGAATTCGTTGCTCGAAGAAGCGCGAAGGGTCTCGGAGGCGGAAGGAGTTGCGCTGAATCAATCCATCAACGTCGCGGTCGCGGAGAAGCTGTCGGCCTTACGGACCGAAGACTACTTTCGCGAGCGGGCCGAACGTGGTGACGTGGGCAGGGCGAAGCGGATTTTGAAACGCGCCGGCCGGGGTAATCCCACCGTGCCGGGAGACGAAGTCAAGTAACCGCCTCGTGACCTGATCAACTCGTATTACGCCTGAGCAGTCGAGCGCCCATCAGCGCGCCGAATAAAACATCGAACGCCAGACAAAAGCCGGGCCACCAGAGGGGCACTCCGGGATTTACGATGAACCAGTCGTGGCTGAAATCGAATATTCCATGGCCCACGATGGCGGCCGCGACCCACCAAAGGCTTGTTTTGAAACCAATGATGGCCAGCAGTGAGAATGCGCTCGCCACCGCAATCTCGGCGAGGAACGTACGCGTCGAAGCTCCCATCGCGGCAAATAACACGTAATAAGACGCGATGACCATAAGCACTGTTGCAGAGAAGGCTCGATCGCGATCAAAACCGATCACGGCGGCAAGGGCAACGATGGCTAATGCGAGTACGGCGCCAATGGTGTAATTCATTTGAAACTCCCGGCGCTCCGCGAAGACGCGCCCTGTGATTAACGTAGCGATGCTTTATCGCCAATGCGTCGCGCGGCTCGAGTCCAGCGCCACTAATCCATTACCGGACGTTATCGGATGGCTCTAATTCCAAGTTGGCCGCAAATTCTTTGGGCGAGGCGGTTGTCAATCTCTCCGTGCCTCGGGACGGGGGCCTTTGCACCATTCACGGGGTTGACGTAGATTGTGTGGCGGCTGCCTTCACGTGCCACGCTGCACCCCTCACGGCAGAGGTGGTCCAACAACTCATGTCTCTTCACTGGGGAGCGGTTCCGGCGTGAACCGAGAGTGGCACCAACTCGATCAAGTCGGCGTCTGGACAAGCGGCACTCGTAAACGGAACAGGTAACGGTTTTCCTTCCTCGAGAAGCGCTTGTGCAAGGTCCTCGAGAGCACTGGCGATCATCAATCGGGCGTCCTGCAAATCGAAGCCCTGCGTGACAGCGCCAGGAAAGTCCAGGGCCTCCGCTATTACCATCTCGCCGGGTGCGCGCGGGAGTAAGAACGCGACGTGATAGCGAAGCATACGTTCAGGTTAATACGAAGCTTAATCACACGACTGTATGCGTCCGAATCAGCTTCGGCCGAAGCGTACGTGTAATTACGGCAGCGATGCTTCATCGCCAATCGATCGCGTCAGCACCCTGTCGGAGTGGGACGCAGCAGCGGCGAGAAATCGCTCGATCGGCTCATTCAACGGCTCGCGGCTCAACGCGAAGGTCTGATGATGCACCGGCAGCAGATGCTCGGCGCCCGCTTCGTTGCACATCCGCATCGCCTGCTCGGGCGTGCAATGCGCGTAGATCCACGGGTTGTACGCCCCGATCGGCATCAACGCCAGATCGATGGGGCGCGATGTCCGCACGCTCCGAAATTCCCGCGTATCGGCTGTATCGCCGCCAAACAACACACGCCGCGATCCGCCTTCGATCAAGTAGCCGTTGTAGCCGCGATACGTGTCGGTGCGCATCCGAGCTCCCCAGTGGTTCACCTGCAAGGCGCGGAACGTCAGCGGTCCGATGCGCACCTGCTCACCCCAGCCCAGTTCATGCACCGCCGCATAACGCCGCACTCGCAGCAGGTCGGAGGTCGAGCGCGCGGTAACGACAGTGGTCGAACGGCTGGCCAGCGCGCGCAGCGACGGCAAATCGAAATGATCCATGTGCGCGTGCGACAGAAGAACGATGTCGATGTGCGGAAGTTGCGACATCTGCAGCGCGGGCTCGACCAGGCGCTTCAAACCAATCGTGACCGGGCCCAGACGCACTCCGCAACTTTCGCTGAACACCGGATCTGTGATGATCGTCACGCCATCGATTTTCAGCAGCACCGTCGAGTGCCCAATCCACGCGGCGTTCAGTCCTGTGTCGGGCCATTGCTGCCAGCGCGGGCATGCGGGCGCCTGCAAGACGGGACGCTGACGCTGAAGCTGGTAACGCTCCCAGTAATCGGGCGCGTGCCGCATCACGATTCGTCCCGCGTTGGCCAGTCTCACTCCCAAACGGTCCGCGGGCGCGCGTCGCCGCCACTCGCCGCCCCATGAAGCATGGCGGAATCTACCAGCCATATCGCTGCTCTTTCCAGGGATCGCCGTTCATGTGATAGCCGTTTCGCTCCCAGAACCCGGCGCAGTCGCGATCGAGAAACTCGATTTCCGAAATCCACTTCGCGCTCTTCCATGCATACAGACGCGGCACGATGAGGCGCGCGGGCCCGCCATGCTTAGCGCTGAGCGGTTCACCGTCGTGGGCGATGGCAACTAAAGCATCCTCGGCCAGGAATTCATCGATAGGAAGATTCGTCGTCCACCCACCATCGTAACCCCGCGCCAGAACGAACTTCGCGCCCTCAGCGACTCCGCCCGCGCGGCTCACTAACTCGCTGGTCGACACGCCGTCCCAGATATTCCCCAATCGCGACCAGCGAGTCACGCAATGAAAATCGGAGAAGACTTGCACGTGCGGCAGCGCGCTGAACTCGGCCCAATTCAGCTTCAGCCGTCGATTCACAAGGCCGCTGAGTGACAGCGTCCAGGTAGCGAGATCGATTGCGGGAGCGCCGCTCGCGTCGAGGATGGGCCATTTCTTCGTGCGCGACTGGCCGGGCGGGATGCGGTTGGAGCGGCGGGTGTCCGGACTCACGATAACGCCCGCGGGCACATCGCCGGGAGTGGGCGCCTGCTCCGCTTGAGTGTTGGTTTGGTCCATCACGAACGTCAGGCTGCACAGCTTAGATGCGCTTAATGGACGCATCGATTCCATTCGGAAACTTTCCAGCATTCGCGGGAATCTCTATTCCAGGAGCCCGCGTGGCCCAAGCACTCACACAATACCGCGGCAACGTACAGCCCGAGCCGAGAACGCTCACACCCGAGATCGTCGATCCGCGCATCGCCGACGTCGAAGCATTGGCGCGGTGGATGGACTACGCGTTCGTTCTGCCCGGCGGCTTCCGCTTCGGAATGGCTGGCCTCATCGGACTGATCCCTGGCATCGGCGATCTGATCGACGCGCTCTTGTCCGTGTACATTGTGTATCGCGCGATTCAGCTCAAGATCCCACGCGTCGCGATCGCGCGCATGATGGTGAACGTCGGCATCGAAGGCCTGGCGGGCGCCGTGCCGTTCTTAGGCGATCTGTTCGATGTCGCCTTTAAAGCGAATCGCCGCAACTACCTGTTGCTGCGGAGCCACCTCAACGACCCCAAACGCCAGCGCGCTCACGATTGGATTTTCCTGATCATCACGTTGCTGATCGTCGCCGTCAGCATCGCCCTTCCCGTCTACGCGCTCATCCTACTTGCCAGACACATCTAAAGTGGCCGCTGTGCCATCTTGGATGCATGAAACTGAAGAACAAGGTTGCGGTGGTTACCGGCGGCGGCACGGGAATCGGCAAAGCCATCTGTGAATTGTTCGGACGCGAGGGCGCGCGTGTCGTGGTGAACTATAGCGCTTCGCGTGATGCGGCCGAGGAAGTCGCGGCGGGCATTCGCAACAACGGCGGCGATGCGATCGCGATCCAAGCAAGCGTGGCGGTTGACCGTGAGGCCACTGCTTTGATTCAGGATGCGGCGAAACGCTGGGGCCGGCTGGACATTCTGGTAAACAACGCCGGCTGGAGCAAGCGAACCCCGCACCATCTGCTGGACGAGCTCACCGACGAGATCTGGGATCGCACGTTGGACACGAACCTTCGCGGAGCGTTCTACTGTATGCGCGCTGCGGCGCCTTTGTTGCGTCCGAATGCCGGTGCGTCGATCGTCAACGTCGCTTCCGTTGCGCCCTACACCGGCGAGGGCAGCACGATCGTGTACGCGGCGTCGAAAGCGGGGCTGATCAGCATGACGCGCTCCTTCGCCCGCATTCTGGCTCCCGAAGTGCGCGTGAATACGCTCGCACCGGGCTTCGTGCGGACGCGATTCGCCGGTTGGCCGTCCGAAACGTTCGATCAGGCCGCCGAACACTCGCCGCTCAAACGCATCCCGACCACGGAAGAAATCGCCAAGGCGGCTCTGTTTCTCGCCGCCGATGCCACCGCGATGACCGGAGAAACGATTCGCGTCGACGCCGGCGTTCTTGCGTTGCGTCCCTCCCTCGGCTCCAAATAGCACGCTGCGATAAAGTAGAACGGTGCCATTGGATACCGCCGCCGTACGACGGGGCGAGGAGCTCGACGTCTCTGCCTTGCAGAGCTATTTGCGTGGCAAAGTGCCTGGCGCCGATCAAGACCTCACCCTGCAACAGTTCCCCGGCGGCCATTCCAATCTCACTTACCTCCTGATCGCGGGACCCAACGAGTACGTGCTTCGCCGCGCTCCCTTCGGACCCGTCGCACCCAAGGCGCACGACATGGCGCGGGAATACGCGGTGCTCGCGGCTGTCGCGCCCGGGTTCCCGGAAGCCCCGCGCGTGTATCACCTCTGCGAAGATCCATCGATCGCGGGCGCGACCTTCTTCCTGATGGAGAGGCGACGCGGTGTGATCCTGCGCGACTCGGTGCCGCAACAAATCGCGGAGCGTCCCGATCACCCCCGAGTCATCAGCGAGGCGTTCATCGACTGCATGGCCCGCATGCACGCGATCGATATCGATCAAACAGGTCTCGCATCGCTGGGCAAACCGGCTGGATTCGTCGAGCGGCAGGTGCGAGGTTGGGCGGACCGCTGGCATCGCGCCAAGACCGAAGAGCTTCCCGAGATGGATCGCGTCATCACGTGGCTCGCAGCCAGAATCCCGCCAAGCACCGAAGCCACGCTGGTCCACAACGATTACAAGTTGGATAATGTGATGCTCGCCGCGGGCGCTCCCGATCGCATCGAAGCCGTGCTCGACTGGGAAATGACCACCGTCGGCGATCCGCTCGCCGACGCCGGGCTGACGCTGTGCTACTGGTGTTGGGCCAACGCGCCGGAAGTGCGAACCGCGGGAATTCCGGGCGTTACCGCGAACCCCGGTTGGTACACGCGCGAAGAGTTCATCGATCGCTATGCCGAAAAAACAGGGCGCGATCTGAGCGGCATCGGCTACTACGAGGTGCTGGGCGTTTTCAAACTCGCCGTGATCATTCAGCAGATCTATTACCGGTTCTGGCGCGGCCAGACCAGCGACGAACGGTTCAGCGGCTTCGGCGAGCGCACTCGCGGACTCGTTTCGCTTGCGGCCTCGATGGTGGAGCGCTTCGATTGAGCTTCGTCTATTTTCTTCGTCACGGGCAAGCCGGAACGCGCAGCAACTACGACTCGCTTTCGGATACTGGCATCCGGCAGGCGCAGTTGCTTGGGGAGCACCTTGCACAACAGGGCGTCGAGTTTCGCGCCGCCTACTCCGGCATCATGCGCCGTCAATGTCTGACCGCGTCCGCAGTTTCCGAAGCGTACGCGCACGCCGGGCTGCCGTTCCCCGAGGTGATCGCTTCGCCCGCGTGGAACGAGTTCAATCTCGATCACGTGTACCGGCACGTCGCGCCGCAACTGGCCGAGGCTGACGAGAAATTCCGTGCCGACTATGAAGCCATGCTCGAACGCGCGCGTTCGGATGACGATGACATCCACCGGCGTTGGACTCCGTGCGATGTGCAGATCATGGACGCGTGGATCCATAAACGATACCCGTACGACGGCGAATCGTGGGACCAATTTCGCGCGCGCATCGCCGGCGCGGGCCCGTCGTTTAACGGCTCGGAAGGCAACATCGCCGTGTTCACATCGGCCATACCCACGGCCATCTGGACCGGTCTCGCGCTCGATATTGACGATCTCCGCGTGCTGCCGCTCGCGGGCGCGCTGTACAATTCAGCCATCACCGTTCTGCGTGTGCGGGGCGATGAGCTACGCTTATTCAGCTTCAACGGAGTGCCGCACTTGCCGGAAGCGGCGCTGAGGACGCATCGTTAACATGAGCTACGAACAGGTTATTTATGAAGTCAGCGAGCGCGTGGCGACGATCACGCTGAATCGCGCGGATAAGCTGAACGCCTGGACCGCTAAGATGGGCGACGAGGTGCGCGACGCCATGTTCGCCTCCGAAGCCGACGAGAACGTGCGCGTGATCGTTCTCACCGGCGCGGGGCGAGGATTTTGTGCAGGCGCCGATATGTCACTGCTGAGCGGCATCGCTGCGCAAGGGCAAGTCGATCCGTCGCACGCGCTGGCGCACCACACCACGGCCGAAGTCCGCGAAGGGATCGCGCCCGATTTTCAGCGCAAGTACTCGTACTTCCCTTCGCTGCGCAAGCCCGTGATCGCCGCCGTGAACGGACCCGCCGTCGGCCTCGGCCTCATCATCTCTCTCTACTGCGATCTCCGCTTCGCCTCCGATGGCGCGCGTTTCGGAACGGCATTCGCCAGGCGAGGGCTGATCGCGGAATATGGAATCGCCTGGATGTTGCCGAAGCTGATCGGCCCGGCAAACGCTCTCGACCTGCTGCTATCCGCCCGCATCGTTGAAGCGGCCGAGGCTCAGCGCATGGGTTTGGTTAATCAAGTATTCAGCGCCGGCGAGTTCGCGCGGAAGGTTCGGGACTATGCCCTGGAGCTCGCCGCGAATGTCTCGCCGCGCTCGATGGCGATCATCAAACACCAGGTGTATAACGGCTTTTTCCAGAGCCTGGAGCAAGCCACGATCTCAGCGGAGCAGGCGATGATCGACAGTCTGCGTTGTGAAGATTTCAAAGAGGGCGTGGCTCACTTCATGGAAAAGAGAATGCCCGTGTTCACCGGGAGGTAATCCATGCACTTCGAATTCTCCGATAAAACCAAGGACCTCCAGACGCGCCTGACCGCGTTCATGGACGAACATATCTATCCCAACGAACACGTCTACCACGCGCAGATCGAGGAGAACCGGTGGCGGCCCGTTCCGATCATCGAAGAGCTGAAACCCAAGGCGCGCGCGGCCGGCCTATGGAATCTGTTCCTTCCCGAGTCGGAGCGCGGCGCTGGGTTGACCAATCTCGAATACGCGCCGTTGTGCGAAATCATGGGCCGCGTCGTGATGGCCTCGGAGGTCTTCAACTGCTCGGCGCCGGACACCGGCAACATGGAGGTGCTCGAACGCTACGCCTCGCCGGAATTGAAGAAGCAGTGGCTCGAACCGCTGCTCGCCGGCGAAATTCGCTCCTGTTTCGCGATGACGGAGCCGCAAGTCGCCTCCTCGGACGCGACGAACATCGAGGCCAGCATCGTTCGTGAAGGCGACGAATACGCGCTGAACGGCCACAAGTGGTGGACTTCCGGCGCCGGCGACCCGCGATGCAAAGTCGCGATTTTCATGGGCAAAACCGACCCATCCGCCCCAAAACATAAACAGCAATCCATGATTGTGGTCCCGATGGATGCGCCGGGTGTGGAAGTGAAGCGCATGCTCACCGTCTTCGGCTACGATCACGCGCCGCACGGTCACGGCGAGGTGTTGTTTCGCAACGTGCGCGTACCCGTGGGCAACTTGCTGTTGGGCGAGGGACGCGGCTTCGAGATCGCGCAGGGCCGCCTTGGGCCGGGTCGCATTCACCACTGCATGCGTCTGATCGGGGTGGCCGAGCGGGCGCTGGAGATGATGTGCCGGCGCGTGAAGTCGCGCGTGGCTTTCGGAAAGACCATCGCGGAGCAAGGCACGATCCGCGCCGATATCGCACAATCGCGCCTGGAAATCGAGCAGGCCAGGCTGCTTACGCTGAAAGCCGCTTACATGATGGACACGGTGGGCAACAAGGGCGCGAAAGCCGAAATCGCGATGATCAAAGTGCTCGTCCCGAACGTTGCGTTGCGCATCGTCGATCGCGCGATTCAGGCGCATGGCGGCGCTGGCGTTTGTCAGGATTTCGAACTCGCGGCCATGTGGGCGAATTCGCGAACATTGCGTCTGGCCGACGGTCCCGATGAAGTGCACCTGGAGAGCGTCGCGAAGTTGGAGCTTCGGAAGTACGACACCGCGAGTTCCGCAGCGCGCCGATGAGCGTGTTGACGCTGGTCCGCCACGGGCAGGCTACAGCGTTTCAGAAGGATTCGGACCGTCTGTCCGGCATCGGCGAACAACAGGCGCGCAGACTCGGCATTCATTGGCTCAAGCACGGTATTCGCTTCGACGAAATCTACACGGGTACGCTGGTGCGCCAGATCCGCACGGAGCAGCTCTTAGCCGCGGCTTACGGCGAAGAGGGCGTCGCGTGGCCCTCGGCGCATGCGACCGGCGGCTTCAATGAATACGACGCGGCGGGCGTTCTGTCGCGCATCGTTCCCGCGTTGGCGGCCGCCGACGAGCGGTTCGCGGCCTTGGTGGATGCGTTCGAATCGGCGCGCGAAACACCCGACCGCAATCGCGTGTTTCAGCGCATGTTCGAAATCGCGATGCGGGCGTGGGCGCGGGCTGAAGTGAGCACCGAAGGCGTCGAGCCATGGCCCGTGTTCCGCGCGCGCGTTCGTGAAGCACTCCAGCAAGTGATGCAAGGAAGCGGAAACCGGCGCGTCGCAGTGTTTACCTCCGGCGGTCCGATCGGCTTAGCGGTGCAGACCGCGATGGGCGCTCCGGACAGCCTGTTCCTCGAAGTGAACTGGCGTGTGCGCAACTGCTCCATCACCGAGTTCGTATTCAGCGGCGGCCGTTTCACGCTCGACTCGTTCAACACAATCCCACACCTGGATGAAGGCGCTCTCTGGACGTATCGATAAGGTCGTTCAAACTCGATGCAACTGGAACGGCGCGACCACGCGGCTAATTGCTCCAGTCTGCGACGGCGCATCGGGATGGAGGCCCTCGTTCATGCACTGGAAGAACGCCAGCAACTGCCCAACAACGACGGCCACCGGCGCGACCGCATCGTCACCCGCTTCCAGCATGCCCGGACACTCGATCGGAATATCCCACACCCCGACAATATCGCGCGGTATGTTCTCGCCGACGATCACCTTTTTTGCGTAAAGCGCCTTTCGATCGATCTCACGCAACAGATCCAGCTCATAAGCCCGGCGCAATGCATTCGAACTCAGGAAGACGACCAGCAGTGTGTCTTCATGTACCGACGACATCGGTCCATGACGCAATCCGAGATAGGTTTCGGCGAACGTGAACAACCGGCCCGCGGTCATTTCCTGCAGCTTCAAGCTGGCCTCGCGCGCCGCTCCGAACAGGCAGCCCGAACCAAGGAAGATCGCAGAGCCGAATTCACTGCCCATGAAATAGCGGAGCGAGTTGCTGTGCTCTAGCAGCAGCGCGCGGGCCATGCGCGCCAGTAGCGGAGCCTGTCGCACGCGCGCCAAGGCTTGCGCGGCGATGACCATGCTCGTGAAACTGCTGGTCATCACCAGACTCTTGTCGCACGTCCGCGGATCGAGCGCGGCCACACGCACGCGCGAGTCTCCGGCATGATCGGTCGCTAGACGGCCTTCGGAATTCGCCGTTAGAATAACGTGCCTGCAATCGCGTTCCCTCTCGAGCAGAAGATCGAGCGCGCCGTAGCTCTCGGGACTGTTCCCTGAACGCGCGAACCAAACGAACACGCACGGCCTCAGCCCATGAAACGCCCGCGCTCCTTCCGTGAGCAGGTTCCCGCCCGGCACTGCCTGCACTGGAATTCCTCGCGCCGCCTCCAAGACCGGCGCGACGCACTCGGCCGCGTAAAAGGAACTGCCCGATCCTGTGAGCACTACCGAGGCGGCGCCTTCGAGCGGATCCGTGTCGCCCCAAATCGAATCCGCCAAGGGCCAGACCAGCGGCTGCTGCACGATTTCGCGAAGCGTGTGCGAGTAGCCGTGATCCGGTATCACGCCGCCCGGCGCCAAGTCCCCGAACGACTCCTGCGCCTCCGCCAGACGCCGCATCCACTCCGCGAAGTTATCCGGGTGCTGGTTCATAAACCCGGTTCAGGTGGTCCAAAAGCGGCAATGGGTCCGCGCCCAAGCTCCGGAAGCCCACATATCCGTCGGGCCGGATCAAATAAACGCACGGCACGCCGGCGCTGAATTGATGATGCGCGATCCCGTCCGCATCGACGATCTTCGAGCCTCCCCATTCGAGATCGCGCATCGCGACCAGGCACGTGCGGACCTCGCCCGCATACCCGTCCCGCATGTAGCGATCGATATTGGCGAACCCGCGCAAATCCTCCGGTTCGGGATGCTCGCCGGTGAACAGCAGCACCACGTGCTCCCCACCGCGCAACAATTCATGCAAACCTGTCGCGCGATCGCCAGGCACCGGACTCGCCGTATACCAGCGCCCGGCTTGGGCAACGATCGGACTCTGCCGGTAGTTGACGCTGATCTCAGCTAGACCATTCACCAGCCGGTGTTGCAGCACCTCGAGACTCGCGAGAATCGGAATCAGGCGATTGCGAATGGTCTGCGATACGGGATGGCGCAGGGTGGCGATTGCCATCATGTTGCCAGCGAGGTCCAGCACCGACCGGGCGACCGGCTCACGCTCGGCGCTGTAGCTATCGAGCAGCGATTCGGGCGCATTCCCGCGCGCCACCATGCCGATCTTCCAGCCGAGATTGTGCGCGTCCTGAATGCCGGTATTCATTCCCTGACCCGTCGCTGGACTCTGCACGTGCGCGGCATCTCCGGCGAGAAAAATGCGTCCACTGCGATAGTTCTCGACCTTGCGGTCCGCGATGCCATAGCCGGAGACCCACACCGGTTCATGGAAGTGCGCATCGCTCGGGCCGCGCTCTTCAATGATCGAGCGCAGAGTGGACGCCGCGGCCGGACGCTGCTCCCCGGACTCCGCGATCACCCGGTACATTCCCTGCCCCAATGGAAACAGGCTGAACAGGCCGTCCTCGTGGAACCATAAATACCACTCGTCGTCGGGCCGGTCCCATTCCATCCGCAAATCGGCCAGCACGAAATGCACATCGGGCTCGGTGCCTGCGAAGGCAATGCCCGCCAGGTTTCGCACCGTGCTGTGCGCGCCGTCGCACCCGATCACGTACGACACCCGGATCGCTTCGGCGTGCGCGCCTTCGGTATGGACAGTGACTCCATCCGCATCCTGCTCGATCGCAGTCACCGCAGTGCCGTACTCAGGCTTGATCCCAAAATCCTCGAGGCGCGAAGCCAGCAGCAACTCGGTCTCGTTCTGCGGAAAATCGAGCGCGAAGGGATACGGGCTCGGCAACTCGTCGAAGCTGAAGTGGAGGATGCGCTCGCCCCCGGCGAAGATGTTGGATCCGTGAATGCGATGGCCGAGATTCAGGAAATCGTCCACCACACCCATATCCGCCAGTACTTCAAGGGTGCGCGCATGTATGGCAATCGCGCGCGATTCTTGAGCAGGTCCGGAGTTGCGATCGATGATGCGGCAGGGAACGCCTTGCCGCGCCAGTTCGCACGCCATGGTAAGGCCAGTCGGACCCGCGCCGGCGACGATCACACTGGTGCTGATATCTGAGTTCACCAGAACTGTTGTATGTCGTTTACCGGATCAGGCGCAAGCCCGCGACAAAAATATGCGACCGGAATCCCTCGTACGAATAGAAGGTTTCGGACAACCCGTAGTAGCGCCACTCGCTGAACACCTGCACGCGCTCGTGCACAGGCAGGTTCAACTTCACGATCGGCGAATAGAACGATGTAGGGCGGCTACCCTCGGACGTGAAGAACGATCCGCCGATGCTCAGCTTCGGTGCGTACTTGGCGCCCACTGGCGACGCGATGTCCACCAGCGCCGTGCCCGTGTGCGCGCGTTCGCGGTAGGACGAGGTGGCCGGAGTCAGGTCCTGCGGCATGTAGTACAACAGGTCCGATGAAAAGGTGGACCGCGTGTAGTCGCCCAGGATCGTGATGCGCTTGCCGCTTTTCGGATTCCACACGAAGCCGACCGAAGTCATGTAGCTGGCCAGGTCGAAGCGGATATTCGGGTTCGGATCCTCGTTGGTGAGCGCACTGAACTCGCCCGTCAAACCGAATGAGTTGATCAATTGATAGCGGGCGCGCAGCGTTCCCTTGCGATAGTCGCCCAAACTCGTGCGGAAATACTGCCGGTCCGAAGAGGCGATCTCCGCGTCTCCGTTGATCCACAATTTCTGTCCGAAACGCGCCTGGGCGCCGAACAAGCCGACCTGCTGGCTCAACTCGCCGCGGTTCACGCCACCGCCGTTCTCTGTCGGCGCTCGCAAAACAGCGTCGCCCCAAACGTAACGGTGACCGGCGCGCACCGTCAGCCACCGGAACAGGTCGATGTTCACCTGCGCTTGCTGCCGGTTGTAGTTGATGGCCAGCCGGTCTGCGCTCAACGTGCTGAGCGCCTGCGGGGTAACGATGGTGAGATTACTGAGCGTGAGCGAACTCGCGGTGTGATACCGATCGGTCATCCACGACTCGAACACGCGCACCCGCCGCAAAGGACGGATCTCGAGATTGATGTTGCCCGATGAATGCGGCTGGCTCGAATCGGCCGTAGCCGACTGCGTCTGCGAAGTGAAGAATTGAAATGTCGAGAGGTTGACGAAATTGCCCGTGTTGAACTGACTGTACTGCACATCGCTGCGCGGACGGCTGTACAGGAATGCTGCTGCGATATCGATCCAGGACCAAGGCGTGTAGGTCGCTACAGCCCGCTCGAAGATGCTGTTGCCGCGCACGCGATACGCCTGCCGCAAACCCGTCAGGAACAATTGCTGGCCAAGGAACGGCGTCGGGCGCGAACCCGTATTCCGGTCCGATGTCGAAAGGTTCTCGTCGTCTTTATAAGTGGTCCCGCCCTGCTCGAGCGTGACGTGGAACTTCGTGAACTCGAAATTCACTCCCGCGCGATAGCGGTCCGTTTTGTCGTAGAGGCCATTGAACACCGGGTACTCGTTCGAAGCATCCAAGGCGAAAGTGGACACCCCGCGGCCATCGCCCCAGTTGCGGCTGTAGGCCACGTACGGCGTAATGCGCGCTCCGGGCCGGAACCGCAACTCGGCTTCGATGTTGCGCCGCCGCATGTCGTAGCCCCGCTGCGTGGCGAAGTTATTCCGGTCGATGAGAGGGTTCGCGAACGACGGCAGAAAGTTGTAATAAGCGATATTCCGGTAATCGAAATGGAAATCGTAGAGGCGCTGTTTCGATGCGTCGAGGCGCGTCATCTCGTTCGGATCGCCGCCCCATCCCGTGCCGAACAGGGTGATCTTGTCGTACCACTTCGACGACGGATTCACGAGCGTGAGATCGAAATTCAGTACCTTGGGGCCTTCGCCCAGGTTCACCACCGTCCGGTACGCGTCGAAGTTTCCAGCCGGGCCGGATACAAAACGATAGCCCAGGTCGACGCTGCCGGATATGACTCGGTCGCCGGCCGGCGCCGCCGCTTCTTTCGCAGGGGCAGGCGTCTGTTCGGCCACCGGCTTTTCTTCGGCAGCGGGCTTTGGCGGATCCTGCGCAAACAGCGGCAGCAGGCTAGCGCAAACCAGTAAGAGTCTCATCGCAGAAACGCCCTATCGATGTGGGAACCGTGGACCTTGATGTGGCACGTGCTGCATGCCAGGAAGCGCGCCGAGCGGAAATCGTGGAACGCCGGTGGAACCCCGCCGAGCGTACCGCCGCTCTTGGCGATGCCCGTGGTCCCGATGTTGGCGTGGCATTCCAGGCACACGAAGCGTTCCTCATGGCGCGTCAGCATGCGCGGGTTTTGCGATCCGTGCGGCTGGTGGCAACTCTGGCAGCCGTCCATGCGAACGGGCGCGTGCTCAAACGTGAATGGCCCGCGCTTATCGCCGTGACACCGGAAACAGCCCGGCTCGTTTGCATTCACGGTCTGTATCGATCGCGGAAGCAGACTGCCGTGCGGATTGTGGCAATCGACGCACGACATGACTCCCTCCGGCAACCGGTGGCGGAACGGTTTTTGAAATTGTGCCCAGGTGGACGCGTGACAGGCGGCGCACTCTTCGTTGATGCGCATGATGCGGGCCCGTCCGCGATCGCCGCCGTGGGTCTTGTGCACGGAGTGGCAACTCACGCACGCTACTTCGCTGCGCCCGTGCCCACTTTGCACGCGCCCCACGTTGGTGGGCTGATTGGCGTGGCATTGCAGGCACGTTCGCTCGGACTCTCTGGGGGCAAGCTTGGCGGGGTTCCGTATATCGTCGGCGGAGGTGGATTCCGCGTGCTTGCTGCCAGGGCCGTGACATGATTCGCAGGCCTTCCCGTCCCAACCACGTTTCTTGTCCACTTCCATGACGTGATGGCGGTTGGCGCGGAAGGCCTTCGAAATGTCTTCATGACAGGCCTGGCACATCTCCGACCCGACGTAGGTAGCGGGACCTGACGCCGGGGCCGGAGCGGCGGGTGTGGGCGCGGCAGCTTGCGCGCCCGGATTCGTTTGGCCAAAAACGGGCCGTGGGGCCAGTGCCAGGGCCGATACAACGGCTAGCAGCGCCCAGGACCAACGCGTGAGTACGGCACACGCTTTCCATCGAGGCGACCCTCGCATCTGGTTAACCCCTTTACCCGTTCTATCTAGTACTGCGCATGAACGCGAGCGATGGAGAAGTCCGCAGTCGCGCTATGACACGCGTTGCAGCTTTCCACCGTCTTGCCGCCGAGTTGAACCGTATTGGCAACCGCATGCGCCAAGGCGGAAATGTCGGCGTGGCAGCCCGTGCAGGCGGCCGTGATTGGCGGAGTCGGATTCACCGGGCTCTGCGGATTGGTCACGGGGTTCGCATTCTGCGGCAGATTCTGCTCAGAACCGTTCACGTGGCACATCGCGCAATTGCGCCGGTCGCCCGCTTGGCCGTTGGGGCTCATCGCCGGATAGCGGACCTCGGAGAAGTCGTTGTGGCTTCCGCCGAAACCCACCACCGAATAGCCGGCGCCCATGTCTGCCAATTGATCGCCCGTGTGAATGCGGTGAATCATGTAGGCGAACTCCACCGACTGCGGAGGCGTAGCTTTATCCGCGGCATTGGTTGTCGTGGCGCGGAACGCCTTATCGGTTTCGCTTCCGTTGTGACACAGCACGCACTGCTCAATCTGGTTCCGATTCGTTCCGTGAACCGAAAGGAACGTGTGGCACTGGTTGCATTTGTCGATCGAAACCACTTGGCGCCGAGCCATAACCGCCGAGCCGTCCACCGAGAAATTGGCGACCACGTTCTTGGCCCCGTACTCGGTTGTGGTCTGCTTGGTCGTGCCCGGCAGCAAGGTCAACCCGCGCCGGCCTTCGAGACCGATCGAGAACGTCCCTTTGGCGTTGGCCGGAATCGCGTGCGTGAACGTGTACTGGCAATTGCCGCTTTGATCGCAGCTTCCGCCCGCAACCACATCCTCGGAAACATATCCGCCAGTGGTGACATCGGCGCCAAAGTTCGTGTAGCCGTAGTCCGTAGTCGGACCGGCCAGAATCGCGGCCAAGCGGCCCGGAGCCGTCTTCAGATCGGCCAGCGCGATCGGATTACCCGCGCTGTCCTTCAGCGTGAAGGTGATCGTCGGCTTACTGCCCGCCGTACCGTTCTTCACCTGCAGATTCCCGAAAACCATGCCCGGAACATACGGTGCCATTCCCGGATTGATCGCCGCACCGCTGGCGCGATTGATGTGCGCGCCGAGGATCGATGCATCGAGCGGCAGATCGCCCTGCGGCATGTGGCAATTGGTGCACGACTTATCGTCGAGTTGCGGCAGGTTCACGTGGTTCTCGCCAGTGGCGAAGTTCACGTCATCGTGGCAAGCGCCGCAAGCCGCACGGTTGGGCTTCAGGAAAGCCTGCGCCTGGGCCGCGCCAGTGGTCTGTTCGTGACATACATAGCAGTTACCCGGATCGCTGGGCAGACCCACGTTGGACCAGTCGGACACGGCGTTATTGAAACCGACAATCTGATATTTGCCCCCCGCGATGACGCTGGGCAGATTCTTTCCCATATGAATCTTGTGCACCATCACCGGGAAGTCGACGGTATTTCCAGACTGCGCATCCGTCGTCTGCGGAGTATGACACAACACGCAATATTCCACGCCGCGGCGGCTGCCGCCGTGGAACGAAAGCTGATCGTGACACTTGTCGCAGCTCTGGGTCTTAATTACATCGCGCGTCACTTTCACGGCCGACCCATTGGGGACGAAAGTGAATACGTTGCTCGCGAAATTATTGGGCAATTGGAAGTCGGTCAGGGTGCGCGACGACTGGCACCCGATGGAATGCGTGGCCGAGGCATCGAAGCCCGCCGGCGCTTTCGTCTTGAAGGTATAGGTATACTCGCCGTCCGCCGTTTGGGCGAAAGTCCCGCCGGTGTCGGTGGCGGCCTGCGTTGTGGTACGTTGCGGGCCGACTTCCTGCCGCGTTGTGTACGCCGTGTATTGAGTTTGACCCTGAGGAATGTAAGCAGCTACACAACTGATGCTCACTGCTCCCGGGGTCGTCACACCGAGACGATCCAGCGGAAGCCCTTGCGGGTCGGTAATGCGAATACGCGCCGTGATCGTGCCATCACTGGCGATATTCGCGGAGAAAACCTTGAGAACTAAGCCCGGCCGGACGAAATTGACGGTGTTCGCGTCCGCATAAAAGGCTTTGTCTTTAGGCGTATAAATCCTCGAGCGGGAACCGGCGGTCACGACGGCTAATGCCGCCACCATAGTGATTACGCCGAGTTTCACAGCCCGCCCGTACAAAGGAGGAATGCTCATGAACTAAAAACCCCTATGGCTTAGTTGCAAGCTGGCAGCCATTGCCCGTTCGAACCTAAAGCACTGAATGCATAGTACTTCTGTCTGGATCCGTTTTGTTGTGAGGAACTTTCCGTGGTCATACAACGGAATTGGGTGGGGGAAAAGCCGCTTGAACGTTGAATTTCACAACGGTCCTCCCCCGCCGCGAGTGTGCAAGTCTGCATCGCTGCGGGGCAATTGGGCGGCGGATGTCCAGAATTGGACGAGCGAGCGCAGACGGCTCCGATGTTCGTCGTAAGCTGTTCCCTTCACGATCCAACAGCTTGCGTGCAACTCGTAGCCTCTCAGAATGTCTTCATCGGCTGCCGATGTGCTTAACACGATCACCGGGATGCGATGGAATTCCGGGGCCGCTTTGATGAACCTCAAAACGGCTTCCCCGCCCAAGTCCCAGTCAAGCACGATCGTTCGCGGGAAGGGAGCGTTTCGGAAGGATCCATGCCGGTGCAGAAAGTCGAAAGCCTCCTGTGGGCCGGCCGCGATGTGCAACTCGCAGCAAGGGTCCAGATCACTGAGAATCTCCTTAATCAGGCTGGCCTCGGCTGGCGAATCCTCCACCAGAAGAATATCAACGCACCCTGGGGCATAACCTTGAACCGCACCGGATTGTTCCATCGGGCTTCCCTTCGCCGTGTCCGATGCGCACAGCTCGACCTTTCCACAGTGGAGGACACCAACGAGTTCCGAATAGTTTCGCTGGACTTACACGCCTGCTCAACTATTTACGTCATAATCAATGTATACCCGATGAGGGCACTGGTTCTCTTTCTCTGCGCGCTCCCGCTTCCGGCCGGAGAATACGCCGTACTTACGAACGGTTTTCGCGTCCATGCCGACCGGCACGAGCGGCGTGGCAGCTTCGTTCGCCTCGAATCCGAGCGGGGCGTAACCGAGCTGCCCGTGGACTCGATCGTCGCTTTTGAAGCCGAAGAGTACGTCGCGCCCCAGCCGCCGCCGGTAGTCCCCGAGCCGCCCAAAGTGGAGCAGTCCGCGCCGGTCCCCCGCCCCCGGACCACGCACGAGTTGGTCGAATCGGCCGCCCAGAAAGCGGAACTTCCCCCAGCGATCGTGCACGCAGTCGCCCGCGCCGAATCCGGGTACCGCCAGAACGCGATCTCACCCAAAGGCGCAATCGGCGTCATGCAGTTGATGCCCGGCACCGCGAAGGATTTGAACGCCGACCCGTACGACCCGGAGCAGAACACCCGGGCCGGCGCTCAATATCTGCGGGACATGCTGGTCCGGTACGACGGCGATGTTGCCAAGGCGCTCGCGGCCTACAACGCCGGGCCTGGCGCAGTGGATAAATACGGGGCGGTCCCGCCGTACCGCGAGACGCGGGCCTACGTGAACCGCGTGATAGGGACATATAAGAAGCTCGGCGGCGAGTAGTTCGGGATAGTGTTCGCCAGCGCAGGCCCTGTTGGCGAACGCAATACACTCGTCCCGCTGACTCGGCCGCTTGAAGATTCTCGGATGCGTCGCAATTCGGATCATGGAAGCGAGGACGTCCAGTGACATGCCATCGGCATTCATCCCTTTGACCACTCCAGTCAGCCACGCATGATATTGATGGTGCTCCTCCGAGTCAGTCCGAGCAGGATCATTCCCGGGCTTCCAGGAATCCAGCACGGCCGCACTCTGTGGCTGGCGGCTCACCGGCACGACAACGGGCGCTGCCCCGCGCTCCGGCGGTTTGCGCGCCAGCACCAGTCGAAGACCGAGCTCGATCAACGACGTCAAGGTCTCGCCGCGGCTAGCGGCCGCCTCCTTGGCTCGTTCCAAGAGCCCCTCGTCCAGGCGCACAGAGGTCCGCGTAGCTGAGACATATCGCTGGCGAATACGTATGTCAAAGGCGACCAGCGGGCACCCTAATTCAGGTCGAAACTATCTCCTGGCGCAGGCACCGTGACCTCCACGCTATAGCGCTCCCGAATCGCCCGTGCGAGCCCCTGCGCCTGGGCGGCCTCCCCGTGCACCAGGAACACGCGCTTCAACCCCGCGGCGGCCGGCCTCATCCACTCAAGCAATTCCCGCTGATCCGCGTGGCCGCTCAACTCGTTGATCTTAGCCACCTCAGCCCGGACACGCACGACATCGCCGAGGATCGGCACTTCCCAAGCCTTGTCCAGAATCTTGCGCCCGAGCGTGTGCTCTGCCTGAAAACCGGTGATGAGGACCGTGTTTCGCGGGTCGCCGATATTGTTGCGCAAGTGGTGCAGGATTCGCCCGGCTTCGCACATCCCGGATGCCGAGATCACAATGAACGGGCCGTGCAGGTCGTTCAGCGCCTTCGATTCGGCGACATCGCGGATGTACCGCAGGCGCGAAAACCCGAACGGGTCCTCGCCATGGGCCGCGAGTGCATGCGCCTCTTCGTCGAACAGCTCGGAATGCTTGCGGAACACTTCGGTTACGTTCACCGCGAGCGGGCTGTCTACGAAGATCGGCACCTGCGGAATCCGCTTTGCGTTGATCAGCTCATGTAGCACCAGAACCAGTTGCTGCGTGCGTCCCACGGCAAAGGCGGGAACGATGATCTTGCCGCCCCGCGCGCAGGTGCGGTTCACGATGGTCGCCAACTTGTCGCGCACCGATCCGAGATCCTGATGCAGCCGGTTCCCGTACGTGCTTTCGAGGATCAGATAATCGAGCGGAGGCGGCGGTTCCGGGTCGCAGATGATGGGCAACCCGGGCCGGCCGAGATCGCCCGAAAACCCGAGCCGCACCTTGCGCCCGTCCACCGCGGCGTCGAGGACCATGAACGTCGAGCCGAGCATGTGACCCGCGTTGTGTGTTGTCGAGACCAGCGATGGTCCGGCGCCGTACGCGATACCCACCGGCATCGGACGCAGCAGCGGATAAGTGCGCTCCGCATCGGCGGCCGTATAGAGAGGCTGAATTTCCACTTCACCATCCGCGTCCCCAATCAGGCGGCGCCGGTGCAGACGCTTGTTGAGAAACTGCGCGTCCATTTCTTGCAGATGCGCGGAATCGGCCAGCATGGGCACGCATAGATCGGCGGTGGCTGGGCTGGTGAAAATCGGTCCTTTGAAACCGCGCTTGACCAGAACGGGGAGCTTGCCGCTGTGGTCGATGTGAGCGTGCGATAGGATCACGGCATCGATCGACGCCGGGTCGAATGGAAAGGTACTGTTTCGCTCGCGAGCCTCTTTGCGTGCACCCTGGAATTGACCACAATCGAGCAGATAGTTGTGGCCGTTCAGGGAAACCCGGTGCATCGAGCCGGTGACTGTGCCGGCCGCGCCTTCGAAGGTCAGCTTCATGATATTGAAGCTGTTATTCTGTCACACCCAGGCCGCGGGTTCCCGGATGATGCGTCGCGTCGGTGCGTGGCCGGCTTCCGCAACATGGGTTCGCCCAATTCTGCAGACACGCCAATCCGGCCAGCATCGGCGCACAGGTCGAGCTCGTAAAGATCGATCCCCGGGAACCTGATTTCACGAGCCGTGAGTCTGTTCGCGAGGACCATGCGTGTCGCCTTCCGAAATGGCGTTCCGCCGATCTCTCAGACAGGCGAAGCATCGGCCGAGATCAGCACGAATACCTCGGTGGTGGCCGGAGCTCGCCGCTCTGGTCGATGGTCGGCGTGCAATCTTTCGCGCGCGAGCCCGATGCGTGTCTGGCTTCCGCAACATGGGTTCGTCAAATTCTGCAGTCACGCAAAACCTTCCAGCATCGGCACGCAGGGATCTGTCGTGGCGAGACTCGTGAACTGAAGATCAAGCGATGGGAAAGCCGCGTGTCACGAACCCGAGTCGGTTGGCGAGACCCATGTCTGAACTCTCTAAGCAACAATGCGTTCCCACCTCACGCCGGTGCGCGGAATCGGCCAGCATCGCACGCAGGGATCCCGTCGTGGCGAAGCGCGTGAAGATCGATCAACACGAAACCTCGCTTTCACAAGGCGGAGTATGGGCGCGAGACCCATGCCGGCCCGTTTCCGCAACGATGCGGCGTCAGCGTGCAAACCGGAGGCGGCCGGGCTCGTGAAGATCGACCGTTTAGAAACTTCGTTTCACAAGCCGGGGTCTGCTCGCGAGTCCCATCCCTGGCCGCTTTCCCCAACGATGCGTTCCGCGCCGGCATCGTCACGCACTGGTGAAGGCCGCTCGGTTTCCTGTGCATTCTCCGGTGATGCGTGCCGCGCCTCCTCTCGGTACAATCACTAGGCAATGAAGCGTATCTGCCTTGTTCTCCTGTTGGCCTTATCCTCCTCAGCGCAAAAGAAACCGGTCACCATCGAATCGATCACCGAGACCCGCCCGCCGCGAGCGGATATGGCCGGGGCTCCCATCTGGTCCAAGGACGGGAAGACGTTCGCGTACCGCGAAGGCGGAAAGCTGATGCTCTACGACGTCGCCGCCAAAAGCTCGCGGGAGCTCTTAGACATGCAGCCGCTGACCCAGGCTGCCAAAAAGGTGCCCGCGCCCGAAAGGTTCGAGTGGGAGAATCGCGGCGTGCGTGAGGAGGCGGTACAGTGGATGCCCTCCGGCCAGGACCTGCTGATCGCCACCGGACGAGACCTGTTCCTGTGGCACATCCCGTCCGGCAAGTTCGAGCAGCTTACCGCAACCTCCGACGAGGAACGCGATCCCAAACCGTCTCCGGATGGCCGCTTCGTCGCGTTCCGGCGCAATCACGATCTGTATGCGATCGAGCTCGCCACACACAAGGAGACCCGGCTCACCAACAACGGCTCCGCGACTCTTCGCAATGCGGAAACCGACTGGGTGTACCCGGAGGAGTTGGCCTTAGGCACGGCTTATTGGTGGTCGCCCGACTCCCACTCGATCGCTTACCTCCAATTCGACGTGAGCCGCGAGCCCCTGTACCCCCACGCGGATCTCCGATCCTCTCGCCCAATCGCCGAGCCTCAGCGCTACCCGCAAGCTGGCGATGCGAACGCCGACGTGCTGCTCGGCGTCGTGCCGGTGGCCGGCGGACCGACGCGCTGGATGGACACAGGTTCGACGCGCTATCAATATTTGATCGGCCGCGTGCAGTGGTGGCCCGACTCACGCCATCTCGCTGTCCTGCGGCTGACGCGCGTTCAGGACAAGCTCGACCTGTTGTCGGCCGATGCAACCACCGGCGAAACGCGGGTGGTTCTTCAGGAGACCGATCCGTATTGGGTCAACCTCCATGACGACCTTCGCTTTCTCGACGATGGCAAGCGATTCCTTTGGTCGAGCGAGCGGGACGGATACCGGCACCTGTATCTTTACTCCAATGACGGCCGAATGTTGAGGCAACTCACCAGCGGCGATTGGGAGGTGCGCGGCCTGGTGGGCGTGGACAGCCGTACCGATCGAGTCTATTACCTGTCGAGCGAGACGAGTCCGCTCGAAACGCAACTGTACAGCGTGCGGCTGAACGGCAAAGACCGGACTCGCGTGACCTCGGAAGAAGGGACACATGCGGTCTCGCTCTCGCCGGGGGCTGCCTATTTCGTTGATACCTACTCGAATACCGCGACGCCGTCCCGCCGTGTTTTACGCGAGGCGAGCGGTGCCGAGTACGCCGTGCTGCGCGAGAGCGATCGCACCGCCGCCAACCAGTACGAACTGCTGAAGGCCGAAGTGGTGAAGGTGAAAGCCGCCGACGGCCGCACCAATCTGTTCGGTTCCCTGATCCGGCCGGCCAATTTCCAGCCTGGGCGCAAGTACCCGGCGATCGTGCTGGTCTACGGTGGTCCCCACGCTCAGACGGTCGTCAATGCGTTCCATGGTCCGGGCATGGAGCAGATGCTTGCTCATCGTGGATATGTGGTCTGGCAGTTGGACAATCGCGGATCCGCGGGGCGCGGGCACATCTTTGAGTCGGCGGTCTACAGATCGCTGGGGGTCGTGGAATTGGCGGACCAGAAGGCGGGCATCGACTACCTCACCTCGCTCGGATTCGTCGATCCCGAGCGCATCGGCGTTTACGGTTGGAGCTACGGCGGATTTATGACGCTCAATTGCATGCTCAATGCGGCGCCGCTTTTCCGGGCCGGAATTGCTGGAGCGCCCGTGACCAACATGGCCAACTATGACACGATTTACACCGAGCGGTACATGGGCCTCCCGTTGAACAATGTGGACGGATACCAGAAGACCAATTTGTCCCTGAATGCCGCAAATCTCAACGGCAATCTCATGCTGGTCCATAACTTCCAGGATGATAACGTTCTGTTTCAGAACACGCTGCAGATGGTCGATGCCTTGGAGCGAGCGGGCAAACGGTTCGAATTGATGATCTATCCGCAAAAGGCGCACGGAGTCACGGGTCCGGTTCGCCGACAGATGCTGGAATCGATGGTGGAGTTCTTTGATCGGACTTTGAAGCTCTAAAACACTTCGGGCGCGGACTGGTGGAAGTCCGCGCCCGATGTTTTCGTTTTAGCTGTATTGACTATCTTCCGCGTCCCGAAGGAGCAGCGCTGGCTCCCCCACCGCTGTGACCGCCAGAAGCCGGTGCGCCGCTTGCGCCTCCGCGGGAACCCCCGCCCAAGCTCGCTCCGCCCGCCGATCCCGCGTTAGTGAATCCGCCGGTCGCGGAACTGCCGCGTCCTGAGCTCATGTCCGAGGCGCTGCTGGCCGAGGGCCGTTGCGGAGCGCTGTAGCTGCTGGAATTGTTGTAGCGCGCGCGCCCGGAGTAGGCGCTTCCGCCGCCATTACCCGAATATCCGGGATAGTATCCGCCATAGTAGCGCGGGTAGTAGAATTGCGAGACCATATACGGGGAGTAGAACGAGTATCCAAACGGACTGTAGTACATGGAGCTGAACGGAATATATGTGAACATCCCGAAGTACGGATTGAAGCGCCACATACCCGACGTCATGTAATACCCGGAATCGTGAAGGGATTTCGCCGTCGATACGTTCGCCATAGCCAGATAACCGGCTCGCCGCGACGCCCATCGGTAGAAATCGTCATCGCTCTTTGCATCGAACTTCATGGCCGTGAGCACGGCTGCATCCAGCTCAACTTGCTTAGACTGCTTCGCCACAATCGCCTGCCCCTGCCCCGCCACTTTGGCTTCGCCCTGGTATACGCGGAGGGATCCGGTGCTGGCGTCCAACCGGTAGAGCCCGCTCTTCAGGAAGGAAATCGTGCGGTCTTTGAAAATGAGCGTGACCTGATCGTCCTTAGTGACTTCGCCATGCTCTATCATCAGGGAGCCCGTCAACGCCTCCACCCGTGTATCGGCCAGCTTGTTGGACAGCATGCGGAACGAACTATTCTCGGCAAGGCGTAGAAAAACGCCCGGCGTGAGGAGAACTTCGGCACGCCCCTCCTCAGTCTTCAGGACTTGGTCGTTCCGAACTTCCGGGAATTGGCTGTACTTGACCTCAACCGCCTTGTCGTCCAACATCACCTGTCCCTCGACATAGTGAATGAGGCCGGAATGAGCGGAAATGACTGATTGAGCGGAGGCGGTCCCCGCCAGAATCAGTACCGACGCGGAGATCGTAGCCAGTCCTAGACAGTGCCGCATGATGAACTCCCTTTAAGCATGGTCCCGCCGATAAGGATGCGTGTCAAGCCGCCGGGGTTCCTGAATTATGCGTATCTTACTGCACCGGCAGTAAAACAGTGTTACTGGGCTTCTCGTTTGCGACCACGCGCAATTCCACATTCCCGGAGGTAACCGAGTCGGGAACGCGGAACCGCACGACCGTGACTCCGGCTGAAGCGGGTACAGCTCCGGACCATTCCGGATCGCCAATCACCCCGCCGACATCAACCTTGACGGGATCCGCTACGGCGATCGGCGTGCCGTCGGGAGCTCCAAAACCGTCCAGTACCGGTGCCTGGAACGGCCCAAACCCCGTCCCGAATACCGAAATCACCTCCCCGCGCGTTGCTGGCGCGTCTCCGGCGACGGGTGTTCCGTCGCCATGCACCGCGATCCCGAAGCTCCCATCTCTCACAAACAGCCCCGGGGCGTTCCGCGCGATCCTGAGGGTTCCGTTTACGTCGGGCTTCCCAGTCCAGCGAACCACGAGTTGGTATTCGCCTTCCGGCAGATCAGAGAGGATCTGGGCGTTAATCTGACCCGGTGATACGAAGTACAGTGGCAGAATCCGGTCGTTCACGGTCACCACCACATCGGCGAGCGTCTGGGCTAATGGATTCCGGGGTCCCACTTCCAGTTGCGCGGCCAAGCTCTCCCCATAAATAGAGATGATGCTACCCGGAGCCACAGCGGGATCGGGCGTTTCCGCTGCCGCATTGCGGACCCCGGCTGGAGCTATGTACGGAACCCGGTCCAGCAAGGCCATCACGTTCCGCGGACCAGACATCGAGACCAGACCCGCACTGTAGGTCCCAGCCAGGTCGCCGGCCCAGCGGCGGAACCGGAAGCCTGGGCGTGCAACCGCTGCCACGGTCACAGCAGTGTCCGCGGGATAGAAGGAATCATTCGATGGTGGATCGCAGCGCATGTCCACGCCGCCATCCGGATCCGATGCCAGGTTCAGCTTATAAGAGTAGCCATAATTCGCGTAGATGGTTTGCGCTTCCCCGGTTACGGAGAGCGACCGCGTCAGCGGAGCGCCATCGGACCACCCCAGAAAATCCAGCCGTGAGCCGCCGTCGACGGGCACCGACGAAGGAGCGGCAATGGTCACCTGAACGCCCGCCGCCCGGTCAATGGAACACGGGCTTACACAATCGGCGCCTTCGATCTTCAACTTGATTCCGGGCGGGTTCGTCAATACTTTCACCTGCCCGAGTGAGCCATATGTCGCGGTGAACCGTACATCCGGATTGCTCGGATCCGCCGAAATGGTCTGCATCGCCGCTCCACCGTTGGACCAACCTTGAAAATCCCAACGACGGCCGTTGGCATCCACTTGGCTCGCGGGCGCACTGAGGATGTGGGAGGAACTCGGAGCCCAGATGAAGTTGTAGTTTGGCCAATTGTCCCGGCCATCGACGCTGAGCTTCAGCCCCGGCGGGCTGGTCAAAAACGCCACCTGAACTGCTCGCGCGAAAATGGCCGTAATCGAATCCGGTACCGATGTATTTCCGTCTGCGGTGTACAGGGAGTTGTTCGCCACCCCATTGCTGAACTCGTCGAATACCCAGTACTTTCCCGCATCGTCGAGTTGAGGCGAGACTGCGCCGAGCACATGCTTGGAACCCGGAAGAAAGTCGAATTGGCCGAAGCAGAGCGCAGGAATGGAAACCGGCGGCATCGGCGGAAGGTTCAGCGTCAGCTTACATGGCGGGAAATTCGCGCTCAACGCATCGCGCGATTCGGTGCTCGCCGTCGGCGTTGGCGTTCGGTCGATCAGAAGCTTCAGTCCCGGCGGACTGGTAGTAAACTGAACCCTCTTTGCCGGCTCGAACTCAGCCGCAATGGTCACGGGGCCGGTCAGGCTGTAGCTTTTCAGATAGGCATCGATGTGCTGACCGTTGACATTCCACCCGGTGAAAACGAACCCGGGATACGGGAAGGCGTTCAGATTGATGGGTCCGGCCGGTGCCCACGTGTCGGCGCTGGCTGCATAGCACGCGCCAGCTACATAAACGAGTCCGCTGTGAACTACGTCCTGGGCTGCGTTGCCGGGCGCGTCGGAACAGTTTTGCACCGGACTTGAAGGGCCGTCCATGAACCGGATCTTCACGCGGTAAGACACACGCAAGTTCGCCTGCAGCCAGGTGATCGACGGGCTTGCCGTAACAGTTTGGTCCGCGGCGCTCGAGGGCGTCAGCGTTCCGCTCGAATCCGACCAGTTCGCGAAACAGTACTGATATTGAAAGTCCTGGCTGAGTTGGCACCCCGACGACGCTCCATTCAGGTTCTGATCGGTCGGGAACTGGACGATATGCTTACTGCCTTGTGGCCACAGAAATACTTGCGCGGCGACATACGGCAGGCCATCGACGTAAAAACGTCCACCCGGGGGATCCGTCGAAATCCGGATCGAACTGGTAGCGTTCTGTCCCACGACCGGAAGCAGAAACAGCATGAGTCCGAGCGATATCTGACTGAGCTTCGGCATCAACATCTCGTCCTGATTTCCTTATCGGCGGTCCGCGGAACTTCAATGATAGGGAGATTCCTTATCTCTTCACAGCCGAAGTTATAATCGGAACGAGGGCAGGTCTCGATGCGCTTCCTATGTCTGTTCGCGCTGGTTGCGATGTCCATGGTCTATGCCGCCGACAAGAAAACCCGTCCCACGGGCGAGGCCGGCAATGACGTCGTCGACATCTACGCGACCCCCATCCTCGATCCCGACCGCATAAAAGAGGTTGTCGGCGCCGAACTGCCCCCGGGCATTATGGTTGTCCAGGTTCGTGTCGTGCCCAAGGGCGACAACTCGGTTTCGGTCAACCGGGACGATTTCCAGCTCATCTCGCATAAGGACGGACAGCGCTCGGGCCCCTTTGTCCCGAGTCAAATTGCCGGCAGTGCGACCCTCGTCGTCTCCACCGCGACAACCCAAGGCGGCGGGATGGGGAGAGGCAATAATGGTCCGGTTTGGGGCGGGATTCCCGGCACCATGGGGCGGCCCCGGCAAATTCCGGGCGACGGAGTTTCCGCTGGCAGCACGGCTGCGGAAACAGAGGCCAAGGCTAAAGCGGGGACCGATGCCAAACAGAAGGACAATCCCCTCCTCGCCGTCTTAGACAGCAAGATGCTTGCCGATAAGGAGACGAAGGAGCCGCTGAGTGGGCTTCTGTACTTTCCGCTCGAAGGCAAGCAAAAGATCAAGGATTTGGAACTGATCTACAAAGGTCCCGCCGGACGCCTCATCGTTCCGTTCGCCTGGAAGTAACGCGCGTTCCCGGTCGTCGCAATTTTTTTTCTCTTTTTAAATCAATCATCTGCCCATTTCGATTCCGGGGTCATCGCCACCTTCCGAAATACGCTTAAGTCGGGAGAGAAATATGAATTCCGCCGGAAAGCGTTTGATTCTAGCCTATAAGAACTTCGCAGCGAACAAGAACATTAGCCACATCGGTTTAGGTGTGGCGGCCATGAATACAGCCAAAACCCTGCGAGGCGAAAACGTTGCCGCCGAAGTGTGGCCCATCGTGAATGCAGCCGAACTGCGCTCCCGGTTGGACGAGACCATCTCGCACGTAGTCGTCTCTGCGCCGTGGATCCCCACCGTCGAGTGGCAGCGCATCACGGCTGATTTCCCGAACGTCAACTTCGCGGTAAATTGCCACTCGAATGTAGGATTTCTGCAAGCCGACACGAACGGCGTCAAGCTGGTTCGCGAGGCGATGGAAATCGAGCGTGGCGCTTGGAATTTCCACGTCGCTGGAAACAGCCGCAAATTCTGTCGATGGGTTCACGACGCATATGAAGCTCAATGCACTTACCTGCCCAATCTCTATCATTTGGAGGCTACATCGGCGCCCGTCCGTCCGCTGTACCAGGGCGGAACCCTTCGTATCGGGGCGTTTGGAGCCACCCGCCCGCTGAAAAACTTCATGAGCGCTGCTGCAGCCGCGTTGGAAATCGCTGCCCGCTTACGTACCGATTTGGAACTATGGGTGTCTTCCGGCCGCACCGAGGGCGGTTCGGGCGTTCTGGATGCCGTGCGGGCCATGGTCAATGGATTACCCCAAGTGAAGCTCGTGGAAGGCGGCTGGCAATCGTGGGCGAAGTTCCGCTCTACGGTGCGGCACATGCATCTGCTGATGCAGCCTTCCTATACTGAATCGTTCAATATGGTCACTGCGGACGGTGTGGCTGAGGGCGTGCCGTCGGTTGTATCGGACGCCATCGACTGGGCCCCGGAGCACTGGAAGGCCTCAGCCGACGACGTCTGGGATATCGCCCGCATTGGGCGGCTGCTCCTCTCCGATCGCCTTGCGGCCGAAGACGGGTTCCGCGCACTCCGGCGCCACAACCACGACGGATTACACGCCTGGAAGAGATTCCTCGGCTAGAGGCGGCCAGCGTAGATCACGGGCATTAGCATGTCGTATTCGAAACGAATGCCTGAGCCTGGCGGAAGCCTTCCGCGTAATCCGGGTTCAGAACCCGCTGTATATCTCCATTTGCGCCGGTTTCGAGATCCCACAAACCGGCGCAATGCCAGTGCGAGGTCGCATCCCAATCGTGGCGGTCGATAATGGGGTAGAGACAGACGCCTTCGAGCGCTACCCCTTTCACCTTCGCCCGGTGGGCCTCGCGGCCGATCTCGCGGATCCAGAGACCGCGGCTCTTTCCAAAGTGCCCCGTTTCACTCAGCAGGATTGGCCGGCCGTAGCGGGTTTCGAGGTGTGCCAGCATGTCTGAGAGCGGCGCCCACCGCGGATCGCGATCGTGGGGCTCCCAGCGAAGGTACGCCCGCTCACCATTTTGCTCCCATTGGTTCCGGTAATAGAAGTTGGCTCCAACGATGTCCAGGTACTTCGGTGAGCCGCCCAGTTTGGGCTTCCGGTAACCGGCGATCATATCCCAGGCTTCGTACTGCGATTCCCGCTCCCGGCGGGCGATCAGGGACAGGTTGGGGCGGTGAGGTGGAGCTATAACATGCAGAATCGGCTCGGGGTAGACTAATCGGGCCCGAGCGTCGACGTCGCGCACGGCTTCTGCCGCGGCGATGGTTGCACGGACCAGTTGGCGTTTGATCTCGTTATCTCGTCCGGTCGCGTATGGATAGATGTACTGCCGGCTGGCGCCCCACGCGAAGAACGAGATCTCGTTCATGGGTGTCCAGAACGGTACTTCGTCGGTGTGCTCGGCGAAAAAGCTGGCAACCGCTCGCGCATACTTGGCGAACCGGTCCACAAACGAGGGGCGCAGCAGCCCTTCATCGTCCGGAAATCCGTAGTGGCACAGATCCCAAATCACTTGCGTTCCGGTTTGAATCGCGGCTTCGAGCATGGGTGCGAACGAACGGAAATCGTATCCCCCTCCGTGATCGACGAGATTCCAGCGAACTCCGTCCCGCACGGTTCGCAAGCCCATTTCCTGAAGCCGCACATAATCTTCAAAGGCCTTCGAATCGTGTTGCACTGAGGCGATTAGATCGAGACGCTCCCCCTGGGCGTTGATGTGCGATGAGCACTCAAACCCTCCCATCCAGAATGACTTGAACAGCGGCGGCGTGCGCCGTGACTCCACCGCTGTGTATTGCTTTGCTTCGATTTGGTCCAGCAAACGAATGAACTCCCGAGGTAATCTACTTATGTATGACGCTGCTGATGGCCTTGGCTTTCTTTTTTCAGGCGCCCCATCAGGAGCATCACCCGCCACGGGATGCCGCCGAGTACGCCCGCCTGCTCAACGATCCGGGTCGCGACGCTTGGCAAAAACCCCACGATGTCGTGATGGCCCTCAATTTGAAGCCGGGAGACACGGTTGCCGACATTGGCGCGGGGACGGGCTACTTCGCCCGTCGATTTGCGCGTCACGCCGCCAAGGTGTACGCCGTCGATATCGACCAGAAGCTGCTCGACATCGCCGCCCAGGATGCACCGGGTAACCTGATTACTGTGTTGAGCTTACCGGACGATCCGAAGCTGGCGTCAGGGTCTGCCGACCTGATCTTCTTCTGCGATGTCCTGCATCACATCGAAGACCGGCATGGCTATCTCCTGAAACTGAAGGGAGCTCTCGCGCCGGGAGGCCGAATCGTGAACATCGACTTCTACAAGAAGGCGCTGCCCGTCGGACCGCCCGAATCCATGAAGTTAAGCGAGCAGCAGGTGATCGACGAGTTCTCCGCCGCAGGCTTCCGCCTGGTCAAAAAACACGACCTTCTCCCTTATCAATATTTTCTTGAATTCAAGTAGATAGCAGATCCTTCCGGCCTGCAACTCACAACATCGGCAATCCTGCCGATGAGAGAGTCCGTGCAGATAGCTTCCGAACCGAAGTTCAATTACGCATTGCCTAGGAAAACTCCGGCTGGCCTCTCCGGGCCTAAAGGAACCGGCTCGGGCCGCCGAATCACACATCAGGAGCGAGCAATCACATGCTGACTGTCAAACACCAGATCGGATCCAAAGGGGCGGCGAGTCCGGTAAGCCCGCCGGTGTCAGCCATCCCTGGGCAGGGCGGGCCCAATTTGTGGCGCTTGCCTTCCGGAACTCCGTTGGTCGAATTCGCCCTTCGCTCGGGCTTCGTTTCGCCGCTGCCGGTTTCTACTAGCCCGTTCTGGCCTGAATCCGGTGCGCGCAAGTACCGCAGCGCTCGCGCCCGGCGTCCGGAATCGCTGGAACGAACCCGGGAAAGCTGATGAATCCTCAACTGGCCATCGCGGTCGCGCTCGGTCTGGTCGCCTCAGTCGAAGATCTTGCGAGGCGGCGCGTATCGAACTGGATTTCGATCACCGCTCTCGGCGCGGGATTCTGCTGTTTGGGGTGGGAACGTGGGTGGCGAGGCGTGTTGTCGGCCCTGTGTGGCTCGGCCGCCGGATTCGCCGTCTTTGTGATTCTCTACCGCCTCGGAGGCATGGGAGGCGGAGACGTAAAGTTGATGGCCGGACTGGGAGCCGTTTTAGGGTGGGAGCGCCTTCCGGCAGCGGTGCTATGCACAGCAGTTTGCGGCGGTCTGCTGGCGGTGCTTTGGCTGGGAACGGCCCGGCTCGCATGCGGACAAGCCGGGTCGCGAATCGAGGCTATTCCCTACGCTCCGGCAATTGCCGTCGGATCGTGGTTGGCTTTGCTGGGTTGAGTCTGCCCGGCGCCTCCGGGTAGATGCGGATGTCGGTGGAAATAGCAGGAGAGTTTTGATGGACCGCAGATTCATAACCGTATTGGCCGTAAGTCTGGTGTTCGCCCTCGTCGTCTCGGCGATCTTCTACCAGATCAGTGCGCGAGCCGGTAGCAGCTCGAAACCGCCTCAACCAGTCGAAATGAAAGAGGTCGTTCTTGCGGCCAAACCGATGGGGGTCGGTGTGATGGTCAAGCGCGAGGACTTGAGATTGGGCAAGGTTCCCGCCGAGGGATTCCCGAAGGGTGCGTTCTCTAAGGTCGAGCAGGTAATTGACCGGCCGGTGATGAGCAATATTCTTGCGGAGGAGCCCGTCCTGGAAGGCCGCCTCGCTGCGCGCGGAAGTGGACTGGGTTTGGCTCCGATCATCCCGGTTGGAATGCGCGCTGTGTCGGTTCGGGTGAACGATGTCGCTGGCGTAGCAGGATTTGTTCTGCCGGGAATGCGTGTGGATGTGCTCGTTACCGGGCGGCCCCCTTCCTCCGATGGGACGGTCACGGCCACCTGTCTGCAAAACATCCTGGTCCTTTCGGCCGGTCAAACAATGCAGCCCGACAGCCGTGGACAGGCGATCACCGCTCCGACCGTGACGCTGCTGGGAACTCCTGAGCAGGCTGAGATTCTGACTCTGGCGAATCAGGAAGGTCACATCCAGCTTGTCTTGAGAAACGGAAGCGACCAGTCCATCCAGAAGACGCCTGGGCGCGAAATCGCGGAGTTGTATGGGCTTCAGGCTAAACGCGGCCGCCCGGACATTTTGCCGAGGCAGTCGTCTCTACCCCGCCCGCAGCCACCCGCCGTCAAGGCCGCTGCACCGGCGCCATCTGCGCTGCCCGCTCCTCCCCCGGGCGATCAGATCGTCGTCATCCGAGGTAATCAGAAAACCGTTGAAGTCGTGACCCACTGAAGGCTGTAAAGATGATTCGCCAATTCATGCCCCTTAGCTTACGAGCCGCCTCTCTTCTGGCGCTCCTGCTCTGCACCCGCACGTTGTTTGCGGAACCTGTTGCCAGTGAGCTACGGCTCACCGTCGGCAAGAGCATTGTGATCGACCACCCCAGCGATATACGCCAAATTTCGACCAGCAGTCCGGAAATCGCCGACGCTAGCCCCGTCACCAACCGGGAAGTGCTGATTCATGGCAAAGGTTTGGGCAGCGCCACCGTGATTATTTGGAACAAAGCCGGCGAGCGCACTTCCTACAGCATCACGGTCGAGGCGAACCTCGATCCACTGCGGCGCCTGCTGAAAGAGACCTTCCCCAACGAGGACATCAGCGTTCAATCGTCGCGCGACTCCATCGCCCTGATTGGCAATATCAGCTCGCCGCAGGTTGGAGAGCGAGCCGCCGCGTTGTCCGCCGCTTTCGGCAAGACGATTGTGAACAATCTCAAGATCATCGCTCCTGCGATGGAAAAGCAGATCGTTCTGAAGGTGAAGTTCGCCGAATTGGATCGCATCCGGGCAACCCAGTTCGGGGTCAACATCGTATCCACGGGGGCGACGAACACAATCGGACGCGTCACTACCGGGCAGTTCCCCTCGCCGACGCCAGATGCCGCCCGCGATGTGCACACCCTCTCCATCTCCGACGCATTGAACATCTTCGCCTTTCGCCCCGACCTCAACTTGGGTGCTTTCGTCAAGGCTCTGCAATCCGAATCGATCCTGCAGATTCTGGCGGAGCCGAACCTGGTGACCACCAATGGTAAAGAGGCGTCGTTCTTGGTCGGCGGCGAGTTCCCGGTTCCCGTGCTGCAAGGCGGCGGGAATACGGCCGCGGTAACGGTCCAGTTTCGCGAGTTCGGAATCCGGCTTCTATTCACCCCGGTGATTACGGCCAACAACAGCATCAAGCTTCACCTGCGCCACGAAGTCTCGACGATCGATTTGGCGAACGCAGTCACTCTAAACGGGTTCACCATTCCAGCTCTCTCGACGCGCCGCGCTGAAACCGATATCGAACTCGCCGAGGGGCAAAGTTTCGTTGTCGCCGGACTTCTCGATAATCGTGAGACCGAGAGTATCTCGAAAATTCCCGGACTCGGCAGCTTGCCGATATTCGGCGCCCTCTTCAAGAGCAGGGAAGTAAAGCGAAACAGAACAGAGCTCGTCATGATCGTCTCGCCGGAAACCACACGCCCATTGGAAAACGGAGAACAGCAGCCAGTTCCGTACTTTCCCGGCGAGTTTCTGAAGCGGATTGAGCCTCGCCCCGCGGTTTCTAAGGCCTCTCCACAGCCGGAGCCGGATGCTAGCCAGCGGCACTGGTACGCGCTGAGACGGACGTCAAAGTAAGCGGTTGGGTACTGTCATGCGAAGTGGTAACAGCAGCCGGAGAACAGCCCTCAGAGGGATTCTGATTGCGCCTGACGCGGAGCTCGGAGCGCGATTTTCAGAAGGTATCGGAGAACTGTCCACCTTCGAGCTGCTGTTGGAGTTGAAGAGTTACCCCTCGGGGCAAACCCTCAGTCTCCGCATCAAGCAACTACAACCCGATGTGGTCATCGTCGATGCCGGGACGAGTCTCGCGGAAGCTCTCCGGGTCATCGCCCACACTGCTCAAACGAGCCCGCAGGTGAGCGTGGTGGCCATTGATCGCCGGAGTAATTCGGACACCATTGTGCGCACCCTACGTGCCGGCGCCAGTGAGTTCCTGTATGCCCCGTTTGATCCGGCCAGCGTTTCGGAGGCGGTCTCGCGGCTGCTGCAACTATGCACAGGGGAACCGGATGCGGAGGTTCGCTTGGGGTCGGTCTGCGTCTTCTCGAGCGTCAAACCCGGCTCCGGCGCTTCGACCCTCGCCGCACAAACGGCGTTCGCCCTCCAACGCCGGACGTCGGACAGAGTTCTTCTCGCCGATTTCGATTTCCTGGGAGGGACCATCGGGTTCTACCTCAAGCTCGATCACGGATTCTCTGCCTTGGACGCGCTACAGCGTGCTTGCGGATTGAATCACTCGGTCTGGACGTCGTTGGTCGCATCGCATGCAGGGTTGGATGTCATGCCTGCGCCGCTGCTTCCCCGCGATGAAGATCTGGACACGAACGGCGTCGTGGCTCTGCTCGATTACGCCCGAACCCTTTACGACTGGATCGTGATCGATCTCCCGGTCGTCTTTCAGCGCACGAGTCTAATAACGATCCCACAAGCAGACCGTACCTTTCTGGTTTCCTCTTCCGAGCTGCCCAGTCTGCATCTGGCCCGCAAATCGATCACCATGCTCGAACAGCTCGGGTTCCCCAAGGAGCGCTTTCAAATGGTGGTGAACCGGGTGAGCCGCCGCGATGGCATGTCCCGCCAGGACATCGAAAAGTTGTTCCAGTGCCCGGTTCACGCCAGCTTTCCCAACGATTATTTCTCACTCCATCGAGTGATCACGAATGGCGACCCGCTCGGCCCCGAAGACGATCTGGGGCGAGCAGTGGACAACTTCGCAGCCCAGATTTCCGGGGCGGCCGCGGCCGACTCCGCCAAGACGCGTTCGGTGAACGCCTGACACCTATAGACCTTTATGTTTCCTTCTCTGGACCCTAAGCAAAACCCGCAAATCAGTTGGGAGCAGCGCCTGCTGAAGAACTCGGCGCGCCCCAAGTCGATCTTGAAGCCCGAGTACCAGGAGCTGAAGTTCACGCTCCATCGGAAGCTCGTCGACAAAATAAATCTCGAAGCGCTCGCGGCTATTGACAATCAGCGCGTGCGCGCCGAAGTGCGTCAGGCATTGCTCTCGCTCATCGATTCCGAACCGACACTACTCAGCGCCATTGAAAAACAGCAGATCAGCGACGAGGTGCTGGACGAGGTGTTCGGCCTGGGTCCGCTCGAACCGCTCCTTCAGGACCCCACGATTTCGGACATTCTGGTCAATACGCACAAACAGGTCTACGTCGAGCGCAGAGGCTTGCTCGAAATAACCAGTGTTTCCTTCCGGGACGATCAGCACCTGCTGCGCATCATCGACAAGATCGTGTCCCAGGTCGGACGCAGAGTGGACGAATCGACGCCCATGGTGGACGCTCGCTTAAGCGACGGCTCGCGCGTAAACGCGATCATTCCACCCTTGGCCGTGGATGGCCCGCTGCTCTCGATCCGCCGCTTCAGCACGGATAAGCTGATGCCGCCCGATCTGGTCCAGCGAAAGGCCATGACGCCCGGGATGATGGAACTCCTCGAGGCCGCCGTCAAAGCGAAACTGAACATAATCATCGCCGGTGGTACCGGCGCAGGGAAGACGACATTGCTGAACGCTTTGTCGTTCTTCATCTCCCCCAAAGAACGGATTGTCACAATCGAAGACGCGGCTGAGTTGCAGCTCAAACAGCCTCATGTTGCCCGTCTGGAAACTAGACCTCCCAATCTGGAGGGAGGCGGAGCGGTTCGGCAGCGCGAACTCCTGATTAACAGCCTTCGTATGCGTCCGGATCGAATTGTGGTCGGCGAAGTTCGCGGCGAAGAGGCCCTGGACATGCTTCAGGCGATGAACACTGGCCACGACGGATCGCTGACCACCGTGCACGCCAATACGCCTCGCGACGCGATCTCCCGCCTGGAGGTCATGGTCTCCCTGGCGAATTCCAACATGCAACTTGTTTCAATTCGACAGCAGATCGCTGCTGCCGTTCATCTGCTCGTGCAAGCGTCCCGCCTAAGCGACGGATCGCGGCGGGTTGTGAGCGTTACTGAAGTGACCGGCATGGAAGGCGAGGTGGTCACGCTTCAAGACATCTTCGTGTTTGAAAAGCGTGGACTCAACCCGGACGGCCAAGTCGTCGGAAGGTTCGCGGCCACCGGGATCCGGCCCAAGTTCTACGAGAAGTTGCTCGCTGCGGGCATCCGCCTTCGTCCGGAAGTGTTTGACGAGATTGTCGAGGTTTGACGATGTGGTGGTTTGTCATTACTCTAATCGCAGTTTGGGTGCTCAGCATCCTGATTTGGACTGTTCTGTCCAAAGCATTACAAAAGACGGACGTCGACCGTATCAAGGGCCGGCTGCTCGGCGGTACGAAGAAGGCCGAGGCGAAAGCCGCCTCTCCGGCCGCCATTCTCCACCAGGAACGCGATGCAGGCAAGCTCATCTCCCATCTGCTCAAACGCTACAACCTTCTGCCCTACCTCGAGCAGTTGATTGAGCAAGGCGGGTTGAAATGGCACCCGGTCCGCACCGTTCACAGTTGCCTGGGCCTGTTCATTGCCGCATTCTTCGCCGCCTGGCTAGCGCTGCCCGCCCACCTGCGCAATCTCGGGTTCCTAGCGGGGCTGATCGCAGGGTCGCTCCCGATCCTCTACCTTCTGCGAACGAGAAAGAAACGCCTGCATCGCTTCGAAGGCCAGTTTCCCGAGAGTCTGGAGTTCGTTGCCCGATCCATGCGCGCGGGGCACGCCTTTGCCGTATCGCTGGAAATGATTCACCGCGAATTCGAGGAGCCGCTGGCGGGTGAATTCAGGCGCACCTTCGAGGAGCATAACCTCGGATTACCCCTGGAATTCGCTTTACAGAAATTTGCCAAGAGAATTCCATCGCTCGACGTGCACTTCTTTGTGTCCGCCGTCCTCTTGCAAAAGAGGACCGGCGGGAACCTGGCTGAGATTTTGGACAAACTAGCTTACATCATTCGGGAACGTTTCAAGCTGCGCGGCAGGATTCGCGCGATCAGCGCTCACGGCAAGATGACCGGGACCGCGCTGACTTGCATTCCTCTGGCCGTCGGCGTCCTCATGTTTTTTGCAAATCCGGATTATGTGAAGTTCTTTTTTACCGATGAGATAGGAAACATGATGCTGGGCGGGGCCGTGGGATTACAGGTGATCGGGTACATGGTGATTCGGAAGATCGTGAAAATCGAGATCTGACAGATGCCTTTACTAATTAGCGCAGCCGTGTTTGTTGCATCCGTCCTGGCCCTCACGGCGCTTGGAACCAGGTTTTACGTTCGTCCCAAGGCAGCCCTGGATCGCGTCGTTGACACTGGGTTCGGCGCGCAGCAGGAGGTTCCGGCCCATCCGAGCCTGGTTTTCCGCGATCTGATCCAAAAGCTGGGACAGGTCATGCCCGCGTCGCCCAAAGACGTTACAGTCATGCAGCGGCGCCTGATTCGCGCCGGCTTTCGAGGCGAAAACGCGCTCAAGTATTTGTACGGCTCCAAGGCGCTCCTTGGCGCCGGGCTTCCAATACTTACTTTTACTCTGCTTACCAGTGCGGGTAGTTCCAGCCACAGGTTTCTAGCCGTGGCCGCCGCCGCGTGCCTGGGCTTTTTCGGTCCGAACGAGTACGTCAAGATAGCGTCCCGGCGGCGCCAGAGAGAGATCTCGCGCGGCCTGCCGAACGCTCTCGACCTTCTCGTCGTTTGCGTCGAGTCCGGCCTCGGGCTAGACCAGGCGGTCGTCCAGGTATCCAAGGAACTCGAGCGCGCGCACCCCGACATCAGCGAAGAGTTCGCCCTGGTGAATCTCGAATTGAAGGCCGGGAAGAGGCGCATCGATGCTCTGCGCAATTTAGCAGACCGGACGGCGTCCGAGGATCTGAAGAAGCTGGTCGCGGTGCTCATTCAGGCCGACCGTTTCGGGACGGGAGTGGCTCAGAGTCTTCGGGCGCACGCCGATTATATGCGTGTGCAGGCCCGGCAGGTGGCGGAAGAGAAAGCCGCCAAGCTCGGCGTGAAACTGGTGTTTCCGATCTTTTTCTGTATTTTGCCGTCGCTATTCGTGGTGACGGTTGGACCTGTGGCCGTGAAGATCGTGCGGGAGTTGCTCCCCATGATGAACAACATGTAGTGCAAATGAGAAAGGAGAAGAACGATGGATAGCGGATTGATTCGCATAGTCTGTGCCGTGATCGCCGTATTGTTTCTGGGCGTCATTGTGCTTCGTCGGAAAAAGAGCGCCGAATAAGCGCTGTGCGGGGAGGTGCGCGGCGTCCGGCATGCTCCCCTGTTCCTCGCATTGAAACAATGCGCGTGTGAACTTTTTGGCCGGTAGTGCGTGCGGGAGGGATCGAGCAGTTTCTATGTTGCGAACGTATTTATCATGGGCCGTCAGCCTGACGTTGAGCGCCGCCGTAGCGCTCGGGTCCGGCACGTTCGGCAAGGTGGTTTCCATTGGGGGCGCGGCAGCGGATCTGGCCCTCGACGAGGCGCGCGGCTATCTCTACATCGCGAATTTCACGGCCAACCGAATCGAGCAGATGTCGCTGGCCAACAACACCATCCAGAGCTCGATCAACGTTGCGGCGCAACCAGCCGGTCTGTCGCTCTCTCCTGATGGACGGTATCTCTTAGTAGCCCATTACGGCAACTTTGTTTCCCCGGGCTCGCCCTCGAATGGCCTCACGGTGATCGATTTGAGCAGTGGAGGCAAGCAGGCTTTTGCACTCGGGAGCCCGCCTCTCGGCGTGGCTTTTGGACTCGATGGACGTGCACTGGTGGTCACGGCCCAGGAATTCATCCTGTTTGACCCCGTCTCCGGAACGACGCAGGTGCTCGATACCGTTTCTGGTTTACAGGCCAAGACTCTGCCGGCCACCCAGCCGGGACCTGCGTTTCCGCCGAACATTGTTGCGGCGGCGGTTGGTGTATCCGGCGACGGCACCAAAATGTATGGGCTCACGGACAAGTTCCAGTTCAGCTACGACGTCAACCAGCAGCAACTCTCGGTAATCGGCTATGTCTCCACGCCCGCTCAGGGTCCACGTGTAGTTAGCGTCAACAAGAACGGGACATCTTACACGTCCGGGTGGACGTTGAACGACCGGTTCGGCAATCTAGTCGCCGAGTTCTTAAATCCCACTGGCGCGCTGAACATTGGGAGCCACGCCTTCGATTCCAGTCGCGGCCTGATCTACGCGCAGATACCGGATGCGACAGCAGGGCAGAATCCTCCGCCGGTGCTGCAAATTGCCGACGCGAGCAACCTCACCGTCCGCCAGAGACTCTATTTGCCTGAGAATCTCGCCGGGCGCAGCGTACTATCCAGTGACTGGAATACGATGTACTCGGTTTCCGATAGCGGGGTCGTTGTCTTACCTGTGGGTAGTTTATCCGCCGCACCCCGCGTGGTATCGGATCGAGCGGACGTCGTGTTTCGCGGTAACTTCTGCGACCGCCGGGTCGCGACACAGCAGATTCAAATTACCGATCCCGGTGGCGGGGCAACTCCCTTCAGTCTCGCGGTGGCATCAAACGGGGTATCCGTTTCGCCAAGCTCTGGCGTGACACCGGCGACGGTCCGGATTTCCGTCGATCCAAACGCATTCCAGAACCAGAAAGGCACTGTCGCGGTCAACGTCGCATTATCTTCGTCCAAAGCCGTCAACGTTCCCTCACCGGTGCGCGTCCTGGTGAACCTGAAGGATCCCGATCAGCGAGGAACGTTCGTCAACGTGCCCGGAAAGCTGGTAGATATCCTCGCGGACCCATCGCGCGACCGGTTCTATGTGTTGCGCCAGGACACCAATGAGGTTCTGGTCTTTGACGGAAGCAACAACGCCCAGATCGCGTCTTTGCCGGCATCGAATGTCCCCACTCAGTTGGCGATCACGTTCGATCGCCGGTATCTGCTGATCGGTAGTAACGATTCGCAGATTATCCCGGTTTACGATCTGGAAACGTTACAGCCGCTGGCGCCCGTGATCATGCCGGGCGGGCATTACCCGCGGTCGGTGGCAGCATCGGGCAAAGCGATACTGGCTGCATGCCGTGTGGCGGGACCTGTACACACGATTGACCGTGTGGACCTCGGTACCCGCACGGCGGTCGCGCTGCCATCGCTGGGCGTGTTCAAGAACGACATCAATGTGAACACAGTCCTGGTTGCGTCACCAAACGGATCGTCGATCTTCGGGGCGTCAGCCGATGGAACCGTCCTGCTGTACAACGCAAATGCGGACAGCTTTACCGTCATGCGCAAGGACTCGGCGGCGCTGTCCGGCGCTTATGCAGCCTCGAGTTTTGACCGGTACGTCGCTGGAAACAACCTTCTGAATTCCTCCCTCGTTCCGGTCGCCAAGTTGGAATCGGGAACAGGACTCTCATCGGGATTCGCATTTGTGGATGAGACAGGAATTCGCACTACCGCGCCGGATGCAGCGAGCCCTGGAGTCATTCAACGTGTGGATACGCTGACCGGCGCCGGGATCCGTGCCACCCGGACCGTCGAGGCGCCTGTGCTCGGCAACACGACGTACGCCTTCACCCGTACGGTCGCCCCGCTGTACAGCCGCAACTCGGTCGTGGTGCTTTCGGTTTCCGGATTCACAGTTCTGCCTTGGGCCTACGACGAATCGGTTGCCCCGCCCAAGATCGATCGGGTGGTGAATGCTGCCGACATGAACTCCGCTGTTGCGCCGGGTGGACTGATCACCGTCTTCGGGCGCCAACTGAGCCCAGTGAATATCGCCACCAATGAACTTCCACTGCCGACGGCTCTCGGCGAAAGCTGTCTGACGGTCAATGGCCTGCCCCTGCCAATGATCTTTACGTCACCCTCGCAAATCAACGCGCAACTTCCATTCCAGTCAACGGGGAACGTCACGTTGGTCTTGCGGACGCCTGGAGGCGTGAGCGACAACTATAACCTCGTAATCCAGCCGGGAGCGCCCAGCGTATTTCGTGCCTCGGTTTCAGGCTACGACGCGCTGATTCCGACGATCGTCCGAAGTGAGAATCAAACGCTCGTGACGACATCGAATCCGGTCCATCACGGCGACACGCTCATTATTTACCTGACCGGACTTGGCCAGACAACGCCGCCTGTAGAGGCGGGCGACCCGGCCCCTTCGAATCCGCTCGCGCTTGTTCTGAACCCGCCCAAACTGGATCTGGGTGGCGCGGGCCTTTCCGTCTCTTATGCCGGGCTTGCGCCCGGACAAGTCGGTGTATACCAGCTCAACGCCACCGTTCCCCGCAACGCGCCAGCAGGTCTGGCGGTACCGCTCAACATCGTTCAAGGCAGTGCCAAAACGTCCGTCGAGGTTCGTGTGGTGGAGTGACTCCCGTTAGAAGCATGAATACGAGAACTTGGCTATTAACAGCATTCGCTATACTGTCGGCGCCCGCCGTGGTCGCACAGAAGTGGGAATTCGGAGCCGGCGCAGGCGGCGGATTCTACACATCGGGAGATGTAACCAGCCCAGCCGGAAGCGGATCGGTCAAGATAGGTTCCGGCATCGGTGCAAGCGCGTGGCTGGCCAATAACACTAGCCAGCTTTGGGGTGGTGAACTCCGCTACGACTACCAGACCGGAGATCTTCAGGTCTCTTCGCAATCGGTGAAAGCGTCGTTCGCTGCTCACAGCCAGGCCATTCACTACGACTTCGTTCTCCACGCGACCGGACGGAACGCGAAGGTACGCCCGTTCCTCGCATTCGGCGGCGGAGTGAAGTTGTACACCGGGACTGGAACTGAGGTAGCCGCACAGCCCCTGAATCGCCTCGCGTTGCTGAGCCGAACGACAGATACGCGCGGGTTGGCAGTCATCGGAGCGGGCGTGAAGTTCAACGCCCGGCGTCTCACGCTGCGCCTGGAGGGGCACGACTTCATCACTCCCTTTCCGTCCAAAGTGATCGCTCCGGCTTCCGGCGCGTCGATCGGCGGATGGGTGCACGACCTGGTAGTCAGCGCCGGGCTCGGTCTTCTGTTCTGATTTTGAACCCGCAGCAAACCGTACCAGCCCTTTGGAAGGGGCTCGCGGATGAGCTTTGAAGCAACGCCAACCGGAATCGTCGAACTATTGCTCGTGTCCCTCGGCGCGGCTGTCATCTTCGTTCTCGCCCGAGGGAAATTGGACAGCAACCTGCCGCTCTTTTTCTACGCAGGTCTCGCGATATTCGTCCAATTCACGGAGCGCAGTCTCGACTCATATCTGTTTGGCGGCGGGCTGGCCTCGGCTCTAGTGCTCAGGTTCGAATTCATGAACGGCCTGCTCACGCGTTGGGTGTTGTGGCTGGAGCTGATTGCGCTCGCATTCATCTCGGCCCACCTGGCGGGCGACGTATTCGGACTACCGCTCTAGCGCGAGCCCCGCGTCCTGCCACGCTCGCCAGCCGCCATCGAGCGAGATCGCTTGTCCGTAGCCCATCGTTCGCAGGGCGTCGGCTGCCAGCGCAGAGCGGAATCCGCCTCCGCAATACAGTACCAGCTTCGTGGATTTGTCGGGCACCTTGGCTTCGATATCACGCTCGATCACTCCCTTGCCCAGGTGAATGGCTCCCGCGGCGTGGCCAGCCTGCCACTCCGAATCCTCGCGCACATCGACGAGCACGAACTTCTCGCCCGATCCGGCGAGTCGGTTGTATCCCGCGATATCCGTTTCCTGAATCCGCGTCTTGGCGTCATTCACCAGCTTGAGAAAACCTTCATTGTGCGCTTTTGTAGCCATGATTAATCGATCCGTTCGATTCGTGCTCCAACACCAGCCAGCTTCGCCTCGATTTTCTCATAGCCGCGGTCGATGTGATATACGCGATCGATCGCGGTCTCACCTTGGGCGACCAGGGCGGCCAACACCAGCGACGCGCTGGCGCGCAAGTCTGAAGCAATCACCCCCGCGCCCGTAAGCCGCGTCGCGCCCGCCACCACCGCCTGGCGGCCCTCGAGCCGTATGTTGGCGCCCATTCGTGCCAGCTCCAAAGCGTGCATATAGCGGTTTTCGAAAATCGTTTCCGTGATGAAGGAGATGCCCTCGGCTTGGGTCATCAGCGCCATGTACTGTGCCTGAAGATCGGTAGCGAAACCCGGGTACTCCTCGGTGGTCATGTCCACCGACCGCAACTTACCGGCAGCTCGGACGCGCAGACGCCCCGGTCCGTCGGCGGTTACCTCGCCTCCAGCCTCCTGCATCTTGGCAATGAGCGCATGCAAATGCTCGGGTTGGCAGCCGCTGACCACGAGTTCGCCGCCCGTGATCAATCCGGCGACCAAAAAGGTCCCGGCCTCGATCCGGTCGGCGATGATCGAATGCTCGGCGCCGTGCAGTCGCTGGACCCCTTGCACCCGGATCGTCGCCTCGCCCGCGCCCTCAATCTGCGCGCCCATTTTTGACAGCAGCGACGCGAGGTCGGCCACCTCGGGCTCGCGCGCGGCGTTTTCGATCACGGTTTCACCGCGGGCCAGCACCGCCGCCATGAGCACGTCTTCAGTGCCGGTGACGGTGACGCGATCGAAGTGGATCAGGGCACCCCGCAAACCGCTGGGAGCGGATGCCTCGACATAGCCGTGCGAGTTTTCGATGCGTGCCCCGAGCAGTTCCAGAGCGGAAACGTGAAGGTTGATCGGGCGTGAGCCGATGGCGCAACCGCCCGGCATAGAAACCCGCGCCCGCCCGGTTCTCGCGACCAGCGGTCCCAACACCAGGCTGGAGGCGCGCATCGTCTTCACCAGGTCGTACGGCGCTTCGGGGCGGGCGATCTCACCGGCGTGCACTTCGACCTGGTCTCCGTCGACGATAACCGCCGCTCCAGCGTAGTTGAGCAGCTTTTCCATGGTGCCGATGTCGCGAACTCGCGGGACGCGCGAGAGCCGGACAGGATCGGCGGTCAGCAGGCAGGCGGCAAGCGCCGGCAACGCGGAGTTTTTGGCCCCGCTAACGGGAATTTCACCGGCGAGGGGAACACCTCCCCGGATCAGGAATTTATCCATAGATATTTAACGCGTTTCCGCAGCGGACCTGAGGCACTCGGCGGCAGACTCTCCTGCGCGGTGCGCGGGCGCCGACCGGGCTCTGGATGCAGCCGCAGCCGGTAGGTCGGATCGCACTGCTATGCAAGCGGATCTTGATCGGCCGCGGCCGGAATCACTCGTCATCATGGATGCTCCTTGGCTTCACCCGCCCAACAATCCGGTCCACCGTGCCGGGGGTGACCGAGGACGGCGCTCGTTGAATGCACAACGGCGCTGTGAGATCGGGTGGCACTTGGCTCTGAGCGTAACAACGCTGATTTTATTAGCGTACGCCCCGGCCACACAGATCGATCGTTCTCCGCAGAGGACGGCATCGCGCCCTCCCTGCATCTTCTTATACTCCTGCGCGCTGTGTCCGCCAGGCAGTTGAATGCCGGCGACGCTCGCTTCAGCAGGTTCGACACCGAGCGTCTCATTGCGTCCCTCGAGCCTGCCACACAGCGGTGTTATCAAGCGCGACGCCGGCGCTCGATTGGGCCGTTTCCGGTACATAGGTGTTTTCCGCGGGCCACAGTGGGCGATGCCATCCCGACGCGATTCTTCCTTCATTCCCGCGAGTCCGTTCAACGCGCGGCCGGGCTCTCGAGCGCGGCTGCGACCCTGCCGCCCGATCGGGCCAACAGCGCTTCGGCCGCATCCCGCTCCAGTCCACGGCGTGCCATGACGATGGCCGTCTTCACGCTCCGGCCTGCGCGCTCGAAAATCTCCAAGGCCCGCGCCGGGTGAACTTCGCCTGCTTCGGCAACGATCCTCACTGCCCGGTCCACCAGCTTAACGTTCTTCGGCTGGACATTCACCATCAGGTTACCGAACACGTAGCCCAGGCGGATCATCGCGCCGGTGCTGATCATATTTAAGACCAGCTTCGTCGCCGTACCCGCCCGCATCCGCGTCGAACCCGCGATCACCTCGGGCCCAGTCAACAGCTCGATGGCGATATCCACTGCGCTGGACAACTCAGAGCCAGGGGTGCAACTAATCCCAATCGTGGCCGCTCCCAGTGAGCGCGCCTTCCGCACGGCACCGAGCACGTACGGAGTTCGTCCGCTCGCGGCAATGCCGGCCAGTACATCGGTCGCGCGAAAGCCGCGCTCGATGAGATCCCGCTCGCCAGCCGCGGGATCGTCCTCGGACGCCTCAGTCGCACGGGCCAGAGCCGCCTCGCCCCCGGCGATGATCCCCTGTATCGAATCCGGGCTGACGCCGAACGTCGGCGGACACTCGGACGCGTCCAAAACACCGAGTCGTCCGCTTGTCCCTGCTCCAATGTAGAACAGGCGGCCGCCGCGTCCCAAAGCTTCGGCAACCGCATCAACGGCGCGGGCGATGTTCGGAATCTCGCGAGCTACCGCCGAAGGAACGCTCTGGTCCTGCTCGTTAATAACGCGGAGCATCGATTGTGTATCCAGGCGGTCGATATGGACGGTAGCGGGGTTGCGGTGCTCGGTCAGCAGTTGATCCAACATAGGCTGTGGAGTGACGCAACCATTATAGTGATGAGCGGTCCGGCGTTGCTAACGAAAGACAAATTACTAAACTATGCCTGAGGATGGGGAAAGTACCGCTGAGAGAGAATTTTTCTTGCGTACTGGTACCTATTTTGGATTGACTCGTTTTTCTTCAGCACGTATATTGATCCCAGGACATAACACAGGTATACTTTCCTGTGAGTGTTAATGTCTCGTGGTGCCTCTGAAAGAGCACCATATTAAGGAGGGAGACAACTTGAAAAGATTGAACTGGATTTCTATTTTGCTGCCCCTGGTCGTATTTTCGATTGCGCTCAGCGCTGCACCGGTCTCGTGTTCCGATAACCCGAACACTGGCTTTTTGGCCACCGTAGCTGCACCGGGAACGATGCCGGCGATTTCGAGCAGCACGGTTACTTGCGGCCCAGTAACGTTCAGCCTGTTCCGCGCCCAGGATGCTAGCGGCGGAACGACCACTGGTTTGACGGTCAACGAATCCGGGAGCACTTACGATCCGTCGACGGGTACTGCCGTCCTCGGTTTCAACCCTGGCTTTGTCGCTTCCACGACGTTCCAGGACATCCACTTGATGTTCAACGTGACATCCTCTCAGCCTATCAGCGCGGCCGACCTTCGGACGGGTGGCTCGGGCTCGATCATCACGGAACGCCTGTGCACTGGACAGAACGACTTTGCGAGCGGCATCTGCATGGGCGGATCCACGCAACTCGGTGTTCTGACAGCAGCCAGCGGCCAGATCAACACCATCACCCTTACCGCTGGAGCTGGCGGACCGGCAACGACGACGACTTCGCTGTGGGCCTTTAAGGACATCGGCAAGTCGGCCGGCGCGACTGGTTCTGGCAATTGCTCGCCGACCTGCCCGACTGAGCTGACCTCGGTGGGCGAGAGCTTCACCGTTTCCGCAGTACCCGAGCCGGCGACCTTCGCTATGCTGGGTGGCGGTCTGCTCCTGTTCGCTTTGGCCCGCCGTAAGAGAGCCTAAAACGCTCATTCAGTCTTGCTCGGCTGTTCTCTCTCAGAGCGGCAGTAAGCTCAAGAAAGGCCAGATGGTGATGAACCATCTGGCCTTTCTTAATTGAGAACCCGCGAAGTACAGGCCCTAAGCCTGGAAAGAGCTGCCGCAGCCGCACGTGGACTTCACGTTCGGGTTGTTGAACTTGAAACCCGAACCCTCGATCGACTCCACAAAATCGACCTCCGCCCCGTCCAGGTACAGCAAGCTGGCCTGATCCACGAAAATCTTCAGCCCATCGTACGAATAAGTCTTATCCAGGCGATTCGGGCTATTCTCGAAAGCCATCGAGTAGCTGAACCCCGAGCATCCACCACCGACGACCGCAATACGCAAACCGACCGGCTTGGGATCCTGCGTATCGAGAATCTCCTTCACCTTGGTCACTGCGCCCGGCGTAAATTGAACCATCTATATATCCCCTCCAAAATCTTCGGAATCCGTTACTTCGATTTTACACTGCCCGCAAGCTGAATTCCACCCGATTGGATGAACCGCGTGCCCCAGCGGTCGCGCCGATGTGCAAGTATGACCCCGAACGCGCACAAGGCGAGCCGAACGGCGGTGCTATAATCGAGTGTGCCAACGCGAATCCTGGGCGTAATCCCAGCCCGATTTGCCTCCTCCCGATTCCCCGGAAAGCCGCTAGCCACCATCGCCGGAAAGAGCATGCTTCAGCATGTTTACGAGCGGGCGGCACAAGCTCGATATCTCACCAGCCTGATGATAGCGACCGACGATGAACGCATCGCGGCCGAGGCGCGCCGTTTCGGGGGCCGTGTGCGGCTAACGCGCGCCGACCATCCCTCGGGCACCGATCGCGCGGCCGAAATCGCTTCCGCGGAGAATTGCCAGTTCGTGGTGAACATTCAGGGCGACGAACCGATGATCGATCCGGACGCCGTGGACGCGGCCGTTTTGGCGATGCTCGACAACCCCGAAATCCCGATGAGCACGCTCAAGAAGCGTATCGGGACGGAACACGAACAACGCAACCCGAATGTCGTGAAGGTAGTGACGGATCGCGCCGGCAATGCCCTCTATTTCTCGCGCTCGCCGATCCCCTACGTCCGCGGAGCAAGCGACGTGCCGGCACAACCCCGTTTCAAACATATTGGGCTATACGTGTATCAGCGCGATTTCCTTTTGAGCTACTCCGATCTGCCGGTCGGACCGCTGGAGCAGGCGGAGCGGTTGGAGCAGTTGCGGGCTCTCGAAAACGGGTTTCCAATTCGCGTCGTGGAGACAGAGTACGACAGCATAGGAGTGGACACACCGGAGGATTTGGAACAAGTGGCGCATCTATTCGATGTCAATCCGGCCCGCGGGTAAGCGAATGCCCAAAGTAATTTTCGTAACGGGTGGCGTCGTTTCATCGCTCGGCAAAGGAATCGCCGCGGCGAGCATCGGCTGCTTGCTCGAAAGCCGCGGCCTGCGTGTTACGCTGCAGAAATTCGATCCCTATCTGAACGTCGATCCGGGGACGATGAGTCCGTTCCAGCACGGCGAGGTGTTCGTCACCGACGACGGCGCGGAAACCGATCTGGATCTGGGTCATTACGAGCGGTTCACCCACGCACCGCTAACGCAGAACAACAATCTCACATCCGGGCGCATCTACGAGCAGATCATCTCGCGGGAGCGCCGCGGCGATTACCTGGGCAAAACCGTTCAGGTGATCCCGCACGTGACCAACGAAATCAAGGCCGCGGTGCGCCGCGTTTCCAACGATGCGGATGTCGTGCTGGTGGAAATCGGAGGGACCGTCGGAGACATCGAATCGTTGCCCTTTCTCGAAGCCATCCGCCAGTTGCGTCACGAACTGGGGCGCGAAAATACACTCTTCGTGCATGTCACCCTGGTGCCCTGGATCGCGGCCGCACACGAGCTGAAGACCAAGCCCACCCAGCACAGCGTGAAGGAATTGCGGGCCATCGGAATACAGCCCGACATGCTGATGTGCCGTTCGGAACGGCCCATTCCGGACGACGTCAAGGACAAAATCGCATTATTCTGCGACGTGGATACTGAGGCCGTCATTACTGCGAGCGACGTCGATAGCGTCTACGAGTGTCCGGTCGTGTTCGCGGAACAAAAGGTGGACGACATCGTGTTGCGGCTGCTCCGCATCGACGCCCCGCCGCGCGACCTGAGAAGCTGGACGGCCATGCTGCAGCGGCTGAAGAATCCGTCGGGTCACGTCGCGATCGGACTGGTGGGGAAGTATGTCGAGTACGAAGATTCGTATAAGAGCCTGAAGGAAGCGCTGTTGCACGGGGGGCTCGCGCACGACGTCCGGGTAGACATCAACTGGATCGACTCGGAGCATCTGACCTGGTCCGGTTGCGAAGCCCAGTTGTGCGACTACGACGCCATCCTGGTGCCCGGGGGATTCGGCAAGCGCGGTATCGAAGGTATGATCCACGCCATTCGCTACGCGCGTGAGCGGAAGCTGCCCTACTTCGGGATCTGCCTCGGCATGCAGACTATGGTGATCGAATTCGCGCGCAATGTATGCGGGCTGGCCGGCGCGAATTCCACCGAGTTCGACCCAGGAACGCCGAACCGTGTGATTTACAAATTGCGCGAGCTGCGCGGCGTTGATGAATTGGGCGGCACGATGCGGCTGGGGGCATACACGTGCAATCTCGCGCCCGGCAGTTGTGCGCAGCGGGCGTATGGGACCGACCGCATCAGCGAACGCCACCGCCATCGTTACGAATTCAATCGCGAATTCGAAGGCACGCTAATCGAGCACGGGCTGCGCGTGACCGGCGAGACTCCCGATAAGACCTACGTCGAAATCTGCGAGTTGCCGGATCACCCGTGGTATCTGGGGTGCCAGTTTCATCCGGAGTTCAAGTCGAAGCCGCTCGAACCGCATCCCTTATTCAAAGCTTTCATCGGCGCCGCGAAGCAACAGCATAAACGGCGGACCGGCCGTCTGGATGCGGGTCTGGAAGAGCCCGTCTTCACCGAGCACGGCTGAGGCGCGGAGATGCGTATCACAGCGGGAGAGATTGCATTCGGCGATGGCTCACCACTGGCGCTGATCGCCGGACCTTGCGTTATCGAGAGTGAAGAGCACGTTCAATTTCTAGCTCGCGAGATCGCCCGCATCGCGGGGCCGTTCGTGTTCAAGGCGTCCTTCGACAAAGCCAATCGCAGCAGCGCCGGTTCGTACCGCGGCCCTGGACTGAAAGAGGGCGTGCGCATTCTGGCGGGAGTTCGCGCGTCGGGGATCCCCGTGTTGACCGACATTCACGAACCCGGGCAGGCTGAGGTAGTGGCTGAGTACGCCGACATTCTCCAAATTCCCGCGTTTCTTTGCCGCCAGACGGATTTGCTGGTTGCGGCGGGGCGCACCGGCCGTGTTGTCAATATCAAGAAGGGGCAGTTCGTCGCGCCGCACGACATTCGCCACGCCGCCGACAAGGTCGCGTCGACGGGAAACCAGAACATTCTCTTGACGGAGCGCGGGACATCGTTCGGGTATAACAATCTGGTCGTGGACATGCGCGGCCTGGCGATCATGCGGCGATCCGGCTGGCCGGTGGTGTTCGATGCGACGCATAGCGTTCAGTTGCCGGGCGCATCGGGGGACATCGTCGGGCGGACAGCCGGAGTTCATCGGCTTGTTATCGCGCGCCGCTGTGGCCGCTGGCATCGACGGTCTGTTCCTGGAGGTTCACGACCGGCCGGAGCGCGCGCTGTCGGATGGAGCAAACGCACTGCGGCTCGACCTGCTCGGACCGTTGCTCGACAAGCTCCGGGCGATTCACAAAGCGGCCCGAGGGTAGGCGCTACAGGGATCAGTTCCGCAATTTATCCGCGTAGAAGTTGAGATCCGAGTAGCGGCTTCCGATATCCGACGTATCGTTCAGGCCCCAGTGATAGCGCTGATATTCAATCTTCTTCCAACTCCCTGGCCGGGGTCCATATCTCGCGAGCACAGCCGGCACGCCGCCGAGCCGGTCGAAATCCTTTTTGTACCAATCGAAAATCTTGCTCACCGATGCAACGCCTGAGGCCGCGTCGAAACGGTTTCGGTCTGTCATGGCGAGCCATTCGCGCATGTTGGCGTCGAGCTGCTGGTCCACCGCGCTCGCCGTATATGGCTCGCGCCGCAAGGGTGGGCAACTTCGCGCGGCACATACTAGCGCTGCGTGAATCCGCGGATCGGAAGCCCGCAGCTCGGTCTCGATGTCGTCGAGTGACACCATGGCACCGTTCACCGTGTGGCGCTTGGCCGAGAACGGTTTCTTCGTGCGCCAGATGCTTTCGACGGGATAGTTTGCAACCACCCAACGAATGGTGAGCGCGTTGTACGCGTTGATGAGCGCAGCCTTCCGCGCGGCCGGATCGAGTTGGGGCCAGGGAAGGGCGAGTTGCTGCACGTAACGGTCGAGTACCGGGCGGTCTTCGGAGGCGAGCGCGCGATAGTCCACCCGATGCTCCGCGTTGACATCGCGGGTCAGAATCGCCGCCCAACCGGCGTTATCGGGAAACGGAGGATTCGCGAAGCCCAGCAGCGCCGGCAGAATTCCAATCGTCGCGAGGATGCTCAAAGGGCAGGCGCAACGTGTGGCCGAGAGTAACATCTTTTTGAGCGGGGAAAGCGGGTACACCGATATTCACCTCTTGTTGGGGGACGTCGAGACGAAGGGTTCCATGCAGGCGATCCCAAATACTGAGCCCGCTCGACCAGTTCGAGTTTGCATGTTCGAGACATGCGTCGTGGTGGATGCCGTGCATCCGCGGCGTTACGACGGCGAACGATAATAGCCGGTCCCATCGCGGCGACAGGTCGACATTTGAGTGGTGAAACAGAATGGAGACAATCGTCAACGTTTGCCAGATGGAGTAATCCCTAACGGTGGCGCCGAACACAACTACCTGCAACGCGCGAAAGGGAACCGACAATAATAACTCGCCGAAGTGAAAACGGAGCGCAGTGGAGGCGTCGCAATCCAGATCGATATGGTGCGGAAGATGAAAGCGCCATAGCAGTGGAACCTTGTGGGTCATCACGTGCCACAGATAGAGCGTGTAATCGAGCAGAAGGAGAGCGGCGGCGATTCGGATAGGCTCGGGCAGGTGCAGGATCTGGGTGAACCCCAAGCCGCGCGCGCCGATGAAGCGGGCCAGCGCCACCATCGCCGGCTGCTCAGCCAGGCTGACCACCACTCCGCCGATCGCGGCCACTGTCATGTTGCGTGCGACATGCGTCAACTTGGATTCACGCTTGCCTCGCAACGCCCGAACTATTTCGAGGCCCGTAAGCGCGAGGAAGGCGCAGGCCACAATGCCGCCGGTCAGCGCGCGGGGCAGCATTTGATCGCGGTTGGTCATCTGACGTGACGGTACCACCGTCCCAGAAGATCGGGCGAAACACCCAGCCAGTAAAGCAATTGGAGCGAGATCCAGTGCGCCCACACCGCGGCGAAGTTCCGCTGCTCGAAACGGCGCGATGAAGTGGTGACCGCGCAATCGAGATGGACGAACCGGCCCTGCCGCTTGATGGCCTTCACCAGGTCAAGATCCTCGAAGAGCGCGTAAGGACGAAAACCTCCGGTCGCTTCATACGCCGGCCGCCGGACGAAGATCGCCGCGTCGCCATAGCACAGACCGAGCAAACGCAGCCACGGGTAGATGATGCTCATCGAACGTGCCGCGCGCGTGCAGCCGTCGAAGACAATGGCAAAATTTCCGCCGGCCGTGCTCTGGTCGTTGAGTGCGCGCTCAATTTCGGCCAGCGCCCGGCAAGGCGGAAGCGTATCGGCATGCACGAACCACAACACGCTGCCACGCGCGGCGCAAGCACCGGCGTGCAACTGGGGTCCGCGTCCCGGTTCGGTCTGCAACAACTTGTCCGCTAAGCCGCGGGCGCGATCGCACGTCGCGTCGGTACTTCCCCCGTCGACGACGATGATCTCCTTCTCCCCTGCAAGCGCATTCAGCGCGGCAAGCGTGCGAGTGATGCTCACCTCTTCGTTGAGCGTTGGCACGACGATGCTGATCACCGTGTTTTTACCGCAAGCCGCCGCAACAGACGTTGCTTAAAGGCCGGTGTTGGGGTTGAACAGTACACGCGCTGGCGACCTTCTTTCGGTTCGCGCGCAACCAGATACGGTTTATCGGAACGCTCGATGCGCATCGAGACGGGGGAGCACGTTAAGGTATCGGGATCGACCAGACGGCCCACCGCGAGCGCATCGAATGGATTGAACCCATCCGTTCCGAAGCGTGTTTTCCAAAGCTGGAGCCAGTCGAGCGCCGCCGGCATGAGCCAGCGTATTCCGGGGCTCTGGGCGGCGAGCGGCTCGAGATCCTGGCGCGAGATCCACACCTTCGAAGAGATCTCCCACGGCGCGAATGCGAGGGGCACGTTGGAATCGAGCAGGATTTGAAACGCATCCGGGTCCCTCTCAAAGTTGAAATCGCTGAGAGGCGCCGTGGCGTTCCCCGCGGTGAACTGCTGCCCCGGACGCCGCCCCGCAACCGCCACGATTTCGACGATGCGGGAGGCGAGATCCGGGTGACGCTTCAACAGGGCCGCTATATTCGTGGCCGGACCGAGGGCGAGAATCGACAGGCGCTCATGCCGCAGCGCCCTGGCGAGCGCGCGAGTCGCGGGCGTTTCACGGGTGATGTCCGCAGGCCCGGATGCGCCAGTGTAGACTTGAAGGCCGCGCGGGCCGAAGTGGCTGACGATGTAGCGTCCGATGCGATCCGCCGCGGGCAGATCGGCGTTGCCGAAGACGACGCTCACTCCGCGAATCGCGAGTTCGGGTGAGCCGAAAGCCTGCAATAGCGCAATGCCGTCGTCGATCTCGTGACCACCGGGCGCCACGGATGGATCGGTGTCGATCCATACCGGACGCTGCCTGGCGAATGCGGCTGCGCACCCTAGGATAGCGATCGCGACAACACGTATCAGGCGCATACCAGTTTCCGTGACAACTCGAGCCACTCGCTCAACTGATCGGGGCCCGCTGTCAATGGAAGTTGCGCAACGCCGATCAGCCGGCGCATCATTTCGATTCCGGCGAAAGCGTCAACGAGTTGCCAGTCGAGACGTCGCCGATATAGCCCGGCTGCGTTCGCCCAAAGATCGTGCTGTGCAGAGAGAACGAGGTGCGCCTGGAAAATGCCCAGGTCGAATTCCGGCAGCCCCAGAAAACAGAATTCCGGGTCGATGACAAATATGCCGCGCGGTGTGCGCAGCCATGAGCCGGGGAAGTAGTCGCCATGCAACAGCGCCGGCCCGCTGGATAAATAGAGGCGTCCGAGTTCAGCGGCGCGTTTGCGATACGCGGGGTCGCGCTTGAGTGATTTGGCGCCCGCTACTTCTTCCCGTTCGTCGCTGAGCGGAATCTCATACTGATGCGCGTGATTCAACTCGCGCATAGTGCGATTCTCGAACAGCGGCCGGAGCGCGGGATCGACATCGACCTCGTGCAGCGCATTCAGGTAGTCGATCAGGAGTCCGAACTCAGCGGAGGTAAGATGTGCGCCCGAGTAGATCGTGGTCAGGTCGGTAGCATCGGGCAAGTCTTCCAGTAAGAGGAGATGGTTCTCCGGATCCGACCCCAAGAGCCGCGGCATTCGGTCCGCGACGGCAGGCGTCCCACTTACAGCGCGGTAGAAGGCGGCTTCCACTTCGGCACGCTCCACGGGCGCACCGATTTGGGGATATTTCTCAACCCATGGGCGGGCCTGCTTCAGGATGACGGAACGTCCTTCGAGGTGCACACGGACGACGGCGTTCATGTTGCCGCCGGAGATCGGGCCGGCACTGAGAAGTTCGGGTTCGGAGGTCCAGCCCAAAGCTCGCATGTGCCGGCCCATGGCGCCAGGGTCGCGCCAATCGAGAAGGAAGCTCACGACGATCCAGGGTACCACCCGGTCCGCCGCAACACGCCGCCGCTTACGCTTCTGCGAGAAGAGTGCCGGTGCCCAGCCGTCCGCAGTGTTTCTGCAGCCGCTCGCGCAACTCAGTACGGGCGCGAAGCAAACGAGACTTAGCGGCTGCCACCGAGATTCCCAGTTGCTCGGCGACGGCAGCCATCGGCAACTCCTGCACTTCCCGAAGCACGAACACGTTCCGCAGCAATGGCGGGATGCGTCCGATTTCGTTCTTCAGGACAGCGGAGAGCTCGGCGCGGGCCAAGTCCTGCTCGGGCGATGTATCCATGCTCGGCAATTCTATTTTCGCCACTTCATCCCGCGCGGCTCCGTCGTCGATATAGAGGAACCGGGCCCGCTTGTAGCGCCGGATCCGCATCAGGCACTGATTCACAACAATCCGCGTCAACCACGTCGAGAAGCGGGAGTCGCTTTGGAATTGTCCGATGTGCTGATACGCCTTCCACACTGACGTTTGGATTTCGTCTTCGGCGTCCTCACGGTGACGCAGCATGGAGAGCGCCAGTTTCATGCATGCCGGCTTATAACGCCGAACCAGCTCTCCGAAGGCTTCCGTATCACCGGCTTGCGACTGGCTTACCAGCGTCTCGTCGGTGGCCGTCTTATATTCTGTTTCGCAGTTTTGCATCACTCACTCCAAGTCCGAATCCAATCGGATGTTCTATGAACGAGGCTAACAGCAATACTGAACGCTTTCCAGTGGTAATTAACACTGCTTTAACTGTCACGCAAACCAGCGGACAGGATTTCAGTGATGATAAACTGAGCTTGTTGAAAGCCGAAAATAGCGAAGAGACGATCCGGAGAGTGCTATCCGCGTACGAGATCGGGCGCAAGCTGAAGCAGCTCCGGTTGAGGAAGAAAATCGCGCTCGTGGATTTGGGGAAGCACACTGGCCTGTCGGCCTCGATGCTCTCTCAACTCGAGAACGGCAAGCTGATTCCGACCCTGCCGACTCTGGCGCGTATAGCAATGGTGTTCGACATTGGAGTGGATCACTTCTTTGTTGACCGCCGCCGCAAGCGCACATTCGCGATCACCCGCCACAATGAACGTATACGGTTTCCGGATCGCGCCGATTCGCCGAAACCTAATTTCTACTTCGAGTGCCTGGCATTCGCCGCGCCGGAAAAGAGCCTGCAGGCCTATCTCGCCGAGTTTCCGAAACGCAATCCGGAAGATGTCGCCGACCACTTGCATGAAGGCGCGGAATTCGTTCACGTGCTGGAAGGGGTGCTGGAGATTCGCTACCAGGATGAAGTTCACGTACTGACCGGGGGAGACTCGGCGTACTTCGATGGCGGTGAGCCGCATAGCTATTGTGGTTCGACCAAGCACGGCGCGAAAGCGCTGGTGATTACCGCACCGCCCGACGTTCTATAGACCGGATTGCTTGAGGAAACCGGCAGCCACGTCCTTGACGGGCTGGCGCAGCACGTCCACCTGGTGATTCATCCGCTGGATCGACTCGTTGGTGAAACGCCCGGAAAGCTCGGCCAGCGCACCTTCCAGCTTGGGTACGCTTTGCATCAGCGTTTCGCGCGCCAGCAAGCACGTCCGCGATTCAGTGAATGCCTGTTTGTCATCGCCGAGCACCGTGAATTCGGAAGTGTCGGCGAGCGGCCCATCGGTATCGTGGCCCGCCGCCATGCTGATCGAGTTTTCGGTCAAAGCGGTGTAAATCCTCCCTTGCGGCAGGTTCCGGGGCGACACCTTCAGAGGCAGCTTGTAAGCGCTCATCATGGACGAGTAGCCGTCCGCTCTTTCCTCGAAATCCGGGGTGATGCCCATGGTCCAGGCGAGCTGTGAACGCGAGGCTTCGCTGATGGTGCGAAAAGCTCCGCCTTGCGCGTCGGTGGTGCGAATGAGCAGGCAAAAGCGACGGTGGATGCCCAGCGGATTGAACACCCGGACTTTGCCCAAGCGCTCCATCTCGCCGCGCACGCGTTGGGTGACCACGTCGGGATTGGCGTCGATTTGCTCCTTCAACACCGAGAGCACGAGCGCGTTGGTCTCCTCAGGAAAAATATCGATGGCCGACATCACCAGCGACTCATAACCGATGCTGGTTCCGCCGACGTCCAGCTTACGCACCACTTTCACTCCAAGCCGTTTTTCCAGGTGCTGAGCGACAATTTCGACCAGCACTGCGCCCTCGGTCGAGGCCACCGCGCCCACTGTCAGCGTGTGCACTTGGTCACTGCGGCATGCTGAAGCGATCAAGATAACGGCGAGCAGAGCGGTGATTCTGAGTTTCATTGTTGCCACGTTCGGAGGATTAGTCCATAGTAAAAATTGCCGGCGGTAGCCGTTCCTGCGTGCGGATCTTTTTGGATGGCAACGACCCATTTCCTGTTCCTTACCGAACTGATGGGCCTCGAGGTGTACGACCTCAAGGGGCGCAAGATCGGTGTCGTTCGCGATGCCGCCGTCGTGCCCATGGTCGATCCGGCCCGTGTGGACCGTTTCCTCGTAGGCGCCGGTTATACCTGGCTGAGCGTCCGCCACGATCAGGTGCGCGAAATTTCCCTGGGTGGCATCCATCTCAAAGACGAGCAACTAACACCCTACCACTCCGACGAGTACATGTTGCGCATGGTGCGCGACCTGCTCGATCAGCAGATCATCGATGCGCACGGGCGGAAAGTGGTGCGGGTGAACGATGTGACGTTCGAGATCCGCGAACAAAATGGGTCATCTCTGTTGTATCTGCTGGAAGTGGATATCGGTATCCGTAGTATCGTCCGCCGGTTATTGCAGGGGGCCGTCCGACGACAATGGATCCGCAAATTGCAGAACCCGGTGCGCCCGAATTCAATCCCGTGGGAGTTCTGCAGCATTCTGGAATCGGATCCGCAACGGCGGCTTCGGCTGAACATCTCGAACAAGCTGCTGGAGGAGATGCATCCGGCCGACCTGGCGGATATTGTCGAAGAGTTGAGCCCGGACGACCGCGAAGCGATCTTCGAGACCATCGACAGCGAAGTGGCCGCCGACGCATTGTCCGAGGTGGATCCGGATATTCAAGCCAGTATTCTCGAATCTCTGGAGACAGAAAAAGCGGCTGAGATCGTCGAGGAGATGGCGCCCGATGAGGCCGCCGATCTGCTGGCCGAACTCGAAGACAAGACATCGCAGGACATTCTGAAAGAGATGGATGTCGAGCCCAAAGCCGAAGTCAGCGAGCTGTTGGAGTTCGAAGAAGACACGGCAGGCGGCTTGATGAACACCGAGTATATCGCCGTTAACGAGAAGGCCACGGTTAGCGACGCCATATCGGCTATGCGCGGCAACGAAGAGATGCTGGAGACTCTGAATACGTTGTTTCTGGTGGATGCCAGCGAACGCCTGATTGCGGCGGTTCCACTGGCGCGTCTGTTCGTTGCCGACGCATCCCGGCCGTTGCGCGAGTTGGCAGCGGACACTTTGATTCAGGTGAACGTCGACGAAAAACAGGATCGCGTGACGGCGCTGTTCGACAAGTACAACGTGCTGAGCTTGCCCGTGGTGGACGATGGCGGAAAGCTGGCGGGCGTGATTACGGCCGACGATATCATTTCGGTTCTGAGGAGCAGATAGGCCCATGAAGGACCCCGAACATGCTGAAGCGGTTCCGCTATCACATCGCCATATTCTTCGCGGTCATCGGGCCGGGCTTTATCACCGCCGTTGTAGATAACGACGCGGGCGGAATTCTCACCTACTCGCAAGCGGGCGCCAAATACGGATATCTGCCGCTATGGACCCTGCTGCCCATCACACTGCTGCTGATCATCACCCAGGAAATGTGTTCGCGCATGGGCGCGGTTACCGGCAAGGGGTTGTCCGATCTCATCCGCGAGGAGTTCGGACTGCGCACGACATTTCTGATGATGTTTGTTTTGGTGCTGGCGAACCTGACCAATTTGATGGCCGACTTCGCGGGCATCGCTGGTTCGCTCGAATTGTTCCACATCAGCCGCTATATCACCGTGCCGCTGAGCGCCGTCGCGATCTGGCTGCTCATCGTGAAGGGCTCGTACAATAGCGTCGAGAAGATTTTTCTCTTCGCCTGCATCGTGTACGTTGCGTACATCATTTCGGGGTTCATGGTGAAGCCGGATTGGAAGACTGCCGCCATCGACAGCGTGCGTCCGGTGTTGATGCTCGATCCGGGCTACATCACGATGCTGATCGGAATGGTGGGCACGTCGATTGCGCCATGGATGCAGTTTTATTTGCAGGCGGCCATCGTGGAGAAAGGAATCACGGCCAAAGCCTACGCGGAATCGCGCATCGAGGTGATCGTGGGCTGCGTGGTGATGTCGGTGATCGCGTTCTTCATCATCGTGGCGTGCGCGGGCGCGATCTGGTCGGTACAGCCACGCGATATCGAAACGCCGGCCGATGCGGCGCTCGGGCTGAAACCGTTCGGGCAATACGCATTTCTATTGTTCGCGGCGGGGCTGTTCAACGCATCGTTGTTCGCGGCTTCCATTCTGCCGCTCTCGACGGCGTATACGGTTTGCGAGGCGCTCGGCTTCGAGTCGGGAGTGAATAAGCAGTTTCGGGAAGCGCCGATCTTCTACTGGCTGTTCACGGGACTGATTGTGATCGGCGGGGGCGTGATTCTGATTCCCGGTTTCCCGCTGGTGAAGATGATCCTGTTTTCACAAGTAGTCAATGGCGTGCTGCTGCCGTTCGTGCTGATCTTCATGACGATCCTGATCAACAAAAAGGGACTGATGAAGGAGTGGACGAATTCGCGCTTCTACAACGCGGTGGCCTGGGCCTCGGTGGCGCTAATGATCGGTTTAACGTTGGCGTTGGTGGCCATTTCGGTGAAGGACATGTTAGGACGCCCGGCGTGATTGCGGCATCCGGGTACCATGAATCAAAGGAGCGTTGAATGCAACTCGGAATGATCGGCTTGGGGCGGATGGGCGCGAATATGGTGCGGCGTCTCTCACGCGCGGGAATCGAATGCGTGGTCTACGATGTGAACGCCGAGGCGGTGGACAAGCTCGCCGCCGAAGGCTCGACCGGGGCGAAATCGCTGCCCGAATTCGTGTCGAAGTTCAAGGAGCGGCGCGCGATCTGGATGATGGTGCCGGCCGCTCTCGTGGACCAGACGATCGAGCAGTTGGCTCCGCTGCTGAAGGCGGGCGACATCCTGATTGACGGCGGAAATTCGTACTATATCGACGACATCCGGCGCGCGAAAGAGCTGTCGGCGAAGGGTCTCGAATATCTGGATGTGGGCACCAGCGGCGGCGTATTCGGGTTGGAGCGCGGCTACTGTCTGATGATTGGCGGTCCCCAGGACGCAGTTGAATATCTCGACCCCGTGTTCCGCGCTCTTGCTCCAGGTAAAGACAGCGCGCCGCCGACACCGGGACGCACGAACTCCGATAGCACGGCCGAAGAAGGCTACCTGCATTGCGGGCCGTCGGGCGCAGGCCACTTCGTAAAGATGGTGCACAACGGCATCGAGTATGGCGTGATGGCCGCGTTCAGCGAAGGCCTGAACATTCTAAAGAAGGCCGATGCGGGTAAGCACGCTCGCGAGAAAGATGCCGAAACCACTCCGCTGCGCGACCCCGAGCACTATCTCTACGATTTCAATTTGTCCGATGTCACAGAGGTGTGGAGGCGCGGGAGCGTGATCGCGTCGTGGCTGCTGGACCTGACCGCGAAGGCGCTGCTGGAGTCGCCGCAACTCGAGGAGTTCGGCGGGCAGGTGTCGGATTCGGGCGAGGGCCGATGGACCGTACTGGCGGGCATCGAAGTGTCCGCTCCCACGCCCGTGTTGAGCGCCGCGTTATATCAACGCTTCAGCTCGCGCGGCGAAGCGGACTTCGCCAATAAGATTCTGTCCGCAATGCGCTATCAATTCGGCGGGCACAAGGAAAAGAAGGCGGGCTCGTAACCCTACTTGCCGCGCGCTTCGCGGTATCGCCGGATCAGGGCGTTGGTGGAGCTGTCGTGATGGAGAGCCGGGGCGTTATCCGCCTCGATCTCCGGCACGATTCGCATCGCCAACACTTTGCCTAATTCGACGCCCCATTGATCGAAGGAGTCGATATCCCAAATCACTCCCTGCGTAAACACGCTGTGTTCGTACAACGCCACCAGCTTGCCCAGCGCGGCAGGGGTGAGCCGTTCGAGCATCAACGTGTTCGACGGGCGATTGCCCTCAAAGACGCGATGCGGCGCGAGTTCCGCCGGCGTGCCCTCGAACTTCACCTGCTCCTCGCTTTTGCCGAATGCGAGCGCTTCGGCTTGCGCGAAAACATTCGCCATGAGGAGGTCGTGATGACGGCCTGTGGGGTTCAAACTGTGTGTAAAGGCAATGAAGTCGCAGGGCACCAACTTGGTTCCTTGATGGATCAACTGATAAAACGAGTGCTGCCCGTTGGTCCCCTGCTCGCCCCAGAATACAGGCCCTGTTTGATAATTGACGCGCGCGCCTTCGAGCGTCACGCTCTTGCCGTTGCTCTCCATCGTGAGCTGCTGGAGGTACGCGGGAAAGCGCTTCAGATGCTGATCGTAGGGCAGGACGGCGACAGTGCTCGCGCCGAAGAAGTTGTTGTACCAGACGGTGAGCAGCCCCATCAGAACGGGGATATTTTTATCGAACGGCGCGGTGCGAAAATGTTCGTCGATCTCATGGAAGCCTTCGAGCATCGCACGGAAGTTTTCGGGACCGATGGCCAGCATCGTGGACAATCCGATGGCTGAATCCATCGAGTAACGGCCGCCCACCCAATCCCAGAATCCGAACATGTTCGCGGTATCGATGCCGAACTTTGCGACTTCAGCGGCGTTGGTCGAGACAGCGACGAAGTGCTTCGCGACAGCTTCTTCGGAGCCGAGCCGATCGAGAGCCCAGGCGCGCGCGGTCTGCGCGTTGGTCATCGTCTCGAGAGTTGTAAATGTCTTTGAGGAGATGATGAACAGCGTCTCTTCCGGATTCAGGTCGCGCGTTGATTCCACGAAATCGGTGCCGTCCACGTTGGAAACGAAGCGGAAGGTGATATCGCGCTGGCTGTAGTGGCGCAGCGCCTCATAGGCCATCACGGGGCCGAGGTCGGATCCACCAATGCCGATATTCACCACCGCGCGGATCGGCTTGCCGGCTTGCCCCTTCCACTCGCCGCTGCGTACCCGATCGCAGAAAGCGGCCATGCGATCCAGCACAGCGTGGACTCCCGGAACCACGTTTTTGCCGTCCACTTCGATCGAGGCGTCGGCGGGCGCACGGAGAGCGGTATGCAGAACGGCGCGGTTTTCAGTGATGTTGATCTTGTCGCCGCGGAACATCGCTTCGATCCGGTCCTTGAGTCCGCACTGGGCCGCCAAATCAGTGAGGAGATGAATTGTTTCGCGCGTAACCCGGTTCTTCGAGTAATCCAGATAAATGCCGGCCACTTCGATCGCGAATTCGCCGGCGCGCTGCGCATCCTCGGTGAACAGCGTGCGCAATGGCGTGTTCTCAATTTCGCCGAAGTGCTTTTCGAGAGCCTTCCAGGCAACGCGGTCGGTGAGGTTACTCATGTGTCCTTATTGTCCACCGGCAAGCTTCGATTCGTCGAGGTTCGCGAGATCGGCGATTGCCTCGATCCGAATGTCGGCGGCGGGATACTGGCGCGTCACTTCCGGATCGAGCGCGTAGTGGCCTTGCACCACCCACACCGTCGTAAGCCGCGCGCCCCACACTTGTTTCATCGCGTTTAGGAGCCGGAGCTTATCGTCCACCATCACGTAATGATCGGCCGGATATCGGCGCTCGACATCGTCCAACATCTGTTCCTTGTGGACGTAAATGAGAACGTTGCCATCGACGGCCTTCCACAGACCGGAACGTTCGATTTTGCGCGGCTGGAACACGGCATCGCCATCGCTGAGGATGATGGCGGGACCGTATCGTTTGATGTGACCAATCGCGTCGAGCGCGCCCGGATAGAGCCGATCAGGAAACGGATAATCGATGAGAAACGACGACATTCGCAGGATGCGCGGCTCGTCGGGTCGCTCCAGACGGTAGCGCTGCAGCGCGCCCAAGTAATCGGCGTAGCCCAGCTCCGACCGGATCTCTTCGAATAAGCGCCAGTAAATCTCGCCACTCTCGCGCCCGAAAGAATTTTCCAAATGTGCCCGTAGATCCTTTGCGACGCGATCGTTGTCGAGCAGCGTATTATCGACGTCCAATAGAAAGGCTAAGCTTTGCACGGCACGATCCTCCGCCCTATCGCCGCTAGGTGCGCAGCGATGGTGACGTCGCAAACCCGGAAGATCTCGGCTTCAGTCAGTGTGGCCGGCGCGCCTGCGTATACGTTCGCGATGTAATCGCGGAAGACCGATCCGGGTTGTGGCAGACTCTCGATGCGATGCGGTTTTGACTGATTGGTCGCTAGCGTCGTCCCCGTGGCGGCCATGTATTCCGCAACGCCCTTCGTGCCCGCAAGCCGCAGCCGGTCGTCGCCGTGAGAAGGCGCTCCGGCGGGCAGGCAATAATCCATGTGGAGCGTCCCGGTTCCGCTGTTGTCCATGCGAAAGGCGGTGACGGTCGTGGTTTCCATGTCGCCGGTATTGGGGAACCCGATGCGCCCCATGAACGAGCTCGCCTCCGTGAAATCGCGGCCGCTCGTGAAGCGCATGAGATCGAACATGTGGATGCCGATCCACAGAATCGTGCTGCCGTAGGTGGCCTGGTGCTTGTACCACTCCTCGCGCGTACCGAGCTGATATGACTTTTGGGCCGAAATCTGGATCACCTCGCCGATCTCGCCAGAATCGGTGATCTGCTTCAGAGCCTTGTACGGCGGTTCGTAGCGCATGGGCAGCAGCATCCCGATGTGGACGTTGTTGTTCTTGACCGCCGCCTTCACTCGATCGAGATCGGCGCGCGTGAGGGCGAGCGGCTTCTCAGCAATCACGTTCATCTTGCGATTCGCGGCTTCGAGAATGGCCGCGGCGCGCTCGCCGTTGTTGTTGCAGACGGCGACCACGTCCGGCTTTTCGGAATCGAGCATGCGGCGATAATCGCTGTACGGTTTCACGTTCTGCAAACGAGCTTTGCCGCGAGTGTAGCGCTCGATGGCTTTCGGCTCGGCGTTCGAAATCGCAATGATATCGACCTCGGGCAGCTCATCGAGCGGTTTCGAGATCTCGCCCGGATGCCCGTCCAATCCGATGATGGCGACGCGAATTCGACGCGGCAACTTCACCGGTTCCGCGTACAGCGCCCCGCCAACGCCCGCTATCAAGGAACGGCGCGTCATTCCGTGCTTGTGTAACAGCATCGCTCTCCGCAGTATGCCCCAATTTTCGGGCAAGCGTTCCAGCATATAATTTCACCTTGATGGTTCCTGCTTGATGCCTATCGCTATCCTGGCCGTTGTTCAGTCGCGCCTGATCTCGCTCAGCGGCGTCGACATCGCCATCATCGCTATCTACTTCGTTGCCGTCCTGGCGATCGGGTTCCATCTGAAAGGCCGGTCGGGGACCGGCGAAGACTTTTTCCTGGCTGGACGCGAGATGACGGCATGGATCGCCGGCTTGAGTTTCCTGTCGGCGAATCTTGGCTCGCTCGAGCTGATGGGCTGGGCCGCGGCGGCCTATCAATACGGCATTCTCGCGGCGCACTGGTATTGGATTGGCGCGATTCCCGCGATGCTGTTTCTGGGTTTGGTGATGATGCCGTTCTACTACATCTCCAAGACCCACTCGGTCCCTGGTTATCTGAAGCTGCGATTCGGGGAAAGCAGCCGTTTGTTGGCCGCGGTTTCGTTCGCATTCATGACCGTGTTGATGAGCGGCATCAACATGTACTCGATGGCGCTGGTGATGAAGGTCGTGTTGGGCTGGGACATCAACTTCAGCATCTGGGCTTCGTCGCTCACCGTCGCTGTGTACGTCGCGCTCGGCGGGTTGAGGTCGGCGATCTTCAACGAAGTTTTGCAGTTCGTTCTGATCTGGCTCGGCGCGCTGCTCATCCCGATTGTCGGGCTGATCGAAGCGGGCGGCTGGAGCGGGTTGCAGGCGCGCATCGCGCAGAATCTCGGCGCGACGGATTACACACATCTGTGGAGCACGTTGGGGAACTTCAGAGACAACCCGATGGGCATTCACTGGACGGGCATCGTGCTCGGCCTGGGGTGGGTGATTTCGTTCGGCTATTGGACAACCGATTTTCTCGTAGTGCAGCGCGTGCTCGCCGCCAAGGATCTGCGCGCGGCCAAAATGGCGCCGATCATCGGGGCGAGTTTCAAGATGATGGTGCCGTTCATCGTGATTCTTCCGGGGCTGCTGGCGCTGGCTGTGCTGCCGGTGAAATTGGTGGGCGAAGGCGCGGCGGCGAGCGCGGGAGGGCACAGCTATAACGAAGTGCTGCCGCTGATGTTGGCGCGCTATTGCGGCCCTGGCCTGCTCGGGTTAGGCATTACGGCGTTGATCGCGGGGTTCATGTCGGGCATGGCCGGCAACGTGAGCGCGTTTGCGACGGTATGGACCTACGACATTTATCGCGCGGTGTTCAACAAAAACGCGGGAGATGCGCATTACGTCGCGATGGGGCGCTGGTGTACCGTGGCCGGCGTTTTGGTCAGCATCGGCACGGCTTATCTGGTGATGCAATTCAACAGCATCATGGACTATGTGCAGGCGCTGTTCAGCTTCTTCATTGCGCCGCTATTCGGCACGGTGTTGCTAGGAATGTTGTGGAAACGCGCAACTCCGGCCGGCGGATTCTGGGGACTTCTTGCAGGCACCGCGTCATCGATCGCCATGTGGGCGTGGGTGAAAGCCAGCCCTGGCGCGCTTGCCATCGTCGCTCTCTCGGCGGACGCGAAGCCGATGGCTGAAAATATGTACCGCGCGTTGTGGAGCTGGATTGTTTGTGTTGCGCTGACCGTGGTGATCAGCTACATGACGCGCCCTTTGCCTGAAACACAACTGAAAGGCTTGGTGTACGGGTGCACGGAGTTGCCCTCGGAAGGCAATCTGAAACTGTATCAGCGCCCCATCTTCTGGGCGTCCGTCGTGGCCGTCGTATTCATCATTTTGCAGATTGTCTTCTGGTAACCGGATGCAACGAACACGATCTATTTCGGTTTGGTTCTTCATTGGCGTTCTTGTGCTGATCTACGGCGTGCTGATTTTGGGCGCGGGCCTGTATGGAATGAATGACGCTGTGGAGCGGGTGGTTCTGGGCAGATTGCACGTCGATATCTGGTGGGGCGTGCTGCTGATACTGATCGGCGCATTTTACACGTACGCGTTCCGGCCGAACAAATAGGACAATAAATGGCATTGAGTTTTGGAATCGTTGTTGGGAATCGCGGTTTCTTTCCAGGACATCTCGCCGAGAGCGGGCGGAAAGAGATGATCGCGGCGCTCACGAGTGCGGGATACGAAGCCGTATGTCTCACTCCGGAGCAGAGCCGCTATGGGGCTGTCGAGACGCGCGAGGACGCAAAGCGTTGCGCGGCGCTGTTCCGCGAGAACAAGGACAAGATCGCCGGCGTGATTGTCACGCTGCCGAACTTCGGCGAAGAGCGCTCCATCGCCGAGGCGCTTCGCATGGCGAATTTGGACGTGCCAGTGCTGATTCAAGCGACGCCCGACAATGCCGCGAAGATGACCGTTGCCGACCGGCGCGACAGTTTCTGCGGAAAAATGTCGGCGTGTAACAATCTGCGCCAGTACGGGATTCCGTATTCGCTTACAACGCTGCATACGGAAGCGCCCGATTCGGCCGAGTTCCGCAATGATTTGGATTGGTTTGCGGGCGTGTGCCGCGTGGCGAACGGCTTGAGGAAGCTGCGTATCGGGGCGATTGGTGCGCGGCCGGCAGCGTTCAATACCGTGCGCTACAGCGAAAAGTTGCTCGAGGCGAACGGCATCACGATCGAACCGCTCGATCTGTCGGAAGTCTTCGGGCGCATTCATCGGACCAAGGATGACGAAGCGCCGGTGCTCGAAAAACTTGCGGCGATTCGCTCTTACGTCGATACGCAAGGGATTCCCGAAGAGTCGCTGATCAAGATGGCGAAGCTCGGAACGGTGATCGACCGCTGGATGGGGGACAACGATCTGGACATCAGCGCGGTCCAATGCTGGACGTCGATGGAGGAATTTTTTGGCGTCGTTCCCTGCACCGTGATGAGCATGATGAGCAACGGCCTGCATTCGAGCGCCTGCGAGGTGGATGTGCCAGGAGTGGTCGCGATGCACGCCTTGCGCCTCGCCTCGGAAACGCCTAGCGCGCTGCTCGACTGGAACAACAACTACGGCGGCGATCCGAATAAGGCCGTGTGCTTCCATTGCAGCAACCTGCCGAAACATTTCTTTGAAACCGTGAAAATGGACTATCAGGCGATTATCGCGGGCACGGTCGGAAAGCTGAACACATTCGGCACCTGCGTGGGGCGAGTGAAGGCGGGTCCGATGAGCTTCGCGCGATTCTCGACCGATGACGTCACGGGCAAGATGCGGGGCTACGCGGGTACGGGACGCTTCACATCCGATCCGCTGGAGACGTTCGGCGGCGCTGGAGTCGTCGAAATTCAAAATCTGCAAGGGCTGCTACGCTTCATTTGCGAGACTGGTTTCGAGCATCATGTCGCGGCCAACCTGAACGCCGGTGCCGCGTCCTCGGTGCATGAGGCGGCAAGGAAATACATGGGATGGGAGATGCTTTGGCATTCGTAGCAGGGGTCGATTTCGGAACCCTAAGCGTGCGCGTGTCGATTGTGGACAGCGTGCGTGGGCCGCTCGGATCGGGGGTCGGCGAGTATCCGCTCGAGCGGCGCAAGGATGACCCGGATCGCGCGACGCAGCGGCACGCGGATCACATGAGCGCGCTCGAAACCGCGATGCGCGCCGCTCTCAACAATGCGCGCGTGGATGGCACTGCCGTGGAAGCGCTTGCAATCGATACGACCGGATCGAGCGTCATTCCCGTCGATGCGGAGTTGAACCCGCTCGATGATTACTACCTTTGGTGCGACCATCGGGCTTGGCGTGAAGCGGCCGAAATCACGGATGCGGCGCGACGCTCGAATCTGCCCGCGATCGGCTGGTGCGGCGGAACGTATTCCTCCGAGTGGGGCTTCTCGAAACTGCTGCACTGGTTGCGGCACAACCCCGAGAAGCGCGCGAAAATGGCGACCGCGTTGGAGCATTGCGACATGGCCGCTGCCGTATTGTGCGGTGTACGCAACGCGGCCGATGTGCCCCGCAGCATCTGCGCGATGGGCCACAAGTGGATGTGGAACGAGTCGTTGGGCGGTCTGCCGCCGGAGGAATTTCTTGCGGGAGTCGATCCGGTGCTGGCGGGCGTTCGCGAGAAACTCGGCGGCCATTACGCGGCGAGTAATACGATTGCGGGACACCTCAGCCCGGAGTGGGCCGCGAAGCTCGGCCTGCGCGCGGGCATTCCGATCCCGGTTGGAGCATTCGATGCACACTGGGACGCCATCGGCGCCGGATGCCGCACTGGCGACGTAGTGAATGTGGTCGGGACATCGACGTGTATCATGGCGATCACCGAGCATGCGGATCTGGTGCCCGGTGTTTGCGGCGTGGTTCCGGGCAGCATTCATCCAGGCTTGACCGGCGTTGAGGCGGGCCTCTCGGCAACGGGCGATATCTTCGATGCGATCGCGCGCCGGGCGGGCACGACGGTAGCCGGGCTCTGCGCGGGTTTGGAATCTTACGCGGCCGGCCAAACCGGGCTGTTGCGAATGACCTGGGATAATGGCGACCGCACGGTGTTGGTGAATCCCGAACTCGGCGGCATGACAGTCGGTTGGAATCTTACGCACACCGCGCAGGATGAGCTGTTCGCCGCGATCGAAGGCACGGCATTCCATACGCGCGTGATTTTGGAGCGCATGGAGCAACACGGCGTACCGATCCGTCGCGTCATTAACGGTGGCGGCATTCCCCAGAAGAACGAAACGCTCAACCGGGTGTACGCGAACGTTCTGAATAAGCCGGTGCTCGTGCCGGAAAGCGAAGTAACCAGCCTCGGATCGGCGATCTTCGCGTTTCTCGCAGCCGGAATCTTTTCCACCGTCGAAGAGGCGCAGGACGCGCTGTGCCCGAAGCATCGCGTCGTGGAGCCTGACTCAAATGCCGCTGGCATTTACGAGGAGCTATACGCGGTGTATCGCAAGTTGTATTTCGCTTTCGGCCAAGCAACGGCTGAAGCCGCACAAATGGGCGACGTACTGCCGGCGCTCCGGCGTATCGCGGCAGGAGCAAGGAGCGCTTCAAAATGCTCGAACGCCTGAAGGAAGAAGTTCTCGAGGCGAATCTGGAACTGGTGCGCCGCGGGCTCGTCTTGTACACGTTCGGAAACGCGAGCGGCATTGATCGAGAAGCCGGTCTGGTTGCGATCAAGCCAAGCGGCGTAGCGTATGATCGCATGACGGCCGCGGATATCGTCGTGTTGAACCTTAAAGGCGAGATTATCGAAGGCGCGTTGAAGCCCTCTTCCGACGCGGCCACGCACTTGTGTTTGTATCGCGCGTTTCACGCCATAGGCGGCGTGGTTCATACGCATTCGCGCGCGGCAACGGCGTGGGCTCAAGCCGCGACCGAAATCCCGTGCTTCGGCACAACGCACGCCGATTATTTCCACGGCCCGGTTCCCGTCGCCGGCCCGCTGGAAGATGCCGAGATTCACGCCGATTACGAACGCAACACGGGGCTGGCGATCGTACGTCGTTTCGAGAATCTCGATCCGCTCGCGACGCCCGGCGTTCTCGTCGCTGGACACGCTCCCTTCACGTGGGGCGCAAGCGCGGCGGATGCGGCTCATCATGCGGTCGTGCTCGAGGAACTCGCGGCGATGGCGGCTATGACGCTCGTCATCAACCCGCAGTGCCGGCCTGTCGGGCACAAGCTGTTAGATAAGCATTATTATCGGAAACACGGCGCTGACGCCTACTACGGGCAGGCGCCTTCATAGGAGATCAGTTCATGTCAATGAACCGGAGGCAGGCTGCGGCGGCAATGGCGGGCTTCGCTTTGTCCGCGTGCGCCCCTAAACGACCGGATACAGGAGCACCGCAAGTGATTCAGAAGTTGTCCTGGGGAAAACTGCCGGATGGACGCGCGGCGGATCTCTACACACTGAGCAACGGCAAAGGCATGGAAGCGTCGATTGCCACTTATGGCGGCATCGTCGTGAGTTTGAAAGTGCCCTCGAAGAACGGAGCGCCGGTTGACGTCGTGTTGGGGTTCGATAGCTTCGAGCCGTACATCGCGAACCCGTCGTATTTCGGCGCGCTGATCGGACGCTACGGGAATCGCATCGCGCACGGCCAGTTCAAGCTGAACGGCGTGACTTACAACGTGCCGAAGAATGACGGAGCTAACTCACTACATGGCGGCAAGGTGGGCTTCGACAAGAAACTTTGGCAGGCGCGAGAGATCCCTGGCGGCATCGAATTAACTTACGTGAGCAAGGACGCCGAAGAAGGGTATCCCGGCGACTTGACTGCCAAAGTCACGTACACGCTCACCGCCGACAATGCCTTGCGCATCGATTATTCCGCAACCACCGACAAAGACACGGTGCTGAATCTGACGAATCATTCTTATTTCAATCTGGCCGGTCAAGGCGAGGGCGATATCCTCGGCCACGAGATCATGATCGAGGCGGACCGTTTCACTCCCGTCGATTCGGGCCTGATACCGACGGGCGAGCTGAAGCCGGTCGAAGGAACGCCGTTCGATTTCCGCAAAGCGACGCCGATCGGCGCGCACATCAACGACAATGACACGCAGTTGAAGTTGGGCCGAGGCTACGATCATAACTTCGTGTTGAATCGTAAGGGCGGCTCGATCGAGCTTGCCGCGCGCGTCCGCGAGCCTAACAGCGGCCGGGTGATGGAGGTCTTAACCGATCAGCCTGGCATTCAGTTCTACACCGGCAATTTCCTGGATGGGACGCTGCACGGCAAAGGCGGCAAAGTATATCAACGGCGGTTCGCGCTGTGCCTCGAGACACAGCATTTCCCGGACTCGCCCAATCATCCGGATTTCCCGTCGACAGTGTTGAAGCCGGGTCAGGAGTATAAGACGTCGACGATCTACCGGTTCGTTTGATCATGAACCGGCGCAGGTTCATCGGAGCTGTTGCCGCGGCCCCGCTTGCTTTTGGTGCCGACACGGAGCGCGGCGGCGATCTACTGTTGTGGTACCGGCAACCTGCGGCGCGTTGGGATGAGGCTCTGCCCATCGGCAACGGGCGGCTTGGCGCAATGGTCTTCGGCGGCGTGCCTGACGAGCGCATCCAACTGAACGAAGACACATTTTGGTCCGGCGGACCGCGCGATTGGAACAACCCCGAAGCGCGCACGCATCTGGACGAAGTTCGCCGTCTCGTGCTCGAAGAACGGGATTACGTGGCGGCCGACCGGGTCTGCAAAAAGATGCAGGGCCCGTACAACGAATCGTATCTCCCGCTCGCGGATTTGCGGATCGCTTTCGAGCATTCGGCGGCGGCCGAGGATTATCGGCGCGAGTTGGATCTCGATGCGGCGGTCGCGCGCGTGACGTACCGATCCGGCGGCGTGTCGTTCACTCGGGAAGTATTCGCATCCGCCCCCGATCAGGTGATCGTGGTGCGGCTTCGGGCCAGCGAGCCAGGAGCGCTGACGGTGGCCATCACTCTCGACAGTCCGCTCAGGCACGAGTTGGATACATCGGTGGACGGGGTCTTGCGGCTCCATGGTAAGTCTCCGTCGCACGTCGAACCAAACTACGTCAAGAGCGAGAACCCGGTGGTGTACGACGACACCTCCGGTCGAGGGATGCGCTTCGAAACCCGCGTGAAGGCCATGGCAAACGGTGGACCATTGGGTTCAATCGAAGGCGGCCTCATGGGGGAGGGCGCAGACCAAGTACTCATTTTGATTGCCGCGGGTACTGGGTTTCACGCATTCGATCGACTTCCCGATACTCCCGCTACGACGATCGCCGCTCGCGTGGCGGGGCAACTCGATCGGTTGTCAAACAGCAGTTTCGAAGCGTTGCTGGCGCGGCATACCGCCGATCATCAACGTCTGTTCCGCCGCGTGTCGCTGAATCTGGGTTCCGCACCGGCAAGCACTCATCCAACCGATGAGCGGCTGCGCGCGTTCAAAGACACACACGAGCCCGCACTCGCAGCGCTGTATTTTCAGTACGCCCGTTATCTGCTGATCGCGAGTTCGCGCCCGGGCACGCAGCCCGCGAATCTGCAAGGCATTTGGAACGAAGCCGTGCGCCCACCGTGGAGTTCCAACTGGACGGCGAACATCAACGTCCAGATGAATTACTGGCTCGCGGAGACTGGCAATCTCACGGAGTGTCATGAACCGTTGTTTGACCTGATCGACGGCTTGAGCAAGACCGGAGCTGAGACGGCGCGCATCAACTACGGCGCTCGCGGATGGGTGTCGCATCACAATGTCGATCTGTGGCGTCAATCGGCTCCCGTCGGCAACTACGGACAGGGCGGTCCCACTTGGGCCAACTGGCAGATGAGCGGCCCGTGGTTTTGCGCCCACCTATGGGAACACTATCTATTCAGCCGGGATGCCGCATTCCTGAAGCGCGCTTATCCGTTGATGAAGGGAGCCGCGCAATTCTGCATCGACTGGCTGATCGAGGACCCGCGCGGTTACCTCACCACCTGCCCCTCGTTTTCGACCGAGAACGATTTTTTCACCCTTGAACACGCTCGCGCGCAGACCAGCGCTGGTTGCACCATGGATCGCGCTCTCATTAGCGAGCTGTTCGATAACTGCGTTGCCGCGACCGGCGTTCTCGGCGTCGATTCCGAGTTCGCGCAGGGTCTGGCGAAGGCGCGTGCGCGGATCGAGCCTTATCGCATTGGCAAGTACGGTCAGCTTCAGGAGTGGCAGGAAGACTTCGACGAGCCTGCGCCCGGGCAGCGGCACATGTCGCACCTGTATCCGCTTTATCCGGGATCGCAAATTACGCCTCGACGCACGCCGGAATCGGCCAAGGCGGCTGAGGTCTCGCTCGAGCGGAGATTGAAAGCGGGCGGCGCTTATACGGGATGGAGCCGCGCATGGGCCATCAATTTCTGGGCGCGGCTCCTGAATGGCGATCGCGCGCACGAGTCCCTGGTAATGTTGTTACTCCACAGCACCGGCGTGAATCTGTTCGATACGCATCCCGCTGGTAACTCACCGATCTTCCAGATTGATGGCAACTTTGGAGGGGCTGCGGCCATTGCCGAAATGCTACTGCAGAGTCACGATGGCGCCATTCACTTTCTACCCGCGCTTCCGAGCTCGTGGCAAGACGGGCGCTTCACCGGATTGCGCGCGCGTGGCGGAGCGGAAGTGGACATCGAATGGCGCGGCGGCAAAGCAACTCGTGGGCTGCTCCGCACCAACTACGATGCTACGTACCGGTTGCGTGCTCCCGCAGGTCAAAGTATTACCGCGATCCGGTCTGGCGATATGCTCACGTCAATCGACACTGACGCGGACGGCGCGATCGCCTTCCGGGGCAAACCGGGCGGAACATTTCAGTTGACCTTTGTTTGAAACGTCTCAGTTCTGCGGCACCGGCGGATTGTCCAAGAGCCGGAAATTTACCTCGATTCGGGCGGCAACCGCGACTGGCTTACCTTCCTTCTGGCCTGGCTGGAACCGCCACTGCCGGACCGCTTCCATGGCCTTCTGATCGAGATCCGGCCTTAGCGAACGCACAATCTTCAAATCGCGAGGCGTGCCGTCCGCGGCAACGACAACGTCCAACACTATTGTCCCTTCCACGTTCGCGTGCCGAGCCTCTTCGGTGTACTGCGGCTCCACTTTGTGGATCAGACTCGGCGCGCTCACTCCGCCTCCGACCTTGTGCACAGGACCGGGCGTCGAAGCCGGTTTCGGGTTCTGGGGCGGTTTCATCATGCCTTTCAACATCTCGTCAGCGCCGATTTGCGCATAGCCGGCGGGAATCTCGAACACCGAATCGTCCACCGGCGCAGTCGAAATTTCGGCCACCTCGTAATTCATCCGCATCATTGGCGCGTTCGGGTCGATGGTCACGCCGGGAGAGGCTTTCGCGGCCATCGCCTGCAAAACCGCCGGGGGAAACGGCAGGAACTGCTCCATATGCATCCGCAACATGACCTCGCCCGCCCGCTGCTGGTTCAGAGTCTTCGAGAGCATGTCCTCCATGCCCGGGAAATTGGCGAGAATCTTTTCAATCATCGCCGACGGATTCATGAAGTAGGTTGCCGACCTCTGAAATCCCTCGAGTTCACGGATGGCCGGAACCCGGCCGGCTTCTTCGGGTTTAGCCGTCCAGATTTGCATCACCATTCTCATTGCCGGTAAGGGCTCAGCCGCGCCCGGCGGCGAGGGCATCGCCATCGACAACGTTACCTCTCGCTCGTCGGCCTGAATCCCTAAAATTGTGTCCGTGCGGCCCGTCTTCTTCGAATCGACGCTGGTCTTTATCGCCGCCATCGCCCGTTTGGTCTCTTCCGTCATCGGAGGCATCGCCGCCTTCATCCTGGCCGGCAGCTCCGAGACCGGAATCGAGGCAACCGTCTTATGCTCGTCATCGAGAAAGGTCACTTCATTCTTTGCGAAATCGACGACCGAGCTGATCCTGCCGCGCTTGGTGACGGCTTTCCCCGCCTTCATCTGAAGAGACTGGTTGCCGAGTTGTGACGAGAGGGCCTTTTCTGCCTGCTCCCTCGCCTCCGCAGGCAGGTAGGGCGCCATCTGAAGATCGGATTTATAGCGGAGCGTGACATCGGCGCGCAGTTGTGGGGCAAACCAGCACAACGCGGCCGCGCAGGAAACGGCGAACGCTATCTTCGGGACTTTCATGAACCGAAATGTACCTCATTCCGCCACCGGATGCACGCTTCCACCACTGTTTGTTGCGGCAACTTGCCAAGCGGTAGATGAACCACAAGTTCTCGGTCTGATCGATGCCGGTAGGCGTCCTGCGCCACAACCAGCCGCTCTTTAAAGAGTCTCGTCAGACTACGCTATGAATCAGCCGGTACAACGGCTTCAACGTCGGATATAGGGCGGTGAACACCTGGTGCCCGCGAGCATATTTCTGTGACTCGAAGTGCCGGCAATGAACGCGCCCTGTCTCACGCACAACTGCCGTGCACGCCTCGGGAACCGTCGCGTAAACTCGCGTGCCGACCAATGCAAGCAGCGCCGCGCCATACGCCGACCCTTCCTGCGTTGCGAGCGTCACTACGGGCTTTGCGAATATGTCGGCCAGCATCTGACGCCAGAACGCGCTGCGTGCTCCGCCTCCGGACACCCTTACCGCTTCGACCGGCGCGCCCATGTGCTGCACGATATCGAGGCAATCCTTCAAACTGAACGACACACCCTCGAGCAACGAGCGAATCATATCCGCCCGTGTATGTTTCGCCGTAATCCCCACCCATCCGCCGCGCGCATAAGGGTCCAGATGCGGAGTGCGCTCGCCCATCAAGTACGGCATCCAGTACAGCCCTTGCGCTCCGCACGGGCTGGTGGCCGCTTCCGACGTGAGTTCGTCGTAACTCGATCCGGGCGCAAGCTGATTCCGGAACCATTGCAGACTCAATCCCGCGCCTTGCGTGACGCCCATAACGTGCCATGCACCTGGAACGGCGTGGCAGAAAGTATGCACGCGCCCTTCCGGATCGTACACGGGCTTGTCCGTATAGGCGAACACAACGCCCGAGGTGCCGATCGTGCACGACACCGCGCCCGGTTCGACGATCCCATTGCCAACCGCGCTCGCCGCCTGATCTCCGGCGCCGCCCACCACCGGAGTCCCCGCGGCGAGTCCGGTCTCCGCCGCGGCACGCTCGGTCACGCGTCCGCTGATGTCCGGCGACTCGTACACGTACGGCAGAATCGAGCGGTCGATGTCCAGCTTCGCCGCGAGTGGTTGCGACCAACGGCGGCGCGCCACGTCGAACAGAGCCGTGCCCGAGGCGTCCGAAACATCGCTCGCGTACTCACCAGTCAACTGAAATCGGATGTAATCCTTGGGCAACAGAAGATGGCGAATGCGCTCGTATGAGCGCGGCTCGTTATCGCGAACCCACAGCAGTTTTGGAAGCGTGAAGCCGGTCAGAACCGGGTTGGCGGTACACTCCAACACCGTCTCACGGGTGGCTGTGCGATTGATCCAATCCACCTGCGCCTGGCTTCGTTGATCGCACCAGATCAGAGCCGGGCGGATCACTTGATCGCTCTCATCGAGAATCGTCAAGCCATGCATTTGCCCCGAGAGCCCGATTCCGGCAATGTCCGCGCCCTCCGCGTTTGCATCGCGCATCACTTGACGTATCGCATTACGCGCCGCGTCCCACCAGTTCTCGGGGCGCTGCTCAGCCCACAGCGCGCGCTCCATGCGCATCTCTTCGTGAGCCGCAGTGCAGGCGTGCTTCACGGTTCCCTTTTCGTCGATCAGCAGGGCGCGCGTGCCGCCAGTTCCGATATCAATCCCAAGCCAGAACATTTCAGTATCCGCCTGTCAATCGAGCGGAAATTGGCGGAGCAATGGCAGGTACGCGGCGCCATACAGGCCCGCTTCATTCCCCAGAATGGCCTTCTCGATCCGCGTCTTCGGCTTCGCGTTGCGGAAGGTGAACGATCTCAGTTCGACCTCCTGCATCATCCGCGGAGCGAACAGATCCCATGCAGGCAGCGGACCACCACTCAACAGAAACAGCGGGAAATTGAAAATGTTGATCAGCGTTCCCAGAGCGATGCCCAGCGCCATTCCCATCGATTGGAAGATCATGATCGCGTTCTTGTTGCCGCCGCACGCCAATCGGTACACGTCCTCGGAGCTCAGGTTCTCGCCGATGCTCATCAATCGGGCCAGGCTGCTGATCGCGGTGGCTGACGCATGTTTTTCGAGACAACCGTAATTGCCGCAGCCGCACGGATTGCCGGTGGGATTCACAGTCATGTGCCCCAACTCGCCCGCCATGCCGACGAAACCATGCAGCACGCGCCCATTCGAAATGATGCCGCCACCGATGCCCGTCCCGAGCGTCAACAAAACGAGATCGCTTACATCCCGTCCCGCGCCCATCCATTTCTCACCAAGCGCCGCGGCGTTCGCATCGTTCTCGAGAATCACCTGCGTGCCCAAGTGACGCTCGATCTCATCGCGCACCGGAAATCCTTCGAACTCCGGCAGATTATTCGAGCCGACGATAATTCCCTTCTCGATCTCGATGAAGCCCGGAACGCCGATGCCCACACCCGCAAGCCGATCGGCCGAGCGGCGGTCGCGCAGACTCACGATAGCCTGCACGATGTCGGCGATTACTACGTCGCGGCCCGATGAAAGCTCGGTCTTGCCGGATATCTTGTCCAACACTTCACCGCCGCTCGAGATGGCGGCGGCGCGAAGGTTGGTGCCCCCGAGGTCCACACCAATCGAATATTCAGGCATAGGTACAGTTTGATTTCGGCCACTCAGATTCTATCAGTGGATCAACCTGCGGCGGCAAGCTCGACTTCGAAAAACTGGTCGACCAAATCCAGAATCGCCGGAGCTTCATTGGCCCGATAGATTTCGGTACGCAGCCGCGAGCCGTTGCGCACGCCATGAGTGAAGTACGTCGCGAACTGCTTCATCTTGCCCACGGCATCGGGAGCCGCGTGTCCTAGCAGCATCGAATAATACTGGCGCATGATGTCATAACGCTGGCGCTCGGGCGGGACCGTGAATTCGCCCCGCTGGATATACTCGGAGATCTGCCGGAAAATCCACGGATTCGAGGACGCGGCGCGCCCGATCATCACCGCGTCGCAGCCCGTCTCCATCATCATGCGCACCGCATCTTCCGGCGTCGTGATGTCGCCATTCCCGATCACCGGAATCTTTACCGCAGCCTTCACTTCGGCGATGCGCGTCCAGTCCGCGCGGCCCGCATAGCCCTGCTCACGCGTTCGTGGATGCAGTGCGATCGCCTGCAGGCCGCAATCTTCCGCGAGTTGCGCCATCCGCACGGCGACGAGTTCCTTATCGCTCCAGCCCGCGCGGAACTTCATCGTGAACGGAATGGAAATCGCTGCACGTACTTTCCTCAGGATCTGCTCGACAAGCGGCAGGTCGCGCAACAGCCCCGATCCGCCGTTGCACTTCACGACTTTGTTAACAGGGCAGCCGAAGTTGATGTCGACGATATCGAACCCGTGGTCCTCGCAAACCTGCGCCGCTGCGGCCATCACGTCAGGATCGGAGCCGAAGAGTTGTGCGGAGATGGGGTGCTCCTCCGGCTCGAAATACAGATACCGGAAAGCGCGCGTGGGCTTTTTCGCTTTACGCAAGTTCACGACGCCGTGCGAGCTGGTGAACTCCGTCATGATGAGGCCGCACCCGCCCTGATTGCGGATCAACCGCCGGAAGACGGTGTCTGTGACGCCGGCCATGGGAGCAAGCACGGTGGCGGGCGTGATCGGAATACCGCCGATCGAGAACCCGCGGGCCAAACTGCTTAACGCAGCCTGTCGCGATACGCTTGTTAGAACCTGCTCCACCCTCTCATTTTAGCTGCCAGGCATAGACTGGAAGAAACGCGTCGCGTTCAACTTGCGTTTAAAGGTGTGAGGCGCTTATGAACTCGAAGATGTTGCTGGCCTTTGTCGGCGGACTCATCGTCGCTTCCGGCGTGACGTATATCGCCATGAAGCGGACCCCGGCTGTTGCACCGGAGACGACCGTTCAGACCACGCCGGCGCGGGACGTCACTCCGGCTCCCGTACAGCCCGAACCTGCCGCCGCGCAGCAAGATCCGACCCCCGCTCCCGAGCCACAAGCAGCCCCGCCCCGTTCTGGCGGTTGGAAGCCATCGCCTGCGCGTGAGCGGGCCCCGCGCCGTGTAGTACAGAGGGCCGCTGTGCAAGCGCCGCGTCCGGCTCCGGTAAGTCCCGCGACGCCGCCCGCGCAACCCGCTCCCATGCCAGCGCCTGTCTCTCAGCCCGCCGTCCAAACGCCCGCACCACCGCCGATAGTCGAGACTGCCAAGGTGGAACCGCCCTCCGCGCCCGCTTACGAACCGCCTTCCGCTCCTAAACCGAATACGGTGACCGTCCCCGCCGGGACACCACTCACGGTGAGATTGAGTGAGACATTATCGAGTGAGCGCAACCAATCCGGCGACCAGTTTTCCGCGGTGTTGGATCAGCCTCTGGTGGTGGATGGCTTCGTGATCGCAGAACGCGGCGCGCGCGCTCACGGCCGAATTGTCGAATTGGAGCGATCGGGCCGTGTGCGGGGCGTCGCCAAAATTGCGATCGAGTTGACGCAGATCAAAACATCCGACGGGCAGAACGTCAAGATCAACACCGGCGCATTCAGCAAGCAGGCTGAAACGACGCGCAATAAAGACGCGGCGAAGGTAGGAGTCGGAGCAGCGCTCGGAGCGGCCATCGGGGCAATCGCGGGCGGCGGAAAAGGCGCGGCAATCGGGGCGGGCGCGGGCGGCGCGGCCGGCGCAGGCGACGTCGCACTGACTCGCGGAGCGCCCGCCGAGCTGCGTGTCGAAACGCGCGTCAGCTTCCGGCTATCCCAGCCGGTTACTCTAACCGAGCGGTTGCAATAGCGGCTTTTTGACCGTGGAGAGCTTCTGTTCGGCTTCGCGCTTCACCGCCTCGACGCTCGCTTCCTTGATGCTCTCGTATCCTCGAATCTTGTCCGGCAACGCAGCGATTTCGAGCGCCGGAGCCGGGTTCGCCGCATCGTAAGCGTTCATCACCTCGCGGATCAGATCGCGGTACCACTCGATTAAGCTGCGCTCCATCGCACGGTGCTGATTCCAGCCGAACACATCGAACGGCGTGCCGCGCAGCACACGCATCTTCGCCAGAATTCGCAATGGCATTCGGAACCATCCGCCGAGTTTCAGCTTGCGATCGAAACCGAAGCGGCGCAGCATCGGCGGATGAAGGTTGTAAGACACCGCTTCCACCGCCTCCCACTGATCGCGCAACTCCGCTTCGAACTCGGGCGCGGTGAGCAGTCGCGCGACTTCATACTCGTCCTTGTACGCCATCAGCTTGTACAAGTACCGCGCTACTGTGTCCTTCAACTCCGGCGCGCGATGTGCGACCTCGTCGACGAATTCCGTATACGCCCGTGCGTACTTGGAGCCGCCGTATGCGCGCAAAAGTTCGGCGCGGTCATACTGCGGAAGGGCAGCGGCGTTCTTCGGCGCAATCTGCGCTTCGACCCAAGCCGCGTCGTGATAATACTTTCGCCCCCATAAAAACGCTTGCCGGTTCTTCTCGACTTCAACCCCGTTCAGCTCGATCGATTGTTCGAGCGCCGCAAGCGACACCGGCACCAGTCCTGCCTGCCACGCAACCCCAAAGAGGAAAATGTTCGCGGCCAGATGCGTGCCGAATAACGACTCAGCCAGGCGATTCGCATCCACGAACACGTTGTAACCGGCGAGCGTCACCTTGCTCAACTCCGCGAGCATACGTTCGGCGCCCGAGAGAATAGTGCGGCTGCGGATCGAGTCCATCGTGGGAACCAGATCCGTATTGATCACCGCAACAGTACGTTCCGGCGCGGCGACTTTGAGATTGTCAGCGTTGGCAGCGCCGATCAGATCGAAACCGAGGATCAGGTCCGCGCCGCCCGCGTTGGAACGAGTGGGCGCGTCCAGCGGACTGCGGCTCAGAAGAATATGCGACACCACCGCGCCGCCCTTCTGCGCGGTACCGGTCTGATCGAGCGTGATGACGTTCAGCCCGTCGATCCACGCCGCGGCCGCGATCAGAGCGTTGATCGTCAGCACGCCCGTCCCGCCGATGCCTGGAAGAAATATGCGGTATCCGTTCTCGCCGATTTCGGCCCGCCGCACCGGCATCGGCACGTCAGCAGACGGCAGCTTCGGTACTTCGCGCCGCCGCAATCCGGTTCCGGCCTTGATCTTCACCGTGACGAACGACGGACAATCGCCCAACGCGCAACTATAGTCCTTGTTGCACGACGACTGATGAATCCGCATCTTCTGTCCGAACTCGGTGGCCACTGGATTCAGGCTCATGCAGTTGGATTGCTTGACGCAGTCGCCGCAGCCCTCGCACACTTCCTCATTGATCACCAGGCGGATCACGGGTTCGGCCAACTTGCCGCGCGACCGCTTCCGGCGTTTCTCGGCCGCGCATTCCTGGTCGTAGATGATCGCGCTGACGCCTTCGATCTTCTCCATCTCGCCAAGCGTGCGAGTCAGTTCCCCGCGATCGCGCAACTCCGCGTTAGACGCCAATGTCTGGCCTCGATAACGCGCCACGTCCTCGGCCAACACGATCGTTTTGCGGACTCCCTCGGCTTCCAACTTGCGCGTGAGTTGCGGGACCGTCAGCGCACCGACCGCCTCCTGTCCGCCCGTCATGGATACGTGCCCGTTGTACAAAATCTTGTACGTGATGTTGACGCCCGCCGCCACGCAAGCCCCCACCGCGAGCTGGCCCGAATGAAAAAACGTGCCGTCGCCGATGTTCTGGAATACGTGTTTTCGCGTAACGAAGGGCGCCATCCCGATCCACGGCGCGCCCTCGCCGCCCATCTGAGTGAGAAAGGAAAACGTGCGGTTCGAATCGGACAGGCGCATGGCCATCGTGTGGCAACCGATACCGCCGCCCGCCGCCTGGCCATCGAGCAGCAGTGTCGAACGGTTGTGCGGACATCCGGAACAGAAGTTCGGCGCGCGCACGCTGAACAGCTCCTTGGGGCGATCGTGCAACGCCGCGAGTCGATCCAGCCGCGCGAGTACGCTCTCGACAGGATGCCGCCGCGCGATCATCTCACCCACCGCGCGCGCGATGCGGTCGGGATCCAACTCGCCCACAGGTGGAAACAGCGTAACGCCGTTCTCGTCTTTCTTGCCCACCACCAGCGGACGCTGGGCCATCCCGTACAGCGCGTCCTTCAGTTGCATCTCGATGAAGCTGCGTTTCTCTTCCACCACCAGAATGGCTTCAAGACCCGCCGCAAACTCGGCCGCAAACCGCGGCTCCAATGGGAACGTCATCCCGAACTTGGCGACGCGAATCCCCAGCGCTTCGAGATCCTTTTCCCCAAGACCCAGATCGCGAAAAGCCTGCGCCAAATCGTAGTACGCTTTCCCCGCGCTCGCGATCCCGAGCCACGCGTTCTGCCGTGCGCCGTACCAGCGGTTCAATCGATTCGCGCGCGCGAACTTGAGCGCCGCCTCGATCCGGCGCATATTCACTTCCGCTTCGAGGGCCATCGTCACCGGCGGCACCAGTCGCGCGTCGGTATGCTTGACGTACCCATCGGGCAGCACGATCGACGGACTCTCGGGATCAACGCGCACCGTCCCGCCGCCATCGCAGATGTCGGTCACCAGCTTCAGCCCCACCCACGCCCCCGAATAACGCGAAAGCGCGATCGCCAACAGCCCGTAGTCGATCACCTCCTGTACGTTTCCCGGAAACAGAAACGGCATGCCCACGTTCATCAGGCTGAAGTCGCTCTGATGCGGAATCGTCGAACTCTTGCAATTGTGATCGTCGCCCGCCAGCACGATCGCGCCGGAGTTCTTGCCCGTGCCGGCCAGGTTCGCGTGCCGGAAGATGTCGCCCGAGCGGTCCACGCCAGGACCCTTGCCGTACCACATGCCGACCACGCCCTCGACGCGCGATGCGCCCAGTACATCGATGATCTGGCTGCCCATCACCGATGTTGCCGCAAGGTCCTCGTTCACGCCGGGTTGGAAGTGGATGTTGTGGCGCTTCAGAAGCTCCGTCTGGCGTCCCAGCGCGAGATCATATCCGCCCAGCGGAGACCCTTCATAGCCGGAGATGAAGACGCCCGTATTCAGTCCTGCACGCCGGTCGCGCCGCATCTGGTCGACCGGCAGCCGCACCAGCGCCTGTATGCCAGTGAGATAAACGACGCCTGTTTCAACGCTGAATTTGTCGGAAAGCTTCATGCGCGCCAGAATCCGCGAGGTATCCTAACATGATTACACGGGAATGTAACCGCGCCCGGCCGCGCGCGTCTTACAGACGTTCATGCCCTGCCTATTCGCCATATTGATGGTCGCCTTCCCGCGGCTTGCTATTGTCCTGCTATTCTTTTTCACGAACTATTTTGTCAGGCCGTTCCACTCCGTTCTGCTGCTGCTGCTCGGGTTCATCTTCCTGCCGCTCACCACTATCGTCTACGCCTGGATCGTCAACTCCGGCAACCCGATAGGCGGAATTTATCTGGTCGCGCTGATCATCGCCGTGCTGGCCGACATTGGCCTGTTGAGCGGTGGCGAGTACAGCCGCCGGCGACGGTAAGCTCTCGCACAAAAACGACTTCGCCGTATCCTGGAGCCTTTGTCGCGCATCCAAGGAATCGTATTACGGCGTATTCTATTGTAGACAGAAGTTTCATGAGGGGCATTCTACTTTTTGTTGGCTTGACCTGCATCGCGTTGGCAACACCGCCATTGCAGGATGCGGAACAGCGCTACCGCCATACCGATTACACTGGCGCGCTCAACCTTCTGCTGAAAATCGAGCAGAAGGACGCGCGAACCTGGGCGCTGATCGGGCAATCGTATTTTATGTCGACGGATTACAAGGCCGCAACGGGCGCATTCGAAAAAGCGACGGCCCTTGCACCGCGCGACGCGGAGTACGTACATTGGCTGGGCAAATCCTGGGGCAGGCGGGCTGAAAGCGCCAGCGTGTTTACCGCTCCTGCCTATGCGGCCAAAGCGCGCCAGATGTTCGAGCGCGCTGTGATGCTGAACACGTCGGACAACGAAGCCCTGAACGACCTGTTCGACTATTACATGCAGGCGCCCGGCTTTCTGGGCGGAGGGTTGGAGCGCGCCGAAGCGCTGGTCGAACGCATTGCCGCTTTGGACGCCGCCGAGGGCCACTATGCGCGCGCCCAACTGGCGGATAAGCGCAAGGAGTTCGACCACGCCGAACAACAATTGCGCCGCGCGTTGGAGCTGGCGCCGAAGCAAGTGGGACGCTTCATCGATCTGGCCAAGTACCTGTCGAAACTCGGACGCATTCAGGAGAGCGAGGCGCAATTCGCCGCCGCCGATAAGCTCACGCCGAATAATCCGCGAATCCTGTACGAGCGGGCGCACACCTACATCCGCGACAAACGCAATCTGGCCGAAGCACGCGAGCTGTTGAAGAAATATCTGGCGGCGCCCTTGAGCCCGAACGATCCGCCACGTTCGGCAGCGCAGGAGATGCTGCGCAAAGCCGGGGTGTGACGCGCCGCCGCACGATCCGATTGGGCCACTGATCAACGCCGATTAACGCCGATAGCTGCTAGGTTCGGTTGCATCGGCACTTTTCAGGTGCACGACTTCAAGAGCGTTCATCGGCGTTCATCCGCGGCTTGCTTGTTTTAGAACAACGCGGATAGCTGCCCTGTTTCCGTCTATTGGGATTGATTGAGGGGCGGCTGGTGATTCTCAGCGCTCATCGCGTCAGGAAGTAATGCACTGCCGGCGTCACCACCAGCGATAGCACCATCGACGCCAGCACTCCGCCGATTACCGCTATCGCCAAGGGCTGCAGCATCTGCGAACCCGCGCCCCACGCCAGCGCCAAGGGAATCATACCCGCCATCGTTGCCAGCGCGGTCATCATGATGGGACGCAGACGTCGCTGACCAGCTTGCAGCATCGCGTCATAGGCGGACGCGCCTTCCGCTCGGAACCGCTCGTCCGCGTCCAGCAGCAAGATCCCGTTCTTCGCGACGATGCCGATCACCATGATCAGCCCCATGAACGACGAGATGTTGAACGTCGTGCGCGTCACCAACAGCGCCAGGAATACGCCGGAGCTCGACAGAATCGCCGAGGCCAGGATGGCGACGGGCGCCGCAAATCCGCCGAATTCGAACAGCAGCACCGTGAATACGAGAATGATCGCCAGCGCGAGCACTATGACCAGGTCGCGAAACGACTTCTGCTGTTCTTCATAAGCCCCGCCATATGCCACGCGAATCGAAGCGGGCAGGTTCAATGCGGCGATCTCCTTCTTGACCGCGGCAATTCCGCTTCCTAAGTTCAGTCCTTCCAGCCGCGCCGTCACCGCCACATCGCGCTGCAGATTTTCGCGGCGAACTTCGGTCTGTCCCGGCACTTCGATCACTGAAGCGAGCGAACCCAGCGTTGCCGTCTTTCCGCTCTGGCTCACCAGCAGCGTGTTTCGAATGTTATCGACCGTCGCATGCGCCTCCGCCGGATAACGCACACGGATGAGGTAAGCCCGGTCGTTCAACACCACCGGCGTGGCCGCAGGCTCACCTTGAATAATCGCGCTCGCATCCAGCTCGATCTCATCGGTCGAGAAGCCGGCGCGCGCCGCCACCATCGGATCCACTTTGAAGGTGATCGCCGGACCGCTGATCGTGTTGTCGATTCCATTCAACACGTCGACGACGCCGTGAATCTTCTTGATCTGCTCGCCCACCTTCGGCGCCCATTTCCGCAACAGCGCCGGATCTTGGGCGAAGAGCTTGATCTCCACTGGCTCCGGAGCGCTAGTCAAATCGCCGATCATATCCTGCAAGAGCTGGATGAACTCCACTTGCAGCATCGGCAGCGCATCACCGACCTTCGCCCGCGCCTCCGCAATCACCTCTTCGCCCGAGCGCTTGCGATCGTGCTTCAGCTTCACCGCGACATCACCCGTGTTGGCTTCGGTCACCTGTGCAAGGCCGAGCTGCAATCCCGTGCGCCGCGATGTATTCTCCACCTCGGGCACAGATTTCAGAATAGACTCGACTTCCGAGATAGCGCGGTTCGTTTCAGCCAGCGACGACCCCGCGGGCATGATGTAGTCGAGAATAAAACCGCCCTCATCCATCGCCGGCAGCAGGTCCGAGCCGAGCGCGCGATAGCACAGGAAAGACGCGCCCACCAGGACCAGCAGCATCACGGTCAGCACCACCGGGTGCGCGAGCGCGCCTCGCAGTACGCGTTCGTAGCCGCGCAACACGCGCCCCATGAAGCCCGTGTTTTCGCTCTCCGCATGGTCACCCGCCCGCCGGTTTTTCAAGAAGTAGTGGCTGAGCGTGGGCGTCCACGTAAGCGCGAGAAATAGCGATGTCAGCAGCGCCATGGCGACCGTCAAAGCCAGTGCGCGGAAGAACACGCCGGTAACACCCGTAATCGAAATCAGCGGTAAAAAAACGACGATCGGCGTGATCGTGGAACCTACCAGCGGCTTGCTGATCTCTCGAATCGCGCTGCGGATCGCCTCGGCGCGGCCTTGCCCGGCATCGCGATGCAGCACGATATTTTCGACCACTACTATCGCGTCGTCGATCACCAATCCGACCGCGGCGGCCAGTCCGCCGAGCGTCATCAAATTGAAGCTTTCGCCCAAAACGCGAAGCGCGACGAACGTGACAGCCACCGTGGCCGGAATCACCAGGCCCGCAACCAGCGATGTCCCCCAGTCGCGCAGGAACAGAACGAGGATGATCGACGCCAGCACGAGCCCGATCAGGATCGCGTCGCGCACGCTCTTGATCGAATCGTTCACGATCTCCGATTGATCGTAGAAGGGCTTCAATTGAACGCTCTTGGGCAGCGTCTTCTGAATCGCCGCAATCTCCTTGTGGACCTCGTCGGCCACCGTCACCGTGTTGCCCTCGGGCTGACGGTTGATGTTCAGCAGCACAGCCGGCTTACCGTTCGCGGTCACGATCGTGTACACCGGCTTCACCGAATTCAGCACGGTCGCTACGTCGCCGATGCGCACCGGCAAACCTGCCGTCGTCGTCTTGATCACCAGGTTCGCGATCTCATCGGGCGTGCGCGCCTGTCCGCTCACCAGGCTCAACACGAGCTGATGATTGTTCTCGATCAGCCCTGGCGAGTCGATCATGTTTCCGCGCTTCACCGCATCCAGAATGTTCGGAACGGTAACAGCGGTTTGCGCCATCTTCCCGGGATCGGCGCGGATCTCGAACTCCGGTTCCTGCCCGCCCTGAACGACAACAGTCGCGACTCCATTCAGCCGGTTCAGGCGCGGTTTCATATCGTAGGTGGCGATCTCCCACAAGCGCGTCTGCGGCACGGTATCCGACGTGAGACTGTATCCCAAAACCGGGAACGCAGCGAACGTCAGACGATTGGAAGTGAGCCGCGTAGTCGGCGGCAGAGTCGGTTGCACCCTCGCCATCGCCGCATTCACGAGTTCCAGCGTGCGATACATGTCGATGCCCCACGCGAAATACAGATTCACTTCCGCGGTGCCGCGGCTTGTCGTGGACTTGATGCGTTCCAGGCCCGGCACGCCGTTCATCGCTTCTTCGAGCGGCCGTGTCACGGTCACCTGCATCTGATCGATCGGCATCACGCCGTTGTCGGCGCCAATCACGATGCGCGGGAAATCGGTGGACGGGAACACTGCCACGGGGATGGTGAACGCCAGGTAAACGCCGACCGCAACCAGCGTGAGGATGACGAAGATGATCGGCTTGCCGTGGCGCGCGGTCCAGTGCTCCGCTTGTGCACCGTTCATTTCTTGTCCTCGGTAGGCGCCGGCTTTTCGGCGTCTTTCTCTCCCTTGTCGTCGCCCGGCTTTTCGACCTTCACCTTGGCTCCATCCGCCAGACCGGTTCCGCCCTCCACGACGACTCTCTCACCCGCCTTGGCCCCGCTCACGATCTGCGCCTTCTCCGTGGTGCGCACGCCCACCTGCACCTTGTGCTGATGCGCCACCGAATCGGCTCCCACCACCATCAGCGCGGAGCCCCCTTCATCGGCGGGCAGCAACGCTTCGACCGGAACCGTTAACGCGTCGGGGATCGTGCCCGCACGAATCGTCACCCGCGCCGTTCCGCCTGGCTTGAACCGCTCACCGGGATTCGGGGCCTGTACCCACACCTCGATCGTCGTGCTTTGCGGGTCGATCGCCGGACTCACCACCGTCACCTTGCCGTTCGATTCGATCGCGCCGTCGGCCGACGCGATCGCCGCGGGTTGTCCGACGCGGATATAAGCGGATTGCGCCTGCGGCAGATTCACGCGCGCGATTACGCTCGACACATCGACGATTGTCAGCAGCGCCGCGCCCGCCTGCGCTATCTCACCGGCGAACAGCGGCCGGTCCGCAACCACTCCCGAGATGGGGCTGCGTACTTCGGAATAGGAGAGCTGTGCCTGCGCCGCCGCAAGCTTTCCCTTGGCCGATTCCAGCGCGCCCGCCGCTCCGCGCACCTCCTCATGCCGCCCCACTGTTTGCAGCGATTGCAACGTCTTCTGAGCCGTGTCGTAAGCGCCCTTGGCCTGCGCGTAAGAAACCGATGCTTCGTCCACCAGCCTTCTGGCGAGCGCCCCTTCACGAAACAACTGCTCGCGGCTGTCCAGCAGCTTTTTCGACGCGTCCATCTGCTGCTTGCCGGCCTGCACGTCCGATTGAGCTTTCACCAATTCGTTGGGCACCGTCGCCGACGAGACGTTGGAATAATTCGCCGCGGCCTGGTCGTAGGATCCTTTCGAATCCGCAACGGCCGCCGCCAGATCCTTGTTCTCGAGCGTTGCCAGCAGTTGGCCTTTGCGGACATGATCGCCCCGGTTCACGTAGAACTTGCCGACCGGCGCGCTGATCTTCGGCATCACCGCCGATTGGTCGAGCGCGCGCAGAATTCCTTCGGCGCGGATCACACGATCCAGCGGCTCCGCCGTCACGTCGGCGACCTGCACCGGCATCACCGGCTCAGCCTCTTTCTCTTTTTGCTTGGCGCAGCCGCTAAGGATGACCAAGGCCAACCCCGCCCCCGCCACAAGCGTCGTTCTCATTCTCAAAACCTTCCTGTCAAAATCTCGATACTCGCCAGCGCCGCGCGGTAGCGGGCCAAGCCGTCGTCATACGCGTTGCGGGCCAGCGCGAGCGTCGTCTGGGCATCGGCAACTTCGAGCGCCGTCGCTTCCCCAGCCGTGTAGCGCAGCACCGTCAGGCGCAGGCTTTCCGTCGACAAGTCGAGCGAACTGCGCAGCGAGTCCAGTTGCGAACGGGATGCCTGGGCTTCCAGATAAAACGCGTTCAGGTTCGATTGCAATCCGCGCTGCGCAAACGTCAGATCGAATTGCGCCTGCTGCCGTTGCAACTCGGCCTGCCGTACTTTGCTGCGCGTCGAGCCCCAATTCCACACCGGAACAGCAACGGTACCCTGCACCACCGAGCCCAGATTGTGCCGGTCGTCCGGTCCGCGAATATTGAACACATTCGCATCGAAGCCGTAAAAATAATCCAGCACCAGCGTCGGATAGTACGCCGCCTTCGCGAACCGGATGCCCGCCTCGGCCTGCTTCATGGACGCCTCGGCGCCTCGAACCTCCGGGCTGTTCGACATCGCCATCGAACGGATCTCCTCCATCGTTGGCAACGGCGTGTCCGCGCGCAAATCGTCGGCTATGTTGAACTGCTGGCTGAGATCGGGAAACAGCACCACGCCCAACGCCATCCGCGCCTTCGCTTTATTCGTTTCAGCGTCCACCAGGTCGCGCTGGCGCTGCTGAAATTGCAACTGCGCCTTGATCACGTCGGCGCGCGCCACCTCGCCTCCGCGCTCCTGCTTCTGCGTGATATCGAGAAACGATCGCGCTTCCTCGACGCTGCGGCGTGCGTTCACTTCATGCCGTTGCGCAACGATCAGCCCGTAGTAATTCTGCACGACCGTGGCCGCCAGTCCGCGCGCCGCGATATCCTGCCGCGCCCGCGCCGCCGCTTCCGCCGCCATCAGCCGTTGATAGTCGGCCCGCTTGGCGAACGAGAACAGTTCGGCGTGCACCACCGCCTGTTCGTTATAAATGTGGACGCCATCGTTGGCCACGAAGACGCCCGAGGGAGTTCCGTTGCCTTGCGTGTAGATGTACTGGTTCAGAACGCTGATATTCGGAAGCAGGGCGGCCTTGGCCTGCACGCGATCCTCCCGCGCCAGGCCCGCGGCGATGAACGCCTGCATGAACTGCTGGTTGTAGTTGCGCGCGCGTCCCAGCGCTCCGGCGAGATCGAGCGAGACCGGCTCACCAGCGGCGCCCTGCGTAAACTGCGGGCCCGTGGGATTGGCCTGCACCGCACCGCCCGGCGTCTGTCCCGCTGCTCCGGCCGGCAGCTTGCCCGCGGCTCCGGGCGGTTGATTCGTGGGAGGCGGTCCGCTCTGCTGCGCCGCCAACACCACTGCCGCTACGATGAAGGCGGCCGCCTTCGAAATAACCATCCCTCCAGCCTATCGCCCAACTACCAATATCGTGAAGGAATCGGGCAAAATCGCCGGACGAGGACGCGGCTGCTGCGTGGTGGCTGCGGGCGCCGGACCATACTCGGCCGCCGGCAGGTACAGCTTATGCGTCTTCGGATCGACAGCCATCGTGCGCGCGCCGCGCTGCGTCTTGATCGTGTCCGCGACCGAGTATTTGCCGCCCGATTCCTTGACAGCCGTTACCGTACCATCGCCGCCGTTGGAGCTGAACGCCAGGCCCGTACCCGGATCGAATGCCGCCCCGTCCGAGCCCCCGCCGATCGGCACCGTCGCGATAACTTTACCGGCGTCCGGATCCGAAACCACCATCACCTTGTTGGCGCACACCGAGAAGATGCGCCGCTTCGCCGTGTCCATTGCCAGGCCCGATGGATCCTCGCAACCCTGCAAGGAGTAGCGCTTCGTCACTTTCGCCGAGGCCGCGTCGATCTCCACCATCTCATGCGTGTCCTCGATGTTGACGTAGATTTTGCCCTTCCCATCGCTCGACGAAAACTCCGGCTTGCCGCCCAGCGGGATCGTCCCGACTACCTTCCCGCTCTCGGCGTCGATCACGGTTGAGTCGTTGGATCGCCCGTTGAACGTGTACACGCGATTCGCTACCGTGTCGTACTGAATCGCATCCGGATTCTGACCCGTGGCGATGTGGCCAGTGGTGCTGAGAGTTTTCAGTTCGAAGACGGTGACGTTGTTGCCGCGCCCGTTACTGATCCACCCGCGGTTCAGCTTCGGCGCGACAGCGATGCCGTGCACGCCGGGCGTATCGGCAATCTCGCCGGCAACCTTCTCCGTGTCCAGATCGATGACGACGGTCTTGTTCGCGTGCGAGACGTACAGGCGTCGCGCGGCGCTGTCGACGGTGAGGTAATCCCAACCGCCCTGACCCCCAACAGGAATCTTCCCGGTCACGTGGTAAGCATCGGCGGCCGCCAACAGCAGTAGCAGAATCTTCATAATTAACCCTATTAGAACGCCATCATCTGAAAAATGTCTGAAATGTTCCGGATGTACTGCGAAACACGAAATTGAGTTAACATCGCTGCATGTTGCGTGCCGCGTTCTTGATCAGCTTGCTTTGTAGCGCATGTCCGGCGATGGCCCAAGCTCCGGCGCCGGCTCCGGCCAAGCCCGCGCGTCCGGTGCCCCCCACCCGCGATCCTTCCACCCCCGCTTATGTCACGGCAAAAGAGTTACCCGACGGCGCCAACGCGCCGGCCAACGTCGACGGAAACTTCATTCTCGGCCCGACCCACAACCCGGCCCCGGAGATGACCCCGCAGCAAGGCGTGCCGCAAGGATCGGTCTTCACCTTCACGATGGAATCGGCTGACAGCAAGATCTATCCCGGCATCGTACGCGAGGCCGGCACCTTCGGCACTGCGGACCCAAGCGATCCCGCCAAGATGCTCGTCACCACCAGCCATCCCGGCCCGTATACTCGACGCGTCGCCGTGTATGTGCCGAAGCAGTACGTTCCCGGCACGCCCGCGCCGTTCATCGTCGGAGCCGATGGACCCGACCGCGCGCTGTTCGCAGCTTTGGATAATCTGATTGCCCAGCGCAGGGTGCCGGTGATGATTGCGATCTCCATCAGCAACGGCAGCGGCGACGCCCAGGGTAGCGAACGCGGGTTGGAGTACGACACGATGTCCGGTCGCTATTCGGACTTCGTCGAAACGGAAGTGTTGCCGTTGGTCGAAAAGCAATACAACGTGAAGCTCACCAAGGATCCCGATGGGCGTGCGACGATGGGCTCCAGCTCAGGCGGCTCGTGCGCATTGATCATGGCCTGGTACCACCCGGAGCGCTATCATCGCGTTCTCACCTATTCGGGCACCTACGTCAACCAGCAGTGGCCGCCGACCCCCGGCACTCCTCACGGCGCATGGGAGTTTCACGAGCGGCTCATCCCCAATTCGCCGGCCAAGCCGCTACGCCTGTGGATGGAGGTCGGCGACAGGGACTTGTTGAATCCCAACGCCATGCGTGACAACATGCACGACTGGGTGGTGGCTAATGAGAATATGGCGAAGGTTCTGGCCGCCAAGGGCTATCATTATCAGTTCGTGTTTGCGCGGAATGCCGGCCACAGCGATCGTGCGGTGAAACAGCAAACCTTGCCCGAAGCCCTGGAGTTTTTATGGCAGGGCTACCGGGGCGCGGATTCGGACCACACCGCGAGCTCGTTGCCATTGGGATCCGTGAAGTGAAATCGGCGTCCGCCGGGAAACTCGAACGCGGGTTTCACGATCGTGCCGCCGGCGGCCTCAACACGTTTCTGCGCTGCTGCGAGATCCTCGGCGTAGAGCACGAGTAGTATGCCCGTGCCCGGCGCATGCGCTTCGGTGGTGAATCCTCCGGCCAACCGCCCGTCGGAGAAGCTCGTGTAATCGGGCCCGTAATCGGTAAATTGCCAGCCAAACGCCGCAGCGTAGAATTGTTTTGTCCGCGGCACGTCCGAAGCGGGCAACTCAATGTAGTCGATGCAGTTGTTGTCCGGCATATTTTCGCTCCAGTATAGCTCCGCGGTTGATTCCGTTTTTCCGAGCCACGCGCGCAAGCAAGTGATCTTTTCATCTGCCATTCTTGCTCATTTTCCGAGCAACGCGGCCACGCCAGGCAACGGGCTTCTGAAGTTCTTAAGACTGGCTCCGTAATTTGGCGAGGGCGTATGATGAAGCGTCCTGCCCCAGCCGCCCGCGTGGGAGTTGCTCCCCGGCTATGTCACGGCACAATCCATCGTTCCTCGCTGCAAAGGCGATTTAGCGTAATAACGATTTAGCATGGGCAAGAAGCCGCAACGCTACTCATGGCCGGATGTATCGCGGCTCTGCCGGCTCAACCGCGACGAGATCGAAATGGCCAGGAATCTCGGCTTCGGGCCCGATACGCTCATTCGAGCCAGACCCGGCCCAAAAGAAAGATGGAAGCTGCCCGTCAAGGAGTGGGTATGCGAATTGTATGCGGCCAAAGAGAAGCCCGTCCGGATAGCGGCGCGTGGCCAGGTGTGGATTCTGCACGTGAACATTTACGACAGCTTCGGCGAGGACGCGTTCCGGGTGCGCCTCGAACCCGCGCCAGCCCTCGATGCATCGGTTGCGCCGGGGTTCACGAAGAAACGGGGACAGTACCTGGCGTTCATTTATAACTACACAAAGATGCACCGCCAAGCCCCCGCGGAATCGGACTTGCAACGCTACTTTCAGACCACGCCCCCAACCATACACGACATGATCAAGATGCTCGAACTCCGCGGCTACATTAAGCGCACTCCAGGTCAAGCGCGATCCATACGATTGCTCGTGAACCGGAGCACCTGCCGAGATTGGAATAGGGCCGGTTGCCGCGGCGTCATCCAGGAACTACGCTAAAGGGCGTGCTCCGCCTCCCGCTCATCCTCGTGTGCAGCTCGGTTATTGCTCAGGCCTCCGACCGCCAGATCGCCACCGGATGGACCAGCCCCGAATCCGGCGATTACCAGGTGGGGCTGGACCACAAAGTCGTTCACGGCGGACATTCCAGCCTGTTCCTGAAATCCGCCGGCGCGAACGCGACCGACTACGCAGCGCGCCAACGCATTCGGGCGGATGCGTATCGCGGAAAGCGCATCCGGCTGACCGGCTGGGTGAAGCCGGACAACGCCGAGCAGGGCGGCGCGCTGTGGCTGCGCATTGACATGGCCAACGGCGATTATGTCTTGGACGGCATGCTCGACTTGAGCGCGCGTGATCGCACCGGCAAGGATGCGAATGGATGGACCCGCTGTGTGCTCGTCGCCCAGGTGCCGGCCGATGCGCTCGGTATCAGCTTCGGCTTGCGAATGCGCGGCAAAGGTGAGATTTGGGCCGATGACCTCAGCGTCGAACTCGCCACCCGGCAGGAGCCAACGAATACCATCGAGCGCCGCCCTTATCGTGCCGCCTCGGGCAAGGAGGCTGCGATCAAAGAACTGCGCGAACAGTACTCGAAAGCGCCGTCCCGCCCGGTGAACCTGGGCTTCGAGCAGCCCTAAGCCTCGCTCCATTGCAGGCGAATATATTCCAACCCTCGCGCCAGTGCGGACCGCGGATCGTCAGTGGCTTTTGATTCCATGGTCAACCAGCCCGAAAAATTCCACTTTTTCAGCGCGCGGAAGCCGGGCCGGTAATCGAAGGGAAGTGAACCCGGCTCAGTGCGCTGCTCGCCATCGGCCAGATGCACGTAGCCGGTGTACTCACCGAAGCGGGCCATCGTCTCACCGATGTTCTGCTCCTCGAGCTGCATATGATAAAAGTCGCTGAGCAGCTTGAAGCCGGGCGCGCCCACCACGCGAATCGTCTCCGCTCCTTGTTGTTGCAGATTCATGAAGTGGGTCTCTTTGCGGGTGAGCGGTTCCAATAGCAAAGTAACTCCGGTACGCAGCACATCGGGCGCTAGCTGTTTCAACCCGGCGATAAGGAGACGCTCCTCGATCTCGCGCGGCGTCATCACCGGTGAAATATCCTGAAACCGGTTGGGGCCGAAAATCGGGACTTCGATCACGCAATCGGCGCCGAGTTCGCGCGCCATCTCCAGCCGCGCGCGATCGAGTGCGACAGCTTCGGCGCGTTTCGCCGCATCCGTATCGAGCAGCTTCAACGAGCCGACGATCGCGCTCACCTTGATGCCGCCCAACTGCTCGCGAATCGCATCCGCGCTCTGATTCAGCCACTCCGGCCCGAGTTCGATCCCATCGTAGCCGAGCGATTTCACCATCGCAGCGCGCCCGGCTAAATCGATCTTCGGAAAGGGCGATCGCACCCCGAATTTCACGCCCGGCGAGGCCGCTCCACTCACTGTCATCAAGCTACCGGCGCACGCAGCGAGCATCTGCCGCCGCCCGATCCTGTCGTCGCACATGGGGTCCAGTGTCTCACGCGCTAGCCTGTGACTTCCCCCAGAACGGAGATCGGCGGCCTATTATGCGTAGCTCAGTTTACACGGTGCGACGCGCCCCGGAATCCGAACGTCACAGGTTGTTCAATCCGGCACCGCCGGAGGCTGGGGTGACAACTGACAACTGACAACTGCCAACTGACAACTGCCAACCGCCAACTGGCTCGGCTACCCTGAAACAAATGCGTTGGATCATTTTTTCGATAGCGCTCGCTGTCACCGCAGGGGATTGGCCGCAATGGCGCGGGGTGCACCGCGATGGCACGCTCGACCAGGTTCGCCTTCCCGCCGAGTTGCCGCAGAAGTTGAACCGCCAGTGGTCCGTGAAGGTGGGCTCTGGGCACTCATCGCCGGTGTTGTCGCAAGGGCGGCTCTTCGTCTTCGCGCGGGACGGCAGCGACGAGATCGTCTACGCGCTCGATCCGGCGTCCGGCAAGACGATCTGGAAGCAATCCTACCCGGCGCCGTACCGCGTCAATTTCGCCGCCGCGAGCCATGGTCCAGGGCCCAAGTCGACGCCGGTTGCGCAAGACGGGAAGCTCGTCACGTTGGGCATTAGCGGTATCCTCGCATGCTGGGACATGAAGGACGGCCACTCGATCTGGCGCAAAGAGTTCGGCAAGGAGTATAAGGAGACGTCGCCCACCTTCGGCACCGCGATGTCCCCCATCGTGGATAACGGAACCGTGATCGCGCATGTTGGCGGCGAAGATTCCGGCGCGCTCACCGCCTTCGACCTGAACAGCGGCGCGGTGAAGTGGCGTTGGAACGGCGATGGGCCGGGCTACGCATCGCCCATCATTGCGACACTCGCGGGCGTGCGTCAGGTCGTCACGCAGACCCAGAAGTTCATCACTGGTCTTCGCGCCGACACAGGCCAGTTACTTTGGCGCATCCCGTTCACGACGAACTACACGCAGAACATCGTGACGCCGCTGGTGTATAAGGATACGCTCATCGTGGCTGGACTCGGCAACCCCACCGCGGGCATGCGCGTGGCCGGCAACGGCGCGACGTTCTCGATCGCGAAATTGTGGGACAACGCGCAAGCGCCCATGTATATGAGCTCGCCCGTGCTCGCCAATGGCACGCTGTTCGGGTTCAGCAACAAGAACAAGGGCCAGTTCTTTGCGATGGATCCGGCCAGCGGGAAAGTGCTGTGGACCAGTCCGCCGCGCCAGGGCGACAATGCGGCTTTGGAGATAGGCGGTCAGATTCTGTTTGCGCTCAAGGACGATGCCGAACTGCTCGCGATTCGCACCGCGCCCGGCGGCTTTGAACTGCAACGCACGTACAAGGTCGCGGACAGCTCCACCTATGCGCATCCGGTGATCACCGATGCAGGCGTGTTCGTAAAAGACACCCAATCCGTGTCTCTCTGGACCTGGCGTTAACATAGTGAATAGCTTCGGGAGTCGTCATGAAATACCCTGTCGTATTCGCCATCTTTGCCACAGCTATCTCCGTCGTCGCGCAATCCGATCGCGGCACCCTCACCGGCCGCGTCGTCGATCCCGCCGAGGCCGTGATCGGCAACGCGACGGTCACGATTACGAATCAGAACACCGGCATTCGCACAGCGGCGGAAACCAGTTCCACCGGGAGTTATGTCGTCCAGCAATTGCCCGTAGGCGTGTACGAAATCCAGATAGAATCGCCGGGCTTCCGCAAATACATTCGCCGCGATATCGAACTCAGCGTCGCCCAGACTTTGACTTTGAATGTCGCTCTCGAGATCGGTCAAGTCGACCAGGCCGTCGAAGTGACAGCCGCCGCTCCGCTGCTTGAGAGTTCCACGTCCGACTTAGGAACAGTAGTAACTCACGAGCGCATCGTCGATCTCCCGCTGGCCGTGGCGGGCAACATGCGCCACCCCGGCGCGTTCGTATTCCTGGCGCCCGGCGTCACCGGCGACACCAGCAACACGCAGATCAACGGCTCGCAGAACCGGTCGAAAGAGATTCTGGTCGATGGCATCGGCAGCACGAGTCCCGAAAGCGGCGGCCTGCTGTTCACCTATCCGCCTGTCGAATCGATCAGCGAATTCAAGTTGCTCAGCAGCAACTTCAGCGCGGAGTATGGCCGCACCGGCGCGGGTTTCGAGATCTACACAACGCGCTCGGGCACCAACGATTATCACGGCTCGTTGTGGGAGTATCTGCGCAACGATGCGTTCGATGCCCGCGGTTTCATTGCGCGCACAACGCCCATCAATCGCCAGAACGAGTTCGGCGCGGCGTTCGGCGGGCCAGTGCGGCTGCCCAAATACAACGGCCGCAATCGCACGTTTTTCTATTTCGTATACGGAGGCTTCCGGTTCCGCGCCGGCGCGCTGAACGATCTCGCCACTCTGCCCACCGCCGACATGTTGAAGGGCGATTTCTCCAAGGTGCTGCGCAACGGCAAGCCCGTGGTGATCTACGATCCGGCCACCACGCGCTCCGACGGCGCGGGCGGATTCACACGCGATGCGTTTCCGAACAACGTGATCCCGCGCGATCGCTTCAGCAAGGTTTCAGCCGCGATCCTGCAGTTCGTGCCCTCGCCCTCGAACTCGAATGCGTTGAACAATTTTCAGGTAGTCGGCGCGCAAGCCTTTGATCGCGACGTCTACACCACGAAACTCGATCACCAGTTTTCGGAACGTAATCGCTTCAATGTGTTTTTTTACTTCAACGAGCAGACCTCGTCGGCGCCCGAGCGATTACCCGGCGCGCTCAGCCCCGCGCTCAACGAAATCCGTCCCGCCAGGTGGGTCCGCGCCAACCACGACCTGATCCTGTCGCCCAGCACGATTAACAATTTCCGCGCGGGCTACACTCGCGAGCCGCAAATCTGGTCGCGCATCGCATCGGGCAACGGCTATCTGCGGAAGATCGGCCTTACCGGCACCAACCCGCCCGGCGACATCCTGCCGCGCATCAACTTCGGTGACGGGCTGTCGAACTGGGGCGACGAGGTGAAGAACACCGGCCGCCAGGTGAACAACGCTCTGCAACTCGCGGATACCGTGAGCCACCTGCGCGGCAATCATTCGTTCCGTTTCGGCGTGGACGCGCGCTGGCTGCAGACCAACGGCGCCGATCCGTTCAATCAGCAAGGCACCATCGGTTTCAACTCGAACGAGACGGCGTTCCCCACCGCCGCGGGGCGTACGGCGAGCGGCCACTCCTTCGCGAGCTTCCTGCTCGGCGCAGTGGACAATGCGAATTACAACGGCCTGTTCGTGGTTCCCGGCAATCGGTACCGCAACTTCGCAGCGTTCATACAAGACGATTGGAAAGCCACGCGCAAGCTGACGCTCAACTACGGCCTGCGCTACGATCTCTTCTTCCCGCGCATTGAAGCGCACGATAATTTCGCCAGCTTCGATCCCACGCTGCCCAATCTCGGCGCGGGCGGACGCTTGGGAGCGGTTGCGTTTCTGGGCAACGGGCCCGGCCGCGACAGCTCACGTAGCAGCTTCGCGGACACTGCCTACAAGAACTTCGGCCCGCGTATCGGCTTCGCCTATCAACTCACTAACACCACAGTGTTGCGCGGCGGCTATGGTCTGTTTTTTGCCGCGGGCAATGCTACCGTCGGACTCCGCAGCTCGCAGAACTTCCTGTACGGCTTCAATGCCGCCCCCAGCTTCGCCACCACCGACGCGGGCGTGACTCCCGCGTTCTCCTGGGACAGCGGCTTCCCGACGAATTGGCCGCGTCCGCCGTTCATCAATGCGACCGTCCAGAACGGCAGCGCAGTGAACTACATCGGCCGCGGCGATGCTCGCCCTCCATACCTGCAGGATTTCCAGTTCAGCGTCCAGCAACAATTGCTGCCGAAACTGGTGGTCGAAGCGGCGTACGTCGGCGTGAAGGGTACGCGGCTCGGCAACGGGCTGATCAATTTCAACGAGCTCGATCCGCGTTACCTGAGCCTCGGCTCATTGTTGACGCAGAACATCAACTCCGCTGCCGCCGCGCAGGCTGGAATCACTCCGCCTTATCCGGGATTCAACGGCTCGGTTGCTCAGGCTCTACGTCCCTATCCGCAGTATCTGAACATCCCCGATGTCGCCAACCCGAACGGCAACTCGACGTATCACGCCTTGCAAGTGAAGGTCGACAAGCGTTTCTCGCACGGGCTCGCACTTCTGGCTTCCTACACGCACGCCAAGAGCATCTCCGATAGCGACATCGCTGCGGGCGGCGGACCCGGCGGCCAGACCTATTACAATCGCCGGCTCGAGAAGGCGATCAGCGATAACGATGTCCCCAACGTAGCCGCCATCAGCTACACCTACGAGTTGCCGCTTGGTCGCGATAAGCTGTGGGGCGGTTGGGAAATCACCGGCATTCATCAGTACCAAACCGGGCGGCCCATTGTGCTGACAGCGAACAATACGCTGCCGCTATTCAACGGCGTGCTGCGCCCCGATGCAAACGCGGGCGTGTCGAAAACGCTGCCCGTCAACGACCCGCTCGCCGATCAGTGGATCAACCCCGCAGCCTTCACTGCGCCCACCGGATTCCGCCTGGGCACGGCGGCGCGCTCCTACACCGATCTCCGCGCGCAGGGCTTCTCCAACGAGTCGTTCGGCCTCATCAAGAAGACGCGCATTCGCGAAGGCATGCACCTGACCTTCCGCGCCGAATTTTTCAACGCCTTCAACCGCGTCGTGTTTGGCGCTCCAGTGGGCAACGTCTCGGCCGGAAATTTCGGCAAGGTCAGCTCGCAGTCGAATACGCCGCGTCAGGGCCAGTTGGCGTTGCGCTTGGATTTCTAAATCGCCGGACGTCCCGCCGCATGGGACAATAGTTTTACACCTTGCTCGACCGCATCACCGTGCATGGCGCGCGCCAGCACAACCTGAAAAATATCGACGTCGAGATACCGCGGAACACGCTCACCGTCATCACCGGACTGAGCGGTTCCGGGAAGAGTTCGCTGGCCTTCGACACCATCTACGCCGAAGGCCAGCGCCGCTACGTCGAGACACTCTCTCCCTATGCGCGCCAATTTCTGGATCAGATGGAGCGCCCCGAGGTGGACTCGATTGACGGCCTGAGCCCGGCGATTTCCATCGAGCAAAAAACCACCAACCGCAGCCCGCGATCCACCGTCGGCACCATCACCGAAATTTACGATTACCTTCGCGTGCTCTACTCGTCGATCGGAGTGCCGCATTGCCCAAAATGCGGAATCGAAATATCGCGGCAAACCACGCAGCAGATCCTGGAACAGGTGCTCGCCCTCGGCCAGAACGAGCGCGTCATGATTCTCGCGCCCGTCGTGCGCGGCCGCAAGGGCGAGTATAAGAAGGATCTCGAAAAGCTCGCCCGCCAGGGTTACGTCCGCGCCCGCATCGATGGCGTGCTGCGATCGCTCGACGAAGATTTCGTGCTCGACCGGCGCAAGAATCACACCATCGAGGTCGTGGTGGACCGGCTGCTCATCAAGCCGGGAATCGAGACGCGCCTCGAGGCATCGATCGAAACCGCGACCAAGCTGACCGATGGCATCGTGGTGATCGCGGTGGTGAACGGCGAGGAGCGGATGTTCTCGCAGAAACTCGCCTGTCCCGATTGCGGGGCGAGCGTGCCGCAACTGGAGCCGCGCTCGTTCTCGTTCAACAGCCCGTTCGGCGCGTGCACGGACTGCCACGGCCTGGGCAGCACCTGGAGCTTCGATCCATCAAAAGTGATCGTCGACCCGTCGAAGCCTCTGCTTGAAGGCGCACTCGGTCCGGGCGCGAATTCCAGCTTCGTGATCACGACGCTGACAGACACCGCCTCGCGACTGCGCATCGATCTGGGCAAGCCTTTCGAGAAGTTAAACGATCGCGCGCGCATTTCGCTGCTCAACGGGAACGGCACTTTTCCCGGCATCCTCGGCCTGCTTCAGGACTCCTTCGAGAACGCGAGCGATTCCTACCGCGACTGGCTGCTCGAGTACATGTCGCCATCGCTGTGTCCGGCTTGCAAAGGGAAACGGCTGAAGCCGAGCAGTTTGAGTGTCCGGGTCAAAGGCGTTTCCATCGACCATTTCACCAGCCGCTCCGTCGCGCAGGCGTTGCCCCTGGTTCAAAGCTGGACCTTGAACGAGCGGGAACGGTTGATCGCCGCGCGCGTGATCGAAGAGATCCGCAACCGGCTCGAATTCCTGAAAGCCGTCGGCCTCGATTACTTGAGCCTCGAACGGTCGTCGGCGACGCTGTCGGGCGGTGAAGCGCAGCGCATTCGGTTAGCAACACAGATCGGCTCGAAACTGCGCGGCGTGCTCTATGTTCTCGATGAACCGTCCATCGGTCTGCACCCGCGCGACAACGACCGCCTGCTCGATACTCTGACGCGCCTGCGCGATTTAGGCAACACGGTTCTGGTCGTCGAGCACGATGCCGAGACCATCGAGCGCGCCGATTACGTCATCGATCTCGGACCCGGCGCGGGGCGATTGGGCGGCGAACTCGTTGCCCAGGGCACGCCCGAATCGATCCGTCACAACCCCGCCTCGCTCACCGGCCAGTACCTCTCAGGGGCGCGCCAAATCGCTGCCCCGGAGTCGCGCCGCCACGGCAACGGCAAGAGCATCGTCGTGCACGGCGCAACCGAGCACAACCTGCGCAATGTCGACGTCGAGTTTCCGCTCGGCATGTTCATCGTCGTCACCGGCGTTTCGGGCAGCGGAAAATCCACGCTGGTGAATGACATTCTTTACCGGTCTCTTGCCCGCGAGATTTATCGCTCGCACGACGAACCCGGAGCTCATGCGTCCATCTCCGGTATGGAGCTGATCGACAAGATCATCGAAATCGATCAATCGCCCATCGGACGCACGCCCCGATCGAATCCCGCGACTTATACGGGCCTGTTTACGCCCATTCGCGACCTGTATGCGATGCTGCCCGAATCGCGCGAGCGCGGCTACAAGGCGGGCCGCTTCAGCTTCAACGTGAAAGGCGGACGCTGCGAAGCGTGTCAGGGCGACGGGCTGAAGCGCATCGAAATGAACTTCCTGCCCGACGTATACGTCACCTGCGACGTGTGCCGCGGCAAGCGCTACAACTTCGAAACGCTCCAGGTGAAATATAAGGGCTATTCCATCGCCGACCTGTTAGGCGCTACCGTGGCCGAGGCCTTGGAAGCGATGGATAAAATCCCGCAGATCCAGGCCAAACTGCGCACACTTCACGACGTCGGGTTGGATTACATCCACCTGGGACAGTCTTCAACGACGCTCTCGGGCGGCGAAGCGCAGCGCATCAAACTCGCCAAGGAGTTGAGCAAGCGCCAAACCGGCCGCACGTTCTACATCCTTGATGAGCCCACCACCGGATTGCACTTCGAGGACATCCGCCGCCTGCTCGAGGTGCTGCAGAGACTTGTCGATCTGGGCAACACCGTCGTGGTGATCGAGCATCAGTTGGATGTGATCAAATCCGCCGATTGGATCATCGACCTGGGCCCCGAGGGCGGCGAAAAGGGCGGCAACATCGTGGTGTGCGGATCGCCGGAGCAGGTGATTCGAAACAAGAAGAGCCACACCGCCGTTGCGTTGGAAAAGGTGATGCGCACCGGGGCGTTGGCGTGAGCCGTTATTCGCTCGAACCATTAACGTTCGACGGCCTGCGCACTGTTCCGCTCGCCGCGCGCGGGGGCAAGGTGCGTATCGCCGATTTTGCGCGCCCCTACACCGGCGGCTCGGGAGTCGGTGGCCTGCTCGATTCGCTGCCGCACATTCTAGCGGGCGATTCGTTTCGCGAAGTAGTGGATGCGATTGCGCGCGCTCGCGATCGCGGCAAACCCGTGATCTGGGGCATCGGCGGACACGTCATCAAGTGCGGGCTCGCCCCGGTGCTTCTTGATTTGGCGCGCACGGGTTTCGCTACTGCGTTTGCGATGAACGGCGCGGCGTCGATACACGATTTCGAAATCGCCATCGCCGGCCATACCAGCGAGGATGTCGAGGCCGTATTGCCCGATGGCCGCTTCGGTTCCGCCGAAGAGACGGGGCGCGAGATGAACGAGGCGATCACGCGCGGAGCGCAGGATGGCATCGGCATGGGCGAAGCATTGGGCCGCGCGCTGCAGACTATCGCTAAGCCGGAGTTCTCGTCGTACTCGTTGCTGCACGGCGCCTACTCCACCGCGCTGCCCGTGACAGTGCACGTCGCGATCGGCACCGACACGCCGCACACGCATCCCGCCGCCGACCCCGCCGCGCTGGGCCGCGCCACCCACCACGACTTCCGCCTGTTCTGCGCATTGATCGCTGAGCTCAACGATGGAGGCGTGTACCTCAACGTGGGTTCCGCGGTGGTGATGCCCGAAGTGTTTCTGAAAGCCGTCTCGGCGGTGCGGAACCTCGGCCATGATCTCGGCGCGTTCACGACAGTGAATCTCGATTTCATTCAGCACTACCGCCCGTCAGCGAATGTCGTGCAACGGCCGCACGCGGGCGCAGGCGGGCGCGGATATGCCATTACCGGCCATCACGAGATTCTGATTCCGTTGATCGCCGCCGCGTTGATCGAGCGCGACGCATGATACCCGCGCCGGAAATCGAGACGACGCCCGAGCCATTCTGGACATGGTCCGACGTGCTGCTGTTTGCCGGGCTCGCACTGCCGTGTCTGCTTGCGGGCGCGCTCGGCGCTCAACTGGCCGGGTTCATCTCGCCACTGCTGAAATCGGCGAAGGCATGGACCGCGATGTTATTTTTCTACCTGCTCTGGTTCGGCGCTCTGTATTTAATGTTGAAGGCGCGCTACGGCCAGCCGTTCTGGCGATCCCTCGGCTGGGTGTATCCAGTGCGTGGTGCAGGCGCGAGTCTCGTCGCAGGGCCACTGGTGGCGCTGTCCATCGGCGCGCTCGGCGTCCTGCTGCACACGCCACAGAAACAGATGCCGCTCGAAAAGTTGATCCAAGGGCCGCTCGGCATGGCGTTGTTCGGACTCTTCAGCATCGTCCTCGGCCCGGTGACCGAAGAGCTCGCCTTCCGCGGATTTCTGATGCCCGTAGCGATACGCTCGCTGGGCGCGCTGCCCGGTATACTCTGCGCGGCCCTGCCGTTCGCGTTATTGCATGGCCCGGAGTATGCGTGGACATGGCAATATCTCGTGCTGATCGGCTTTGCGGGCGCGCTGTTCGGCGCAGTTCGCCACTACACCGGCTCGACGTTAGCCAGCGCGCTGATGCACAGCACCTACAACCTGACATTTTTCGCCGCTTTTGTTTCACGCGGCGGTGGGAGCATCTAAATGGTCGAAACAATTGTATGGACCGATGACGGCGTAGTCATGATCGACCAGCGCCGTCTACCCCACGAAGAAAGCTACGTCACCTGCCGCAGCTATACCGAAGTGGCCGATGCGATCGTAACCATGGCCATCCGCGGCGCACCCGCGATCGGCGTAGCGGCGGCCATGGGCGTCGCTCTCGGCGTCATCGAGGGCGCGGATTTCGAAACTGTCTGCGCCACGCTCGCCCGCACCCGGCCCACCGCCGTCAACCTCTTCTGGGCCATCGACCGCATGCGCCGGCTCTTCGAATCGATGCAGGATAAACCGCGCCCGGAAATCGTCGCGCGCATGGTGGAGGAGGCGCGCCAGATCCGTCTCGAGGACATCGCCATTTGCGAGACCATCGGACGCAACGGAGCGGTGCTCGTGCCCGATGGCAAAACCGTTCTCACACACTGCAACGCGGGCGCTCTCGCAACAGCCGGCTATGGAACTGCGCTCGGCGTCATCCGTGCCGCGGTCAGCGCGGGCAAGAACATCGACGTGTTCGCCGATGAGACGCGTCCCTTCCTGCAAGGCGCGCGCCTCACTGCCTGGGAATTACAGCAGGACGGCATCAAAACCACGCTCATCACCGACAACATGGCGGGCCACTTTCTCCACTCCGGCCGCATCGGCTGCGTGGTTGTCGGCGCAGACCGCATCGCCGCCAACGGCGACGTCGCCAATAAAATCGGCACGTACTCGGTCGCCGTTCTTGCGCGCGAAAATGGCGTACCATTCTATGTCGCGGCCCCGATATCCACGCTCGACCTCACTCTTGCTTCAGGCGATTCCATCCCGATCGAGCAGCGGGCCGCGACTGAGGTAACCGAAGTCTTCGGCGTTCACATCGCGCCGCACGATATCGCGGTCCAGAATCCGGCGTTCGATGTCACCCCGTCGCGCTACGTCGATGCGATTATCACCGAGCGCGGCATCGCGCGCGCACCGTACGAATCCTCGCTGCGAGCGCTGATGGAGCAGGGCCGCGAATGACCGACAAGATCGTCGTTCTAACAACGTCGAAAGACAACGAGGAAGCGCGCCGGATCGCGAATACACTGGTCGAAGCCCGCCTGGCCGCGTGCGTCAACATCCTGCCGGGCGTTACCAGCGTCTACCGCTGGAAGGACGCAGTAGAAACCGGCGATGAGCTGCTGCTTGTCATCAAAACCAGCCGTGCGCTGCTCGCCGAAGTACGCGCCGCCATCGAGCGGATTCACTCCTACGAGCTGCCCGAGATCATCGCGCTGCCTATCGTGGACGGCTCGGATGCTTACCTGAACTGGCTCGCAGGATCGCTGAAACCATAGCGCAGCCGCCCGCGTTAAGATGAGGGTCGCCCATGCCCTCCCCGCAAACGGCCCCGCAAGCCGTCAATCAACAGCCCACACATGCGCGTTATTGGGTGGTGGTGTTCGCCCTCACGCTCGCGATTCTGTCCTACATCGATCGCGTCGCGTTATCGAAGGCGGCCCCGCGCATCCAACCCGCGCTCGGCATCGACGAGCAGAGTTGGGGCATGGTGGTCGCCGCATTCGGGTTGGGCTACGCGCTGTTCGAAATACCCGGCGGCTTCCTCGGCGATTGGCTCGGTCCCAAAAAGGTTCTGATCCGCATCGTCCTGTGGTGGTCCACGTTCACCGCCGCGATGGGCTGGATGTGGAGCGGCACATCGCTCGCCATCACGCAGTTTCTGTTTGCGGCGGGCGAAGCGGGCTGCTTCCCGAATCTCACCAAGGCGTTCGCATCGTGGCTGCGGCGCGAAGAGCGCGTTCGCATCCAGGGCATCATGTGGGCATCGGCGCGCTTCGGCGGAGCTTTCACCCCGGTCATCGTGTTGTGGGCCTTCAGCGTCATCGAGAACTTCGGTATTCCGAAATCGTCGAGTTGGCGCTGGGCATTTTCCGCATTCGGCTGCCTCGGCCTCGTATGGTGTGCGCTGTTCTGGTGGTGGTTCAAAGACAAGCCCAAGGACCATCCCAGCGTGAACGCCGCTGAATTCGAACTCTTGAAGGACCTGCAGGACATGGGCGGCGGGCACAGCGACGTTCCCTGGGGCAAAATCATCCGCTCACGCACCGTCTGGCTCTTATGGCTGCAATACTTCTGCTGCACGTTCCCCTGGTACTTCTACATCACCTATCTCTCCAAATACCTTCAACAATTCCGCCACGTCGACGAGCAGCGCGCCGCGTATCTTGCGATCATGCCGCTTCTCTTCGGCGGCTTCGGTTGCCTGTTCGCGGGCTTCATGGCGAGCAAACTGGCGCGCTGGACCGGTAGCGTCACTCGCAGCCGCCGGTTGCTGAGTTGCACCGGCTTTGCGGGAGGCGCGTTCTTTCTGCTGCTCGTCATCCAGATCGACAATCCCGTCTACGCGATGCTGGCCATGGGAATGGCGAGTTTCTCGAACGATCTGAATATGCCGGGCGCGTGGGGCGCGTGCATGGATATCGGCGGCAAATACGCCGGCACGGTTTCCGGCTCCATGAATATGATGGGCAACCTCGCCGGCTTCGCAGCTCCCGCAATTGGCGGCTACATTCTGCAACACACGGGCGGCGACTACAACCTGTTTCTGTATGTGATGGCCGGCATGTACGTGATCGGCTTCTTCGCGTGGCCGTTCATCGATCCGGTCACTCCGATCGACCAGGCGCCGGCTCACTGAGTGCCCAAGCCGTTAGTGATGGTGCTGGGCCCGACCGGCGCCGGCAAGAGCGCGCTCGCCATGGCAATCGCACAGCGCTCGAACGGCGAGATCGTCAATTGCGACTCCTTGCAGTTGTACCGCTGCTTCGATGTCGGCACCGCCAAACCCGTCGCCGCGGATCGGGCCTCCATTCCCCACCACCTCATCGATATTCTCGACCCGGAGGAACAGTTCAGTGCGGGCGAATATGTACGTCTTGCTCGCCCGCTTCTCGAAGACATCGCGTCGCGCGGCCGTCTGCCCGTGGTCGTTGGCGGAACCGGCTTCTACGCCCGCGCACTGTTGGACGGACTCGCGCCCGCGCCGTCTCGCGACCCGGTCCTGCGCCAACGTCTGACTGCGATTGTGCAACGGCGCCCCGCGTTTCTGCATCGCGCCTTGTCCCGTCTCGATCCGCACGCCGCATCGCGCATTCACCCCAACGACAAACCCAAGCTGATTCGCGCCATCGAAGTGTGTCTCTCCGCCCGGCGCCCGATGACTGAGCTGTTTGAAAGCGGGCGCGACGCATTGACCGGCTTCCTACCACTGAAGCTTGCGCTGAATCCGCCGCGTGACGAGTTGAACTATAAGCTCAATCAAAGATGTATCGCCATGGTAGAGGCGGGTCTAATTCAAGAAGTAGCTCTCCTGCTGTTATCCGGTATATCTCCCCAATCCAAACCCTTTGCATCAATTGGATATGCTGAGATACTGGACTACTTGACCGGCCGCTCAGCCATGAGTGACTGCCTCGAATTGATGCAGACCAACACCCGGCGCTACGCAAAACGCCAAATGACGTGGCTCCGCCGCGAGCGCGAGTGTAATTGGCTGTCCGGTTTCGGCGCCGATCCCGCGCTCCTCAGTTCGGCGATCAACATGCTAGTTAAATACATGCAAGACCTCGTGTGACGTAGCGCGAATTACTCAAATAAATTCCGTCACCAGCGGAACGAATTCGCGATACGAACGTAATTTAAGACAGGACCCTTCCGATAGGAGCTAGGTAATACAATGAAGAAGATTTTGTTCGGTTTCTCCACGCTCGCCCTCGCTTTGGCCAGTGCAGCCGCTAACTACAAGGTAACGTTATTTCAACCGTCGACCATCAACGGCACCGAGCTGAAAGCCGGTGACTACAAGATTGAGTTGAAAGACAACAAGGCTGTAGTAAAAGGCGGCAAGAGCGTTGTGGAAGCCGACGTTAAAGTGGAAAACTCAACCGAGAAATTCACTACGACCAGCGTCCGTTACACCAACGTCGACGGCAAGATGAAAATTCAGGAAATCCGTCTCGGCGGCACCAATTCGAAGCTCGTGTTCAACTAAGCACCACCTGTGGGTGCTGGTACGCACCCAGTGAGCGAGTCTTTTAACGCAAAAGGGCGCTGAAGTCGATAGACCAAGCGCCTTTTGCATCCAGCAAACCTCTGCTCCAGTGTGCTTCCGTCAATCGCCTGCATGCGCCTTCTGTAACCGATCCGCAGCCACCCGCCCGAGCATCGTGGCCAGCTTGAACCACTGTGAGTCCAGCTTCCGATCGGCCTCATGCCCGCTCACCGCATCCTTCGATCCGCCCTTCATCCCGGGCAGTATCAACTCGTTCACCAAACTCATCAACGACGTCGTGAGTTCCGGAAACGCCCCATGCAGCCGCGCCAAGAACTGAGCGGGCGCGGTCAGTATCTTCTCCGTCTTTCCCCCGCGCATCGCCGAGATGATCTGCGACGACGCCCGCTCCGCATCCATCGACACTCCTGGAAGCGTCGCCCCCAATCCGAACCAGCGGAACTCGTCCGCCTGCTTGCCCTTGAACAGCGCGTTCAGGAACGATCCCGTGCGCATCAAACCGGGAGCTACGGTCAACACCTGTATCCCTTTGGGCCCCAGCTCGGCGCGCAAGCCTTCCGACAGCGCCACCGCGGCAAACTTCGCGCAACTATACGGGACCAGATGCGGCACACTCACCTTCCCCGCGATCGAGGTGATCGTCACAATCCGCCCGCGTCCCCGCTCGAGCATGTGCGGCATCACGGCCCACACCGGATACAACACACCCCAAAACATAACGCCCATGGCCTGTTCGAAGTCTTCGATCTTCATCGACTCGATCGGGCCCACTTGAATCACACCCGCGTTGGCTACCAGAACGTCGATTCGCCCGAAGCGCTCGAACGTGCCGTCGATGAACTTGCCCACCTGCTTGCGATCGCTCACGTCGCACTCGTGCGTGTACACCTGTGCGCCGCGCGCCTCCAGTTCTTTGCGTGCGCTCTCCAACTCCTCGCCGCTACGTGCGCACAACGCGAGCCGGCATCCCAGCGCCGCGAAGTCGTGAGCCAGTTGAAGTCCCAGGCCGCGCGATCCTCCCGTGATCGCCACCACCTGACCCTTCATGCTCGCCTGCTTGCGCGACAGCAGCCCCCACGCCGCCAAGCCAGCCGTCGCCGCTCCGATCGCGCTGCCCCAGGCGATCCGCTTCTCAGTTTCCGTCATGCGCTCCTCAAGCCGACAGCGCGGGCTTCAACTCGCCCTGCGGCCGGATCAATTCGGCACGCCGCGCACCCACCATCTTCCCGACCGTCGCCAGCGCCTGCGCCACAATCTGGTCCATGTTGTAATACTTGTACGTCGCCAGCCGCCCGACGAAATGCACGTGAGGCGTCGCATCCGCCAGTTCCTGATACCGCTTATACAGCGCGGCATTCTCGGGACGCGGCACCGGATAATACGGATCGCCTTCCGCCTTCGGATACTCGTACACAATGCTCGTCTTCGCGTGTTGCTGCCCGGTCAGATACTTGAACTCCGTGATGCGCGTATACGGCACCGCTTCGTTCGGATAGTTCACCACCGGCGCGCTTTGGAACCACTCGCGGTCGATCGTCTCGTGCTTGAACTGCAGCGACCGGTACGGCAGCTTCCCATAGCGGAAGTTGAAGAACTCATCCACCGGACCCGTGAACACGATCTCGCGGTACGGAACCATATCGCGCACTTCGCGATAATCCGCGTTCACCATGGTGTGAATGTTCGGATGATCCAGCATGTTCTCGAACATGCGCGTGTAGCCGTTCACCGGCATCGCCTGGAACGTATCCGTGAAATACCGGTCGTCGCGATTCGTCCGCACCGGAATGCGCGCCGTCACCAAAGCATCCAACTCCGATGGATCCAGGCCCCACTGCTTGCGCGTATAACCGCGGAACATCTTCTCGTACAACTCCCGCCCGACCCGCGATACCACCACGTCCTCCGACGTCCGCACCGGATCGCGCTTCTCCGCGATACTCGAGAAAAATCCTTCCAGCTCATCCGACGTCAGGCTCAGCCCGTACAGCTTGTTCACCGTATCCAGGTTGATCGGAATCGGCACCAGCTTCTCGTCCACGTTCGCCAGCACGCGATGCTCGTAAGGCCGCCATCCCGTAAACCGCGACAGATAATCGTACACGTCGCGCGAGTTGGTGTGGAAGATATGCGGTCCATAACGGTGGATCAGCACGCCGTGCTCGTTATGGAAATCGTACGCATTGCCGCCGATGTGATTGCGCTTGTCGATCAGCAGGACACGCTTGTTGAAGTTGCGCGCCATCTGCTCGGCAATCACGCTGCCCGCGAAACCCGCGCCCACGATCAGGTAATCGTATGCGTGGCGCTCGCGCTCGCGGCTGGTGTATAGCCCCGGAGCTCCCGCAGCCGTACTTCCAACGATCTCCGCAACAGCCGCCGCGGCCCGCAGACGCCGCTTCTCCTCCAACTTCTCTTCCATGCACTTGGCCATCGCCGACCAGGTGCCATCCCACGACATATCCTTCAGGAAGTCGTCCACCTTCATCAGCCAGCCCGTGCGCGAGCCGTTCATGCCCAGCGCTTCTTCGATACCTGCCGAGAATTCGGCCACCGTATCGCCGATGTGCACCAGGCCGTTCTCAGCATAGGGCCGCACAACGTCGCGGATCGACGTCGACACCACTGGCCGGCCCGCCGCCAGATACTCGGGCGTCTTCGTCGGGCTGATGAACCGCGTCGATTCGTTATGCGCGAACGGCATCATGGCAACATCCCAGTTGCCGATGTAGGCCGGCAGCTCGCCGTATTGCTTGCCGCCCAGATAGTGTATATTCGCCGCGTCCGGCAACGTCGCAGGATTGATCTTCACCACCGGACCGATCATCACGAAGTGCCATTCCGGATGCGCTTCCGCGGTCCCGGCCAGCAGCTCGATATTCATCCGCTCGTCGATCACGCCACACCAGCCGATCCGCGGTTGAGGAATCGCGGCCTGATCGGCAGGATCCGCCAGATCGTTGCGGCCCTTCTCGAAATGCTTGATATCCACGCTGCTCGGAAACGCGTACACGCTGTGATGCTGTGCCCGCTTTGCTTCGTAAAGTGAGTGGCCGCCCGTGAAAACCAGGTCCGCTCTTTGGAACAAGTGGCTCTCACGCTCACGCAGCGCGGGCGGAGCACCCTGAAACAGAGTCAGCTCATCCATGCAGTCGTAAATGGTGAGCGCGGGACGCAGATGATGGGTGAAGCTCAGCATCATCGCCGTGTAGTACCACGCAGTGAAATCATTTACGCGCTCACGCCCGATCAAGTCATCGAGCATTTCGCAAAGCACGCCATTCAATTCGTCTTCTTCGATTCCGTGGGGCACCTGCGGAGTGCAAACAAGAACTCCGCTCGCCGCACACACCTCGATGTGCAGCCGCGGCGTTTCGGCCCCGTAAGCGGGCTCTTCCCAGAAAAACACCCGTCCACCCTTGGAGCCCAGATGCCGCGCGAAACGGCTGATCAAATGTTGCGGGCGCTGATACACAAAGCCCCAGCGCAAGTGAGAAAAGCAGATCAGGTCTCGAGTTAATTCATGCTTGTCCATTGTCTCTTCCGTGCCCATTTCGAATGGGTATATACACTCCGCCTTTCAGACGGTTTCGTTGTGCGGCCCACGCGGCGGGCCCAAAAAAGCTAACAAAGACACTCAACGGCACAGCCGTTGTTTAGCCGGGAAATTCGCGCCGGCTCAAAGATGCATCCCACGTGGGATGCGGGCGGGCATTAGGGCTTCAGAACGACCTTAATGCACTGCTCTTGCTTGTCCCGGAAGATCTGGTACATCTTCGGGGCATCGTCCAGTGTCGCTCGATGAGTGATCACATAGGACAAATCGATATCGCCCTTCTCCACACGCTCCAGGAGCGGACGCATGTACTTCTGCATATGCGTCTGGCCCATCTTGAAAGTCAGGCCTTTCGCAAACGCAATGCCCATCGGCATCTTGTCCACCAGTCCCGCATATACGCCCGGTATCGAAACCGTTCCACCCTTGCGGCAAGCCTGGATCGCCTGGCGAAGCGCATACGCCCGGTCGGACTCGAGCTTCACCGCCTGCTTCGCCTTATCGTACATGTAACCCGCAACGTTCACGCCATGAGCTTCCATGCCCACCGCGTCAATCACCGAATCCGGCCCCATGCCGCCCGTCATCTGCTTCAATTGCTCGACAACGTCCTCGGTCTCTTCATAATTGATAACGTCTGCGCCCGACTTCTCCTTCGCCATCTTCAACCGCTCCGGGAAACGGTCGATCGCGATCACTCGCTCCGCGCCCAGCATGTAGGCGCTCTTGATCGCAAACTGGCCCACCGGCCCGCAACCCCAAACGCCAACGGTGTCGCCAGGCTGTATGTTGCAGTTCTCCGCCGCCATATAGGCCGTCGGGAAAATATCCGACAGGAACAACACCTGCTCGTCAGACAACGAATCCGGCACCTTCAGCGCGCCCACATCTGCAAACGGCACCCGCGCATATTGCGCCTGGCCGCCCGCATACCCGCCATACAGGTGCGAATACCCGAACAGCCCAGCGCCGGAGTAGCCCATCATCGCGCTCGCCATCTCCGCGTTCGGGTTCGAGTTATCGCACAACGACCACATCTGCTTATTACAGAAAAAGCAGGCCCCGCAAGAAATGGTGAACGGGATCACGACCCGGTCGCCCTTTTTCAACCCGTTTTCATGCCCGACTTCGACAACTTCGCCCATCATTTCATGGCCGAGAATGTCACCCTTCTCCATAGTCGGAATGTACCCGTCGTACAGGTGGAGATCGGAACCGCAGATCGCTGTGCTGGTGATGCGGATGATAATGTCGCGGGGGTTTAATATCTTCGGATCGGGTACATTTTCCACTCCGATAGCATTTCGTCCCTGCCAGCATACTGCCTTCATCCGTCGTAAACCCTCCCCCTTCGTATTACGCGGCACTGACAGCCGGGCAGTTGCAACTGGGCAATCCCTTGTTCATCCCCGGCCTGCAAGTAAGACCCGCCACCGGTGGAAAGGTTTCAAGTACTTGACATAGCGACGCTTACGGAATGTTTTGAGGTCCGTTCCCAAGTAGAACATGTCCAGGCACTTAGATTCCCCGGCCATCCGAAGAATGTTCGATGCGCTTGGTATCCTACGTGCGTCTATCCACTGGCAATGTCCGACGCTGCCTCTACAGCACGTGCCGGTTGTAAGCCGGGCGATATCTCCGGATGCCGTGTTTTGCCCAATTTCAAAGAATCCAGCGAGTTGATCCAGGCCGCTTACAAAGGTTGGCTCGACGACCGGGCTCCCCGTCTCGGCGCCTCGCTGGCCTTCTACACTTTGCTTTCGCTGGCGCCGATGGTGATCGTGGTCGTCGCGATTGCCGGCTTGGCTTACGGGGAAGAGGCCGCTCAGGGCCGCTTGATCTGGCAGATTCAGGACCTGGTCGGGTGGCAGGGCGCGGTCGCGATCCAGGGTCTGCTCAAGAGTGCGCATCAGCCCATGACCGGATGGCTGCCGACCATCGCCGGCATCATCGCCCTGTTCTTCGGAGCCACCGCCGTGGTCAACGAGCTGCGCGATGCGTTGAACACAATCTGGAAAGTGCCCGACCTCGAAACCACCTATTGGAAAAGCGTCGTCGACATCGTGCGGGTGCGCGCGCTGTCCTTTGCCATGGTCATCGGTATCGGCTTCCTCCTGATGGTGTCGTTGCTGATCAGCGCGTGGCTCTCGGCAATGGGCGCCTATTTCGGCCGCTTTCTGCCGGTCCCTGGGTGGATACTGGCCATCGCTTATTCTCTGGTGTCGTTCGTCGTCATCGCCTTCCTGTTCGCGCTCCTGTACAAGGTTCTGCCCGATACACGTGTCGAATGGACCGATGTCGCCGTGGGTGCTGCGGCAACTTCGATCCTGTTCACGATCGGCAAGCTGCTTCTCGGCCTGTATCTCGGACGCACGGGCGTCGCCAGCACGTATGGTGCTGCCGGTTCGCTCGTCGTCGTGCTGCTCTGGGTGTACTACTCAGCCCAGATCTTCTTCTTCGGCGCTGAGTTCACGTGCGTCTACACGAACCGCTTCGGATCCGTATTTCGCCGTAATCTGACGTTGAACCCGCCCGCCCCCGAAAAGCAGATCATCGTGCTCGACCGCCCCGCCGCCGGTGAGCAGCGGCCAGTGGAGTTGGTTGTACCCGAATCGTTCCGTTAGAAAGTTAGAAAGAGGAAGCATGGATAACCAGATGGCAACCGGCGGCGCGACCCGCGAAGAAGATGTCCAGGACACCCGCGCCATGAACGACTCGGGCCCGGAACACAGCGCGCCCAGAAACCCGGGCTACTCGGGCAGCTTCGATGAGTTTGCGGGCGCATTCATCAGCGACGACTCCGTGTTGATGGCCGAGCGCGGCGGCGGAGGTTACGAGCGGTATCGCGAGGCGTTCAACTTCGGCCATCACATGGCAACTCAAAAACACTTCGCCGGCCGCGATTGGGCCGCAGCCCGGCAGGATCTCGCCGCCGAGTGGCGCAAGCAAGGCCACGAAAGCTGGGATGAACTGGAGGCGTCTGTTGAAAAGGGTTGGGCTGAAGCACGGGGTATCGGGTAACAACTCCCGCGGATCCGAGTACATCGACCATCGGCGGCCAAACTCTTGAAGAAGTAGCCGGTCGAGTTCACCAAAAGCCAAGCCACAAAGAACGACCGGGTGGGCGCGTGCCCTGCTGTTAGCCGGTGAGGCGCCGACAAAGGTAAGCCCTGGATTCCCGCGCACCCACCCCAAACCCGGCGGCTATCTCCGGCGTAAGGTCGCGCGCTGCCGCTGAGTTAACCGGCAATCGCGACTTTCTCAGCGCGCCCGGTAGCGCGACCTTCGATCCGCCGCGCGCGACTCCCCTGCCCATATGGTTCCATCCCGCCCTCGCCCTGAGTTGTCCCGAACTCCGTCGAGGGGACTGGTCGAAAGGCCTGCCCCAGTTCGATAACGGAAGCCCACCAACAAGATCAGTTTCAATCCTTCGCTAAGGGGTAACTCCCGAACCTGGGTTGGAATCTGGGATGGCTGCTCGGGGTCATCCTTCTGTTTCAATCCGCCTTCGCTAAGGGGTAACTCCCGAACTTCGGTTCTTGATCCCATTTGTGCTGGAGCACGTATTGTGTTTCAATCCTTCGGATCGGGGAGCTAATTCCAACAATTGAAATCGTTCGAGGCGGGTAATGCCGCCCCGATGTTGTCTCAATCCCCTTCGGATCGGGGAGCTAATTCCAACCTGGCGACGATCCGCGCGCGGTCGGGCGGCTCGGCGGGTCTCAATCCCCTTCGGATCGGGGAGCTAATTCCAACGTCACCAAAGTCGTGGTCTCGATTCCTGCCGGGGACGAGGATGGTCTCAATCCCCTTCGGATCGGGGAGCTAATTCCAACGGTGGCAGTGTGCCTTTCCCCAGTTGCCTTACAACGCGTCTCAATCCCCTTCGGATCGGGGAGCTAATTCCAACTTCGATCTCGCTGGCGCCCTGACCCTTCTCGGCCAGACCCGTCTCAATCCCCTTCGGATCGGGGAGCTAATTCCAACGTGCAAAAGGCCATTTCTCGGGCCAGCAACCTTCGGGGTCTCAACTCCCCTTCGGATCGGGGAGCTAATTCCAACTTCTGGTTGTCCCTTCATCTAGGGAGGAGGTTCCCGCAACTGGTCTCAATCCCCTTCGGATCGGGGAGCTAATTCCAACGATGGGAAGACGTACTTCCTCCGGGGGGTCCTCGGGCTTGTTGGTCTCAATCCCCTTCGGATCGGGGAGCTAATTCCAACAAAATTCGCTTATCCGTTAGCGGTCGTAACGAGTTGTCTCAATCCCCTTCGGATCGGGGAGCTAATTCCAACTCCTCACTTGTTGGCGTTGTTAGCGCCGGGATTGTTTGCAGGTCACAATCCCCTTCGGATCGGGGAGCTAATTCCAACAAAGGGCACGGGAGGGCAGGGGGTGCCATCGTCACGCTTCGGTCTCAATCCCCTTCGGATCGGGGAGCTAA